>NZ_CP017774.1:1283738-1925607 GCF_001857965.1 Flavobacterium commune | reverse complement strand
TATTTTTTCAAAAATGACTCAATTACACTTGTATAAAACAAAAAAGGTGTCGCTGTACAAACAACGACACCTTTTAAGTGTTTTTAATTTACAAATGCTATTCAGGCACTAATTCTTTATCCTTATCTTTTTCTTTCTTTTTCTTCTTAGCTTTTTCGATGGTAAATGAAAACTCAGATCCAATTCCGAATTCACTTTCTACATATATTTTCTCTTTATGCGCTTCGATAATATGTTTTACGATGGCTAAACCTAATCCCGAACCTCCCTCGGCTCTGGAACCACTTTTGTTCACGCGATAAAAACGTTCAAAAAGCCTTGGAATATTTTGTTTTTCAATTCCTTCGCCGTCATCACTTATTCTGACTAAGACCTTTTCTTTAGTTAAATTCACAACGGCAATTTCGGTAGTTCCTTCTTTTTTACCGTACTTAATCGAATTCACAATCAGATTTTCTATCACCTGCTGGATTCGGTCTTTATCGGCTTTGACAAAATTAGGCTGGATATTTTCGTTTTCAAAAACCAAATTGATTTTCTTTTTATCAGCTTTCATTTCTAACAAATCGAAAACATTTCGAATCAGCTCTACAATATCAAATTCGGTTATTTCTAAATTCAAATCACCCGATTCGAGTTTAGTAATCATATCCAAATCTTCTACAATATAAATGAGTCGCTCTACTCCTTTATCGGCACGTTTTAAATATTTTTTACGAATAGCCTTGTCTTCCATTGCTCCGTCAAGCAAAGTAGAAATATAACCTTGCACGGTAAACAATGGTGTTTTTAACTCATGCGAAATATTCCCCAGGAACTCTCTTCGGTATTCTTCACGCACCTGAAGCATTTCGATTTCCAGTTTTTTATCGGTGGCAAACTTCTTGACTTCACGGGTCAGCGTTTCCATATCAGTTGTGATAGGCTGATTGATAAGCGTACTGGATTCTAACAGGGAAACATCGTCGTAGATTTTTTTGACTCTTCTGTAAATAAAACGCTCCACACGGTATTGAAGTACCAAAAATGAAAAGAGATAAATAGCAAAAACAAAAATAATCCCGAAAAGAAATAAGGTTTTGGTAGTGGTATTAAAAATTATCATTGCCAGAAAAAGAACAAAAGCCGTAGAAAAAAGGCTGATGTAAAATGCCGATTTGATGGCAAACTTGTATGTTTTTTTGAAGCTAATTTTCATTTATTCGTCTTTGTTCTTAAATAATAACAACCCTGTCTTTTTTTAACCATATACCTGTCTGCCGACAGGCAGGAGTCAGATACGTTTTTTCTCTTTGGCTGATTACAAAAATATCATTTTGAAAATAAGAGCATGTAAGCATAAGAACAAAAAGAAAACCTAACTATAACATTGGTTAAACTTATATGACTTCACGTTGGGTGTAATACCATTTAGAAATATAGAGAGGTCTGATTGTTTTTTGTCAAATCGAGCGCAGTCGAGATTAATAGTAGTTCTCGACTGCTCTCGAACTGACAATCAAGAACATTTTATATTTCTAAATGGTGGTATAACTTATATGGTTTTAAAAACCAACATTATACTTCAAATTTATATCCTACTCCTTTTATGGTTTTAAAAAGATCATCACCTATTTTTTCACGCAATTTTCTAATGTGTACATCAATAGTTCTTCCGCCTACCACAACTTCATTACCCCAAACCTTATCCAGGATTTCGTCTCTTTTAAATACTTTTCCTGGTTTTGAAGCTAAAAGGTAAAATAATTCAAACTCTTTTCTAGGCAAAGCAATCTCTACATCGTCTTTGATAATCTTATATTCTTCACGATTAATTTCGATTCCGCCCACATTTAGCGTTTCGCTGTCCTGTCCGCTTGCTTCTTTCAATCTTCGCAATAAAGCTTTTACTTTACTTACTAATAACTTTGGCTTAATCGGCTTAGTGATATAATCATCGGCTCCGGCATCAAAACCGGCTACCTGAGAATAATCTTCACTTCTTGCTGTTAAGAAAGTAATAATCACTTCGCTCAATTCAGGAATGTTTCTAATATTCTCACAGGCTTCCATACCGTCCATTTCCGGCATCATCACATCCATGATAATTAAATCAGGTAATTCCTTTTTAGCTTTAGTAATTGCCTCTCTACCATTAGAAGCTGTAACAATTTGATAGCCTTCCTGAGCTAAATTGTAACCTACAATTTCTAAAATATCTGGTTCATCATCTACCAGTAAAATCTTTGTGTTTTTCTTTTTCATAGCTAGCAAATTTTCTTTTGCGATGGTAAATGTACTAATAAAAAAACAGCATAAAAGTTGTGTTAACTGTAATTTAAAGAGATAACGATTTGATAATATTGAAGCAACATAATCGTAACAACCGATTAACACCAACTTTACAAAGCTGACATTACTTTGCAAAAAATTTAATCAAATTATGAAACTTAGATTATTGATTCTAACGCTTTTTATTACAACAATTAGCTTTGCTCAGAGTAAAGGTACAATTTCAGGAGTAATAACAGACAAAAATTCGAACAATGAAACACTACCTTTTGCAACTGTGCTTGTAAAAGGGACTAAAATTAACACTACTACCGATATTGATGGAAAATACACCATTAGTATCGCTCCGGGAAGCTACACAATTCAATATAGCTTTGTTGGTTATGAAACTAAGGAAGTTGCCGTAAAAGTAACCGAAGGAGCTAAACTAACTCTTGATCAATCACTCTCATCAGGTGGTTATACCCTCAAGGATGTTGTAGTAACTGCTACTAAAAACAGACAAAAAGAAACAGCATTATTACTTGAACAAAAAAATGCAGTTGAAATTAAGCAATCTATTGGCGCACAGGAAATGTCCCGAAAAGGTGTTAGTGATGTTGAATCAGGACTAACAAAAATAACCGGAATCACCAAAGTAGAATCCAGAGGGTTATTTGTACGTGGATTAGAAGACCGATACAACAATCTACAAGTAAATGATTTGGCGGTTCCTTCAAACAGCCCTTTTAAGAAAATCATTCCTTTAGATTTATTCCCAACTGATATTGTTGGCTATATGGATGTTTTTAAAACTTTCAATCCAAATATTTATGGTGATTTTGCCGGTGCAACAATTGATATTCATACATCACAACCTACAACTAGCTTTACCAAATTAAGCTATGGTGTTGGATATACTACCAATAACAATATGAGTGATTTTCTACTTTCATCAGATGCTGATAACACAAAAAGCTTCTTTGGATTTGGAGGACAGGAAAGACAATTACCAAGTGGATTTGGTAAAATACCAAACGGACAAATTAATAATAATTTCGAATCAAGCTGGAATGTAAAGAAAATGAAATCACCTTTAAACACAAGTTTTGGGGTTACTCATGCTGATAATTTTTCAATAGGAAAAAACAGTAACACATTAAAATACATTCTGGGAGTTAATTTTGATAATAAATATCAAATTAGAAAAGGAGCTGATCGATTTTTTGCAATTGGACAAGGAGAATACGACAACAACTTAAATCGTTCCCAATACAAATTTTTGACTCAGGCTTCTGCTTTACTTGGATTAGAATACAAAACTGACCGCCTAAAATTATCAACAACTTCATTGTTTTTAAAATCTACCGAAAATCAAATTCAAGATCAGGTTGGTTACACCAGAAATGCCAAAGACAATCCAAATGAAATTATTCGTTTAAATCAATATGACGAATCTAACTTTTTTACTAATCAGTTAAAGTCAGAATATAAGTTAACCGAAGAGGGTAATCATCTTATTAAAGGAGGATTATCATACACCAGAACAAAATACAATCAGCCTGATAGAAAATTTATAAACGGTGTACTTTTAAATGAGGAAGAAGCAGAAACACGTTATGGAAGTAACCACCTTATCAGACAATTTTTAGACGTTGAAAACAATTTTCATCTGTCAGGATTTTTTGAATATCAATATTTATTCGGAAAGAATGAAGACAAAAAAAATAAATTATCAGCAGGATACAACGGCTATGCCGAATACATGACGACCTCCTACCGATTTATTTCCGGAATTCCAAACGGATCTCAACCTGCTAATATTGTAAACATAAACAATATTGACAGTTCCATTCAAAATGATATTGCTAACAACAACTTATCATTTACTGAAAGTACTAACGGAGAATACAAAACCAAACTTGATAACAGAGTTGATGGTGTTTACGCTAATTTGTTATTTCATGTAGGAGAAAAACTTGAGATCAACACCGGTTTACGTGCTGAAAATACCATTCGTGATCTGAAATACCGATTGATTTTTGACCCAATAGGATCTGCATACAGAACAAATCTAACTGAAAAACTAGACATCCTGCCATCATTAAACATCAAATATTTAGTTAGCGAAAACAGCAACATCCGTTTTGCAGCAAGTAGAACAATTACCAGACCTGTTTTGTTTGAAACACTTCCAATGACTTATATTAGTGCAGACGGAACATCTGAAAGAGGAAATGAAAATCTAAAAAATTCCACAAATACAAATGTGGATTTGAAATACGAAATCTTCCCAACTAAAAACGAACTTTTCGCAGTTACATTATTTGGAAAACACATTCAAGATCCTATAGAACGTTCATTTGACAATTTTGGTGGTGGTTCCGGAAGACAAGTTGCCTATTACAACAATAAAACAGCTTCAATTTTTGGTGCTGAATTCGAAGTAATTATTGAACTAAGCAGATTATCCGAACAATTAGAAGGACTATCTTTTGGAGCTAATACATCAATTATGCACACAGAAGCTGTTGCCGACACAAACAGAGGATCCTATTTTGATACTTTTGAAAAAAGACAACTACAAGGAGCTTCAAACTGGTTAGTAAATGCCGATTTAAAATATGCGTTTGAATTCAATAGTGAATGGAAAAATACTGCAACCCTAGTTTATGGAGTTTACGGAGACAGGATATACGCAGTAGGTATTGCAGGACAAGATAATGAATACGAAAAAGCTTTTCATAAACTAGACTTTATTTGGGGACAAAGCATTAATAAAAAATGGGATATTAAATTCAGTATCAACAACATTTTAAACCCAAATTACAGAAGAGTTTTAGGAGGTGACAATAAAATTCCAATATTAGAATCTTCATTAACCTTACAAGAATACAAAAGAGGTACAGGATTTTCAACCAGCATTTCTTATACATTTTAACACTAACAACTTACCATCCGAAAGGATGGTTTTTTGTTTACACTAAAGCAACATTAAGATTACAATTAATCCAAATATGATAACTGTTTCATAAACTTTAGAAAACACCTAAAATTCCTTACCAATATACATTTGTAAAAAAATATTAAAACAATTCAATCATGAAAAAATTAGCATTAAGCTTATCAATCTTAGCAGCTTTATTCACAAGTTGTTCAACTAATGACGACGAAGGAACTATTCAACCTGTAGAAGGAGAATTAACCGGAGCTATTACAACAAACAGAACTATTGCATATGGAAACTATACTATTAAAGGTATTGTAACTATTGAAAGCGGAGTTACTGTTACTTTTGATGCTGGTTCAACAGTTACAGCAAATGCTGCTGATGGTGTTGATGCACTAGTAGTTAAAAATGGTGGAAAATTAATCATGAACGGAACTGCTAATCAACCTATCGTTTTAACTGAGCAATCAAAAATTGCCGGTTCATGGGGTGGAATTATCATGTATGGTGATGCTCCAATTAGAGGTGCTGGTGATACGGCTTCAAAAACATCAGAAGACGGATTAAACTACACTTATGGAGGTACAAATGCTGCTCATAACGGTGGAACATTAAGATACGTTAGAGTAGAATATGCCGGTAAAAAAATTACTGACGGAACAAGTGAAATGAATGCGTTTTCATTCTACTCTGTAGGATCAGGAACTACATTAGACCATTTAGTTGCTTACAAAGGAGCTGATGATGGATATGAATTTTATGGTGGTACAGTAAGTGCTACAAACTTGATTTCTTACGGAAACTTTGACGACTCTTTTGACTGGCAAGACGGATGGAGAGGACAAAACAACTCTAACTGGTTAGCAATTCAAGTAGGTACAGGAAATTTCGGAATGGAAATTGAAGCTTCTAACAACAACAATACTTACTGGCCAGTTATAGCTAATATTACATTAAAAAGAACAGCCGGAACACAAACAGAAGGAGGTTCATCTGCAGCAGAATATGATGCAATCCAGTTCAAAAAAGAAGGAAATGGAGAATTTTCAAACGTAGTAATCTCTGGATACACAACAACCGGAGCAGCTGCTGTAAGAATTCAAGATGTAACTACAAACACAAATCAAGTAACTGGAAGTAAAATTAAATTAACTAACATAAAAATTAATGATGTTAGTACTACTCAATATGCTGGAGCTGGTGCTATAAACCCTATTTTCCCAGCAGGACAATTTACTACAAACTCTTCCGCTACTGGAGCTTCTTTAACAACTGGAACTTGGGCAACTGTTGATGGTGTTAATTTAGTTAACTAATCAGTAAACACCCTTTAATACTTTCAAAAACATCCTGATAATCAGGATGTTTTTTTTTGGCATACTATTTGATTTTTTGTATATTTACTACACAAAATCAAGCTGATGAAAAAAAACTACTTTTATAGTATCCTTTTAACGGTTTTTTTCTGCTCCCTAAGCGTTGTTGCTCAGGATAACAAGCAGCAAAATAACCTGAGCGCACCCTCAGTTATTGAGGGCTTGAATTTGTACCCTAATCCCGTAAGTACCGGTCGAGTAAATATTACAACTAAAAATGATGGTGAAAAAGAAATTATCATTTTTGACTTATTGGGAAAAAAAGTACTTCAAACCCATCTTAACTCCAGGGAACTGAATGTTTCCGGTCTAATACCAGGTGTTTACATTATTAAAATAAACGAACAAAACGCTTCGGCTACCCGAAAATTAATTATCAGATAATCTAAACTTAAATAGTAAAAAGCTTCAAAATTCAACCTTTGAAGCTTTTTTTATGCTAAAGAAAAAGCAATAAATTTATACCTTTACCAAAAAAAATTCTTGATTACAGCTACCGATATATTTACCATTTCCAGCCAAAAGCAATTTGAAAAAACAGCCTTAAAAGTGTTTCGTTTTCAACATGAAAACAACTTAGTATATCGGGAATTTTGCGATTTTCTAAAAGTCGATGTTCAAAAAGTAAAATCACTACAACAGATTCCGTTTCTTCCCATTCAGTTTTTTAAAAGCCACAATGTAGTTTCCAACAGTAATCCTATTCAAACTACTTTTACAAGTAGCGGAACTACAGGGATGATTACCAGCAAACATCCGGTAACTGATGTAAGCCTTTATGAAGAAAGTTACCGAAAGGGATTTGCTGAATTTTACGGCAACATCGAAGATTATGTCATCTTGGCGTTACTTCCTTCCTATTTGGAAAGAGAAGGTTCTTCATTAATTTATATGGTCGAAGATTTGATAAAATCGTCTAATCATCCCGAAAGCGGTTTTTACCTCCACAACCACGAGGATTTGATTAAAAAATTAACCGAATTAGACCAATCAGGACAAAATGTAATCTTAATTGGAGTTACTTATGCCTTACTCGATTTAATCGAAAAACAGCAATTCCAACTCCAAAATACCATTATCATGGAAACAGGAGGCATGAAAGGCAAACGCAAAGAAATGATCCGCGAAGAACTACACACGCAATTATGCAAAGGTTTTGGCGTTTCGGCAATCCATTCTGAATACGGTATGACCGAATTATTGTCGCAAGCCTATTCTTTAGGCGAAGGTGTATTCGAATGTCCTTCCTGGATGCAAATTCTCATTCGCGATACCGAAGATGCTTTGACTTACATTCCTCAGGGAAAAACAGGTGGTATCAACGTAATTGACCTTGCTAATATCAATTCCTGTTCGTTTATCGCTACACAAGATTTAGGAAAAAAATATCCCAATAATTCTTTCGAAGTATTGGGACGTTTTGATAATTCGGATATCAGAGGTTGTAACTTGATGGTGGTTTAAAATCCCACTATATCTCAAAACAAAAGTAAACTATAAATTTTAAGCATAAAAAATGTCCGAAAATCACTTCTCGGACATTTTTTTTAACAACAACAATACTTATTATTATTCGAGTACTATTTTTAAATTTTTCTCTCCATCTGCACTAAGTACTTTCAGAAGGTACAGACCTCTTGCATGATTAGAAATATTACATAAAACAGTTTGCTTACCACCTACCAGACTAACTTCTTTTTGCATTAAAACTTGCCCAACTGTACTCATTATCACAACATTTGCTTTAGACGATTTATAACCATTAAGTTGAACCGTAAATTGTCCAGCTGTAGGATTAGGATACGCTAATACTTCAACTGTTGGCTCTTGAACCGCACAAGATCCTAATTTGCATCCATGATCTAGATGAGCCTGCACAGCAGCTGAGGCAACACAAAGAGCGACTCCGTTATGGCAGATCATCACTTTGTCATTTTTATTTCCACAGCTAACGTCTAACACATTAATCACTATTGATGCTTCACTAGTACAACCTTTAGTATCTGTAATAGTTAGGGTGTAGGTTCCTGCATTACTTACATTGATAGAAGAACTTGTTTCACCTGTACTCCATAAGTAACTATGATTTCCTGTGCCACCTTCGGAAATTGCATTCAAAGTAAGAAAAGTTGGTCCATAGCCAAGGTATAGTGTGTTAACCAAGTCGATGCTTGGGTTCATTGCATATACATCAGGAATACTCACAACTAAAGGAGCATTTACGATAACCGTAGTAGTGTCAATAGTTTGATTATTATTAACATCCGTTACTGTCCAAGTAATCGTAGATTCGCCTACATTGAAACTTCCGCTTGCATCTGTGCCAGAACCACTTCTTTCCGTAGCTCCTGTAATGTTATAAGTAACAGCAGCTATTCCGCAGTTGTCATTCGCTATCAGAGCAGGAATAGAGTAGGTTTCACTGTAGCATAGGTTTTGGGCAGCCGGAGTTGTCAAAACAGGAGCAATTGAATCCATTACTGTAACTTCAAAACTGTAATTAACCGAACCGGAAGTATTGCTGGCTGTAACGGTTACATTGGTAACTCCTTTGTTGAATATGCTACCAGAACCTGTGCCATTTCCAGAAGCTGTGGTTGCTCCTGTAAAAGTATACGTGTAACTTGGCGCTGGAAAACCTGAAGCTTCAGCGGCATAATCTACCATTGTATCGCATCCATCAATACGTGTATTTTTAGTTGTATTCATAACCTCCGGTGCTGTAATATATTTTACCTCAATATTAGGAGTTGGTGCTTCGGCCATATCATAGCCAAGGAAAAAACTTGGGTGAGGAGGCTGGTTATATCCTGAATTTTGCCAAGCTACAGCAGTACGATATTGCGGATCATGCATCAAGGTGTAAATTCTGTTTTCTGTTGGAATATTAGTAGTAAAAATAATCAACGCAGTATTGTCGCTACGGCGTAAGATGATTTCCTCTCTCCAATCACCAAATATATCAGCAGTAAGAGCAGGATTCTTTTTAGAATCGTTGTTTGACGAAACTGGTGCTGCTTGGTATATAGTAAACAAGCGATTCAGTGATTTTGTCACAGGATTCCATTTGTCCATAATTGTACCATCCAACACTTCTCGACCTAAATCTCCATCCCACCATACTAAGTGATTGACAGCTTGACTACCACCTGTAGGTTTAGCTGTTCCAATTTCTCCATCTTGAACGTTATAAAGATTTCCGGAAGAACTCCACATCTCATAACCTCTATGATTTGGGTCAATATCTGCTGCTAAAGCACGACCCACATCACCTGTTGTTGGTACACCAAAAATCATTGCTCCCGTTTTAGCATCATTAAGTCGAATACCATACGGACTGTATTGTCCCGGAGATTCCAAACATTGCCAGATTTCCTGACCTGGACGATCCGGATCCATATCGGACATGTGTAGTGCATCCCCATGACCTTGACCATAAGTCCATAGACGTTTACCATTATCGTTAATAGCACTCGATCCATTAATAATTTCGTCTTTACCATCACCGTCTACATCACCAACAGTCATCTGGTGATTTCCTTGGCTGGAGTAAGCGTTATTGGCAGGATCACTCGGGTCTTTACTGTCAAAAATCCATCTAAGCGTCAATTGACCGTCGCGCCAGTCATAAGCTGCACGGACTAATTTGTCATAATATCCACGTCCAACAACAATACTCGGACGTGCACCATCAAGGTAAGCCACAGCAGAAACAAAACGATCCTGACGGTTACCATAACTGTCTCCCCAATCGGAAGTATTTGCTCTAGCTGGTTGGTAAGTCGTGCTAGCCATAGCAGCACCTGTTAAGCCGTTGAATACTGTCAAGAACTCTGGCCCCTGTTGTACCCATCCGGAAGAATTTCGGTAATCAACAGTAGCATTACCAATCACTGTTCCTGTTCCATCAATAGTACCGTCGGCCGTTTTTAGAATAATTTCGGCTTTGCCATCTCCATCAAAATCATAAACCATAAACGGATTAAAATGAGGCCCCCCATTCATGTTGATCCCTAGGTCGATTCGCCATAATTTGATTCCGTTCAATTTATAACAATCAAAAATTTGGTTTCCACTATAACCACCTGAGTTATGATTGGCAACAGTAGGTTCCCATTTCAAGATGACTTCATATTCTCCATCACCGTCAACATCTCCTACACTGGCATCATTGGCAGTATAAGTATAGGCTTTCCCATCAGGTGTAGTTCCTCCTGGTGGAATTTGCAAAGGAATAGATAATTGATTGTTTGCCCAAACCGAAACTGGCGCAGAAACTGCTCCTTCGGTATTGTTATTTACTGCTTTCACAATATAAGTGCCATTAACGGCAGTATTGTCCAGAAAGTTTGTTGAATTAGTAATAGGAGTTGTATTGAGTTTTACATTATCACGGTAGATATTAAAGGCAATACCAGAAGGATCATTACCTAATAAACGCCAGCTAATAAATACCTGACTGCTCGATTTACGCAATGCAACTACTCCACGATTCAGGAATTCCATTTGCTTTGGTGTAGTCACCACTGCATCAGGTAATGCAAGAGTATTTAAACGTACATTGTCTCCGTAAGAGGTACCAGTGCTGTTAATAGCGTATGCTCTTATATAATACAAAGTAGCCGGGTTTAGATTAGGAATAGTTACATTATATGAACCTGAACCGGCACTAGAAGCTACAACCTTAGTATTCGCCGTTGTTGGGTTTCCACTGGTATTGTAAACAATTCCTCTTTCCGTGATGGCTGTTCCTCCATCAGAAGTAATATTCCCACCAGTTTCTGCAGTAGTAGTGGTAATATTGGTTACTGCAAGAGTACTCAATACGGCTGGCGGCGGAGGCGGTGTGTACATTCTAACAATAGGTGTACTGATGCTACTAGAATTGTTTTTTGTATATACCACAAAAGGATATTCGCTTCCTGCGGCAATAGTTAAATTACCCACAGGTTCGTCGATGCCTCGCGCTACAGTAGGATCTTTCATTTCAGTCCATGCTGTTGCACCTGCTAATTGTTTGAAAACACGTGCGGAGTAGGTTGGGGTGCTACTAACATTATCAATAAAAGAGCAATAAAGATTTCCTGATACATCTTTTATTAAACTTAAACTTGGGGAGTCTCTAGAACCTATTCGGGTGGTAGAACTCCAAGTAGCAGTAGTTTTGTTGTAAACAATAGATGTGGCTCTATTAGTATCAGCAGTATTAAAATAAGCAATAACTAAGTTTCCAGCAGAATTAAGCTCCATGCTGGTATGACGAATACCCGCAGTAACAGTTGGAGAAATAGAATTCCAAGTACCACTATTGTATTGGTAAAGAGCCATAGTTCCGGTAGAAGTAGTAGGTGTAGCAAGGCTACAAAACGTTAACCAAGGAGTGTCTGCTTCATCGATGACCAAGCTTACTGCTACTGCTTTTGCTGCTGCATTAACTGGGGCCGAACCTACGGTTATCCATGAAGTACCGTCAAATTTCTTTACATAAGGAGTCAGATTAGCACCATCTCCAAAAGCGATGTATGGGTTATTATCTGAATCGAATGCTAATGAACTACGTGGTGTTGAACTATATTGCCCTACATTGTTGGTAACTGAACCCGTAGAAACATAGAGATTGTTTGCATCCCCATTTATTGGCTCCCAAATTTGGCTGCTTTCGTTATATACTTTTACAGCTAGTTTATTTCCGTTAGAAGCATCAACATAAGTAATAAAAAGATTATTGGCTTTGTCCACATATATCCTTGTATAGGTGAGATTAGTACCAATATCATTTCCAAATTGCTCCCAGACTCCTGTAGCGGTGTTTCTCTTTTTTACTTTTGCAGTGGTGCCTTCTCTGTATACAACATAAGGAACATTATTCAAAGCTGCGATAGAAGTGTAAGTAGAAGCAACGGAGGATACTTGGTTTTCATTCCCTAAAATAGTCCATTGTTGGGCAAACGTAGTTTGAGTTATTAAAAAACTCAAAAGAACAAAAAAAGTAAGTCTTAAAAGCATCTTTTGAAAAAGAAACGATTTAGACTCATAGAGTAATTGTTTTTTCATAAAATAATGGTTAATGGTTAGTCATTTCAAAACTATTCCATTAACATTTTATTAGCATCCTGCCCTATCCTGCTACATATCAATATCTTAGAATAAACAATTACTAATAAAACTTTCAAAACCACCCAATCTACTGAAAATCAAAAATCTACAATAAATAATTAATATTAAAAATTAGCATAATAAAAATCATCGTTTTATTTTACGATTTACACAATCACTAATCTTAGATTAATTAAAAAAAACAAAATCCTCTCTTCTTGACATAACCAAAACAAAATATCCCAACAACTCTTTCGAGGTATTGGGACGTTCTGATAATTCGGATATTAGAGGTTGTAATTTGATGGTGGTTTAATAATTTTAAATCCATCTAATTATTAATTGAATAACGAATTCCCATTTCGAGACCTGCCAATTCAGCCAGACCTTTTAATCTCCCAATTAATGGGTAACCAGGATTTCCTGCTCTGTTAAAATCATCTAACATTTTATGTCCGTGATCAGGACGAATTGGAATATTATAATCGGTTCTTCCTGAAGATTTTCTTCTAATTTGTTCCTCGACAATAGCTTTCATCACTCTAGGTAAATCCACTGTTGGATCTAAATGCTCGGTTTCGTAAAAATCACCGTTGTCTAATATTTTTGTACTTCTTAAATGCAGAAAATGCACACGTTCTGCATATTTTTGAAAAATTTCTGCAAGATTATTATCCTTTCGCGCTCCTAAAGATCCTGTGCAAAAAGTAATTCCGTTATGTAATGACGGACAGGCTTTAGACAACCATTCAAAATCATCTCCACTGCTCACAATTCTTGGTAATCCTAACAAAGGAAATGGAGGATCATCAGGATGAACCGCTAAACGAACGCCATTCTCTTCAGCAACCGGAATCACTTCATTTAAGAAAAATGCAAAATTCTCTCTCAATTTATTCTTATCAATACCGTCATATTCGGCCAATAATTTTAAGAAAATGGCAATTGGTTCTTTTTCATCAGCATCAACAGCTCCATCTATAAAAGATTGAGTAGCGACAATGATATTGTAAGCAAGTGCTCTGGCATCTTCTTTAGTTAAAGTTTGATAAATATCCTCAGCTTTTTTAATTTGTTCATCGGTATAATCCCTAGAAGCATTTGGTCTTTCTAAAATAAACAGATCAAATGCTGCAAATAAATCAGCTTGAAAATACATGGCTTCAGTTCCGTTTTCAAGTGTATAGTGCAAATTAGTTCTGGCCCAATCTAATACCGGCATGAAATTATAGCAAATGGTGGTTATCCCACATTTACCTAAGTTTTTCACGCTTTCCTTATAATTGGCAATAATCTTATCACGACTGGCTTTTCCTTTCTTGATATCCTCATGAACGGGCAAACTCTCTACCACATCCCAAGTCAAACCATAAGATTCAATGTTGTTTTTAGTTTTCAAAATCTCTTCTACCGACCAAATTTCTCCATTTGGGATATGATGTAAAGCCGTAACAATACCTGTTGCTCCTGTTTGTTTGATTTGAGCTAAACTAATAGGATCTTTAGCACCAAACCACCTCAATGTTTTTTTTAATTCCATTTTATTATTTTTTAGACTATCCTTTTCTTATACCAATTATTGAGAATGGCACACAGATGAAACTGATTTTAGCGGATTATCGCAGATTGTAATTTACAAAAAACTATGAAAAATCCGTTTTTATCTGTTTAACCAGTGTTATCTGTGGGCTATTTTTTTTATTTAGTCCGCTTAGCGGACAGTCATATTATTTTTTAAACTCCGCTAAAAGAACTAAAACCTCCGTCAACAGGAATAATAGTTCCTGTTATAAAACTCGCTGCATCCGAACATAAAAATTGAACAATTCCGTTTAGTTCATTAATATCCCCAAAACGTTGCATTGGCGTTCTTGCCAACACTTTTTTACTTCTTTCTGTATAAGAACCATCCTCATTGATTAATACTTTTCTATTTTGATCTCCCACAAAAAATCCAGGTGAAATGGCATTTACTCTCACTTTTTCTCCAAATTTAGTTCCCAATTCCATAGCCAGCCATTTTGTAAAAATATCAATACCGCTTTTAGCTACCGAATAACCCGGAACTCTTGTTATAGCTGATAAGGTTGCCATTGAAGAAACATTAATGATACTTCCTTTTCCCTGATTTGCCATAACTTCACCAAAAACAATACAAGGATAAACACTTCCATTCAAATTCAAATCAGTTACTTTTTCAAAGTCAATAATTTTCATATCAAAGATAGTTTGTTCTTCTGTCAATGTTGCTCCAGGCATATTTCCTCCCGCTGCATTAATCAATATATCAATTGTACCCCAGATATCTACTATCTTTTTTCTTGTTTCTTTCATTTCTTCAACATCCAAAACATTAGAAACAAAACCGATAGCCTCTCCCCCCATTTGCTTTAATTCGGCCACTCGGTCATTAACATTTTCTTCTCTAATATCCAGTACAACAACCTTACATCCTGCACTAATTAAATGTTTAGCGATACTTCCTCCAAGTACTCCACCACCTCCTGTAACAATTGCAACTTTTCCTTCAATACTAAACGTATCATTCATATCTTATTTACTTTTAGATTACTATATACAAATCTAAGAAGAAGCAAAACCAATATTATTTCCTAAATTTGCACACACTGAGTCTATTTTTGCAAATTAAATAGCGATCTATGAAAACGATTATGAACGAAAGACTTCCTATTTCGAAGTCTTCACCATTAAAAGTACGCTTTTTTGACTATGAGCATTTTTCATACCCTTTGCATTTTCATTCGGAATACGAAATCATTTATATCAAAGAAGGTACAGGAACCCGATTTTTGGGCAACAACATTGCCGAATATCAAGCGGGAGATATCTTACTCATTGGTTCTAATTTACCTCATTTTTTGAAAAGTGATGCTATTTACCATTCCGGAAATACCGATTTAAGAGTAAAAGGCACCATCATTCAATTTGAAAAAGATTTTATGTATTATGCCATTAATCATTATCCCCATTTTATCAAAATAAAAAAGTTGCTGTATGAATCCCAAAGGGGAATTTATTTTTCATCAACCAATTTGCCAAGATTGGAATCTTTAGTGGCAAATCTACCATTAGAAAACGGTTTAAACCAACTGATGCTTTTTCTTGAAATTCTCAAAGAAATGTCGGAAACTGACAACAGACAAATTATTTCCACTACAGATTTTGTCAATGAAACGATATATGATACCGCAAGAATAGACAAAATAATATCCTTTTTGAATAAAAACTATACCCGTAATATCAGTCTTGAAGAAATTGCCTCATTTGCTGCAATGAATACTTCTGCTTTTTGTCGTTATTTTAAAAGCAAAACAGGCAAGTCTTTTAAAAATTATATTTTGGATATGCGAATTGGTTATGCGTGTAAATTATTATTAATGGAAGACATCAGTATTTCCCAATTGAGCAGCCAATGTGGTTTTGACACTATCTCTCATTTCAATAAAACCTTTAAAAAAATCATGGGATATGTGCCATCTCAATACCGAAAAACAATGTTAAGTAATTGACCTGATCTATAGCAAAAGACAAAGTTTATATATCCTTAAAAAATAAAGTGATCAGAATTTCTCCCAACCACTTTATACTTTGCTATCTATTTCTAATAATTAAATCAGACTATTTTAATTCCCATCAGGCTTTACAATTTCAACTCTGGCACTCGCTGGAACGGTCCAATCACTAAACTGACTTGGCTTTTTAGGATCATAATTTGGCACAGATGATTTTATGTTTTTAGCGATGTCCAATTTTAAATCCCTAATTCCCTGCACCACACATTTTGCCACTTCATTAGCTCCAAAACTTCCAAAATGGGTATTATCGGCCAAGGCTTTTGTTTGCCCTGGAAAAGTGTTTGCAGGATAAAACACAAATGCTTTTTTAGAGGCTTCATCTCCCCAGCTTTCATACATGGCTGTTGTCATATTAGTAACATCTATCAAAGGTACTTGCAGCTCCTGGGCTACTTTGCGCATTGCATCCGGAAATTCACCATGAGTAGGCTGCAAAGTTCCGTCAGTATTAAAACGACGTCTTTGTGTAGGGGTTATTAATACTGGAATTCCACCTTTTTTTCTGGCTCTGGTTACATATTCTTTTAACAAAGTGGTATATTCTCCCCAGGCTCCTTTACCTTCGCCTTTTGCTTTTTCGTCATTATGGCCAAACTCAATAAAAAGGTAATCCTCCGCTTGCATCAGGTATAATATTTTCTCCAATCTATTTCCTGATTTGAAAGAACTCAAAGCTAAACCGGAACAGGCATAATTAGCTACTGTTACATCTGTTGTTAGATAATTAGGGAAAAATTGCCCCCAAGATCCCCATGGTTCATTACCTTGATCAGTTACGGTAGAATCTCCGGCTATAAACAGGGTCTTAATTTTAGAAACCGGGGTAATTTTAATACTTTGAATAATGGGTGTACCCAAAAACTCCAAGGTTAATTTATTATCCCAATTCAAGCCACTAATTTCACCAGGTTTAAGACGAATATTATTGTTAGTGTCAAATTTTCCCGTTCTGACGTTTACTATAAAACGTTCTGTTTTAGTTTCTTTAGCAGCGGTTTTTATTTCTCTTAACATCAATCTTCTGGACTCGGCATTCACCGTAGTTGTTGTACTCGAATTTCCACCTAAAACTATCTCAACAGAATAATTTCCTTCTGGAAGTTTCACAGAAAAATAAAACGGACTTTGGGCTGAAATGGATTTCTTATCAAAAATTACATTTTTACCCGATTCAAATTCGAATCCGTACCCCAACTCCTCAGTATATCCAATTGTTTTATTTATAATTACTCCCGATTTTTTACTGGAATTTTCTCCAAAATTAAATTCTATGGTTGATTCTTTTTTTTGGGCATTGGCATTGAAAAACATAGCAATGCATAAAAACGGTAAAAGGATTTTTTTAGGGTATTTCATGATGTTTTTTTTAATTATCAAAAAGAATAATTTGGTTCCAAAAAATTGCCTATCAGAGTAAAACCACGTACTTGATAGGCAACTAACTACAAAACCAAACTAAAACCTATTAAATTATCTTTAATCTATTGATTGTATGTATTACTGTATCGGCTCATAAAACTCCACTTCTACTATTGGTAACTTCTGAATATTTTTATCAGATTTTAAACCCGCTTCATCCACTTTTCCTGTAATTTCTACCAGGTTCATAGCATCACTGTTTTTAGCATTTCCTATTAACTCAATTTTTACTTTTTTACCTTTTGTTGGCTTCACGTCAAGTGTAACATATCCTAAACTAAGAGGTGTGGATCCTTCGAATACTTTTTTATTATCAACAAAAATTCGAACTGGATATTTTTTACTTCTCCATCCTGCCAATTTCATCACTACCTGATTGATAGTAGCTTCGCGCTCTAATTCATATTCAATCACCGCATCATCACTTTTTCCGTAAGACCATTGTGTCAATTCGTTGTCATCATAACTATTAATGGCTTCTACCTGATTCGAATTGGTTTTAGCTCCAATAATTCCCACCGCAGTTCTTGTTCTCGTGAAAGAAGGCGTATTAGGCGTAGGTCCTTTTTCCATAAACGAAGGTAAGTTCTCATTTGGCATTTGTTGAGACAGTTTTTCAATGTCAGTTTTAATCGTTCTAAGAGTCAGCAAATCCCCTTTAAGTGCATCCGAAGATGCCTTGATTTTTATTTCACCATCAACTTCGGTTGCTCTTACCAAAATCCGGTTCACTCCACATTCTACAGGAAGACTTGATGCTCCAATATAATTATCCGGTCCCTGAGCAATTCCACCCACAAAAGTTCCTTGTCCCGTCACCTCAAAATTCACCATATTCAATGCCGTAGGACAACGATTTCCTTTAGCATCAACTAATTCAACCTGTACTAAAACCAAGTCGTTACCATTAGCCAAAGTTCCTCCCGGTCTTTCGATAGCTGTCAACTTCAATCCGGTCGCTTTTCCGGCAGTGATTATTTCTTTTTCGCAAACTTTTTTTCCTGATTTATCATAGCCAATAGCTTTGATAGCTCCCGGTTTAAATACCACATTTTTAAAAGTATAAATGAATCTTTTACTTTGAATTCCTTTACCAAGGCTCACATTATTAACGAATAATTCTACTGCATCAGCTGTCGAAATTACCGTAATATCTTTAGTTACTCCTTTTTCGTAATTCCAGTGTCCAATAATATGCGCTGCCGGTTTTTCGGTATCAACCCATCCATCCCAAATTACCTGATGTGTATAAAACCCATCTTTAGGAATTCGCATTGCATCCACTTCACCACTTCTACGATAATTTTCCTGTCCGCGGTAATGGGTATTTGAATCACTAAAAATAATATTCACTCCTCCCGAACTCACCCTTTCTCCCGT
This sequence comes from Flavobacterium commune, assembly GCF_001857965.1. Lineage (NCBI taxonomy): Bacteria > Pseudomonadati > Bacteroidota > Flavobacteriia > Flavobacteriales > Flavobacteriaceae > Flavobacterium > Flavobacterium commune. The sequence goes on along the minus strand of NZ_CP017774.1, from coordinate 1,906,540 downwards.
TCCCGGTCTCGATTCCCAGTAGTCATACCAACGTTCTGCATTCTCAATCGCATGAGTATCCTGATTGCGATTATAGGCACTGGCATCTGCAACTTTTGTACCATTCACATTTGTATGTGTAGTTCCTCCTGTCCCGTTTTTATGGAATGGCGGCGTAAATTCGTCCCAGTATTTACGTAAACCTTCGTCTCTGCTGTATTCCGTAGCCCAAAAAGGAAGCTTTGCACTCTTATTGATATACAACATTTCTCCTCCGTATTCAGCTACTTTACTATCCAGCATTTCTCTACTACCGATGGCGCGTCCTCCATAAGGATCATACGTATTTCTGATAGCCAACATTTCTTTCATGTGTTCCTCCGAAATACTTTCATTCCCACATTCGTAAAATAAAATACTTGGATTATTACGATTGTAAATAATCGCATCCCGCATTAATTCGGTACGTTGTTCCCATCTTCTCCCTGTAACATCGGCTTCTGCATCTCCAGCCGGCATTGCCTGAATCAAACCCACTCTATCACAAGATTCTACATCTTGTTTCCAAGGCGTAATGTGCATCCAACGCACTAAGTTCCCATTGCTTTTTACCATTAAACTATTAGAATAATCACTTAACCAAGCCGGAGCCGACATTCCAATCGAAGGCCATTCGTTGCTGGTGCGTTGTGCGTAACCGTGCATCATAATCACACGGTCATTTAAATAAACCATTCCGTTTTTAAATTCCGCTTTTCTAAAACCTGTACGAATTTCTGTTTTATCAACCGATTGATTATCTACTACTAATTCAGAAGTAACAGTATACAGATAACCATAACCCCAACTCCAGAAATTCAAATCCTGTAAAGCTTTAGACGCTTTTAAATCCTTCATTTCATTTGGAGCCAATGATATTGCATCGCCTAAAAAAGAAGCCACTTCTTTACCTTGCATATCTTTAACACTTACTTTCAATTGTGCACTGACCGTTTTAGCCTCTTCATTTTTCACTTGCGAAGAAACATTTACAGTAGCCTTCTTTTCAGCTATATTGAAATCAGTGGCATACACATAAGTTCCTGTTGTGCCTAAAAATGAATACAAAGGCAGGGTTTGGTATACTTTGGATTTTAGATGCAGAAATACATTTTTTGGAATTCCTCCATAATTGGCATTGAAGTTTTTATCATTCCATTGAAATCCTGAACCTGTAGCTTTTTCTTTGTATCGCCAATCGTTGTCGGTTTTAACGGCAATTACATTTTCCTGAGGAAAAGGATTCACAAAAGCAGAAATATCGATTCCAAAAGCCATAGCCCCATTTTCATGACGCCCCGCAAATTTTCCGTTTACATAAACTTCACCCATTTGACGCACCCCTTCAAATTCGATAAAGACTTTTTTGTTAACAGCCTCTTTTGGCAGTTGAAATGTTTTTCGGTACCAGGCAACTCCTGTTGAGAGATGGGAAATATCCAGTCTGAAAGCTTCCCCCTGATTCCATGAATATGGCAAATTTACGTTAGTCCATGACTTATCATTAAAGTTGGTATTTTGTGCCTCCTCTACATCTCCAATATTTAATTTCCAGCCGTAATTGAAGTTGTATTTTTCCCTGGCTGATTTTTTATCCTGTGCACTTACCGAGTTTGCCAATAGCGTTACAAAACTGAGTGCATATAAAACTCCTTTCAAATTCATTGCTTAATAGTTATTTGGTTTATTTTTTATAATGAACATAGATCAACAATACATCTACAAATGTAAATTCCTTAATTCATTTTGAATTATCATAGATTGCCATTAGCATTCATATCTTGACATTTGGCAGAATTTGATATAAAATGGCGGAATATGACTAGTGGATACGACGAAAAACAATAAGTAACAAGAATAATTTTATTTTGAATTTGACAAACTGAAACCACGAAACTACAAATTCAAAACCTAAACTTTGGAAAATAAATTTTACCACAGATTCGCAGATTATTAAAAATTTGCGAATTTGCGGTAATTATTTTTAGAACCTGAAAACTAAATAGTAATGATAAGCTTAAAACTATTGCCTACAATTTATTTTAGATATTGCGAAGGACTACAGCCAAAATGCTTAGAAAAAGTTCTGGAGAAATTAGAAGGTTCAGAAAAACCTACTTTGTATGCAATTTCGGAAATACTAAGATTGGAGTTTTTAAGCAGGGCTTCGGCATGATCCATCTTTACTTTTGTAATAAACTCGTGCACGGTACAACCACTAACTGCCTTTATTTTTCGATACAACTGTCTTTGGCTGATGTTTAATTCCTGTGCTAAGACATCAGAATTAAAATCTGCTTCTTCAATACGACTACTGATCAGCTCAACCATTTTACCCAGAAAAACCTTGTCTAAGCTAGGCGATTCTTCCTGAAGTTGTTTGATATCCTTGATTCCCGAAAGTCGGTTGAGCAAAATCATACGATTTTCTAAAACACTTTTTAGCTGTGCTTTTAAAACTTCCACACTAAAAGGTTTCATCACATAAGCTTCGGCTCCTAATTCGTAACCTTCAATCTGATTTTCATCAGAACCTTTTGCTGTTAATAGAATAACCGGAATATGACATGTATTTTCGTTTGCTTTGAGCTCCTTAACCAGTTCTGTCCCTTCCATCTCAGGCATCATAACATCCGAAATAATAATATCAGGAATGTATTGGATAGCGGCTTCTAATCCTTTTTTTCCGTTGTACTCCTGAATTAAAACATATTCTTTTTGGAACTCATTACTTAAATACGCCTGAACATCCGGATTGTCCTCAACAATAAGTACCGTGAGTTTGTTGGTCTCCAAGCCTGTGGTTGGCATTTCCTTTGGAATTGCATACGTTACTGCATCATCAACAGATTCTTCTTTAATTTTGACAACCGGCATTTGTTGAGAAGCGACATAAGGCAACGTAATCAGGACTTTTGTTCCCTGACTTACCACACTTTCCACAGCAATTGTTCCACTTAAAAACTGAACCAAACTTTGAGTTAACGACAAACCAATTCCCGAAGAATAACCATGAAAAGGACTCGGTCCTATATTATTGAAGGGTTCGAATATTTTTTCTAATTCTTTAGCTTCGATTCCAATACCATTGTCTTCGATACTAATTTCTAAGGCTGTTTTTTCTTTATTCAAATATGCCGAAAAGCAAACAACTCCTCCATCCGGTGTGTATTTTAAAGCGTTAGACAAAACATTAATGATAATCTGCTCTGTTTTTTCGAAATCCAAATCGCAATACAATGGCACTTTTTCAAGCTGTAATTTAAAATCGATATTACGCTTCATCGCTATGTACTTAAAGGTATTATAGCATTCTTCTATAAATACATTGAAATCCTGCGTAGAAGGTTTTAGCTTTAATTTACCTATTTCCGATTTTCTAAAATCTAATATTTGATGAATCAGCTTAGTTAAATAACTTAAATTCCTATTGATTATCGAAAAATATAACGCCTTGTCCTTAGCCGACAAACTCTTGTTTTCCAATTGTTTTAACGGATCAACAATCAGCGTTAAAGGTGTTTTCAAATCGTGGGAAATGTTGGTGAAAAATTCTAATTTTTCCCTGTTTAACTCTTCCTTTTTCTCGGCATTTAGTCTTTCTAATTTGATTTCGTTTTTCAATCGGTCACGATACAACATCGATTTAAAAACCCAATACACAGCCGCTACAATCAATCCCACGAAAATGAATTTAGCATACCAGGTAGCATACCAGGGCGCACTAACATTTACTTCCAAAGTTTGTATTGGCGATTTGCTGTCATTAAGTGAAACGATGCGCGCCTTGAAAACATAATCCCCCGGCGGCACTTTGTTATAAGTTATTTTGCTGCTGCTGGTTTTGATCCACTTGTCCTCATAACCTTCGAGCATGTACTCATAAACTTCCTTATTGGTTCTGTTGAAATTTAGGGAAGCAAATTCAATTGCAAAACTTCTGTTTTCATAATCCAACTGAATCGATTGAGTTTGCGATAAATCCTGCTCCAAAACAATTTGATCATTAATTGTATCCATCGGAATTACTTTTTCATTCGATAAATACAAGGTTTTGAAAATCAATTTATCATTAACTGAATTCGTTTTGATTTCTTTTGGACTAAAAGAAAGATAGCCGTTTTTATCCCCAAAATAGAGTTTCTGATTGGCTACATCCTTATAAAAAGCTCTTTCTGAAAAAGTCCATGACCCAAACTGATCTTCTCTCCTATAATTAGAAATTTTATTCGTTCCAATATCAATCATCGAAAGTCCCTGTTTATGGGCAATCCAAAGATTTCCTTTGACATCATCAGTTATAGACGAAATATAGATATTAGGACTTTCCGATTGCAATTGTATTTTTTCAATTCGCATCGGATTTTTATTCGTGTAGATTTTATTCAATCCTTCGCTGGAACCAACCCAAATTGCTCCTTGTTTGTCTCTATGCAAAGCGTAAATTATATTTCCTGAAATCTTATTCTTAAGATGCTTATCAAAAGTATTCAATGCTAATTTATCATATATTTTTCCCTGACTATTTATTTTTAATCGGATAACCCCGCTTCCCTCAGTTGCTAACCAAAGTTCTCGACCATTAACAGATAAAACATCCATAACACTACCATTATGGACAGTAGCCGCTAAATCATAATAGCTGATTTTATCGTTGGCTAAATTGATACGGGCAATACCATTGTACAAACCAACCCACAAATTATTCCCGGATGCTTCTAAGGCATAAACAGACCAAATTTCTAAATTTGGGCTTAAAGCCCTATTGATAATAAACTTACATTGATTGGTTTTAGGATCATAACACTCTAATCCGTTAATACCACCTATCCAAATTCTGCCCTTATTGTCCTTCAAAAAACTACGCGCATTCTTAATTTGGCTATTTGATTTATAAAAAGGATGATTATAATCTAAACCCTTGTTTTTGTAGATTAATATTCCTTCATCAGTAGCCAGCCATATTTTATCATCTACTTTTAAAATGCCTTTAACAGTAGCTAATTTGGTGTTTTCACTATCCTTCCTATAGCTGTAATGCAATTCAAAAGGATTCCTGTTTGGATTTGCCTTATATACATCACCACCTCTGGTTCCCAGCCAGATAATATTTTCATCATCAATAAAAAAATCAGTGATATAATCATCCAATAATTGCCCCGGACGATTGATATTAGCCGTATAACGATATTCTTCGCCTGATTTTACATCCTGAGAAGTAAATTGATGTGAGGATAAATAATAGCTTTTCCCATTTACAATCCGGTTTTTATTTAACTCACTGGATTTATTGTTAAGCCTCTCAATTATAATCTTAGGTACTTTATAAGTAGCAACAATTTTAAACGAATTTAACTGATAATTAAATCGCACGTATTTTCTATCGAAGGTAAAAAACCAAAGCCCTAATTTTTTGTCGGAAACAATATTGCGTATTCGATTATTAGGTAACGAAGTCTTATCTTTTGGGTTGTGATAAAAAAAGTCGAATGTTTTTCCGTCGTATCGGTAAGCGCCATTCCAGCTCCCAATCCAGATATAACCCACAGAATCCTTAGCAATACCATGTATTTGAGTAACTGGGTTTGCTTCACGACCGGAAATTTTTTCGAAAAAAAGATTTTGGGCTTTCAATCCTGATAAAGACAGGAGAGAAACCACAAAAAAAGAAACTACGTAAGACCAAACTTGTTGATTTTTCATACTGATAGTAAAATTCAAAAATAGATAACGGTTCTTAAAACACAAAAACCTGATAACAATATTATCAGGCTTTTGGATTTTTAATGTAATTCCCTAAAAAGAAAATCACTTTATTTATTGTTTGTTGAATGATTAAACTACTCTAACCACAAAATAATTTTTCTTTCCGCTTTGCAATAACACAAATTGGTCATTGATTAAATCTTTTGTCGAAAGGACAAAATCTTCTTTTACTTTTTCTCTGTTTACCGAAATAGAATTAGCAGTCAAAGCACGTCTTGCTTCTCCATTAGATTTCATAAATCCTGTCTTTTCATTTAAAACAGTCACAATATCTAATCCGGCTTCTATATCCGCTTTAGCGATTTCAGCCTGAGGCACTCCATCAAAAACTTCTAAGAAAGTAGCTGCATCTAATTGTTTTAAATCCTCAGCATTCGAGTTTCCAAAAAGAATATTCGAAGCTTTAATGGCATTTTCTAAATCTTCGGCTGAGTGAACCATAATTGTAATTTCTTCGGCCAACTTTTTTTGCAACACACGTAAATGCGGTGCTTCTCTGTGCTGTACTGTTAAATCTTCGATTTCCTCTTTCGATAAAAAAGTAAAGATCTTAATATACTTTTCAGCATCAATATCAGAAGTATTCAACCAATATTGGTAGAATTTATAAGGTGAAGTTCTGGCAGCATCCAGCCAGATATTTCCTCCTTCGGATTTACCAAATTTAGTTCCGTCCGCTTTTGTAATTAATGGACAAGTCAAGGCATAAGCTTTTCCACTGGCAATTCTGCGTACTAATTCGGTTCCGGTTGTGATATTTCCCCACTGGTCACTTCCTCCCATTTGCAGCGTACAGCTTTTATCTCTGTACAAATGCAAGAAATCGTAACCCTGAACCAATTGGTATGTAAACTCAGTAAATGACATTCCTTCAGCCGATTCGGATGACAAACGTTTCTTTACCGAATCTTTAGCCATCATATAGTTGACAGTAATGTGTTTACCCACATCACGAATGAAATCCAGAAAAGAGAAATTCTTCATCCAATCGTAGTTATTTACTAACTCGGCAGCATTTGGAGCATCGGAAGTAAAATCTAAGAAACGAGCCAATTGTCCTTTTATCGCTTCCTGATTGTGACGCAAAGTGATTTCGTCTAATAAATTTCTTTCGTTTGATTTCCCTGATGGATCTCCAATCATTCCTGTGGCACCACCCACCAATGCTAATGGTTTGTGTCCGGACAACTGAAAATGTTTCAGCAACATCACGCCTACTAAATGTCCTATATGTAATGAATCTGCAGTTGGGTCAATCCCCACATACGCCACACGCATTTGTTCCATCAAATGTTCTTCGGTGCCTGGCATAACATCGTGGAGCATTCCTCTCCAAGTTACTTCTTCAATAAAATTCTTCATGTTTTTAATCAATTTACGTCGTCAGTTCAGCCCTTTGGGCTTCGAGTGCGCAAATATAATGAATCAATGGCAAAAATCAATTTCAATGACAATAACAATAAAAAATCAATCATAATAACCATAGAAATATTCGACAAAACTTTAAAATTGAAATTGATTTTTGAAATTGCCATTGAAATTGATTTTATTACATTTACAAAATGATTTTAGTTACAGGAGGAACCGGTTTAGTGGGTGCACATTTATTACTTCATTTATTAGAGAATGGAGAAAAAGTCCGTGCTATTTACCGCAAAAAAAGCAATATCCAAAAAACAAAATCCTTATTCCTACATTATAACAAATCCGCTTTGTTTGATGCTATCGAATGGGTTCAGGCAGATATTCTTGATATTCCTTCATTAGAACATGCCTTTGTAGATATTACAAGAGTTTATCATTGTGCTGCCGTTATTTCGTTTGACCCAAAAGACGAAAAACAATTGCGCAAAACCAATATTGAAGGCACTGCTAATATTGTCAATTTCTGTATTGCCAAAGAAGTTCAAAAACTATGTTATGTTAGTTCCATTGCTGCACTTGGTGATTTAGCTTCACACGAAAGTATTGTCACCGAAGAAACTGAGTGGAATCCGGAGAGACACCATAGCGATTATGCTATTTCTAAATATGGTGCCGAAATGGAAATTTGGCGTGGTCAGCAAGAAGGCTTAAATGTCATCATTGTTAATCCGGGCGTTATTATTGGTCCCGGATTTCCAAAACAGGGCAGCGGACAGTTGATACAAAAAATAGCCGACGGTTTGCCATTTTACACCTCCGGAAACAGCGGTTTTGTGAGTGTAGATGATGTAGTACGAATTATGTACCAATTGATGCAAAGCAGTATTTGCAACGAACGCTATATTCTGATTGCTGAAAATATTGGTTTTAAAGCCCTTTTCAACACCATTGCCGACAGCCTTAAAGTAAAAAGACCCAGCATTGAAGCCAAGTCTTTTATTCTGGAAATAACGTGGAGATTACAATGGATTCTTAGTCTGTTTTCTAAAAAAACAAATAATTTATCTAAAGATGCTATTCGCTCTTTTATTAGCAAAACCGAATATTCAAATAACAAAATTAAAAACACATTAAACACTTCTTTTTTAGATGTACATCAATACATCGAAGAGAAATTTGCAGTTAATCAATCCTAACTCCGTTTTTAATTACTTTTGATTTTATTGTTGGCGTAACTGTTTTTGGTTTTTTCTTCAACAAAAGCAGGCTGTCTTTTTTCTTAATTTTTTGTAACGAATCTTTCTTCTTAGCCAAAATTACTTTTTTAGCCTTTTTAATCGAATCCAATTCTTTCTTTTTAGCAATCAAAGAATCTCTTTTTGCTTCTTTTTTAAGAACAGTATCAATAACTGCTTTTTTACTGTCAATTCGCTTAATCACATTATCATACATCTCTTTGTACTCTTCAAAATTTGATGCGTAATAAATGTTATTTTGTGCAAATTGCGCACTGTCTATTTTATATTTTTTATAAATAAACTCTTTTGGATTGACTTTATAATTTTCGGTCGTAGCAGGTTCGTTGTATTTTATCGCATCCAAAAGCGACAAATCATAAATAATATTTTGCATCACTTCCTTGTCTATAAGACGATCCGGTTCTTTTACCGTCTCTTCCTTACAGCCAATAAATGACATCATTATCATTAAAAAAAATACCGCTTTTTTCATGGTCTTATCGATCAAATGACAATCTTTTTCCAGCTCGGATGTTTTTTACTTTAAAAGCATTGTACACTAGCTGTCCGTTTACAAAAGTATGTGTAATTCTGGATTTAAAAGTAAATCCTTCAAACGGAGACCATCCGCATTTAGCAAAGATATTCTCTTTTTTAACTCCCCAAGGCAAACCTGCATTTACTATTACTAAGTCGGCATAATAACCTTCTTTAATAAAACCGCGTTTTTCAATCTTGAAAATCTTAGCCGGATTGTGACACATTTTCTCCACAATTTTCTCCACGCTAATTTTTCCCTGATGAAAAGCTTCAAACATAGCCACAACTGCGTGTTGTACCAGCGGCCCTCCTGATGGTGCTTTTAAATAGGATTGTTTTTTTTCTTCCAGTGTATGCGGAGCATGATCCGTTGCAATAACATCGATTCGGTCATCTAACAAGGCTTTCCACAAAGCGTCCCTGTCATTAGCGGTTTTAACTGCCGGATTCCATTTGATAAAATTACCTTTGGTAGCATAATCATCATTGGTAAACCATAAATGATGTACACAAACTTCAGCCGTAATTTTCTTTTCTTCCAATGGGATTTTATTGGTAAACAAATCCATTTCTTTAGCAGTTGAAAGATGAAAAATATGCAAACGCGCACCTGTTTTCTTAGCCAAAGCAATGGCTTTTGAAGAAGACAAATAACAAGCTTCTTCACTTCTTATTAAATGATGCGCCGTAACCGGAACATCTTCTCCGTATTCTTCTTTATATTTTTCTGAATTGGCTCTAATAGTCGCTTCGTCTTCACAGTGAACCGCAATCAACATTGGCGTACTTGAGAATATTTTTTCAAGTGTAGCTTCGTTATCCACTAACATATTTCCGGTTGAAGAACCTAAAAATATCTTGATTCCGGCAACATTTTTTGGATTGGTTTTTAAAACTTCTTCTAAATTGTCATTAGTTGCCCCCATCATAAACGAATAATTCGCATAGGATTTCTCGGCAGCCAACTGGTATTTTTCTTCTAAAATTTCCTGAGTCACTGCATTAGGAACCGTATTGGGCTGTTCGATATACGAAGTAATTCCGCCCGCAACAGCAGCTCTTGATTCTGATTCAATATCGCCTTTGTGAGTTAAACCCGGTTCTCTAAAATGCACCTGATCGTCGATAGCTCCCGGAATTAAGTAATTCCCTTCGGCATCAATAATTTTACAATCGGATGATTTTGCACTAATGCTTTCTGAAATTTCAACAATTAAGTCATTCTCAATTAAAACATCGCCTTCAAAAATTACTCCTTCATTTACTATTTTGGCATTCTTAATTAAAACCCTGTTCATTGTCTTTTTTTTATAATCTATTTATTAATTTTTTTAATCGAAGAGAAATAACTCCAAATACCGCTTCTACTATTATTGAATTACTCATTTTTGACTGCCCTTTAGTACGGTCGGTAAAAATAATAGGCACTTCGGTAATTTTAAAATTATGGCTAAAAGTGCGGTATTTCATTTCTATTTGAAAAGCGTAACCCACAAATTTTATTTTATCCAAGTTTATTTTTTCTAAAACTTCGCGTTTGTAACACACAAAACCAGCTGTAGCATCGTGAATTTGCATTCCGGTAATCATTCGAACATAAACCGAAGCAAAATAAGAAAGCAACACCCTGTTTAATGGCCAGTTCACCACATTAACACCTGTAACATAACGGGAACCAATAGCCAAATCAGCATCACCAAAATGGCAGGCATTGTATAATTTTTCTAAATCATTAGGATTGTGTGAAAAATCGGCATCCATTTCAAAAATAAACTCATAATTATTAGCCAATGCCCACTTAAATCCGTGTACATAAGCCGTTCCTAATCCTGATTTTTCTTTTCTGTTTTCTAAAAATAAACGCCCTTCAAATTCCGTTTGCAACAATCTAACCTTATCAGCAGTATGATCCGGAGAATTATCGTCCACTATAAGCACATGAAAATGTTTGTGTTGGGAGAGCACCGCTCTTATGATACTTTCTACATTTTCAATTTCGTTATAGGTAGGAATTATAACAATGCAATTATTCATATTTCTAAAAATTTCATCGCAAAAATAACCTTTTTATGCCATTTGATTCATAATAATATTATAATAATACCGATTGTATTTTCAATATAATTCAATTGTAATGCACTATTTTCATATTGCACGGGCATCAAACAAGAATAATTTGTGCTTATTTGTGGCAAAAATTTTTAAATGCCAATGCCTTGACAAAATATTGATATAAAATTTCACTAATTTTGCTATCGCTATGACAGAATACCTCTTACATCCGAGAATCACGGAGAACAAAGACTGGGCAACTTTTCTTTTTGTTCTTGCCTTTGGCATTATTGCCATCACTAAATCAGTTTACGGAAATCGATTTAGCGATTTTATCAATCTTTTTTTTTCGGATAAATATTCCAAAGTATATCGCGATAGCAGCCAGCTAAAAAGCAGTTTTACTATCTCTTTATTTTTTGTTCAGGTAATTTCTTTTGCCTTTTTTATCCAAATTTCCCTGAGTATTTTTGGTTATGCTTCAAAAACCGATTGGATTTTATACATCCAAATCATCACTTTTCTGAGCTTTTTTATTTTATCAAAGTATTTGGTCGAAAAAATTATTGCCACCACCTTTAATATCGAGGAATTTATGGAGCAATTTAACCTGCAAAAAATCACTTACCGAACCTATATTGGAATTATTATCCTGCCTGTAAACATTATTTTATATTACTATAATACTGTTTCTCAAAACATTCCTATTGTAATTATCAGCATAATCCTCTTACTTAGCATACTGACTTATTCTCTTTCAATAAAAAAATATCAAAGTGTAATATTCAGTAAGTTGTTTTATTTTATTTTATATCTTTGCACTCTCGAAATAGCTCCCTATTTTTTCATGTATTATTTGTTTACAAGAGGGAGCGCTTAGAAAATGTTAAAATATGAAAGTCAAAACAATTTTGGTATCGCAACCAGAGCCTAAAGTAGAGAATTCGCCTTACTTTGAACTCCAACAAAAACATAAAATCAAAATTGATTTCCGCCCTTTTATCCACATAGAAGGAGTTAGTGCCAAGGAAATTAGACTTCAAAAAATTGACCTCAACAATTTTTCTGCTATTATTTTAACCAGTAGAAATGCTGTTGACCACTTTTTTAGAGTGGCCGAAGAAATGCGCTTTAAAGTTCCTGAAGGTTTAAAATATTTTTGTCAGTCAGAAGCAGTAGCTTTCTACCTGCAGAAATATGTGGTTTACAGAAAAAGAAAAATATATGTTGGTGCAAAAGATTTTGCCGACTTATCGCCTTTAATTAAAAAATACAAGGACGAAAAATTCTTATTACCTGCTTCAGACCAATTGAACGCAGAAGCTCCTATAGTATTAGACAATTTAAAAGTGGATTGGAAACAAGCTACTTTTTACAAAACGGTAATGAGTGATTTATCGGATTTAGCGGATGTTTATTATGATGTTCTGGCGTTTTTTAGCCCAACAGGAATCAAATCCTTGTTTAAAAACTTCCCGGATTTCCAACAAAACAACACCCGAATTGCTGTTTTTGGAAGTACCACTCAAAAGGAAGCACTCGATCACGGATTAAGAGTTGACATTATGGCTCCCGCTCCGGGAACACCATCAATGACTATGGCATTAGAAAAATACGTTATTGAAGCCAACAAAGGGAAATAATCTCCTAAATCATATACTTCTAGCCGTCCCGAAAATATCGGGACGGCTTTTTTTATACTTATTTACAGGAAGCTAAAACAACAAAAAAAACAGCAATCTCTTTATTTTTATATTAAAAAAGCTTATTTTGCCATAAGCGATAAGACAAAAACTGTTGCTATTTATTTAAAAAAGCCTTTTTCCTGACACAAAACCTAATACCACATGATAGGCGAAAACGAAATTAAAAATCTTCGTTCCGAATTCTTTAATAATTCCGAATTGCATTTTATTGTATTTGACAAAGACCTCAACGTCATTGACATCAACGACAGCCTGCTTAAATTTTACCATATCGACTATAACAAAATCATTGGCAAAAACATTCTCGACATCTCACCAGACATAAGAGAAAGAGGCCTGTATGACAAATACCTCGAAGTAATTAGAACAGGAACTCCCATAGTTATCGAAGACAGCTTAAGTCATCCCAATTACGGCAACCAACTAAACAGACTCAAAGTGTTTAAAGTAGGCGACGGAATTGGTGTTACGGCTTCAAACATAACCGAATTAAAAGACACTATAAGTGCCTTAGAATTATTCTCCTACAAGATAACGCACGATGTCAATAGTCCAATGGCAAGCATATTAGGAATTACCGACCTGGCTCTTAACGAACCTAACGATTCTGACGAATTAAAAATGTACTTCGAATTAGTTCAGGAAAACATCCAAAAACTAATGAGCACATTGGAGCAAATTAATAAAACACTAAGGATTCAAAAAGGAAACACCCATTTAGAATTAATCGATTTCAAAAAAATAATCCCTGAGGTCAAAAAAACACTGGCCTATATGCCGGGTTACAACACTATTCGATTTGAAGAAAACATAGACCCCATAACTGATTTTTATTTTGACAAACTAATCATTATTTCTCTATTCCAAAACCTTATCGACAATGCTATAAAGTACAGAAAGGAAACTCAAAACGATTCCTTCATAAAAATCGATGTTTTAAAAAAAGAAGACAACACTACTACAATTACAGTTGCAGATAACGGGATAGGAATAATTGCAGCCTTACAAAAAAACATTTTTAAATTATTTTATCGGGCAACCACGCAATCCAGTGGAAACGGAATTGGGCTCTACACTCTTAGATATGGCATTGAAAAACTGGGAGGGCATATTAAATTTGAAAGCACCGAAAATATCGGTACTACTTTTACTGTTTATTTACCCAATCAAAAATAAATCAGAGAGTTTCCATCACGAATTGCACTAACAAACACGAATTAAAGCGTATCTCAATCACAGCAATTCTCACAATAGTCATTATCCAAATCGGACAAGATTAATCCCAATTGGCATGATTCACAGCACACTTAAAACCGAATATTCTGAAAACAAATCGACATTTAATACTCGAATCCTTTTTTTACTATTTTTGACCAACAACTGAAATAAAAAATCATGAAAAGAAACCAATTAATTGTCCTTATCATTCCATTATCCATGTTAATGGCAAACTGTAGTTCTGCCAAAAAAGGAAAAGACTATGTAGAAGCTAAAAAAATAAGCTACACCGCCGATGTAAAACCTATTATCACTAACAGCTGTACACCATGCCACATGCCACCTCAAGGACGTAAAGAACCATTTGAAAACTACGAACAGGTAAAAGAACATATCGCAGCTATAATTGCCCGTGTAAAATTACCTCAAGACGACCGTAAATTTATGCCTCCTGTGAATAAAAAACCGGCTTTAACTAATGAGCAAGTTGCGATTTTGGTACAATGGCAACAACAAAATATGCCGCAATAACAGCCCAAAATATTCAATAAAAAAATTCCAAATTCCAATTGTCACACTGAGCTTGTCGAAGTGTTATTGGAATTTGGAATTTTTGTTTTTGGATTTTTTTTTAATTTCTCCTGTTTCCTCCTAAATAAATAGACAAATAATACAACAGCGTAGCAATAGAACCCAAAGCCGCTACCACATACGTACGGGCAGCCCATTTCAAAGAATCTTCTGCACCCGCATATTCAGCGGGGTTAAGCATATTTTTATTTTTTAGCCAGGCCAAAGCGCGATTACTGGCATCGTATTCCACCGGCAAAGTAACAATCGAAAACAAGGTAGTAGCCGCAAACAGGATAATCCCAATTAACAACAATCCCGGAAAGGTCTTCAACATCAGAATTCCCGCCAACAAAATCCATTGCATATACGAAGAAGCCACATTGACAAATGGAACCAATTTAGAACGCATTGTCAACCACTCATAACCCACGGCATGTTGCACCGCGTGACCGCATTCGTGTGCCGCTACAGCCGCAGCCGCAGCATTGCGCTGATTATACACCGACTCGCTTAAATTAACCGTTTTATCCACCGGATTGTAATGATCCGTCAGTTGTCCCTCAGTCGAAATCACGCGTACATCATAAATCCCGTTATCCGATAACATTTTCTGCGCAATCTCAGCACCGCTCATATTATTTTGCAAATGCAATTGTGAATAATGTTCAAACTTGCTCTTCAGTCTTGAACTCACTAACCAACTGAACAACATAATTGCTCCCGCCAGAATTAAATAACCACTTCCCATATCTTTTTATATTTTTGTTTCAAATTTTAAAAGTAAACCTCAAATTCTAAACCAATTTACAAAAATGTCATTTTGACAGCTGTTAAAAAAATTACAATTTCAAAAATCAATTTCAAAAAAAAATCCAAACTCCAATTACACTTCGACAAGCTCAGTGTGACAATTGGAATTTGGATTTTGGAATTTACTTATTTCAACTTAATCATTGACGATTGAAATTGATATTGGAATTAAAATTACCCCACAAGGTTAATGATTTTCCCCGGAACAATAATCACCTTGTTTGGTGTTCTACCGTCTAATTGTTTTTGGGTTCTTTCGTCTTTCATAACGATTTCCTCAATCTGTTCTTTAGTTAAATCCAAAGGCAAATTAATCGTAAAACGCATTTTTCCGTTGAAAGAAACCGGATATTCTTTATCAGATTCTACCAAATGAGCTGCTTCGAATTTAGGGAAAGCCACAGTCGCAATCGAACCTTCGTGTCCCAAAGCACTCCATAATTCTTCAGCAATATGAGGTGCATAAGAAGAAATCACAATGGTCAATGGTTCTAAAATTGCTCTTGAATGACAATTTTGAGTTGACAATTCATTCACACAAATCATAAACTGGGAAACCGAAGTATTAAAAGAGAAACTCTCGATATCTTCTGAAACTTTCTTGATGGTTTTGTGTAACGATTTTAAGTTGTCTTTGGTTGGTTCGTCATTGTTTACGATTAAACCATTGTCATCGAAATACAATCTCCATAATTTTTTCAGGAAACCAAAAACTCCCGAAATACCAGCCGTGTTCCAAGGTTTTGCCTGTTCCAATGGCCCTAAAAACATTTCGTATAAACGCAAAGTATCCGCACCGTATTCAGCACAAATATTGTCCGGAGTTACTACATTGTATTTCGATTTCGACATTTTTTCGACTTCTCGACCTACAATGTATTTACCGTTATCATCCAAAATGAATTCAGCGTTTTTATAATCTTCTCTCCAATTTTTAAAAGCTTCAACATCTAATTCATCAGAAGAATTTACTATTGAAACATCTGCATGAATTGGCTGAACCGTTTGTCCTTCAATTTTGTTTTTAGAAACAAATGTATTTGTACCTTCCAATCTATAAACAAAAGCACTCGTTCCCAAAATCATTCCCTGATTAATCAGTTTTTTGAACGGCTCTTCAGTTGGAGCAAAACCTTTGTCTTTTAAAAATTTGTTCCAAAAACGAGAATACAATAAATGGCCTGTTGCGTGTTCGCTTCCGCCAATGTATAAATCCACAGATTCCCAATATTTCAGCGCTTCTTTACCAGCAAATTCGTTTTCATTAGCCGCATCCATATAACGCATCCAATACCAAGAAGAACCTGCCCAACCTGGCATGGTATTTAATTCTAATGGAAATATAGTTGCATTGTCAACCAAATTAGTTTCAACTACTTTATTATTCACACTATCCCAAGCCCAAACAGAAGCGTTTCCTAATGGAGGCAATCCGTCTTCGGTTGGTAAATATTTCTCTACTTCCGGCAAAATAATTGGCAAATGTTGCGCATCAATCATCTGTGGCAAACCATTCACATAATACACCGGAAATGGTTCTCCCCAATATCTTTGACGGGAGAAAACCGCATCACGCAAACGGTAATTTACCTTACCGTAACCCTGATTGATTTTTTCCAATTCGGCAATTACTTTTTGAGTTCCATCTTTGTAACCCATACCGTTTAAGAAATCAGAATTCACTAATTGAAAACCTTCTTTTCCTCCAAAAGCCGCTTCGGAAATATCTTTATCAACAATATTTTTAATTTCCGGCATTCCGTTTTGTCCCTTGAAGAAATTGGCAAAAGCATAATCCCTTTCATCACCACAAGGAACTGCCATTACAGCACCTGTTCCGTAACCCGCCAAAACATAATCACCAATCCAAACTGGAATCGCTTCTTTGGTAAACGGATGCTCGGCATAAGCTCCTGTGAAAACTCCCGAAATGGTTTTCACATCCGCCATACGCTCTCTTTCGGAACGTTTTGCTGTTTTTTCGATATATGCTTCAACTGCTGCTTTTTGTTCAGGGGTGGTAATTTGAGCTACCAATTCGTGTTCCGGTGCTAAAGTCATAAACGTCACTCCAAAAATAGTATCAGGTCTGGTTGTAAATACTGAAATACTGCTTTCTGAATTCTGCAGTCTGAAATCTACCATTGCCCCAACGGATTTTCCAATCCAGTTACGTTGACTTTCTTTGATACTTTCACTCCAGTCGATATCATTTAAACCTTGTAACAAACGTTCCGCATAAGCCGAAATACGCATGCTCCATTGGGTCATTTTTTTACGAACTACCGGATATCCTCCACGTTCTGAAACGCCATTGATGATTTCGTCATTAGCCAAAACAGTTCCTAATCCAGGACACCAGTTTACTTCGGTTTCAGCCAAATAAGTCAGTCTATATTGTAACAAGATTTTCTCTTGCTGTTCTTTTGCGAAAGCATTCCATTCAGCAGCCGAAAAACCTTCAATATTATCATCGCAAACGGCATTGACATTAGCATTTCCTTCTTTTTCGAAAAGGGCAATCAAAGTCGAAATATCCTCTGCTTTATCTGAATCTTTATTGTACCAGGAATTGAATAATTGGATAAAAATCCACTGTGTATGCTTGTAATAATCAGGATTTGAAGTTCGCACCTCTCTATCCCAATCAAATGAAAATCCTATTTTATCCAATTGCTTGCGGTAACCAGCAATTTGGTTTCCTTCTTTATCCACACCACCATCAATATTCACGCGAGTAGTATCTTCCGGACGTTGCCCAGTCTGAATAGCATATTGCTCGGCTGGCAATCCAAAACTGTCGTAACCCATTGGGTGCAAAACGTTAAAACCTTGGTGTCTTTTAAAACGAGAATACACGTCAGAAGCAATATAACCCAGCGGATGCCCCACGTGCAATCCCGCTCCCGAAGGATAAGGAAACATATCTAAAACGTAGTGTTTTGGTTTTTCAGAAGTATTGGATGCTGCAAAAGTTTTGTTATCAGCCCAGTATTTTTGCCATTTGGCTTCAATTTCGTTCGGATTGTATTTCATTCCTTTTATTTTAATTTTAAATTAAACCCATTCAGGGTTTTGAACCCTGAATGGGTTACAAAAAAATTGAGTGGCAAATTTACGTTTATTGCACATTGCACCAAAGTTATTTCTTGAAAAGAAGAAATAAATCAACAACTGATCAAATGCTAAGTAAGAATACTTATTTTTGCAATCTGTTTAAAAAGCATTTTGCACAAACAACTTTCTATGAAAAAAACGGCTCTGCTCTGCTTTCTTACTATTCTAAGCTTTTTCGCTTTTGAAAAAACAGCAGCACAAAACAACTCAGCCATTACCAATTTATTACTTCAAAAAAAACTCATTACACAAAGAGAGGCCGATTCAATAATGGCACTTCCAATTGTAAATCAAAACAAAAATTCGGAGAACAAAGAATTTAACATTGGTTTAGAATTCAGACCCAGAACTGAATATCGTGATGGATACAAACAATTGAGAACAGCCGATACTAAAGCCGCTTTTTTTACAACTCAAAGAAGCCGATTGTATTTTAATTACAGCCAACCCAAATTCAAATTTCATACTTCCATTCAGGATTTGAGAGTTTGGGGACAATACGGCCAAACTTCAACATCGGGTTCACTAAATGTTTTTGAAGCCTATGTAGATGCCAATATTAACGAGCAGTTTTTGGTTCGAATGGGCCGCCAAAAAGTAGAATTAGACAATGGAAGACTTTTTTCGGCTGCCAACTGGAGTCAGGCTGCCAGAGCACATGACGGAATTAATTTTATCTTTAACAACAGTAACATTCATTCGGAATTGATAACTTCTTTTAATCAAACAGCCGAACGCATTTTTGACACTGATTTTTCTCCAACCACATTTACCAATTACAAATTGCTCAATGTTCATTATCTAAAAGCAAAACTCAACGAACATTTTAGCCTGACCACAATCAATGCTGCTGATAGTTATCAGAGTAAAACAAATACCAATACCTTATACACCCGCGGAACTTCGGGAGGACGACTGGATTTTGAAAAAGGCAATTTATATGTAACGCTCAGCGGATATTATCAATACGGACAATTGCAAACAGGCAATCGTATTTCTGCCTATTATTTCCAACCAGAAATCCAACTGAAAACAAACAAACTCACCAGCCGTTTAGGAGCCGAATTTGTAAGTGGCGAGAATTCCGAAAAAACAAGCGAATTCTCAAAATCGTTTGTACCTCTTTATGGTGTGGCATGGCGATTTATGGGAAATATGGATTATTTTACTGCTTTTCCTACCGATGTAAAAAACGGCGGATTGTTTAATCCGTATTTATTCTTTATTTATGATTTGAATAAAAAAGTGAACTTACGTTCTGATTTTCACTTATTCTATTTGTCCAACAAGACTAAAAACGATTTGGGCAATACAATTAATCCTTACTTAGGTTTTGAAAACGATTTGTCAATCCATTACAAATGCAACTCATTTACAATGATTGATTTTGGATTCTCTTATATGACAGCCAAAAAAAGCATGGAAACACTTAAAGCAGGAAACAGCAACATCATTCCGGTTTGGAGCTACGTTATGATTACTTTTAAACCGGAATTGTTTAGTTTTAAAAAATAATCTTCATGGATTACACCCCTATTTTACTACTGTTTTTATTAGTATTAGTTGCATTTGTCTATTCGGCTGTAGGTCACGGTGGTGCCAGTGGTTATCTGGCTATCATGGCAATAGCTGGCGTAGCTCCTGCTATGATGAAACAATCGGCATTAGTGATGAATTTAGCAGTATCCTTATTCTCTTTTATTGGTTTTTACAGAGCTGGGGTTTTTCGATTAAAATTATTTCTTCCATTTGTAATTGCTAGTATTCCCATGGCTTTTTTGGGAGGAACTATGAGTTTACCGGATGCTATTTATAAAAAAATATTAGGCATTTGTATCTTTATTTCAATTATTAGATTAGTCTATCAATTTGAAGAAAAAAACGAACCCAATCGGGAAATTCCTCTGTGGGCAGGACTTTTTTCAGGTGGTAGCATAGGACTTCTTTCCGGACTTTTAGGCATTGGCGGAGGCATCATCCTTAGTCCTTTGATGCTTTTAATGCGTTGGTCAAAACTAAAAGAAACCGCAGCTGTTTCGGCATTATTCATTTTTGTCAATTCGCTTTCGGGACTTTATGGTCAAATTCAAAAAGGAGGTTTTAACCTCACACCCGATTTACAAATAGCGGTTATTGCTACAATTATAGGGGGATTATTAGGCTCTTATTTTGGAAGCCAAAAATTCAACTCCAAAACACTAAAATATCTTTTAGCAGTTGGATTAACAATTGCAGGCTTAAAATTACTTTTTACCTGAAAAATATTTTAAAAAGCCGTTCTTTATGACAAGAAAATCGAAACTTTGAACGTTATTAACTTCAAATAAAGAAATTCTTTATTATTTTTACCGCAAATTAAAGTAAACTATGAGTTCTTCATTTGATAAGTTTCAAAAACGCAGGTTAATTTCCTCTTATTTTTCGGTAGTTTTAAGTATTTCCTTAGTTTTATTTTTACTGGGAACATTAGGACTTTTTATTATCAATTCTAAAAGATTAGCTGACAATTTTAAAGAAAAAATTGCCATGACGGTATTCTTTAAAAATGAAGCCAATGATACAATTTTGAAAAATTTTGGCACTGAATTAAAAAGAGCAGCTTACGCAAAAAAGATTGTTTATGTCAGCAAAGATGCCGCTGCAAAACAACACACCGATATTATTGGTGAAGATTTCCTGACTTTCCTTGGCGAAAATCCGCTACAAAATTCTTATGACATTCACATCAAAGCGGCTTATGTAGAAAATGACAGCGTAGCCAAAATAGAACGTCAATTGCGCACTAACCCAATGATTTCAGACATTGTTTACGATAAACAATTAGTGAATTTAGTCAACGACAATATCAAAAAAGTAAGTATGTGGATTTTAATCATCAGCGGATTTTTAACTTTTATTGCTGTATTATTAATTAACAGTTCGCTTCGTTTGTCTATATATTCGCATCGTTTTATCATTAAAACCATGCAAATGGTAGGTGCTACAAAATCGTTTATTAGAAAACCTTTTGTAATGCGAAGTGTAAAACTGGGAATGCTGGGAGCTATTTTAGCAATTCTGGCTCTAATAGGACTTTTATTTTATGTACAAACTAACTTCCCTGATTTAGGAATTCTAAATGATAAAGTGCTGATTTTACTGGTTTTCGCTGCTGTTTTTGGATTTGGAGTTTTAATCACCTGGTTAAGCACCCATTTTGCTACACAACGTTTCTTAAACCTTAGAACAGACGATTTATACTAGTCATAAACTAACTTAATAATGAGGAAGAGATTGCTTCCGCCACGGCGGACAAGTAGTTCCTCGCAATGACATTATGAAAGACGACAAACAAGAATTCTTATTCGATAAAATCAATTATAAAATTCTATTAATCGGAATTGGAGTAATTGCACTTGGATTTATATTAATGTCCGGTGGCGGTAGTGATGACCCTAAGGTGTATAGCGATGCTATTTTTAACTTTAGAAGAATTCGTTTAGCTCCTACAACGGTTTTAATTGGTTTTGGAATTACAATTTATGCTATTTTAAAAAACCCTAAAAAACAGTAAACAGTAAGCAGCATTAGTTTGCAGCAAAAAGCAAATCTAATAAACTGAATACTAATCCTGATTCCGAATAATCGGGACGGGACTGAACACTGAACACTAAATAATGGATACATTACAGGCTATTGTTTTGGCAATTATCGAAGGAATCACCGAATTTCTTCCGGTTTCTTCAACAGGACACATGATTATTGCTTCTTCTTTTTACGGAATTGCACAAGATGATTTTACCAAACTTTTCACTATAGTAATCCAATTGGGAGCCATTCTTTCAGTTTTGGTACTTTACTTCAAACGCTTTTTTCAGTCTTTTGATTTTTATTTCAAATTATTGGTCGCTTTTATTCCCGCGGTAGTTTTTGGTTTGCTTTTCAGCAAAAAAATAGATGCTTTATTAGAAAATCCGTTAACGGTAGCCATTTCGTTATTAGTGGGTGGCATCATTCTGCTAAAAGTAGATGACTGGTTTAGCCATTCAACCGAAACCGAAATCAGCTATTTAAGAGCTTTCAAAATCGGATTATTCCAATGTCTTGCCATGATTCCTGGAGTTTCCAGAAGTGGCGCTTCTATTGTAGGCGGAATGTCTCAAAACTT
Organism: Flavobacterium commune; assembly: GCF_001857965.1. Lineage (NCBI taxonomy): Bacteria > Pseudomonadati > Bacteroidota > Flavobacteriia > Flavobacteriales > Flavobacteriaceae > Flavobacterium > Flavobacterium commune. Next base: position 1,883,990 of record NZ_CP017774.1, on the reverse strand, counting down.
ATCGAGAACCTCAGCAGCCGAATTCTCTTTTTTCCTGGCGGTACCCACTATGTTAGGTGCAACAGTAAAAAAATGCTACGATTATTACAAAGACGGTTATGTATTGACCGAAGACCAAATTAACATATTAATCATTGGGAACATTGTTGCTTTTATCGTGGCCATGTTAGCCATTAAATCATTCATTGGTTTTCTAAGCAAAAAAGGATTCAAAATCTTTGGTTATTACCGCATTGCAGCCGGAATTATTCTGCTGATTATCCATTATTTTATTCACCCATTGACTATTATCTAATGAAGCCCGAAGAATATTTAGAAGGACAGGTTTTACTGATAGACAAACCCTTGAAATGGAGCTCATTTCAGGCGGTGAATAAATTAAAATACCTACTCATCAACAAAGTAGGATTACCTAAAAAATTCAAAATTGGTCATGCCGGAACTCTCGATCCATTGGCAACCGGATTGCTGTTAATTTGCACCGGAAAATTCACTAAGAAAATAGCAGAACTTCAGGGTCAAGCCAAAGAATACACCGGTACTTTTTATATTGGAGCCACTACTCCATCCTATGATTTAGAAACCGAAATTGACGAAACTTTTCCAACGGAACATATTAATGAAGCCTTAATTTACGAAACAGTGAAACATTTTTTGGGCGAAATTGATCAAAAACCACCAATTTTTTCTGCAATAAAAAAAGATGGTAAACGCTTGTACGAACACGCTCGTGCCGGAGAAGAGGTAGAAATTGCAAGCAGAAAAACGACCATTCTCGAATTTGAAATCACCCGAATTGCACTGCCTGAAATCGATTTCAGAGTAGTTTGCAGCAAAGGAACTTACATCCGTTCTTTGGCTTATGATTTTGGAAAAGCCATGAATTCAGGTTCACACTTGACGGCATTACGTCGAACAAAAATTGGTGATTATGACGTGAAAAACGCTATTGGTGTTACGCTGTTTGAAGAGTCTTTGGGATTGGATTCTGAATAAATATTGATTTTACAACAAAATATAGAAAGCTATGATTCAATTCATGGCTTTTTTTGTTGAGAAAAATACTACAAAAATATTTTTTTGACTCCTGTTTTTTATTAGATTTGTTTTAACCATTTTAAACGAAGACTAATAACAAAACCATTAAAATATGATTATCCGGAAACTTACTTTATTGTTTCTTTTGTGTTTTGGCTTTAACACTTATGCTCAAATTGAAGCTGTTCAGGTTACTTACACCCGCTGCCGCACGAATCCTTTCGTGTGGCATTGTAAACAGAAGTAGAAATTCTAACAACCTTGTTGACACAATTTGTCAACAAGGTTTGTTTTTTAGAATCAATCAATTCAATACCAAACATACAGGAATAATATATATTGAAGTGCCTGAATATTGACAATATTTTTTTAGGTCAATTAAAATTAAAAATAAAAGTTGAGGATCGTCCAGACCCCATTAACGTAAATTATATTTATGAAAACAATTAATTTATTAATTATGGTTATAGTACTTGCTTTATCTTCATGTACTAAAAAGAGCACATTAGAGGATATTTTTATTACTCCTAAAAATCAATATTGGCAATATAGCAGTACCAAACAATATGATTTATCATGTGGTAGTATAAATTTTCAATTTCATAAAGATGGATATTCTCACAGGTATAAATTTAGTACAAAAGAAGGTTATACTTTACTTGAAGGAATGGCTGGTGATGTTATAATTCGTCCTCAAAAATGGTCAGTTAAAAATGACTCTACTTTTGTTTGGGGCCATATCACTTACAAAATAGAACATATAGATCGTACCGTAATCGTTCTTAGTTTTCCTAGACCAGACAGTACGAAGCAACTACATTGGGTAAGACTACTTAAAGTATTAGGAGAAAAATAATTTTAATTCTCTAAAGGTTTTTTTGTAAAAATAATTCCGCATTGTCTTTTGACTTTGCGGAATTTTGTATTTAAAGAAAAACATATTTAAAACGATAATCTTAAACCATACCATCAATTTAAGATTATACTAACTATGCTCAAAAATTTTAATTTCATCCCTATAAAACCACCAAAAAGTGTATTTTTATCAAAATTGCAAAAGATGAACTTAAATTCAAAATCAATTGGCTTAGCGCTTTCGGGTGGCGGAACAAAGGGTTTGGCCCATGCGGGTGCTATCAAATTTTTAGAAGAAAAAAACATTCGCCCTAATCAAATTGCGGGAACCAGTGCCGGTTCTATCGTTGGTGCCATGTATGCCTGGGGAAAAACACCTGAAGAAATCTTAGAATTCTTCAAATCAATTTATTTATTTCACTGGAAACACATAACCTTTACTAAGGCAGGTTTGATTGACTCTGAAGCATTTCGTGAATATTTCCGGGTGGTTTTTGAAGATGCAACTCTGGCTGATTTGAATATTCCAACACAAATCACTGCCACCGACATGATCAAAGGACAATTAAAAATATTTGAACCTGAAACTAAAATTGTCGATGCCCTTATCTCTTCGTCTTCCTTTCCCGGGATTATTTCGCCTTATGAAATTAACGGCAATCATTATAGTGATGGCGGTATTTTAAACCACTTCCCTACCGATTTATTAAGAGACAGCTCTGATATGATTATTGGCGTTTATGTAAGCCCTATTAATATGATTACCGCTAAGGATTTAAGTTCTATCAGAGCTGTAACCACCAGAGCTTTTGATATTCTTTCGGAAAACTCTAATATCACAAAGTTTAATCATTGCGACTGGATGATTCAACCTAAAGAACTCAGCATCTACAGCACCTTTGAAACTAATAAAGTCAAGATGGACACTATATTCAATTTAGGTTATCAGGCGGCAAAATACAGTTACGAAAACAAAATCTATAAAATTTAAGTTGCCCTATTTCAGAAAAAAAGAATATCCCTATATTTGCACCAATCAACGCAACAAAGACATGAAATACAAAAGAATTCTTCTAAAATTAAGCGGTGAAGCTTTAATGGGAGATCGTCAATATGGAATAGATCCTGTAAGATTAGCTGAATATGCTGAAGAAATCAAAAAAGTTCACGCCAAAGGAGTAGAAATCGCCATCGTAATAGGTGGAGGAAACATCTTTAGAGGAGTTGCCGGAGCCAGCAGCGGAATGGACAGAGTGCAAGGAGATTATATGGGAATGCTTGCTACCGTTATTAACGGAATGGCTTTGCAAGGTGCTCTTGAGGACAAAGGCATGAAAACGCGTTTGCAAACTGCCTTAAAAATGGAGTCTATTGCTGAACCTTATATCAAAAGAAGAGCCGATCGTCACTTAGAAAAAGGTCGAATTGTAATCTTTGGTGCCGGAACAGGAAATCCTTATTTTACTACTGATACAGCTGCTGTTTTACGTGGAATTGAAATCAATGCCGACGTAATCCTGAAAGGAACCCGCGTAGATGGTGTATATGATTCAGATCCTGAAAAAAATGCTTCGGCAGTAAAATTTGACTATATTTCGTTTGATGATGTCATCAAAAAAGGATTAAATGTAATGGACACAACTGCTTTTACATTAAGCCAGGAAAACAAATTACCGATACTTATTTTTGACATGAACCAAAGCGGAAATCTGGAAAAAATCTGCGATGGGGAAAATATTGGAACTGTAGTTAATATATAGTTTATGGTTTTGAGTTTATTGTTTATAGTCCAGTAACATTCCAAAAGACAACATCTGAATTAGAACAATAAAACAACAACAAGCTATAAACAACAAACTATAAACATTAAAGAAATGACTGAAGAAATAGATTTTATATTAGAAAGTACCGAAGAATCAATGGAAGGTTCTATAGGACACCTTGAAAAAGAATTTCTAAATATTCGTGCCGGAAAAGCATCTCCTGCTATGCTAGGAAGTGTTTTTGTAGATTATTATGGTTCGTCAACAGCTCTTAATCAGGTTGCTAAAATCAGCACTCCGGATGCCAGAACCATTACATTGCAGCCTTTTGAAAAAAATATGCTGCAAACTATTGAAAAAGCCATTATGATTGCTAATCTTGGGTTCAACCCAATGAACAATGGCGATATCATTATCATTAGTGTTCCGCCTTTGACAGAAGACCGTCGTCGTGAACTGGCAAAACAAGCTAAAGCTGAAGCTGAAGACGCAAAAATTGGTATCCGAAATGCTCGAAAAGAAGCCAATACTGATATCAAAAAATTAGAGAAAGAAGGAACATCAGAAGACATTTGTAAAAGTGCCGAAGAAGAAGTTCAAAATCTTACCAATACTTATATCAAAAAAATTGACGAACTTCTTGCTGCTAAAGAAGCCGAAATAATGAAAGTATAACTTTCGAAAAACTCATTTAAAATCCGTCTTGTTAAAAATAATAAGGCGGTTTTTTTATTCTTACTTTTGCCATACCAAAACACGTTTATCCACGTTTTTGATTCAAACAGCAACCATGAAGCATTTTCTATTGTTATTCTTGTTCTCGATTTCGCTTCAGGCACAATTTCATATTAGCGGAATTGTAAAAGAATCCGGTTCTAACAAAACATTACCATTTGCTACAATAAGCACAAACAATGGCATTAACAGCATTAGCGATGTAGATGGGAAATTTGAAATCAACTCAAAAACTACCATTGTTTCCTTCACTGTTTCTTACATTGGTTACAACAAAATAAAAGTTGAAGTTCAAAAAAACAAGTTGTTTTTTAATTTGAAATTAACTCCAAAAACGGATCGTCTTAACGAAATTATCATCAGCAATGAAAATACAGCATTAAGCATCATCAAAAAAACCATTGTATTAAAAAACAATAATGATCCTCAAAAAAGACTTTCTAATTTTGCATTTAAAAACTACAATAAATTAATTGTTTCCGCCAATCCGGATTCTATTTCAGGACAAATAGATTCTGTCTTTGTTAGAAAATACAAACAAGGAGCCTTATACAAAATCGATTCTACAAATTACAAATTTAAAAATACGGTTAGCAAACGTCACTTATTCCAGACCGAAAAAGTATCCCAACATCAGTTTAGCAACAACCAACTAAAAGAAACTATTTTAGGCACAAAAATGGCCGGATTAAAACAGCCGTTGTACGAAATAATTGCTTTCAACCTCCAATCTTTTTCTATCTACGACCCGAAATACGAACTCTTTGAAACCAAATATAACAGCCCGATAGCTGACGATGCCGTCAAAGAATACAACTACAAATTACTGGATACCGTAGCCATTAATGGCAGGAGTTCCTATATGATTTACTTTAAGAACAAAAAGAAAAGCAAAGCCAAAGGTCTTGAAGGGGTTTTATATATTGACCAAAACAATTTTGCCGTTTCTAAAGCCATTATGCGTATAAGAGGCTTACTCAACATTAGCGGAACACATGAATTCGAATACTTACCCGAAGAAAATATCTGGTTTCCTGTTCATAAAACCTTTCAAATCATCAAAGGCCACAATGACGACGACATCAATATTTTCGGAGGTACCATTCAGTTTGACGGCGATATCGAACAAGATTTCAAGTCCCGAAAAAAACAGCCTTCGGATTATATTTATCTGCGCTCGGAAAACCATATTTTTGACATCCAAAAAAACAAAAATACTCCTATTGAAAACCCTTATTTTACTGTCGAAATTAACAAAAATGCTTTTGACAAAGACGAATCTTTTTGGGAACAGTATCGAAAGGACAGCATTGATATTCGCTTTAAAAAAACCTATAGCGAACTTGACAGTATTGCAATTAAGAAAAAATTTGCCAATAGGCTGTTTTTTGGAAAGAAAATCATCAACGGCTATTTGCCAATTGGTTTTTTCGATCTGGATTTACGAAAAATTTTCAGCTACAACAACTACGAAGGTTTCCGTTTGGGATTAGGCGGAGTTACTAACGAACGTTTATCTAAAAATTTCAGAGTTGAAGGTTATTATGCCTATGGGACAAAAGACGGTATTTTTAAAGGCAGCATAGGTGCTGCAGCAAAAATTAACCAACAAGCTAATTCCTGGCTTGGTTTTTCATACACCGACGATATTCGGGAAATTGCGAGTACTTCTTTTTCAATCGAAAAGAAACCTTATAAAATCTATGACCCCAGACCTATCAATATCAGCACTTTTTACAATTATATTAGTTGGAAAAGCTATTTTGAATCCAAACTAATTCCAAAAACAGAAAGCATTTGGGAAATTGCACAGGCCGAAATCCAACCCAAATTCAATTATGCTTTTAATCCAAAAAATCAATTATATACTCATTACACCATGACAACCGCTATGGTTTCACTCCAATGGAGTCCGTTTAGCGATTTTATGCAAACGCCAACAGGACAAATTGAGATTGAAAAACGCTTTCCAAAATTCAGTTTTCAATACACCCAATCCTTAGGAAGAGTATTAAACAATGACTTTGATTTTAGCAAATTTGACTTTAAAACTGAATATGAAAAGAAATATTTGAACGGTCAAAAAACCAGCTTACTCTTTCAGGCCGGATATGCCTTGGGCGATGTACCGCTAACGCATTTGTACAATACCTCTCCTAACAATATCACTAAAGAAACAATTATTCAAAGAATTACCTTTGGCGGAAAAAACAGTTTTGAAACCATGTTTTTTAACGAATTTTTCTCAAATAAGTACAGCTTATTTCAAATTAAACACGCTTTTAACAGAGTTACATTATTCAAAAAAGTAAAACCTTCGTTAGTTTTAGTTTCCCGAATGGCCTGGGGCGATTTAGACAATCCCGAAGAACACCTGGGACTTAATTTCAAAACCCTGAACAGAGGATACTTTGAATCAGGAATTGAACTCAATCAAATTTTTAATGGATTGGGATTGACTACTTTTTTCCGTTACGGCCCTAATCAACTAGCAAAATTTGAAGACAATATCGCCATCAAACTAAGTTATGTTTTGAATTTAGGGTTTTAGAATTTTAGAATGCAGATTAACAATTTTTGACCCGAGCGATAGCGAACTGGCGAAGCATTTCAGATTTTTATACACTAACACAAAATCTGAAATCATCATTAAAGTTTTGTAATCAAAACTGAGATAACGCAATTAACTAAAAGAGCCATAGGCTCGTATAATATTGTAACAACGTCCCGAAAGCATTCGGGATTAATCCGTTGAGAACAGATGATAACACATAAAAAAGTTCCGTAGGAACAATTCATTTCAAACACAGCTTTAGTCATTGATTAGATGGTATAAATGAATCGTTCCTACGGAACTTTTTTACTATACTATTTTTTTTAACGGAATAAACTGCCTCGGGGCAGAGCCCACGAGGTATTAAAAAAACAACCGCAGATTCGCAGATTTTCATATTATAATCTGCCAATCTACGGTAAAAAACGAAGCAGAGCTTCGAGGAATTAAACCTAAAGAGATCAAAATCCGTTGTTACAATATCAATCGTCCGCTATGCGGACTATTAAATACCAATCAACAATTTTTGAATTCAGATTTTTATATTAGCATATAACTTTTAAGGACTTATACGTCTGAAATCAAAAATCGTTAATCAAAAATCGTTAATCAAAAATCTAAAATCCTTTTTACGGTTTTATAATCAAAACTGAGGAAACATCTACCAGCCAATTGGTATCCGCATCAATAATATGCTTCCAACTTTCCAAACTTATAATCATTAAGTTCTGACTTTGCAGAAACTCTTTTCTAATAATTTTATCATTCATAATCATAATATGATTAGGAGCAATTTGCTCAATAGAGCGAATCGATTCCTCAATATCACGGGTCTTTTTAATCTCGCCTACAGCATCCAAAATCGTAATCTGAGAACCATTATTATTGATTAATTTTTTGGCATACTCAATTAAGAAAGCATCTTCTTTGCTGAAAATCGGCATAAAAACCTGATCGATTTCGTCTAAATCCTTATCAATAAAAATTCCGACAGGCATTTTGCTTTTAGCAATAATATGACGGGTTTTTTCGTCAAAAGGGGAATTTTCAAACAAGCCTTCTTTTCCTGTAAACTTATCTATCAATCGATCCGGATTGACAATTTGAGTAGTAAAACCTAAAATTTTTCCCAACAGGGTTTCATCAAAAATAGACTGACCTAAACCCACTAACAACAAGTCATATTCACCCTGATTAGCGGTATCAATTATATCCGTTACAATATCGTTAGTCACCTTAAAAACACTTACCACTTCCTGATTTAACAACTGCGATTCTTTAATTACGGGTGCTAACATATTTCGCTCATGATCTTTTACATCAAACGAATGTATTTCGGTACTTAAAGAACAGTGCATTGCAGCAACAATCGAACTATCGGCTTGTTTTTTAACCAAACTATTGGCAATTTTTAATAGTTTTTTACCTTTTTGGGGAGTAGAGAAAGAGAATAAAATTTTGTACTTACTTTTATTGGCTATTTCCTCAGGAACTACTGTAGCCTTATCTTTAAAAATAAGATTGATAAAATCTAAAGCCGGTCCGGTCATAAAAGTGGTTACTAATGCCATGATGACCATCATTGTAAAAATCTCAGTTGACAAAACCCCTAAATCATAACCAATATTCAAAACGACCAGCTCCATTAACCCACGGGTGTTCATTAAAGCACCAATAGCCAGACTATCTTTCCAGCTTTGCCCCATAAATTTAGCCGCAAGGGCACTTCCGAAAAATTTTCCAACCACAGCAACAGCAATAATTAAAGCTGTGATTTTCCATAAATAAGGATCGTTTAACAAGCCTATTTGGGTACGCAAACCTGTAAAAACAAAAAACAAAGGCAATAAAACAATAATAGAAACGTCTTCTACTTTTTCGATAAAAATATTTCTAAATTTACTGTTTTCAGGCATAATAGCTCCAGCCAAAAAAGCTCCAAATAACGCATGAATCCCTATTAATTCAGAAGCATAAGAAGAGAATAAAAGAGTTAAAAAGAAAATAGCCACCACAGGTTTATTCAAACTTTCGGGAGTGGAATTCAAATCGCCTACACGTTTTAGAAATGGACGAACTATCTTAAGCATTACAATTACATACAAAACAGCCAAACCAATTACATATAATGCACTGGTAAATGAACCTGCTTTAACAATAGCAATTACTACAGCCAGAATACACCAGGCCGTAATATCATCGGCAGCGGCACAGGTGATAACAATAGTTCCTAATTTGGTTTTTTGCATTTCACGTTCCTGAACAATTCGGGCCAGGACCGGAAATGCTGTGATACTCATGGCAATTCCCATAAACAATCCGAAAGAGGAAAACTCAACTCCCATGGGTGCAAAAATAGGATAAATAAAAAAAGCCAAAGTCAATCCTAAAGCAAACGGAATAACAATACTGGCGTGACTAATCACAACCGCATCACTGGCTTTATTCTTAAGCACTTTCAGGTCTAATTCCATCCCAATAACAAACATGAAAAATATTAAACCTATCTGACTCAAAAACTGCAAATTCCCTAAAGATGCCACAGGAAATAAGGCAGCGGAGAATTCCGGAAAGTACATTCCAACTACCGATGGTCCCAGAAAAATTCCGGCAATCATTTCGCCTATTACTGATGGTTGTCCTATCTTTCTAAAAAGCCAGCCAAACAAGCGTGCTACCAAAATAATAGTCACAATTTGAGCCAATAAAATAGCCAAAGGATGCTGCAAGTTTTCAACCATCGAATGTATAAAATCATTCCAGTGATTGCTTTCTATGCGTTTATGAACAATTCCACGACCTACTTCAAGCGAAGGCCCTATAGAAAGCAGCCAATATATTAAAGCTGTAAAACCACCTATAACAGAAACGTAAAACAAAGAATTCTTAATATTAGCCATACGCCATTTTTAAAATTTATTGGCAAATATCAGAAGTGATTTTTAAGTACAAAAAGAATTTTAAGGCTAATTTTTAATCTATGTAATAAACAGGAAAAAATTTGTAATAAGTTAGATTTTTATCTTTTTCAAAAAATCAGCCCGATAGGTTTCACTCAGTATTAGCGTAGTATTCTTAGCATTAGCATCTAAATGATGTAGCACAATTTCGTTATGATTGAAAAACTTTATCGCCTTTAAGGACACTATTTCTTTCTTGTTAATACGACAAAAATCAGCTTCGGGCAATTCATCCAAAAGCGAATCGAACTTTACATTTTTTAAATTCAAAAAACTGCCATCGGTTAAAAGTACCGTTTTGTCACGGCTATCGCCCAAAGCGGTTTTGATATACAAAACTTGGTTAAAATACAACAGACTCTTTCCTTTATCAGTATTGAGATGGATGAATTTCTTAGTATTTGCAGTGCTTCCAAAACGTTCTGTAGCCTTAGTAATTGCTTTTTGCAAACGCTCTAATTTTACCGGCTTGGTAATATAATCAACGGCATCAATAGTAAAAGCATCAGCAGCATAGGCTTTGTATGCTGTACAAAAAACAACTAATTTTTCTTTTAGCAAAGTTGCCAAATGCAAGCCGTCAATTCCGGGCATTTCGATATCTGATATTAACAAATCAAAATCGAGATTTGGAATTTCGGCCAACAGTTTTTCAGGATTATTAAACGTCTTTACGATTTCTACTTCGGGAATTTGTTCGCAAAGCATTTTCAAATACGTTAATCCCGGCAACTCATCGTCCAGCAGTAAACATTTCAGTTTTGTATTCAAGCAAATTAATCTTTAAATGAGCAATATAGATATCGTTTTCTACAAACTTATCGAGCTTAAAATTATTTTTATAAATAATGCGTAAACGTTGTTCTAAAGTGGCATTTCCTATACCGCTTCTTTCTTTTTTCAACACCTTTTTGTCCGAAATTTTATTCGAAACCGTCATTGCAAAAGCATTGTTTTTAAACTCAAAAATAACCGAAATAAAAGCATCAGGGCTTTGCAAATCGGCGTGTTTAAAAGCATTCTCAATCAAATCAATCGAAATTAACGGTGCCAGTAAAGGCTCTTCATACAATTTATCTTCCTTATCGATATGCGTTTTTATCTTTAATTCAAAAAGCGGACTGATTTTAATTTTGTTGATTTCGATTAAATTCAGTGCAAAATCAATTTCTTCTTTTGGAGTAACAAATTTTTTCTTGCTTTCATACAAAATATAATCCAGCACATTGGCTAATTTATCTAACGCAAAATAAGTTTGATAGGCATGGGATTGAATCGAATTGAGGATATTCTTAAAAAGATGCGGATTTAGTTTTGACTCTAAAGTTTCCAATTGCAAATCATTGACTTTCCTTTCGAGTACATAAAAATTATTTTCAAGCTCTCTTTTTTCTTTTTTGGCTTGCAGTAAATGATACAATACAAAACCAATAATCGCTATTAAAAGCAAAATGATGAGACCCAAAATATAACCCAGATTATTCGTTTCCTGCATACTATTGAAGTTGTCAATTGATTAATGACTCGACACAAATTTTAAACCGATGATAGACGAAATAAGTGTCATTAAAAAAAATAACCTCCAAAAACCGGCCGGTTCTTTAAAAACAAAAATGCCTACTAAAACAGTTCCTACAGCTCCAATTCCAGTCCAAACCGCATAAGCTGTCCCAATGGGTAAAACCTGAGTAACCTTGTACAGCAAAAACATACTTACTGATAGACAAACAAAAAAACCAATCATCCAATAGGTCGAAATTATTCCCGTTGTTTCTTTAGCTTTTCCAAGACAGGAAGCAAATGCTACTTCAAACAATCCTGCAATTACCAGCAAAATCCAATTCATTTTTGTTCCATTTTTAAATAAAATACAAATATGGGAAAAGCTACCATAGGAATTATAAAAACCTTAAAGAATTCGCACATCTTCAATGGTAAATTTTTGTTAACATACGGTGAAAGCTAGTGTATTATTTATGATTCCGAGCATTATTCACTACATTTGCGCCCGTTAAATATTCATTATGATTAAGTGGTTTAGTTTAGGATTCTGGGAGTTAATTGCCCGTGTTGTCCTCCGAAATAAAATTTTAATGCTATCGATTATTGTTGCTGCAACAATTTTCTTGTCGATGCAATGGAAAAACATCCATTTTACTTTTACAGAGGCCAATATGTTACCCAGCGATAACATTGCTAATGTTGAATACAATGCGTTCTTAGATAAATTTGGCGAAGAAGGAAATCTGGTTATCATTGGGGTAAAAGACAACACTTTCTTTACTCCAAAAGCTTTTAAAGCCTGGAACACCTTGATGAATAGTCTAAAAAAAGACAAAGCTATTGATCTGGTAATTTCGATTAATGACCTGAAAAAATTACAAAAAAACGATTCCCTTCAAAAATTTGAATTAATTCCTTTTGTTGACCAAAGTAAAACCGTTGACGAAGCTTATTTAAAAAACATCCAAAAGGATCTTTTTAATAACATGCCATTTTACGAAGGATTGTTGTTCAACAAGAAATCCGGAAGTATTCGCTCTGCCGTTTACATGGACAAGAAAATTGTAAACACTAAGGAGCGCAAAGACTATATCTTAGAAAAATTAATCCCTGCGGTTGAAAAATTCGAAAAAGAAACCAATATCGATTTGCGTGTTTCGGGAATGCCTTACATCCGAACCCTGAATGCCCAGACAATTACTGACGAAATCAGTATTTTTATTGGAGCTTCATTATTAGTAACCTCTTTACTGTTTTTCTTCTTTTTTAGAAGTTTCAGAGCCACTTTAATCTCCATCATTATTGTGATTATTGGTGTTATGTGGTCCTTTGGATTTTTAGGATTATTTAATTACGAAATCACGGTTTTAACAGCTCTGGTTCCTTCGTTGATTATTGTTATTGGGATTCCAAATTGCATTTTCCTGACTAATAAATACCATCAGGAATACAAGGTTCACCGCAATAAAGTCAAAGCTTTACAAAGAGTAACCACCAAAATTGGTATGGCAACTTTGATGACAAACGTTACCACTGCTATTGGTTTTTTCACCTTTATTTCTTCAAATAACAAATTGCTTATCGAGTTTGGAAATGTAACTTCCATCAACATTATGGCGTTGTTTTTCCTGTGTATCATAGTAATTCCTATTTTCCATAGTTACATCCCGGCACCAATAGACCGTCACATCGAACACTTAGACAGAGGTTCGGTAAAAAGATTCATGGATTGGATTCTGCGCAACGTAAAAACCAATCGCTTTTCTATCTATGTTGTTGCCATTTTATTACTTGTTATTAGCATCATCGGAATTTACAAAATGCGTATTTCGGGAAGTTTGATTGAAGACATGCCTAAAAAAGAAGCCTTTTTCCAGGATATTGTTTTCTTCGAAAATGAATTTGATGGTGTAATGCCACTGGAAATTATGATTGACACCAAACGTAAAAAAGGCGTAATGAAACTCTCTACGCTAAAACGAATGGACGAATTAGAACAGGCTATTGATGAAATCCCTGAACTGTCTAAACCTATCTCTATTGTCAATTTAGTAAAATATTCCAAACAGGCTTACTATAACGGAAACCCGGAATATTATGAATTACCTACTTCTCAGGAACAAGGATTCATTTTGTCCTATGCTAAAAATGCCACTAAGAATTCCAAAGAAAACCTAATGAAAAGCTATGTGGATTCGACAGGACAATTTGCCCGAATTACCACTTTTATGAGGGATGACAACGGAGGAGCAATACCAAAAGTGGAAGCTGAAATCAGAAAACAAGCCGACAAAATATTCCCACCGGATCGCTACAATGTAAGCATTACCGGAAAAGCATTGGTTTTCCAAAAAGGAACGGGTTACTTACTGGATAACTTGCTTTCGTCACTGGTTTTTGCCTTTTTCTTAACGGCACTTTTAATCGGATTTATGTTCCGTTCGTTCAAAATGATTTTGGTTTCCATCATTCCAAATTTATTACCATTATTGTTAACCGCAGGACTTATGGGCTTTTTAGACATTCCGTTAAAACCATCCACAATATTGGTATTCGGGATTGCGTTTGGACTTTCGGTAGATGATACTGTTCGATTCCTGGCACAATACCGTGAAGAATTAAAGAAAAACAACTGGAAAATTCGCAAATCAGTTTATGCAACTTTTAACGATGCCGGTTTGAGTATGTTCTATACTTCTATCGTATTATTCTTTGGATTTTCGGTATTTATGCTCTCCAGTTTTGGTGGAACCATCGCCCTTGGCGGATTGATTTCATTGACTTTATTATTCGGAATGCTGTCTAATTTAATGTTATTACCTGCTTTGGTATTAACCTTAAACAAAACATTGGCAAACGAACAGGAATTTATCGAACCAAAAATTGACATCATCGAACATAGTGATGAAGAAATCGATGCTTTGAAAAAAACTAAATTATTATAAAGGAAAAACAATTAAAATGTTAATAGATCAACAAGTTACACTAGTAAATAAGTACATCGAAAAATCAATCGATTTTGGTTTTGAATACGCACCAAAATTAGTTGGCGGAATGATCGTTCTGGTAATTGGTTTATGGTTTACCAAAATAGTTACCAAAGCAGTTGGAAGATCATTAGAAAAATCAAAGATTGATCAATCTCTGATTCCATTTTTAAGAAGTTTAACTAACATCACCCTAAAGGTTTTAGTCGCCATCACCGTAATGGGCATGATTGGCATCCAAATGACTTCGTTTGTAGCTATCCTGGGAGCTGCAGGTCTGGCCGTGGGTATGGCACTATCAGGAACACTTCAAAATTTTGCCGGAGGTGTAATTATTTTAATCCTGAAACCTTTTAAAATAGGTGATACCATCGAAGCACAGGGTTTTGTAGGAACTGTAAAAGAAATTACTATTTTTTCAACCCTACTCAATACTGCCGATAAAAAATTAGTTATTATCCCTAACGGACCACTTTCAACAGGAGCATTGACCAATTATTCTTTTGAGACAACACGAAGAGTGGACTGGACATTCGGAATTTCCTATGGCGATGATGTTGAAAATTTCAAAAAAGCGCTGAATGATTTTATTGCTGAGGATTCGAGAATTTTAAAAAATCCTGAGCCTTTTGTAGGACTTTTGGCACTTGCAAGCAACTCTGTTAATTTTACGGTAAGAGTATGGGTAAATAGTCCGGATTATTGGAATGTATTTTTTGACATGAATGAAAAAGTATATACCAAATTCCCTAATTACGACCTTCATATTCCTTTTCCTCAAACGGATGCTCCAATTAATAAGAAATAAAAAAGAACCTATTTTTTTTCAAAATACCAAAACTCCCCTCTTTTGAAGACGGGGAGTTTTTTATATAAAATAGTTTTTTCTTACAAACAAAATAAAATTGATATATTTGAAATTGATTATTATAAAACCAATTCCAAATGACCAAAAACTTAATCTTCCTTTTTTTATTAGTTAGTATTATTTGCAATGCCCAAAGCACAACAATCACTACAACTGGAAAAGACTCCATCTTAATTTGTCCTTTTCCAACAAACTGCGGTTATTACAAAGGAGAAACAACCATAGTAAATGGGAAAAGTGAAGCCAATGGAAAAGGCAAAGCAAATTTACGTGGCGGTATTGCAGAAGGCAACTGGAAAAACAATAGACTAGAAGGTTATGGAACTTATGAAGTTAAAAATGGATATAAATATATTGGCAATTTTAAAGATGGCCAGTTTTTCGGGCAAGGCTCAATAATTTATAATATTGGCAACAAATATGTTGGCGAATGGAAAGACAGTAAATTCTACGGACAAGGTGTTTTTTACACATCAAATGGCACTAAATATGCTGGCAAATGGAGTTCTGGTATAGGTAATGACTTAGGATTTGTTATTTTTATTAAAAACTCTATGTATACCGGTACAAAATATAACGGTAAAGGAACTCGAATAAACCAAAATGGAGATGTTTATACAGGCGATTTTAAAGATGGAAAACCAAATGGTCAAGGAACTAGAAAATACCCAAATGGAGCTGTTTATACAGGTGCATTTAAAGATGGAAAACCAAATGGTCAAGGAATAGAAACTTATAAAGATGGCCGGAAATATACTGGTCAATGGAAAGAAGGCAAATTTGATGGAAAAGGTACACTTAGAAATACTATAATAGACTTCAGTTATACTGGTGATTGGAAGGACGGAAAGCTTAACGGCAAAGGAACTTACATTGATACGAAACAAAAATACATTGGGGAATTTAAAGATGACCAAATGTACGGACAAGGAACAATTTCATACGAAAACAAAGAAAAATATTCCGGAGAGTGGAAAGAAGGCTATCGAGCAGGACAAGGCACTTACACTTGGCCTAATGGAGACACCTATACAGGTCATTTTGAAAAAAACAAACATCAAGGCCAAGGAACCATGATTTATGCCAATGGAGAAAAATTTGTTGGCGAATGGAAAGTTAGCAAAGAATTTAACGGAATTCTTTACAATAGCAATGGAACAAAAAAATCCAGCTATAAAGACGGTCTTCTAATAGAATAAAACGAGTACTACTTCATCAAAAAAATCGCTTATTTTTTTTCGAAAAACAAAAAGATTCTTAACAATACCAACAATTAGACAATACTTCTTCATCGAATGGGCAGTTGTGGAAAAAAATCTTATTTTTACTAATGACCGTATAGAAAATTACATTGAAAATGAGTTTTTAAAAACAGGTCTTAGCATTTAAATACCACTAACTAGCACACAAACAATATGGGGCATACCAATTCGGAAACAGAAAGACTAGCCGTTCCTAATAATTACAAAAATTGGAAAAAATGGGGCCCTTATTTAGCCGAAAGGCAATGGGGAACTGTTCGCGAAGATTACAGCGAGCACGGAGAAGCCTGGGAATTTATCGATCACGACAAAGCGCGTAGCAACGCCTACCGATGGGGAGAAGAAGGAATAGGAGGTTTTTGTGATTCCCGTGAGATTTTATGTCTGGCTCCTGCCTTTTGGAATGGCAAGGATCCTATTTTAAAAGAACGTTTGTTTGGTCTTACCAACAATCAGGGGAATCATGGCGAAGACGTAAAAGAACTCTACTTTCATCAACTTTCCACGCCTACGCACACGTACAACAAATACCTTTATAAGTATCCACAAAATGAATTTCCTTACAGCGATTTAGTCAACAACAATAGGAAAAGTAGGGAAGAAACCGAATTTGAACTACTGGATAGCAATGCCTTTAAAGACAATGCTTATTTTGATTGTTATATCGAATATGCTAAAGCCGGTATAGATGATATCCTGATGAAAGTTACCGTGGTCAATAGAGGTACGAATGATGCCAGCATACATGTGTTACCTCATCTTTGGTTTCGCAATTTCTGGAAACACAACAACAGACATCCGAGACCTAATATGGAGTCGGTTTCTAATAATGCGATACTTTCTAAAAGCAGCAGAAACGGAGACTATTATTTCTATCATGAACATGGCGAACAGCTATTTTGTGAAAACGAAACCAATAACGAACGCATTTATAAGTTTGATAACGAATATGAGTACGTTAAAGACGGAATTAACAATCATGTTGTAAACGGAGAATCTTCTGTGAACCCTAACAAAATTGGGACTAAAGCAGCTATTTGGTACAAACTAGATTTAAAAGCAGGTGAAGAAAAAAGTATTAATCTTCGCTTAAGTAACGTTGCCTTAGAAAATCCCTGGGCCGATTTTGAAAATCTATTTGACCAAAAGAAACAGGAATGTGAAGCTTTTTATAACGAAACCATAAATGAAAAAATCCCCGAAGCACACCGAGCGATTGCAAAAAGTGCTTTTTCAGGTTTGTTATGGACCAAGCAATTTTATTATTTTAATATCCACAAATGGCTATTTGGTGGTACCGAGGAAACACCGGCAAACAGAAGCAATCCGCGTAATTTTAGCTGGCAACATCTTAACAACCGTCACGTTATTTCTATGCCCGACAAATGGGAATATCCTTGGTATGCCGCTTGGGATTTAGCATTTCACATGGCATCGTTTGTAGAAATCGATCCTTGTTTTGCTAAACAGCAGCTGCTGTTAGTTTTACAGGAAAGTTATATGCACCCTAATGGTCAAATTCCGGCTTACGAATGGAATTTTAGCGATGTGAATCCTCCGGTTCATTCCTGGGCAGTTTGGCATGTTTACGAAAAAGACAAAGTTCGCACTGGCAAAGCCGATACCCCATTTCTGGAAAAAGCATTCCAAAAACTACTTATTAATTTCACTTGGTGGGTAAACCAAAAAGATACCAGCGGAACCGACTTATTTGAAGGTGGATTTTTAGGATTGGATAACATTGGGGTTTTCGACCGCAATCACATGCCGGAAGGAATTAAGAAAATGCAACAGGCCGATGCGACGAGTTGGATGGCTATGTTCTCGTTAAATATGCTTCGCATGTCGCTCGAGCTAGCAAAAACCAACAAAATCTACGAAGAAGTATCTGCTAAGTTTTTCAGACACTTTTTGAATATTGCGTGGGCGATGCACCATATCGGAAAAAAAGACATTTCGCTTTGGGACGACGAAGACAATTTCTACTATGATGTTGTCGAAATGTCAAACGGAAAAACGGATCGTTTAAGAGTTCGCTCTTTAGTGGGTGTTATCCCAATGTTTGCTGTCGAAATCATGCATAAAGATTTATTTGACCAATTACAAGACTTTAGAAGACGCGCCAACGAGATTATAAGAACACGTCCAGACCTGGCGTCGTTAATTTCTAATCTAGAAAAAGCCAACGAGGAAGGGAATTTTCTATTCTCGATTATGCGTGGTTTTAGATTAGAAAATCTATTAAAACGCTTGCTGGATGAAAATGAGTTTTTATCCGAGTTTGGAATTCGTTCGCTTTCTAAGTTCCACAAAGACCATCCATTTGTATTTAATGGTTCGCACCAAATTCAGTATGAGCCCGGTGAAAGCCGTTCGGCTATGTTTGGCGGAAATTCGAACTGGCGAGGCCCTATCTGGATGCCATTAAATTATATGATTATTCAATCGTTGCGTAAATATTATACTTTCTATGGTCCAACTTACATCTACGAATTCCCAACAGGTTCCGGAAACAAATTGAACTTAAAAGAAATTGCAAACGAACTGAGCAAGCGATTGATAAAACTCTTCGAAAGAAACGACGAAGGCAAATTTCAATACCATGCCGATGACCATGAAAAGCTTTTTACAAAAGACGAGCATTTTAGAAACGAACACTTCTTCTATGAATTTTTTGATGGTGATAGCGGTAAAGGACTCGGTGCTTCTCATCAAACAGGTTGGACAGCGCTTATTGCTAATTTGATTTTGGAATTAGACGAATAAAATATTTTTACAAATTATAAAATCCCGTCTCGTTTTTAGGAACGAGGCGGGATTTTATATGCAAACTAAATGACTTTAAAAAGAATTGACAAGCTTAGGGTTACTATACTTTACAAACTTTCGCATTGCAAATTAAATGTTCCGTACCTACGGCACTCAAACAAATTATCGTCAATTGTGGATGGATTAAAATCCATCCCTACAAAATATACCGAGCCTACGGCTCTTTGACATGCTTCTATAAAATGAATTGTATTTCTATACCCAATTTACACCGAAAAGTTCCGTAGGAACGGTATGTTTATAGCTCCATAGGAACGACACATTTTGTAGCCCCGAAATTTATTTCGGGGGAAATTGTTGATACGCATTAGAAAGTCCCGTAGGGACGACACATAATTCTTTTAATTAACCGATTAAAAACCTCGTGATTCTTTGTATTTCCTTTGGGCATCTTTGTGAAATAGCTCACCCCAATGCTCTTTTTTGATGATAAACGATAATTCCACTACACCCTAGCCCCGACCTGTCTGCCGACAGGCAGGTAGCAATGGAAATCCTTAATGTTTTTGTTGCCAAAAACATTAAGATTGAAATGGATTGCTTCGCCAATTCGGCTTTCAGCCTCGTGTGCGGGAAATTGCTACAAAAATCAGCAATAACAGCTCCCGATTGCTTTGTTAGTGGCAATGGCATTTCCAAACAAATCCTTTATATTTGCAATACGAACAAGAGCGAATTTTAAAATCAACTCTATACATAAAATGAGGCATACAAAAGTTAAAGACTTACTAAATAGTACCACGACGCTTCAGGAAGTAAATGCAAAAGGTTGGGTGCGAACTTTTAGAAACAACCAATTTATTGCTTTGAATGATGGCTCGACCATCAACAACATACAATGTGTAGTCGATTTTGAGAATACTCCTGACGAAACTCTAAAAAGAATTACTACCGGAGCTGCGGTTTCGGTAACTGGAAATTTGGTAGAGAGCAAAGGTGCCGGTCAAAAATATGAAATTAAGGTAGCGAAGTTAGAAATCTTAGGAGACTCAGACCCGGAGAAATTCCCAATGCAACCCAAAAAACACTCGTTGGAATTCCTGCGCGAAAACGCGCATTTGCGTGTAAGAACCAATGCTTTTGGTGCTATTATGCGAATCCGTTCAGTATTGTCATTTGCGGTACATAACTATTTTCAACAAAAAGGTTTTGTGTACGTCAATACGCCAATTATTACTGGAGCTGATGCCGAAGGAGCTGGAGAAATGTTTCAGGTAACTTCGTTGCCATTGGAAAATTTGCCAAAAAATGAAGAAGGAACTATCGATTATAAAAAAGATTTTTTTGGAAAACATACCAACTTAACGGTTTCAGGACAGCTGGAGGGCGAAACTTTTGCGATGGCTTTGGGACAGATTTATACTTTTGGGCCAACGTTCAGAGCCGAAAATTCCAATACTTCCCGCCATTTGGCCGAATTCTGGATGATTGAACCGGAAGTGGCTTTCAATGATTTGGATGCCAATATGGATTTGGCTGAAGATTTCATTCAATATGTAATCAAATATGCTTTGGATAATTGTGGAGATGATTTGAAGTTTTTAGAAGGACGACTTTTAGAAGAAGAAAAATCAAAACCACAGGCGGAAAGAAGCGAAATGACTTTGTTGGAAAAGTTGAATTTTGTCTTAGAAAACAATTTCAAACGCATTTCTTATACCGAAGCTATTGATATTTTAAGAGAATCCACTCCAAATAAAAAGAAAAAATTCAGCTATATCATCAACGAATGGGGCGCCGATTTACAATCGGAACACGAGCGTTACTTAGTAGAAAAACACTTTAAATGTCCGGTAATTTTATTTGATTACCCAGCAAATATTAAAGCGTTTTACATGCGTTTGAACGAAGACGGAAAAACCGTTCGTGCGATGGATATCCTTTTCCCGGGAATTGGAGAAATTGTAGGAGGCTCACAAAGAGAAGAACGTTTTGATGTTTTGGTTGAAAAAATGGCAGCCTTAGGAATTGACGAAAAAGAACTATCATGGTATTTAGATACCAGAAGATTCGGTAGTGCCGTTCACTCAGGTTTCGGACTTGGATTTGAAAGATTAGTACTTTTTGTGACAGGGATGACCAATATTCGTGATGTTATTCCGTTTCCTAGAACACCGGGAAGTGCAGAATTTTAAAAAAAGTTAGAAGTTAGAAGCTGGAGGTTAGAAGTTTAACAAAACCTCGAACCATAACTTCAAAAAATAAACATTTATGAGTTATGCATCAAAAGCGAACTCTTAATTTAAAAAAATTAGAAATTAGAAGTTAAAGGTTAGAAGTAATGAGTTAGGCAGCAAATCCCAACTCATAACCCATAACTCATAACCCACAACTAGAAATATGCTAAAGCAATTCTTAAATTTAAAATTATCACAGAAATTATCTCCACAGCAAATTCAGCTGATGAAGTTAATTCAATTGCCTACGCAAGCCTTTGAACAACGTCTTTTAGAAGAAATGAATGAAAATCCAGCTTTAGAAACTGGAAAAGACGAAGAGGAATACGAAAAAGACGAATTTGAAAACGATGATTATGACGATTACGATGACTCTGAGAGCATTGATGCCGACGACATCAATATTGACGAATATCTAAGTGACGACGACACTCCTGATTATAAAACCCAGGCTAATAATTACAGTGACGACGATGAATCGCGCGAATCGCCACTAGCGGCACCTATCAGTTTTCATCAGGATTTAATCAATCAATTAAATACTTTTATTCTCGACGATCACGAAAGAGAGATTGCCGAATTTTTGGTGGGCAGTATTGATGACATGGGTTACATCCGCAGAAGCATTCCCGATATGGTAGATGATATGGCATTTACTCAGGGAATTTACACCGATGAATACATGGTAGAACGTATGTTGCAGGTCATTCACCAATTAGAACCTTCAGGTGTGGGCGCTCGCGATTTACAGGAATGTCTATTATTGCAACTAAAACACAAAACACCTACAGATTCGGTTGAATTAGCTGCAGACATTATCGAAAATCAATTTGATGCTTTTACCAAAAAACATTACGACAAACTCATCCAGAAATACAACGTTTCGAATGAGCAATTGAAAAAAGCGATTTACGAAATTGAAAAACTGAATCCAAAACCGGGAGGCGGTTTTACAGGAAACAATAAAATCACTGAAAATGTGGTTCCGGATTTTGCCATTCGAATTATTGATAATGAACTCGAACTAACCTTAAACGGTCGAAATGCACCTTCGTTACACGTTTCTAAGGATTATCAGGAAATGATGCAAACCTACAAGGCTTCAAGAGACAAATCGAATTCTCAAAAAGAAGCCGTTCAGTTTATCAAACAAAAACTAGATTCGGCCAAATGGTTCATCGATGCTATCAAACAACGCCAGGAAACATTGTTTGTAACCATGAACGCCATCATGCACTATCAGGAAGAATATTTCTTTGATGGTGACGAAACCAAGTTAAAACCAATGATTCTAAAAGACATTGCCGACATTGTAGGACTTGACATTTCTACAGTTTCCCGTGTGGCCAACAGCAAATATGTAGAAACGCCTTATGGTACAAAACTGATTAAGGAATTTTTCTCGGAAGCAATGAAAAACGACCAGGGTGAAGATGTTTCAACTTTGGAAATTAAAAAAATACTTCAGAATATTATTGAAGAAGAAGACAAGAAAAAACCACTTCCTGACGACCAACTAGCCGAATTATTAAAAGAAAAAGGCTATCCTATTGCCCGAAGAACTATTGCCAAATACCGCGAACAACTCGATATTCCGGTAGCAAGAATGCGAAAAAAGATATAACATTTTAATTTATTTCGAAAATAAGAAAGGCTGTTTCAAATTCATGAAACAGCCTTTTTCTATATAAAAAACAATCTATTATTCTTTCTTACTGTCAATAATAGCTCCAGTACCCGCACCAACACCAGCACCAGCCAAACCACCAATAATGGCACCTTCGCCTTTTTTCTTACTGATAATTGCTCCTGTTGCCGCACCTACTCCGGCACCAATAACAGCACCTTTAGCAGTACTACTCCATTTTTTCTTCTCCGGAGCCGGAGCCGCCTGAGTAGTTTGGTTAACAACCACTACTTCTTTCTCTTTAGCTGCTTGCTGTTTTTCCATTTCTATTTTCATGGAATCAATAGCCTTTTGTTTTACTATTTCCATTTTCATAGAATCAATACTCGCTTGTTTGATTGAATCGATAGTTGCCTGATTATCGTTCATTACGCCTTCTTTATCCGCTTTTTTACAAGAAATAATCATTAAAGAAGCTACTAATACATACATATATTTCATGACCTAAGATTTTAAATATTAATACTAAACAAAGATACACCCAACTCCTACCAAAATCTTTTATATGATTCTGCTTATTTTTTACAGAATTTTAATTTCATCTTCAGGAAAACCTTAATCTTCCTGACTTTTCTGCATGGCTTCAAAATATGCCGCACGACTTAAGGGCTCGTATTCCTCTGTTTCTCCTAACAAGACTAATTTATCATTGGCTGTTTTTCTGAAACTATAATGCGCCAAATTACCTGTTCGGGTACACACCGCATGAACCTTAGTTACATATTCGGCTGTTGCCATCAGAGCTGGCATGGGACCAAAAGGATTTCCTTTGAAATCCATGTCTAATCCGGCAACAATAACACGGATTCCCTGGTTAGCTAAATCATTGCAAACAGTCACAATTTCGTCATCAAAAAACTGGGCTTCGTCAATGCCTACTACATCACAGCCCTGAGCCAGAATAGCAATATTAGCTGCTGCGGGAACCGGTGTGGAACGAATTTCATTGGCATCATGGGAAACTACCATATCCTGATGGTAACGGGTATCGACTTCCGGTTTGAAAATTTCTACTTTTTGTTTGGCAAACTGTGCTCTTTTTAATCGACGAATCAATTCTTCCGTTTTACCCGAAAACATCGAACCGCAAATAACTTCAATCCAACCAAATTGCTCTTTATGATTTACTGTATTTTCGAGAAACATTTTGTATTTTTCTAACTTAAAAAATGAATAGTTTTTATTACTTTGTAAACTTATAAATCGACTTAAGATTTTATACTTTTACACATTCTCAAAAGTAGAAAATTTTTAGCAATTCGAAGGTTTATGACTGTTTTATTAAAAACAATCGTTTAAAGCCTTACGCTAGTAAATAAACTAAAAAGACATTAGCCAAAATACATACTATAATTTAACTATTATGAAAAAAAGATTAGAAGCCGATTTAATTAGCATTGCTCACAGAATTTTACAACTCAAAGATAAATCCGACATCAATCAATTGTATTTGGAAACCCAAAAACTCTACGAAAAACTCTCTGTTTTAAAATTTATAGACGAAAATTATGCAGATGTAAAACCTACAATTGGCAACTACAGCGAAATTGAAAAAGAAATTGAAAACATCTACGACAAAAAAGCTTCTCAAACAGTTGAAACTGAAATAACAGAAATTAACTTAGCCCCGGAAACTGAAATTGTGGAAACACCAGAAGAAGTTCAAGAAACAGTTGCTCCGGAAACCGAGATAGAAAACCCGGATGACGAAATTCCTTCCGAAGAAATAATTGCTATTGAAGAAGCCGAACTAGAAAATAACGAAGCTGATTTCCATGAAGAAGAACCTGAAATTGAAGACGAAGCTGAAATTGAAGACGAAGCTGAAATTGAAACTGAAGAGATTGACGAGAATACAGCCAAAGAAGAAGTAGAAATCCCTGAATTCAAAGCTGCATTTGAACTTGACAAAGAAGCTGAAACAGAAGAATTAGAAGAAGCTAAAAAACCGGAAGCTGTTCAAATCTCATTTGAAGATTTATTAGGATTAAGCTATAACGAACCTGAATTTGTAAAAGTGGACGAGGTAGCCGCTCCTCCTGCTAAAGATATTATTTTTGAAAAAATAGAAGAAGTTGAAGCTGCGGAAGAGGTTGGAAAAGAAATTGAAGAAACAGAAACTCCACTACAAAAAGAGATAGAAACTACTGAAAAATCAAGTCCAAAAACAGTTTCCCTAAATGAAAAATTCTCAAAAGGAATAGATATCGACTTAAATGATCGCATTGCATTTGTAAAACATCTTTTTGGCAACAGCAACGAAGATTACAACCGTGTAATGAATCAGTTAATTACCTATGATAATTTTTACGAAACAAAAAGTTTCATAGACGAAATGGTAAAACCAGATTACAATAACTGGGAAGGAAAAGAAGAATACGAAGAACGTTTTATGGAATTAATCGAAAAAAAATTCCTTTAAAAACACACAAACAGTAAATCACTGTTTAAAGTTTT
The DNA here is from genome assembly GCF_001857965.1 of Flavobacterium commune. Lineage (NCBI taxonomy): Bacteria > Pseudomonadati > Bacteroidota > Flavobacteriia > Flavobacteriales > Flavobacteriaceae > Flavobacterium > Flavobacterium commune. The sequence goes on along the minus strand of NZ_CP017774.1, from coordinate 1,858,315 downwards.
AAAATTACTTATGTCAAAATTATATATCGTTCCCACGCCCATTGGAAATCTTGAAGACATGACTTTTAGAGCCATTAGAATTCTAAAAGAAGCCGACTTGATTCTTGCCGAAGACACACGTACCAGCGGAAAACTCTTAAAGCATTTCGAGATTAGCACCCACATGCACAGTCATCACATGCACAATGAGCACAAAACCATCGAAAATGTAATTTCCCGACTCAAAGCTGGCGAAAATATTGCACTCATTTCGGATGCCGGGACACCAGCCATTTCTGATCCTGGTTTTCTTTTAACGCGTGCCTGTGTCGAAAACGGAATTGCCGTAGAATGCCTTCCGGGCGCAACCGCTTTTGTCCCTGCCTTGGTCAATAGTGGCTTGCCAAATGATAAATTTGTTTTCGAAGGTTTTTTACCTGAGAAAAAAGGCCGTCAAACCCGATACTTAGAACTAGCCGAAGAAACCAGAACAATGATTCTATATGTTTCTCCGCATAAATTAGTAAAAACACTGGCTGAATTTGTAACATACTTTGGCGAAGACCGACAAATATGTGTTTCCAGAGAACTCTCTAAATTACACGAAGAAAACCGCCGGGGAACAGCAAAAGAAGTTTTGGCTCACTTTGAAAAAACAGCTCCACGTGGCGAAATTGTTATGGTTGTAGCTGGAAAAACCATCACTAAAGAAGCCAAGAAAAGTAAATTTTCGAAAGAAGAAAAAGAATAAATCTCGAACAGAATTATTTCTTTTTTAATTATAAGTCACCTTTATAAACGATGATATGAAGAAGAAAATTCCATTACAAATTTTAAAAACATTAGAACCATTTTTAAAAGAACATTCTTCAATGTTTGAAATCGTTCCACAAAATGAATATTTAATTAAGATTTTAGATAAAGATAAAAATTCAGATTTCTATTTTGTAATTGAAGATTTTAAAACTCAATCTACACTTTCTGTTTTAGTAAATCGTAAACCAGAAAATGATTCTACAACAAAAGTTATTAGAAAATGGACAACTATTGACTCGTTAAAAAATGATTTTCAAGATTGGTTAAATATCCTTCAAGGTTATGACAATGTCAAATCAATATTTGACGATGTTATTACGGAAGCTTTTGCAAATGATTATTATTCTGAATTTGAAATCATTGATGAAGATGCAGCTGTAAATCCACTTAAAATAAACCAAATACTTTTATTAGATCAGCATTTAGAAAACATTCAAAATAATATTGATAAATATAAAACTGAGGAAAATAAACTTGAGATAGAGAGCATTTTACATGAAGTAATTGAGTTGAGAGAAAACTTAACTAAAAAATCAAAAAAATGGGTAATTAAAAAGCTATCCTTTGTTTGGGCAAAAATATCTAAACAAGGACCTATTTTCATTAAAGATTTTTTGACAGAAGGAAATAAACACTTAATAAAAGAAAGTGTAAAATTTGTGTTTGAAAAGGGAATGGACTTATTAAATTAAATACAAAAATTATATTACGTACAAATAAAAAATCAGAAAATTAAATCATGAGCATACAAGCCTTTTTAGAAAAATTAAAAGAAACACCAGAAGCAATCACTTTTCCTGAAACTATAGCTGTAATCGAAGAAAATTATCTTTTTACTCCGACAGCTTTCCAAAATGGGAATACCCATAATGCAGCAGGAACCAATTCAGGTTCTTGTAAATTATTTGCTTTTGCCCAATTGCAAAACTTATCCAAAGACGAAACCTTAGCTTGTTTTGGTGCTTTTTATCGTGACGAAGTATTGGGAGATCCTGAAGGAACCAATCACCAAAATATCAGAAATTTTATGATTCACGGTTGGGACGGAATCCAGTTTGAAGGAACAGCTTTAGAATTAAAATAAAAAATATTTTAGATTTTAGAATGTAGATTTTAGATTTCTGCATTCTGAAATCTGAAATCTAAAATCTAAAATCAAATGCGTTGGACTCTTAAACCCAAACCTTCGGAAGACAAAATCAAACATTTGGCGCAAGCCTTAAACGTTGAAGATTTTGTTGCCCAATTGTTAGTACAACGCGGCATTGAAACTTTTGAAGAAGCCAAACATTTTTTTCGTCCTTCCTTAGAACATTTACACGATTCTTATCTAATGAAGGATATGGATAAGGCAATCGAAAGAATTGAAAACGCCATCGAAAACCAGGAACGCATTCTTGTTTTTGGGGATTATGATGTAGATGGGACAACAGCAGTTTCGCTTGTTTCTTCTTATTTAAAAAGTTTTTACCCCAATGTGGCCACTTATATTCCGGATCGTTATGACGAAGGTTATGGCGTTTCTTTTAAAGGAATTGACTTTGCTGATGACAATGGTTTTTCATTAATTATTGCACTAGATTGCGGTATTAAATCGATTGATCATGTGGCTTACGCCAAAGAGCGAAACATCGATTTCATTATTTGTGACCACCACCGCCCCGGAGATACTTTACCCGAAGCCGTTGCTGTTCTCGACCCAAAGAGAAACGATTGCAACTATCCTTATGATGAATTATGCGGTTGCGGAATTGGCTTTAAACTCATTCAGGCTTTGGGATTGAATAGAAATCAAACTATCGAAGATTTAGCTCCTTATTTGGATTTGGTTGCCACCGCCATTGCTGCCGATATTGTTCCAATGACTGGCGAAAACCGGGTATTGGCTTATTTTGGTTTGCAAGTCATCAACAACAATCCAAGACCGGGAATTAAAGCTTTGATTCATCAGGTAAAAAAACAAAAATTAGACATTACCGACGTTGTTTTTATAGTTGCACCCCGAATCAATGCCGCAGGACGCATCAAACACGGCAATCATGCAGTGGAATTGTTAAGCGAATTTAACTTTGAACAAGCGCAACAATTTGCTTCTGAAATTGAAAAATACAATGCCGACCGCAAAGATTTAGACAAGCACATTACCAAAGAAGCTTTTCAGCAAATTGAACAAAATCAGGAACAAAAACGTTTTACGACCGTAGTTTTTCAGGAAGACTGGCACAAAGGCGTTATCGGAATTGTAGCTTCCCGGTTAATCGAAACTTATTATCGTCCTACCTTGGTTTTTACCAAAAGTGGCGATAAATATGCTGCTTCAGCTCGCTCAGTAAAAGGATTTGATGTTTACAATGCGTTAGAAGCCTGTTCGGAACATTTAGAGCAATTTGGAGGACACATGTATGCCGCAGGAATGACTTTAAAGGCTGAAAAATATGCTGTTTTCAAAGAAGCTTTTGAAAAACAAGTGCAGGAAACCATCCATCCTGACCAACTAATCCCTGAAATAGAAATTGATGCCGAAATCAACTTTTCGGACATTACACCAAAACTCAGCCGAATCCTGAAACAATTCGAACCTTTTGGTCCTCAAAACATGACACCTGTTTTTTTAACCAAAAATGTTATCGATACTGGTTATGCTAAAAAACTGGGTGCAGAAGACGAACATTTGAAACTATTTGTAAAACAAAATAACTCCGAGGGCATTGCCGCTATAGGTTTTGGATTAGGGAACAAAATCGATTTAACCACCAATCAAAAAACATTTCAAATTGCTTATTGCATTGATGAAAATGAATGGAATGGTAAAGTTTCAACTCAATTACGATTAAAAAGCATTCAATAATGAATTCCAAAAAATTAGACAAAAAAGACCCTTACGCAGCCTTGCGTTACAAAGAATTTAATACTTTTTTATTGCTGCGCTTTGCTATGGTTTTTGCCTGGTCAATGCAATTTATCGTTATCGAATGGCAGGTTTACAGCATCACTAAAGATGCACTTTCACTAGGAATCATCGGCTTAATGGAAGTAATTCCGGCAGTTTCATTAGCTTTATTTGCTGGACATATCGTTGACCAAAAAGAGAAAAAAGGATTATTGATGAAATGTATTTTTGGCTTTTCAGTAATTAGCTTTGGACTTTTCCTGCTAACCTGGCCAGCCGTAGTCGAAGGATTTTCGAAACAAATTATATTGTATTCCATCTATTTTCTGGTTTTTTTAGGCGGATTAGTTAGAGCCTTTCTTGGACCAACTATTTTTTCTCTTTTGTCTCTAATTGTACCTAAAAAAGTCTATCCAAATGCAGCCACCTGGAGCAGTAGTGTTTGGCAAATTGGTTCGGTTGTAGGACCTGCTGTCGCTGGTTTTTCAATTACTTTAATGGGAGTTCATTGGTCGTTATGTCTGGTTTTTGCCTGTTCGATAATGGCCCTGTTAGCCTTGTCCCAAATAAGTGAAAAACCTATTTTAAATCCAAAAATTGGAGAGCCTGTAATGCAAAGTTTGACCGAAGGTATTAAATTTGTTTTCAATAATAAAACGGTTCTAGGGGCTATTACTCTGGATATGGTTGCAGTTCTCTTTGGAGGCGCCGTAGCCTTATTACCTATTTTTGCTCAGGACATTCTAAAAGTAGGACCGGAAGGTTTCGGATTCCTAAGAGCAGCACCAGCTGTCGGGGCGTTTTTAACTATGCTAATTACAGCTTATGTTCCTCTGAGTAAAAATGCAGGAATGAAATTATTGGGAGCCATTTTTGGTTTCGGAGTCTGTATTATTGTGTTTGGACTTTCTACCCTATTTTGGGTTTCCCTTTTTGCCTTATTCTTCAGTGGTGTTTTCGATGGTATTTCGGTAGTCATACGCCAAACCATTTTACAGATTAAAACTCCTGACAATATGCGCGGAAGAGTTTCGGCTGTAAATTCTATGTTTGTTGGTTCTTCAAATGAGTTGGGTGCTTTTGAAAGTGGATTGACTGCCCGATTGATGGGAACCGTAACAGCGGTTGTTTTTGGCGGAAGCATGACGCTTTTAGTGGTTTTAACTACCGGAATTATCTCTCCATCTTTTAGAAAGTTAGATTTGACTAAAGATATCGAAGAACATGAAAAAGAAGGATAAATAAAATCTCTAAAATTCTTTCTAACTTTATTATTTTTATTTAGAATTAATATAAATAAAATATTTATATTTGTTTCATACATTAGAAATTATGGAACAAATACACCAAATTTATTTAAATAGTCTGGGAATAGCTTTTTTTTGGGAAAAAGAAGAAGGAAACATTCCAAACAAAGTTCAATTGATATTCAAGGAAATAGGTTTGTTTTTCTCTATAACTGAGCTCCAAGAATTTGAATATTTAATCAATGAAAGTATTGCCAAAAACAGCTGCTGCGAAGGCTGCGCCTTAAGAAACAGCAATTGCAAATTTTTACTAAAAACACCCTTGTATCAAATTGATTTATCCGTTTCTATGGACGAATTGAATAAGATTAAAGATTTAGTAAACGGAACTTTGTTTAGAATAAATATGGAAAGTTATTTAAACGGAGAAGGTAAAAATTAATTTTCGAATGTCTTGATTTCGAAATTTTCTCCGTCAAAAACTCCATAGGTAAAGTACGAAATCCAATCACCCAGATTGACATAATCGGAGTTTTTACCTACTGAATGAATCATTGGTAAATGACGGTGACCAAAAACCAAATAATTATAATGTTTGGTTTCTAATTTTCGTTTGGCGTAAAGAATTAGCCATTCATTGTCTTCTCCTAAAAATTTAACGTCAGATTCTCCGGAAATCAATTTGTTCTTTACCGAAAGATATTGTGCCAAACGCACTCCAATATCCGGATGAAGCCACCTGAAAAGCCATTTAGAAAATGGATTGGTAAACACTTTTTTCATGCGTTTGTATCCTAAATCGCCTGGACCTTTTCCGTCTCCGTGCCCTATAAGAAAGGTTTTTCCGTTAAAACTGAACTCTTTATTATCGTGAAAAACCGGAATATTCAATTCTTTTTCAAAATAATCATTCATCCATAAATCATGATTTCCAACGAAGAAATAAATTGGAATTCCGCTGTCGCGAATTTCGGCCAGTTTCCCTAAAACACGTACAAAACCCTTTGGAACTACGGTTTTGTATTCAAACCAAAAATCGAATAAATCACCTAAAAGAAAAATGGCTTCGGCATCTTTTTTCACTTCGTCAAGCCAGGCAACGAATTTCTGTTCTCTGGGAAAACTCGATTCGGCTGTTGGCGCTCCAAAATGTTGGTCAGAAGCAAAATAGACTTTTTTCATTTAGATAAACTTGGAATTTGGAATTTAAAAAATTGGAATTTCTACAAATTATCACTCGCAAACCATTCTGCAAACGAAGATTCTGTTTCCTGCAATTTTAAGGAGAAAAGCGTAATTCTTTCAGGCAATCTTCTGATTATTCTTTCTGCAAAATCAACTACCATATTTTCACTGGTAGGCTGGTAATCCACTAAAATTACGTGATGTCCACGGTTTTTTAATTCCTGAGCCAACTCTACGTGAGGAGTTGTTTCGTTAAAAACAGTCGCATGATCAAACTGATCTACAATTTCTTCTTTGACGATTTTTTTTAAATCCGAAAAATCGATTACCATTCCGAATTTCACATCATTACGGTTTGTAATTGGTTTTCCAATAACCGTTACAGACAATTTATAACTATGACCATGTACGTTTTTACACTTTCCGTCGTAGCCGTATAAGGCATGACCTGTTTCGAAACTAAATTGTTTTGTAATTCTGATATTACTCATCGTGGATTTATTTTGAGTGCAAATTTAAGGAATTGATATGAGAAATGACTTGCCTTCTATGAACTTATGCAGATTGCAAAATATAAGCTTTTGACTTTTTAAACCATTTAGAAATTAAGAATCATTTAGAAATACATCTTCTATGAACTTATACTATTACAAAAACTGATCTTTTAATTAAGAATAAAACTTAAATGACTTATATGGTAAATCAATTATTTACGTTTAAATTGTTCCAAAGCATTTCTAGTAAAATCAGACATAACCAATTTTCCCGTAATTGCGGCTCTTCCCAACAAAAGTGATTCCCAATTTTCAGTTCCTTCCCAAATCACTTTCTTCATTTCCAATAAAGCATCAGGATTATAGGAAGCTAATTTGAAAGCAAAATCGACAATAGCATTATCTAATAATTCTGGAGTTTCAAAAACGGCAGCATACAATCCTTTTTCTTGTGCCCAAGCTGCCGATTTCCATTCGTGAGCGGCTAAAGTCATTTCGGTCATCGCTGTTTTCCCTATTTTTCTACTCACGGCTGGTTCAATCACAAAAGGACCAATTCCAATGGCTAATTCCGATAATTTAATCGAAGCATTTGCTGTTGCAAAAACATAATCGCAGGCTGCTGCAATGCCCACTCCTCCTCCAACTGCTTTTCCATGAATACGTCCGATAATCAGTTTAGAACAACAACGCATCGCATTAATTAAATAAGCAAATCCGGAAAAAAACTCCAATCCTTCTTCGGGATTTGAAACAGCCAAAAGCTCATCAAAAGAAGCACCTGCACAAAAAGCAGCCGTTCCCTGACTCTTTAAAACAATTACATTAACAGTGTCATTATCACTTAATTTATTGATTTCGGAAGTCAACAAGTCTAATAACGAACGAGGAAAAGAATTACTTGCCGGATGTCCAAACTCGACCGTAGCAATATTATTTTCGATTATTGTTATTAACGAACCATTAGAATTTTGCATATCCATTGAATAGTTTTTAGGTAAAGTTAAAAATATTCGACAGAAAGAATACTTTTTTCAAAAGTTGTTTTTTTAATCCTATAAAATGCTATATTTGCGACTCTATTGGGGGATTAGCTCATTTGGCTAGAGCGCTACGCTGGCAGCGTAGAGGCGACCGGTTCGAATCCGGTATTCTCCACAAAGACTCAAACATTTATTGTTTGGGTCTTTTTCATTTCTACTCTTATGTTTTACACTTATATCATTTATTCAAAGACAATCGACAAATTTTACGTTGGTTCTTGTCAGGATATACAAGCACGTCTTCAAGACCATTTAAACAGCAGAAGTAAATACACAAAACAAACAAAAGATTGGGTTTTAAAATATTCCGAAAATTTCCAATCAAGAGCTGAAGCAGTTCGGCGAGAATTAGAAATCAAGAAAAAGAAAAGCAGAAAACATATTGAATATCTCATATTGAGCAACTCAATTACCTAGAGCGTCCCGAAAGCATTCGGGAAGGCGACCGGTTCGAATCCGGTATTCTCCACAAGTAAAAACCGTCTCGTTTTTTTAGAACGAGACGGTTTTTTACTTTCTGAAAAATTCAAAAATCGCTATTTAATTTCAATAACACTAATGGCATATCCACCCCCAGGAGCAGAAAACTGAGACAACTTAGACTTATTATTCACTTTTATTTTTCGAATATTATAAGCCTGTGGATTAGTTTTATAATGCGCATCTTTTGCGTCAGCATAAATAGTAGCTTCATATTTTTTTCCTTTTTCAAGGAAATCGAATGTAATGTTTGAAACACGAGCCGTTTCGCCGTTTACATTTCCAATGAACCAATTGTTAGTTCCTTTGGCTTTTCTGGCAACACTAATATATTCACCCGGTTCAGCTTCTAAATATTTACTGTCACTCCAGTCTATTGCTACATCCTTAATAAACTGAAAAGCATCTGCAAAGCGCATATAATTTTCTGGTAAGTCGGCTGCCATTTGTAGCGGACTATACATAGTTACATACAATGCCAGTTGATTAGCCAACGTACTGTTTAAGTGCGAAGTATTGCCTGGATTTAATTTACTAATATCCATTTCAAAAATACCCGGAGTATAATCCATTGGTCCACCAATCAAACGAGTGAATGGTAAAATGGTAACGTGATTTGGTTTAGACCCACCAAAAGCCTGGTATTCGGTTCCTCTTGCCGATTCGTTTCCAATTAAATTTGGGTAGGTTCTACAAATTCCTGTTGGTCGGATTGCTTCGTGCGCATTGACCATAATTTTGTAATCGGCTGCTTTTTCAATAGCATATTGATAATGGTTTACAGTCCATTGATTGTAGTGATTTTCACCACGCGGAAGAATTGGCCCTACATAACCACTTTTTACAGCATCATAGCCATTGTCTTTCATAAACTGATACGCTTTATCCATGTGACGCTCATAATTGCGGGTAGAACCTGAAGTTTCATGGTGCATAATCATTTTCACGCCTTTAGATTTTGCATAATCACGAATCCCTTTTACATCAAAATCCGGATAAGGAGTTACAAAATCAAAAACATAATCTTTAAATTGACCAAACCAATCTTCCCAACCTTCATTCCAGCCTTCTACTAAAACTGCATCAAATCCGTGAGTAGCTGCAAAATCAATGTATTTTTTCACATTAGCAGTATTGGCTCCGTGTTTGCCATTTGGTTTGGATTTATCATAATTAGTTACTCCTAATTGTACTGTTGAAAAATCATCAGTATAAGCCCAAGAACTTTTTCCGGTAATCATTTCCCACCAAACACCAACATATTTAACCGGTTTTATCCAAGAAGTATCTTCAATTTTACAGGGATCATTCAAATTCAAAGTCATTTTTGAAGACAAAATTTCGGTAGCATTATCACTAACCATAATTGTTCTCCATGGCGAATGATCCGGTGCCTGCATGTAACCTTTGTCTCCATTAGCATCAGGTGTTAACCAGGATTCAAAAATCATGTTTTTATCATCCAGATTCAGGTGCATACAGGAATAATTAATTAAGGCAGCTTCGTGTAAATTAATATACAGTCCATCGGCTGTTTTCATCATCAAAGACGTTTGTACTCCGGTAGGCGAAAATGTTTTTTGAGATACATTTTCGGTAGTTGCTTTTGTTGTTAAACCTCTAATTTCGGATAATTTTGAAGTGGTATAATCGTATTCCTGAGTATCATAATCTCCCGGTAACCAAAAAGCAGTATGATTTCCTGCCATAGCAAATTGGGAGCGCTCTTCTTTGATTACAAAATAAGTCAGATTCTTTTGCGCAGGAAATTCATAACGAAATCCAAGTCCGTCATCAAACAAACGAAAACGAATAATCAATTGTCTTTCGCTCACTTTTTGATTTAAGGTTACCACTAATTCGTTATAATGATTACGAATAGAAGCTACTTCGCCCCACACTGGTTTCCAAACTTCATCAAACGTACTGGTCTTTGTATCTGAAATTGTAAAATCGTTCAATAATGATTTAGCATCATTTTTTAGTTCTAATCCTAATTTACTTGGTTTTACAACAACTTTTCCTTTGTAATTTAAACTGTAAACAGGCGTACCATCACTTTGCAGAGAAAACTCCATTTGGAATTTTTGATCAGGTGATTTTAACTGCTGCGCAAAAGTGGTATGAACTAATGCAAAACAGCACAGCATTAATAAATAAAAATTTTTCATTTGGTTATATTAATAGATTAATAATTTGCTTAAAAAAGCATTCGATAACCAAATTTATATTGATTTTATCCGACTAATTTTTATTGATAAAAAATGGTAGTCAAAAACAATACAAAAACACCATAACTTACTGATTTACATACAAATATATAGTTTTAAAAGAATCAAAAAAGTAGTAAATCTGTAGTTTAAAAATCAACTTTTATAGTCAAAAAATGAAGATAAACCTAAGTAAAAAAAGTAAATTACTTATTTGTTGATTCTATACGCATCACATTTGCCTCAAATTCATCACGAGGTCCTAAAGCCTTATTTCTTAATTTAGTTCTATAATTATAAATAGTTGATAATGAATAACGTAAAAACTCCGCTATTTTCACACTGTCTGAAATCCCTAAACGAATCAACGCAAAAATTCGCAACTCGGTATTCATCAATTCGCCTTGTTTTAACTTAATATCCTCATTGTCAACCAGCAAATTATTGAAATCTTCAATAAAGTTAGGAAAAAGTAATAAGAAAGTCTTATCAAAGTTGTGATAAAAATCTTTTAATTCTTCCTCAATAAATTCTTTTGATTTTATCACTTTTACCAATTCGGCTGTTTTTCCACTGCTGACAATAACATTTAATTTTCGACGGTATTCGTCTAATTTACTAATGTAAACCGAACATTGATCCATATAGCGACCGATGTAAATTTCTTTTACCAAATTAGCTTCCTTCAATGTATTATTGGTTTCATTCAACTTTTCGTTAAAAAGATGCAATTCATTATTAAGTGCAACTAACTGAGCATTTGTAGAACTAATTTCCTGTTTAGCTTTGGATAATTTTTTCATTTGTTTGAACAACAAAAACAAAACAACCATTAAGAACAACGATAAAATACTGGCACTCACCAAAAACGTAATTAATTGATTGCGATTAGTATCATTTTGTTTTTGATAAGCATCATTAATGATGGGCATCATCTTCGAAATTTCGTAGGTTCTTAAACGTGCATTACAAAAAAGCGCATCGTCCAGTGAACGTTTGATATATTTATAAGCACGATCAATATCACCTTCTTTGTACATCATAAACGCTAACGAACGAAGAGAAATGTATTCTTTTTTCTCTAATTGCAAATCGGATATTGCCGAAAGAATCAACCATTTTTTTTCCTGTTGCAAGTCTTTTTTTCGAAAATAAGTTTGCGAAATGATATAAGCCACAACCGCTTTATCAGTATTATTATCATCCATTTTAGAGAAATAATTTTCTAATAAGCGAATTGTTTCATCGTATTTTCCTTTTTCAAAAAGTTTATTAGCCTGAGTAATAAAATAGGAATTTGAACCCACAGCATCGGACTGAAAGGTCGAATCGCGGTACTTCATCGTCAACAAATCGTATTTCTCTTTCTCCTGATTTGAAGCAGCATATTCGGCCATATTAAGGTAAATAGAGCTATTCACACCATAATACAAACTCTTAATTTCGGGAGTGGATTTAATGTCAAAACGGTACAATATATCAGTAGCTTCTTTGTACATCCCCAAGGTTCCCATGATAGAAGCCAGATTTATCTTTGCCGTATTTATCTTAGTTAAATCTTTTAAAGTATTGGCAACCGCCAGACTTTTTCTGGCATAGTTTAAGGCTGAATCCGATTGATAAAACTTAAACTCAGTAAACAACTTTTCATAAATTTCATATTTATGAACCTCTGTAGAAGTCAGTTTCAACAGACTGCGCAGTTTATTAATTTCGGCTTCTTTTTTATCATGATATAATTCACTTTTGTCTATAACAGCATCTAACTCTTTTAATAATGAGTCTATTCCAGCTTGAGAAAAAAGAAATAATGGAAAAAAAATAACAAGGATTGAAGTCCAAAATTTAAACATTGCAGTGATTTTAGTTTTATGTTAAATTAAAACTAATTTATTAAATATTCCTTATTTTAATGCTTTTTTTAAGTCAAAAAAAATAGTATTTATAAAAAAGCCAATCTATATTATCTAAAAATATAAGACACACTAATAGAACCATAAAAATAACCGATGTTTCTGTAGAATTTTAGTTCTTTCCCTCTGTAAACAAAAGCATAGGAAAGATTCAAATTCTTTCGGCGATACCTTAAACCTGTTTCGGCATTAAAACGAAAAGGAATAATATCAAAAGTAACCGGACTGTTATCATTAAAAAGACTTCCCTGAATGGTGGCATCATAAAATTGATAATTAACTGTAGGCAAAACATAGAAATACAATTCGCTATCTAATAAACCATTGGCTTTATTTAGTGAAGCTCCGTAAAAATTGGAATCCGAAAAAGGAACTAATTTTTTTATCCCGATTCTGCCAACAAATCCGGTTGAAAGTGATGTAAATATGGTTCCTAACTTTGCTTCCGATTGCCATCTAAAATCGATTGTTTTACTCTTCAGAGCATTAAAAACTGGCTTAGAAAACATAAAATAAGTTTGTATTCCCAGCGTATTTTTAATTTGATAATCCCATTCTTCAAAAGCGGTATAATCAAATAATTTATGTGTTTCTGATTGAATTTTGTCAGCAAAAGAATTTGGCCCTACGTACCCCAGTTGAATGTGTTTTTTAAACACAGACTGATTGGCATAAAAATTAGTACTGGCAAATTCCCCAAAAAGATAACCCGCAAAAGGCCTGTCAAACATTTGCTCTTCATCTTTATAAATAAACCGGGGGCTGTACATATACTGTCCTATCCTTATTTCATTGATTTTTTTTAAAAGTTGAGGCTTTTCCTTTTTAGACAAATACCGATAAAAAATTTCTAAACCATTGGTATAATACTGATCGTTTTTAGAAGAAGTATATAAATCATTATCGGTAACAACACCTATTTCAACCGCAGTATGCTGCCCCGATACCACCACCGAAAACAGAAAGAACATATTGAAAAAAAGTACTGTTATTAGTCGCATCTAATATTCAATTTTTCCAACGGTACGCATCACACGCATAATTTTATCTTTTCTTCGATTGATATAAGAAGACGAACTGGTTGCAGTATATTTTCTGGGATTTGGCAAGATAGCAGCAATTCCGGCTGCCTGTTTTCGCGTTAAATTGGCAGCATCTTTTCGATACCAATGTTCTGCGGCGGCCTGAGCTCCATAAACGCCATTACCCATTTCTATACTATTAAGATACACTTCCATAATGCGTTCTTTTCCCCAAATCAACTCAATCAAAACCGTAAAATACGCCTCTAAACCTTTCCTTATATAGCTTCGGCCCTGCCACAGAAATACATTTTTGGCCGTTTGCTGTGAAATGGTACTTCCGCCTTTTATTCTTCGACCTCTTTCGTTGTTTTTATAAGCTTTTTGCATGGCTCTAAAATCAAAACCATTATGTGTTAAAAACAAACCGTCTTCGCTGGCAATAACTGCTTTTTGTAAATTGACTGAAATATTCTCTAAAGGTTCCCAGTCATGACTAAAATAAACCGGTTTACCAGCCACTTTATTTTCTATTGCGCGGATAACCATCAAGGGAGTAAATGGCACCGGAACAAATTTAAAAAAGACAACAGAAAACAAAGAAAGTCCAATAAACCATAGAATTATTTTGAACAAAAACACTCTCAATCGAGCCATAAAACCTTGAGATTGTTTTTTTACGGGTCTTTTACCTGAGGAATTGGAAGTGATTTTTGTTGCCATTTATCTGTACTCTTAATGCTATTTTCTTTAAAAGATTTTAAAACCCTAACACTCAAAATCGATTAGAATTTTATAAAAAGTAAAATTACTTTTTTTAGCTAATCATCCAATAGATTTATCTTTATTTCTAATTCATTTTAAATTAAGTTAAAAAAAATCTGTTGCCATTAAATTAAACTATTTTTATACTCCCAAAACAATAGTAGCTCAAAAACAATGACACAACATAGAATGACAGCCCATTTGCTATGGCAATTAGGAAGAATAACAGCACTTGGATTTTGTAAAGACAAACAAAATATTGTTTACAAAGTCAGCACCCCTTCGGTTGAAGAAAACAAACAAAACACAAAACATTATTATATTCCAATAGAAGGCGGAAATCCCATTGAAATTGAAAAAACCGATGGCATTTTAGTAAACAAAAATCAATCTCCTGATGGTAAATACCTGCTTTCGCATCAGGAAGTAAAATTACAGAATGTTTTAGGTAAAGATTTTTATCCTGAATTAGAAAAAGCCGAAGTTCAAATTTATGATTCCTTGAATTACCGCCACTGGGACACTTGGAACGAAGGCAAATTCAATCATGTTTTTTATAAAGAAAATAAAGAAGATGCTACGCAAATTGACATCATGAAAGACGAACTTTTTGATTGTCCACAAAAACCTTTTGGTGATGATGAAGATTACATTTGGTCGCCCGACAGTAAAAGCATTCTTTATGTATCAAAGAAAAAAACAGGCACCGAATATGCTATTTCTACTAATAGTAACATTTTTCAATACGAACTGGCAACAGCAAAAACCACTAATCTTACCGAAGAAAATTTAGGTTATGATGTTGCTCCGCAATTTTCAAAATCAGGAATTTTGGCTTGGTTACAAATGCATCGCGATGGTTACGAAGCCGATAAAAATGACATTATAATTCTTTTTCAAGGAATAAAAACCAACCTCACTGCACACTGGGACGGAACTGTGGATAGTTTTATTTGGAGCGAAGACAGTCAAAAGATTTACTTTATTGCTCCAATTGATGGCACCAAACAATTATTTGAAATTCATTTGCCCGAACTTACGAAGATGCTGCCTCAAATAAATCAAATTACCGATGGATACTTTGACATTACTAAACTTATTGGTTTAAACAACAATAAAATTCTCGTTTCCAGAGAAGACACCAACCATGCAGCAGAAATTTTCTCTTATGATTTAATGGAGAAAAATTGGCAACAATTAACCAATATCAACACAGAAATTTATCAGTCTTTAGCTTTAAGCAAAACCGAAAAAAGATACGTAACTACCACCGACGGAAAGAAAATGTTGGTTTGGGTAATTTTCCCGCCTGATTTCGATGCTTCTAAAAAATACCCCACCTTACTTTATTGCCAGGGTGGGCCGCAATCTGCCTTGAGCCAATTTTATTCATTCAGATGGAATTTTCAATTAATGGCGGCCAATGATTATATTATTGTAGCGCCTAACCGCCGTGGAATGCCGGGTCACGGAGTAGAATGGAACGAACAAATCAGTAAAGACTGGGGCGGTCAGGTTATGAACGATTATCTTTCGGCTATTGATGATGTTTCCAAAGAATCTTATGTTGATTCTAACCGATTGGGCTGTATTGGAGCGAGTTACGGCGGTTATTCTGCTTTTTATTTGGCTGGAATACATCAAAATCGTTTCAAAACTTTCATTGCTCACGATGGCGTTTTTAATACCCAAAGTATGTTTGGAACTACTGAAGAAATATTCTTCAACAACTGGGATTTTGGCGGAGCTTACTGGGAAAAAGACAATGCTGTTGCTCAAAAAGCCTACAACGAATTCAATCCGATAAATTTAATCAACAACTGGAATACGCCTATATTGATTATTCAGGGAGGAAAAGATTTCCGAGTTCCTATTGGTCAGGCTCAGGAAGCCTTTCAGGCAGCACAATTACGCGGGATTAAAAGTCGTTTTCTCTATTTTCCTGACGAAAACCATTGGGTTCTCAACCCGCAAAATGCACAGGTTTGGCAAAAAGAATTCTTTAAATGGCTGAAAGAAACTTTATAAAACCAGAAATTCAGAATTAAAAATGAGCAACAAAAACAGTAATATTCCTGTAAAAGTATTTATCAGTTACATTCTACTTGTGGCACTTGTAACCAGTGTGGGCTGGATTTTGTATTCTGAAAACAGGGATTATTCAAAAATTGAAAACAAAATTGCTTTCGAAAAAAACAAGGTGCTAAAAATAAGCCAACTCTTTTCGAATGTATATAAAACGGAGAATTTAGCCCGAAAAACCATTCAATCTAATTCAGAAACCGACTATAAAAACTACATTCAGGAAACCGATTCTTTGCAAAAGAGAATTGGCTCCTTAAAAAAAACACTTTCGAGTGACTATCAAATCAAATTATTAGATAGTGTAATGATTTTGCTTACCGAAAAAACGCAAAATATTAAACAACTCAAAGCCATAAAAAACAAAACTTCTGATGAAGCTTCAGTTAACGAAGCCATCGAAGAACTAACCCAATTGGAATTTTCGCTTAGCAAATTAAAACTGGAAGATTTCACCAAAAACCCCGAAAATCTGAGCCCTTACCAACGCAAAGTTTTACAAAACTACGTTGACTATCTCAATCAGAATATTCCTGATGACACCAGCAATACGCTAACAAAAAAAGAAACCGATTCTATTTTAGCCGCTTCTAAACGATTGCTTAGTAAAGTAAAACTCGAAACCGAAAAGAAAAAAGAATCCTTAAATATCCAGGAAAGCAAGTTACTTACTAATGAACTTTTAATTTCAGATCAACTTAGAAAAGTACTACGAATTATCGAGCAGGAAATCCTGACTTCATCAATAAAAAACAACACCGAAAAAGAAAAATCACTAAAAAAAATCAATCAGATTGTAACTTATGCCGCCATTTTAGGTTTATTGCTCACTGTTTTTTTCTCGGTACTAATTGCCAATGATTTTTCGAAAACACAGCTGTATAAAAAACAACTCGAAATTGCCAATTTTAAAACTCAAAACCTATTAAAAAGCAGGGAACAACTTATTTCGACCGTTAGTCACGACCTAAAAACCCCATTAAGTACCATTGTGGGTTATGCTGAACTTTTAGGTAATTCAACCTTAAGCAGTAAACAATCCTATTTTACCAATAACATCAAAAACTCTTCGGAATACATTTCCAGATTAGTTCAGGATTTATTAGACTTTTCGCAAATAGAAGCCGGAAAAATCAACTTAGAAAGAAAGCCTTTTTCATTAGCCGAAACCATTAAAGAAGTAGCGAAAAACATTCAATCGGTTTACCCGCAGAAAGACATTGAACTTATAATTGTAATAGACCAAAAACTCAATAAACCTATCATAGGTGATGCTTTCAGGCTCAAACAACTTTTAATAAATATTATTGGCAATGCCTATAAATTTACTACTGAAGGCTATATAAAAATAGATGCGAAGTTAAATTCAGATCAGAATAAAGCATTTATAAGCATTGAAGACTCAGGCATTGGAATAGAGAAATCCAGTCAGGAATTAATCTTTGAAGAATTTGCCCAGGCAAACGAAACCATCGAAAAAAATTATGGTGGCACAGGTCTGGGATTAGCTATATCTAAAAAAATAGCTGCTCTTTTAGATGGAGAATTGTATTTGAAAAACAGCTCTAAAAAAGGAAGTTGTTTTGAAATTGAATTGGCTATAACTTTTGATACACAAAAAGAAACTCATAAACCAGCAACTTCAATTTATACACCCTCACTAACTGATAAAACCATAGTGGTAGTAGATGATGATCCCGATTTATTACAACTTACCACCGAAGTTTTAAAACAACATTACAGGGTTATTTCTTTTTCTAATGCCGAACAGGCCTTACAAAGCCTAAATTCTGAATATTTTGACCTGCTGATTACCGATATTCAAATGCCAATAAAGGACGGTTTTGAATTTATCAAAGAATTACAAAAGAAGAAAAACTACAACTATAACAACCAACCTTTGATTGCTGTAACCGGAAGAACCGATTTAAAAGATGAAATATATAGCCAGGCAGGATTTATTGCCGTACTTAAAAAACCCTTTACTCCTAGCATTCTCCTGCAAACCATAGATGCCGTTTTTAATAAAACATCGCTGCCTATTCAAGAAACTGCGGTTACAGCTATTACAAATCAAGAGAAACTTTTCTCTCTTGATTCTTTAAAATTATTTTTAAAGAACGACAAAGACGCATTAAAAACGGTAGTACAATCTTTTATAAACTCTACTAATTCGAATCTTTTTATTCTTGAAAACACTATTCAAACTTTAGAACATGAAAAAATAAAAGAAGTAGCTCATAAAATGGCCCCTATGTTCAAACAAATTGAAGCTACTGAAATTGCCGCAATTCTAAAAAAACTAGAATCGGAAGAATACAACGAAACCGAATTAACAACTCTGTTTTTAGATTTAAAATCTAAAGTTAGAAGCTTATTAATTATCCTTGAGGATAGCATTTAATTAATATCGTACAATTTTAATTTATTGTACAAGGTCTTTCGGGTAATTTTGAGCAATTTTGCCGCTTCCGATTTGTTATTTTTTGTTTTAGCCAAAGCATTTTCTATGGCTTCTTTTTCATTTTCGGATAATGAAAACTGCTCTGCTTTCAATTCGTTTTGATTAAAAAACTCTAAAGGCAAAACACTACTTTCAATAAAATCGCCCTGAGTCAACAGAGTAGCCCGTTTTACACAGTTTTGTAATTCCCTTAAATTTCCAGGCCAGGAATAATTTTGAAAAATCGTCACCACTTCCTTAGAAAAACCAATAACATCTTTATGTAACTGCACATTGGCTTTATCCAGAAAAAATTCTGCAAAAAGAATTAGATCTTCTTCTCTTTCAGTAAGCGAAGGCGAATGAATAGAAAATTCATTTATTCGGTGGTATAAGTCTTCTCTGAAATCACCATTTTTGACTGCTTCGCGCAAATCTTCATTGGTCGCCGTAATTATTCGAATATCAACTTCAATTTCTTTATTACTCCCCACGGGTTTTATTTTTCTTTCCTGCAGTGCACGCAATAATTGAATTTGGTTTTCATACGACAGATTTCCTATTTCATCCAGAAAAAGAGTTCCACCATTGGCAGCTTCAAAATAACCTGTCTTATCTGAAATTGCTCCGGTAAAAGAACCTTTTAAATGTCCAAAAAATTCACTTGCAGCTAATTCTTTTGGTATAGCACCACAATCGACCGCTATAAAATTATTCTGTTTTCTACGGCTTTGTTGATGTATACTTTTAGCAATTATTTCTTTTCCTGTTCCGCTTTCGCCAATGATTAAAACCGACATATCAGTTGGACTTACTAACTTGATGTGTTCAGATAATTTCTTAGAAGCTGCCGAAATTCCCTGAACATATCCGCTCGCGGCAACTTCTTTAACTACTTTATCATTTTTCTTTTGGGGAATAGTTGTTGTTTTTTCTGAAACTAATGCATTGCTGATAACGGCTAAAACTTCGTCAGGATTAAAAGGTTTCGAAATATAATCAGAAGCCCCATTTTTTATGGCTTTTACGGCTGTACTCACCTCCGAATAACCTGTCATCAAAATCACAGGAATGGCAGGATAATCGGTTTTAATCTCAGTCAACAAATCAATTCCATCGGCATCCGGCAAACGCAAATCGGTCAAAATCAAATCGAAATTTTCTTTTTGAATTGCCAATCGTGCTTCGGCAGCCGAAAAACTTAGATTAACGGTATAAGCATTTTTGCTTAGAAACTTTTCTAATAATTTGCAAAACGAAATATCATCTTCAACAATTAAAATCTTCGACATTAGACAGGCACTTTTTATGCTAAATTAAGTCTTATATAATTGGATTTTCATAAAATTATGCAAAAAAAAGAGGTTGTAAACCACAACCTCTTTTTCCAAAAAACAATAAGTTAATTCACCAACTTATTTCTTTAACCAGTTCCCATCGACATCTGTGTAAACAGTAGCCGTCTGGTCTTTAACTGATATTTCCAATTTATATTCTTTTTTTTCGTTTACATAAGCCTTGGACAAAACAGCATCAGGATATGATTTCTTTAAAGCCTCAGTTACCGCTGTTGGCAAATCGGTTGCTTTAATTTCAGTATAAGTTTCCGTTGCCGGAGCTACTTTCTCTGTTGAAGTTCCATTCTGAGCTTGCTCTTGGCCTGAAATTGTCGAAAAACTTCCTAAAGCAATCAGGGCGGATAAAATTAATTTTTTCATGGTAGTGAGTATTTTCAAATTATTTTTTAATCCATTTTCCGTTTGCATCAGCAAATAAAGCTCCTTCTTTGTCGCCAACTTTAACCTCTAGCTTGTATTCTTTCTTTTCGTTTATATAAGCCTTTGTAAGTATTGCATCCGGAAAAGCTTTCTTTAAAGCCTCGGTTACAGCTGCAGGTACTTCTTCTGATTTAATTTCTGTATAGCCGTCTGTTGCCGGAGCTGCTTGTTCCGTTGCAACTGATTTTTGTTCTTGTGCAGGAGCCTGATCCTGAGCTGACATAGTTGTTAAACTTCCTAATACGATTGCTGCTGATAGAATTAATTTTTTCATAATGTGTAATTTTTAAAATATTATTGATGTTTTACACTTGTGACAATGAAATTATTATACCAACATTTTTTAAAACCAATACAAAACACACAAACACTTGATTTACAGACAACAAACAAATGTTTAATCTTTATAAAAACATCATCCTGTTGTGTAAAAGTGTTTCTTTGTGTATAATTTTTACACACTAAAATGCATAAAAAAAGCCGCACATGATTGTGCGGCTTGATTCTATAAAAAAATATTTTTATTCCGGTTCGTTCATTTTGAAAGAATCCATAAAAGCAGTAGTATAATCTCCCGCAATATAACGTGGGTCATCCATTAATTGTCTGTGAAAAGGAATAGTTGTTTTGATACCTTCGATTACGAATTCGTCTAAGGCTCTTCTCATTTTACTGATTGCCTCCTCACGAGATTGGGCAGTAGTAATCAATTTAGCAATCATCGAATCGTAATTTGGTGGAATTGTATAACCTGAATATACGTGAGTATCTAAACGAACTCCATGACCACCCGGCATGTGTAATGTAGTAATTTTTCCTGGCGAAGGTCTAAAATCATTGTATGGATCTTCGGCATTGATACGACATTCGATAGCGTGCAATTGTGGCAAGTAGTTTTTACCAGAAATCGGAATTCCTGCTGCTACCATAATTTGCTCACGAATCAAATCGTAATCAATAACTTGTTCGGTGATTGGGTGTTCCACCTGGATACGCGTATTCATTTCCATGAAATAGAAATTACGGTGTTTATCCACTAAGAACTCAACTGTACCAGCACCTTCATATTTAATATATTCAGCTGCTTTTACTGCTGCTTCTCCCATTCTCTGACGCAATTCGTCTGTCATAAATGGAGAAGGAGTTTCTTCAGTTAATTTTTGGTGACGTCTCTGTACAGAACAATCTCTTTCAGAAAGATGACAAGCTTTTCCATAAGCATCTCCTACAACCTGGATTTCGATATGACGTGGTTCTTCAATTAATTTTTCCATGTACATACCGTCATTTCCAAAAGCAGCCGCTGCTTCCTGACGAGCACTTTCCCAAGCTTTGTGAAGATCTTCTTCTTTCCAGATAGCACGCATTCCTTTTCCACCACCACCGGCAGTAGCTTTCATCATAACAGGATATCCTATTTCTTTAGCTACTATTTGTGCTTGTTCAAAAGATTCTAAAATTCCTTCAGAACCCGGAACACAAGGAACACCAGCTTCAATCATAGTTGATTTTGCAGAAGCCTTATCTCCCATTCTGTCAATCATCTCAGGAGCTGCTCCAATGAACTTAATTCCGTGTTCTTGACAAATTTTTGAAAATTTAGAATTTTCAGAAAGGAATCCATAACCCGGATGTATGGCATCAGCATTTGTAATCTCGGCTGCGGCAATAATATTTGACATTTTCAAATAAGAAAGATTACTTGGAGCCGGTCCGATACAAACTGCTTCATCAGCAAATTTCACATGTAAACTTTCTGCATCGGCAGTAGAATAAACTGCTACCGTTTTGATGCCCATTTCTTTACACGTTCTAATTACACGAAGTGCAATTTCTCCCCTATTTGCAACTAATATTTTTTTAAACATCTTTTAAAAGTTAGAAGTTAGAAGTTAGAAATTAGAAGTCAAGAATGCAATTGATTTGAATCTGAATATTAATTAAGGTCAAATCTGCAATCTAAAATCTGTAATCTAAAATCTTAAATTTATGATGGATCTACTAAGAATAATGGTTGATCAAATTCAACTGGAGACATATCATCAACTAATATTTTAACGATTTTTCCAGAAACTTCAGATTCGATTTCGTTAAATAATTTCATTGCCTCAACTACACAAAGTACATCTCCTTTAGCAATAGAACTACCTACTTCAACAAACATTGGTTTGTCTGGGGATGGTTTTCTGTAGAAAGTACCAATCATTGGTGACTTAATAGTGATATATTTAGAATCATCAGTAGCTGGAGCAGCAGCAACAGGCGCAGCAGCGGCAGGCGCAGCAGGAGTTGCTATAATTTGTTGTACCGGAGCCTGAGCAGGCAACTGTTGTACATAAGTCGGTTCTGGAGCAGCGGTTTCTAAAGTAGTTCTAATGGTAATTTTTACATCGTCCATTTCTAACTTAACTTCAGCAACGCCAGAATTAGATACAAATTTAATTAGGTTCTGAATTTCTTTTAAATCCATAATATTTGTGATTTTAGTTTAAATTATTGTTTGTTATATGCCCATTTCAGATAAATAGACCCCCAAGTGAATCCTCCTCCAAATGCAGCAAAAATAATGGTATCTCCTTTTTTAAACAAATGTTCAAAATCATTTAAAACCAGAGGTAAGGTTGCTGATGTAGTATTTCCATATCTTTCGATATTCATTAAAACCTTAGAGTCCTCCAGATTCATTCTGTGTGCAGTAGCATCTATAATTCGTTTATTTGCCTGATGTGGCACTAAAAAGGCAACATCCTCGTTAGTCAGGTTGTTTCTTTTCAAGATTTGCTCACTAGCATCAGCCATATTGGTCACAGCATATTTAAATACCGTTTTCCCATCTTGTCTTATACTGTGTCTTTTCTCTTCAATTGTTTGAATAGTTGTTGGGTGAAGTGATCCTCCGGCATCAATTTTCAAGAAATCGCGACCTACACCGTCACTTCTTAAATATTCATCTTGCAATCCTAATCCTTCATGATTAGGTTCAAATAGTACAGCTCCTGCTCCATCACCAAATATAATACAAGTGGTTCTGTCAGTATAATCAACTATAGAAGACATTTTATCGGCACCTATTAATAGTACTTTTTTATATCTTCCTGATTCAATATAAGCAGCAGCCGTAGACATTCCGTATAGAAAACTAGAACAAGCTGCTTGTAAATCATATGCAAAAGCATTTGTAGCTCCTATTTGAGTAGCCACATAAGCTCCGGTTGCCGAAACCTGCATATCTGGAGTTGCTGTTGCCATTAAGACCAAATCAATTTCTAAAGGATTGATATTTGCTTTAGCAATTAAATCTTCAGCTGCTTTTATGGCTAAAAAAGAAGTTCCTTTATCAGCATCTTTCAAAATTCTTCTTTCCTTTATTCCTGTACGCGAAGTAATCCACTCGTCGTTTGTATCAACCATTGTTTCAAGAACCTGGTTTGATAGTACAAAATCAGGAACATAAGCTCCAACAGCAGTAATTGCGGCCGTAATTTTATTCATTTTATTCGGATATTTTTCCTTCCGTTTTTACACAAAAGAAAACGTTTAAAAAGGGGTTAAAAATACAAAAAAAATCTAAACCCTTTATCTTTAAAAACCTCTTATTTAACGAAAATCTTAAACAACAAAAAACTCTCACAATGTGTGAGAGTTCTCGTATTATCTATAAAAACGTATTATGCAAAAGTAGCTTCTGACTTATCAATAACCACTTGTCCTCTGTAGTACATTTTTCCTTCATGCCAGTAAGCTCTGTGGTATAAGTGAGCTTCACCTGTAATAGGACAAGTAGCAATTTGCGCTACAGTAGCTTTATAATGTGTTCTTCTCTTGTCTCTTCTTGTTTTCGAGGTTTTTCTTTTAGGATGTGCCATTTTACTATATTATTTATCCGTTAATAGTTGCTTTAATTTGTCCCAACGCGGGTCTATATTCTCTTCTTTATTCTCTTTTTCATCTACTTCTTTTACCTGCAATTTATTCAGTTTTTCTAAAGCTTCAGTTTTCAAACTTCCGTCTTTAACACCTGGATGAACTCGTTTTAAAGGAACCGAAAGCGCAATCATCTCATAGATATACTGTGCTATATCTATCTCAAATTCACCAAAAGGCAAAATCAACAACTCTTCATTGTCATTATTAAACACTTCCCCAAAACGAACAATTAACTTCATTTTACCTTTAATTGGCAAATCAAAATCTTCTCCCGTCAAGTCGCAAGGCACATTTACTGTCCCCTTGTGCTTAAAATTCAACTCAAGCATATTGCTTTTCTTCTCTAAAACTACAGCTACTTTGATATCCGAATTTTGAAATTCATCATACTCAAAGTTCTCAAAGAACGCATTACTTATTTGATACTCAAAATGATGTTTCCCTAGCTTTAAGCCTACGAAAGGAATTAAAAATTCTTTTGTCCTATTCATTTCAACAAAATTTTGCCCAATTCCGAAGCTTCGGAACGGGAGTGCAAAGATATAAAATTATTATAAATCCAATAACCTTATTAATCTTTTTTTATCTACATTTATTTTTCCTTAACTTTTAACGGCTTTTCAGTCATTTCTTCATACTGAATCCTTGATCGATAGACATCTAAAGCTAAATACACCGCTTCTTTAAACGAATTAAAATCTGCAATTCCTTTACCGGCAATATCATAAGCTGTTCCGTGATCTGGCGAAGTCCTCACCTTACTCAAACCAGCTGTAAAATTAACCCCTTTTCCAAAAGACAAAGTCTTAAACGGCACTAATCCCTGATCATGATAAGTCGCAATAACGGCATCAAATTTTTCGTAATGACCACTTCCAAAAAAACCATCTGCAGCAAAAGGACCAAAAACCATTGTTCCTTTGTCAAACATTTTTTTCAAAACTGGCTTTATCAACTCCTCATCTTCCTTACCTATAACACCACCATCACCACAATGCGGATTCAAACCTAAAACAGCAATCTTTGGATTACTAATACTAAAATCACGTATTAAAGACTGTTTTACCGTTTCAATTTTCTTGACAATCAAATCTTCCGTCAGTCGCGATGCCACTTCATTTATAGGCACATGATCCGTCAACAGCCCCACCCTTAAACTATCCTGTACCATAAACATCAAAGCATCACCTTCTAGTTCCTGATCCAAATAATCCGTATGGCCCGGAAATTTAAAATCTTCCGATTGTATATTGTATTTATTTATAGGCGCAGTTACCAAAACATCTACCAACCCTTCTTTCAAAGCCTTAGTAGCAGCAACGAAAGACTTGATAGCATACTCACCTACCTTATCATCATTGACACCTAAATTCAAATCAACTCCTTCTTTCCAAACATTCAACACATTAATTTTACCGGGAACAAGTTGATCCAACTTATCAATTCCATGCAACACCACAGTAGATTCGAGATTTCTTTTTATAAAAGACAAAATCTTTACATTAGCAAAAACTACAGGCGTACATAGTTCTAACATTCGAGAATCTTCAAATGTTTTTAGAATAACCTCGCTTCCAATACCATTCAAATCTCCAATCGAAATTCCTACGATAATATTTTCTGCTTTTTTAATCATATCCACAAGTATTTATTGCTAATTTTGAAGTGCAAATTTAGTAAAATAAAACAAGAATGTTTACAGGAATAATAGAAACCCTTGGTACCATCCAGGAAATAAAAAAAGACAAAGACAATATCCACGTAACGATTGACTCTTCGATTACAAACGAACTCAAAATAGACCAAAGCGTAGCCCATAACGGAATTTGCCTAACCGTAGTAGCCATAAAAGAAAACAGCTACACTGTAACCGCAATTGACGAAACTATAAAAAAAACAAACTTAGGAGAATGGCAAAAAGGAGATTTAGTCAATCTGGAAAGAGCAATGAAACTAGGCGATCGCCTGGATGGACATATCGTTCAAGGTCACGTTGACCAAACCGGGACTTGCATTTCCATACAGGAAACTAACGGAAGTTGGCTTTACACCTTTGAATACGATGACAAACTAAACAATCTAACCATCGAAAAAGGCTCTATCACTGTAAACGGAGTAAGCCTAACTGTTGTAAACTCTAAGAAAAACCAATTCAGCGTAGCCATCATCCCTTACACTCACGAGCATACCAATTTTAAAAATTTTACAGTGGACTCAAAAATTAATTTAGAGTTTGATGTTATTGGGAAATACGTTTCCAAACTACACGGAAACAAACCATAAAAAGAAACGCTCGGTTAAACCGAGCGTTTCTTTTTTACAGTAAAAACACATATTTTATAAAATCCGAATAACAAGCCTAAAGCCAACAAGCCCAACAAACCTTTATCTATTGGCAATCCAGGAGGCGAGGGAGGACACACAGGACACGGAGGCTCCTCTCCTCCCTGTGCAACAGCCGCAACACTCACATAGAAGCAGGCAATTAAAAAAATATATTTATTTAACATTTCTCTCATAGAATAGAAAAAAAATGTTTAGAAACCCCAAGCATATTCAACCAAATACATTAGACTCAATCTACATAAACTAAACATCAGCAACAAAGATATAGCATTTGAATTGATTTACTACAAAATAAAAAGCCTTTAAAACGTTAATTTTAAAGGCTTTTTATCGATTATTAATCAACTTACAACGATTGACTTTTGTTAAATATCGTAACATTCTATTGAATTAAAAGAATTTAAACCCAAATTAAAAAAATCAGCCCCTCATTCACTCCCTAGAAATAAAAAAACCTTACAAACATAGTGTTCATAAGGCTTTTTAAACTTAAAATGTGGTCCCACCTGGGCTCGAACCAGGGACCACCTGATTATGAGTCAGGTGCTCTAACCAGCTGAGCTATAGGACCAGTTAAGAGTTTGCAATATTACTATTATTTTTTGGTTGCTCCAAATATTTTTGACTTAGTTTTTTAGGCAATAACTAATATAAAAAATCCATTAATACAAAAGTACTGATTATTAGAATCATACTTTGATTATAAAATCTAAATGCTTTGACACAATTCCACCAAAACCCCATTGGTGCTTTTTGGATGCAAAAAAACTACCCATTTATTATCAGCACCCTTTTTAGGGATTTCATTCAAAACAACAAAACCTTCACTCTTTAATCTTTCAACTTCTTCCTGAATGTTCTCAACCTCAAAAGCAATATGATGAATTCCTTCTCCTTTTTTTTCTAAAAATTTTGCTATCGGACTCTCTGGATTTGTTGCTGCTAAAAGTTCAATTTTATTGGTATCTGTTTTAAAAAAAGAAGTCAAAACCCCTTCGCTTTCTACTTCTTCTAGCTTATAAGGCGAAACTCCTAATAGTTTTTCAAACAAAGCATTCGAAACATCAATATCTTTTACTGCAATTCCTACATGATCTATTTTTTTCATAAAATCCCAAATTTTAAACAACAAAAACTCCAAAATCAATTTTAAAGATACTTATTCTACAACTCAACTCCCTTAATAATTCTATAAAAAGTTTTAATTCCAGTAATTATAATTGTTATTTTGTACTTCTAAATTCTAAATTACATGTTGAAAGACAAACTAAAATACATTTCGATACTATTAATCCTAATTATAGCAAGCTGCGCCAAAAGAGGAAGCATTACCGGCGGATTAAAAGATACCATTGCTCCAACTTTAAGAACAAGTTTCCCAGAGAATTTCAGCACTAATTTTAACGACAAACAAATCAAATTAGAGTTTGACGAAATTGTAATCCTTAAAGGCTTGAGCAAACAATTAGTGATTTCGCCACCCATGAAATATGAACCTCTAATTATTCCTACCACTGCCAGCAAATACATTACTATAAAAATAAAGGACACCCTTAAACCCAACACTACCTACAGCTTTAATTTTGGACAAAGTATAACCGACAACAACGAAGGAAACCCTTTGAACCAATTTAAGTACGTTTTTTCTACAGGAAGCTACATCGATTCTTTAGCTCTTAACGGAAAAGTAAAATATGCTTTCGAAAAAGAAGCAGAACCCTTTATTTCAGTAATGCTTTATGAAGTAAATGACAACTTCAACGATTCGATAATTTACAAAGAAAGCCCAAGATACATTACCAACACCTTAGACAGTTTAAAAACATTCTCTCTGGAGAATTTAAAAGAAGGAAAATACTTTTTAGTCGCCTTAAAAGACCTAAACAAAAACAATAAATTTGACCCTAAAACAGAAAAAATTGGTTTTATAAAAGACTTTATAAACATTCCAAACGACACTATTTTTGAATTAGAATTATTTCAGGAAAAAACCCCTTTTAAAGCATTCAAACCCACTCAAGAAACAGCAAACAGATTGTTGATGGGCTATGAAGGCGATCTTTCTAAAGCCAAAACAAAACCCCAAATTAGCCTAAAAAACAACAGCGAAATACTTCCAAGCATTGTTACTAAAATGCCAAAAAAAGATTCGCTCCAAATTTGGTTTAAACCCATCAAAACCGATTCTTTAAAAGTAGCCATTAGTTATAATCAATACGAGAAAGATTTTAGTCTTAAAATCAGAAGTCCCAAAAAAGACAGCTTAAGCATCAACGCCATAAGTCCAACAAGTTTTAAAGATATTTTTACTCTTGAATCATCGATTCCAATAGTCAAATTTGACGAAACAAAAATCAATTTGATTGATGGTGATTCTACCGCTATAAAATTCACCAAAACCTACGATGAATTCAACCAAAAATTATATTTGGACTTCAAAAAAGAGCCTGCTAAAAAATACAACTTTAGCATTCTACCGGGTGCATTAACTGATTTTTACGAACACACTAATGACACATTAAGCTACCAAATCAGCACCAGAGAACTCAAAGAATACGGAAACTTAAAAGTAAAACTTGAAAATGTAAAATCATTTCCTGTTATCATCGAATTATTAAAATCCACCGGAGAGGTTGTTAGTAGTGAATACATCGAAAAGTCAGCTACAATTGATTTTAATTTATTAGACCCAGCCAAATTTAGCCTTCGCGCGATTTACGACACTAATAAAAACCAACAATACGATCCCGGTAATTATTTAGAGAAAAAATACGCCGAAGAAGTAGTTTATTTTTCCGGAGAAATCGATGTAAGAAGCAATTGGGACGTAGAACAAACTTTTGATTTAAGTATTCCCTACACGCCGCCGCCGCCAATCAAAAAAGAAGACTTAAAAAAGAAGAAAAAACAATATTAAAGCAACTTAAACGAATCCCGATCATTCAAAAAACCCAGCTTTTGTCTGGCTGCGATCATTTTCTGTTGATCTAACTCAGCTATAAAAACATTTTCTGATTCCGTTGGAGCAACCACATAATCACCCAGACAATCCAGCAGCTGAGAATGTCCTGGATAATTATGTCCATTAGCGTCAACTCCAATTCTATTAACACCAATAGTATAACTCATATTCTCAATAGAACGGGCTTTAAGAAGCGCATCCCAGGCATTTATTCTTTTTTCCGGCCAACTCGCCACATACAGCAGCAAATCGTAATTTTCGGTATTTCTGGAAAATACCGGAAAACGCAAATCATAACACACCATCGGACAGATTTTCCAGCCCAGATAATTCACAATTGATCTTTGGTTGCCTGCCGTATAAAATTTATCCTCACCAGCCAGCGTAAACAAATGCTTTTTATCGTAAAACTGAATTTCTCCAGAAGGAAACACAAACAACATTCGGTTATAAAAATTCCCAGATTCTTCAATAACTACGCTTCCTGTAATAGCCGTTTTTTTGGCTTTCGCCAAAGATTGCATCCATAACACCGTTTCTCCCTGCATGGTTTCAGCAACAACGCCAGGATTCATTGTAAAGCCTGTAGAAAACATTTCAGGTAGCACAATCAAATTGACAGACTCATTGATTCCATTAATTTTTTCTTCGAAAGAATCTCGGTTAGCTTTAGGATTTTCCCAAACTAAATCTGACTGGATTAAGGATATTTTCATAACAAAAAAGTTGTTTCACAAAGATACACAAAGTTTGTCCCAACAAAAAAAGCGCATTCAAATCAATGAATGCGCTTTTTAAACTATTCACCCTTTAGTTTTTTGACTTATTTTTATTTTATAAAATTACTAAAATTTGACATCAGAATCCAAGTCTACAAAGATCAGTACTATTTTGAATTTAATCCTTTATAGTTCTTGACATATTCGTAAAAATGAATAAGAATAGGAAACGAAACAAATACTATCCAAATAATTGATTGTCTATTCATAAATTGACATTTGTAATTCATCCAAAATAATGAAGTACTAAAAACAACACAAAACAAGGAATACCAAACACTTACTTGTTCCTCAGAATATCTCTCAACATGATCTTTTTTTAAAACTTTAATACGACGTGAATTTCGATACGATTTCTCATTTTTATCGGGAAGAAATCCAAAAATCATACTAATATTCTGGGCAATATAAATTGCTGAAACACCCAATAAAAAATACTGAAAAAAAAGATAAACCTCTTGCTGAAATGATACAGCATTACTAATTTCTCCATTTTTAAAAACTCTAATAATATAGTCCAATGCAAATACAATCATAGCTATTGAACTCCAAAGACTCAATAAAAAACGATTTGTTTTAGAAAGTGGAATTTTTGTAAAAGCGTTAATAATAGAAAATACAGATATGCAAAAAACAATAAAGAAAAACACATAAACAATTTTTGCATAAACATAATCCTTTGAAAAATCTACTAACCAATAAATAATTGCAATTGAATACAAAAGTGTTATACCTTCGGTCAATTTTGGAATTATCAACTCTCTGCTTTTTTTAAATTTAGCAAGAAATGCCAGTATAAAGCATAACAAAAAAGCATAAGTAATTAAATATATTTTCTCTCCAATATTATTAATACCCTTGTGAGAAATAATAAAAACAAAAAAACCTCCCGCAAGTGCAATTACAAAATTTTCAATTAAGGGTCTCCAAGTTCCATACAATCTTTTGCCTTGAAAAATGAGACCTAAAATTAAAGGAAAAAAACTCCACTGATTAAGTGTTACAAGGAGATATAACACCTGCAAAATAACTGGAATTACAAAAACACCAATAACTACATATAACATCTTATGACCACTTTCATTACTGTCAAATATGCTTTTATACTTCATAACTTATTCTATAAAAAACTAAAAATTGAATATCACAATGTAATATTTTTATTTTAAAAATCTATATATACAAAAAAAGCGCATTCAAATCAATGAATGCGCTTTTATAAAATATATTGAAAAAATATTATCCTTTCAAACTTGCTGACATGTACTCTCTATTCATACGAGCAATATTTTCTAGAGAAATTCCTTTTGGACATTCTACTTCACAAGCTCCAGTGTTAGTACAGTTACCAAAACCTTCGTCGTCCATTTGGCTTACCATGTTCAATACACGATCAACCGCTTCTACCTGACCTTGTGGCAATAGCGCAAATTGAGAAACTTTAGCAGCAACAAATAACATAGCCGATGAGTTTTTACAAGTAGCCACACAAGCTCCACATCCAATACAAGTTGCAGCATCAAAAGCAGCATCAGCATCTTTTTTATTTACCGGAATTGTATTTGCATCGATAGTGTTTCCTGAAGTATTTACCGAGATAAATCCTCCTGCGTGTTGAATTCTGTCAAAAGAACTTCTGTCAACAACTAAATCTTTAACTACAGGGAAAGCAGCTGCACGGAATGGCTCGATAGTGATAGTATCACCATCTTTAAACATACGCATGTGCAATTGACAAGTAGTAACCCCTCTGTCCGGTCCGTGAGCTTCACCATTGATGAATAAAGAACACATTCCGCAGATTCCTTCGCGACAGTCGTGGTCAAAAGCTACTGGCTCTTCGCCAGCATTGATTTGTTGTTCGTTGAATACGTCAAGCATTTCAAGGAATGACATATCAGGTTCAATTCCGTCGATTTTATAATCGACCATTTTCCCTTTATCTTGGGCGTTTTTTTGACGCCATATTTTTAATGTAAGTTTCATTTTGTCTAAGTATTAAGTATTAAGAAACAAGTATCAAGACTTTCTCAGAATACTATTTATAACTACGTTGAACTAATTTTATGTTTTCGTAATTCAATGGTTCTTTGTGCAATACTGCATCACTTGGTTTTCCTTTGTATTCCCAAGCTGCAACGTATGCAAAGTTTTCATCATCACGAAGTGCTTCTCCTTCTTCTGTTTGGTATTCCTCACGGAAGTGACCACCACAAGACTCTTTACGGTGTAAAGCATCTTTAGCAAACAATTCTCCTAATTCTAAGAAATCAGCAACACGAATTGCTTTTTCTAATTCCTGATTGAATTCTTTATCTGTTCCAGGTACTTTTACATCTTTATAAAACTCCTCACGTAAAGCGGCAATTTCTTCCATTGCTTCAGTTAAGCCTTTCTCATTACGAGCCATACCTACTTTATTCCACATAATTTTACCTAATTTTTTGTGGAAATAGTCAACTGAATGCGTTCCTTTATTATTGATAAAGTTTGCAATCAAATCTTTTACTGATTTTTCAGCTTCTTCAAATTCAGGTCTATCTGTAGAAATAGGTCCCATTTTGATATCCGGAGCTAAATAATCACCAATTGTATAAGGCAATACAAAATATCCATCAGCCAAACCTTGCATCAAAGCAGAAGCTCCCAAACGGTTAGCTCCGTGGTCAGAGAAGTTAGATTCTCCAATGGAGAAACATCCCGGAATTGTAGTCATCAGGTTATAATCAACCCAAGTTCCTCCCATTGTATAGTGAACCGCAGGGTAAATCATCATTGGAGTTGTATACGGATCCTCATCTACAATTTTATAATACATTTGGAACAAGTTCCCGTATTTACTTTTTACAATTTCAGTTCCTAATTTAGTTACTAAAGCTTTATCATTAGCATCTAAACCTTTTACATAAGCCGCTTCAGTTCCGTAACGTTGGATTGCCGCAGCAAAATCCAAGTAAACAGCTTCTCCTGTTTTGTTAACACCAAAACCGGCATCACATCTTTCTTTAGCAGCACGAGAAGCTACGTCACGTGGTACCAAGTTACCAAAAGCAGGGTATCTTCTTTCCAAGAAATAATCTCTGTCAGCTTCAGCTAAATCAGTTGCTTTTTTCTTTCCTTCACGAATAGCCTGAGCATCTTCTAATTTTGCAGGAACCCAGATACGTCCATCATTACGCAACGACTCTGACATCAAAGTCAATTTAGACTGATGATCTCCTGAAACCGGAATACAAGTTGGGTGAATTTGAGTATAACAAGGGTTTGCGAAGAAAGCTCCTTTTTTGTGGATTTTCCAAGCAGCAGTAGCATTAGAGCCCATCGCATTAGTTGATAAGAAAAAAACGTTTCCGTAACCTCCAGAACCGATAACAACTGCGTGAGCTGAATGTCTTTCGATTTCTCCAGTAATCAAGTTACGAGCGATAATTCCTCTTGCTTTACCATCAATAATTACTAATTCAAGCATTTCGTGACGGTTGTACATTTTGATTTTTCCACGACCAATTTGACGGTTCATTGCAGAATAAGCTCCTAGCAATAATTGTTGTCCGGTTTGACCTTGTGCATAAAATGTACGGGAAACCAAAGTTCCTCCAAATGAACGGTTGTCCAATAATCCACCATATTCACGAGCCAATGGCACCCCTTGAGCCACACATTGGTCAATAATATTAGCAGAAACTTCAGCCAAACGGTGTACGTTTGCCTCACGAGCGCGGTAATCTCCTCCTTTTACAGTGTCATAAAACAATCTGTAAACCGAGTCACCGTCTCCTTTATAATTTTTTGCCGCGTTGATTCCCCCTTGTGCTGCAATAGAGTGCGCACGACGTGGTGAATCCTGAAAACAAAATGCTTTTACGTTATATCCTAATTCTGCTAAAGTAGCAGCAGCAGAACCTCCAGCTAATCCTGTTCCAACAACGATAATATCTAAATTACGTTTGTTAGCAGGGTTTACTAAATTAATATGATCTTTATAATTTGTCCATTTGTCCGCAATTGGACCATTTGGAATTTTTGAATCTAATGCCATTATAATTGAATATTAATGATTGAAATGATGAAATAATGCAATAAATACGAATCCTAAAGGAACGATTACAGAAAACCATAATCCAAAACCTTTCATCCCTTTTGTGTATTTATTATTTGCTCCTACTGATTGAAAAGAAGAACTAAATCCGTGACGTAAGTGTAAAGACAACAATACAAACGATAAACTGTATAGTCCAGTACGCACAGGGCTAACGAATTTTTCAGCTAACTCATGAAAATAACGAGTTTCATCAGCAGGATTAAATTCTACATACTTATAAACCATTTCCGGAACCCAGAAATCATAAAAATGTACCGCTAAGAAAGCTAAAATAACAGAACCTGAAATGATCATGTTACGTGAAGCCCAACTTGCATTTGCAGCTCCATTGTAGCTTGCGTACCCTATAGGTCTCGCTTTTTTGTTTTGAATATCCAATACAAATCCCATGATAAAGTGGAAAATAACACCCACAATAAGAATTGGTTGAATAACAAACTGAACCAAAGGATTAGTTCCCATGAAATGAGAAATCGAATTAAACACATCGGCACTAATTACCGAAGTCAAATTAATTAAAAAATGCTGCGCCAGGAACAACATCAAAAAAAGTCCTGAAAGTGCCATAGCTACTTTTTTTGCTATTGACGATTTCAATAATCCAGATTTTGCCATAATATTTTAGAATATAATTTAAAAAGTACACAAAAATAGAGTAATTAGGAACGAACTACAACCTTTTCGTTCTTATTTAGAAACGTTATAAAGTTTTTAGCGAAAAACAAGGTTAATCAATCTCAAAATAGATTTTAAACAATTGATTTACAGTTTTTTAAATAAATTAAATCCTTTAAAAACCAGAAAAAAAACACAAAAACCAAATTAATTATTAGCATTCAAAAGCCTAAAAAATATACATTTAATAATTTTTAGAATAAAATGCTTTTAAATCAACAAAAAACACAAAAACAGACTATTTTGTGTAGTTAAAGAAACAGCAATTCCAAAGCGTCATTTTATCTTTGTGATTTCTAAAAAAATGATAATGAAAACAGGAATTGACGCACTCTCATTTGACGTAGCCAAACTACATTTACCCATAAAAACATTGGCAGAAGCCAGAAATATAGAACCCGAAAAACTAGAAAAAGGTTTAGGATTACTTAAAATGACTTTGCCCGATACGCATCAGGACAGCGTAGTTTTTGCTGCAAATGCTTTGACTAAATTAATCCAGGACAACCAAATCGACCTTAATGAAATTGCCCGTATTTATGTTGGTACCGAAAGTGCCATCGATAACGCGAAACCTATTGGTTCTTTCCTTATCGATTTAATGGAACAAAAATTTGGAGAAAACACTCTAGCCGAATGCGATGTTGTCGATTTCACTTTTGCCTGTATTGGCGGTGTCGACGCGATGCAAAACTGCCTTGACTTTATCAAATTAAACCCAACTAAAAAAGCAATTGTAGTTACTACCGATTTTGCCAAATACGATTTGAATTCTACCGGAGAATATACTCAAGGTGCCGGAGCAACAGCGATGTTAATCACTGTGAACCCAAGAATTATAGCTTTCGAAAATCATTGGGCGACTAATACTAAAGGTGTTTTTGATTTTTTCAAACCTCATAGAACAGTTTCAAAAGAAGCCATAACCGGAAACACCAACAACGAATCCTGGTTTGATAATTTGGAAGCCGAAATCGAAATCCACAAAGACCAACCGGTTTTTGACGGACAATATTCAAATCAATGTTACATGGACAGAACCAGAAATGCTTATTTCTCGTTCAAGAAACTAAAACAAACTTCAGCTACTTTATACCAAAGCTGGAACAGCATCATCATGCACCTGCCTTACTCCTTTCAAGGTCGCCGTATGTTATCTGAAATTTATGCTTTGGATGCCGAAAATTCAATTATTTCCGGAGAAGAAACCCCGGCTGAATACCAAAACAAGTTAAAGGAAACCAGCAAAACTCCGGAATACAAAAACTTTGTGGAAGAAAAATTAATGCCTGCCGAATTAGCTTCTTCGCTAATTGGGAATTTATATACGGGATCTATTTTCATGGGATTCCTTTCTACTCTAGCTCATTTTTATGACACGAAAAAAGAAATCTCAGGAAACACTTTTGGATTTCTTGCTTATGGAAGTGGTTCGAAATCAAAAGTATTCGAAGGAATCATTCAGGACGAATGGAAAGCGGCTTTAGCCAATGTAAACCTTTTTGAAACCTTAGCAGAAAGTTTCGAAATTGATTTTGACACCTACGAAAAACTTCATAAAAAAGAACAAAAACAAAGCATTCAATCACCAAAAAACGAATGGATTTTAGACAGAATCGAAAAAGAAATTCCAAATCTTATTGGTGCGCGTTATTACAAATGGATTGATTAAATTTGAGATCATAAATTACTATAATAAAAAACTTTAACCTATACATTTAGTTTGTCATTCCGACGAAGGAGGAATCTCATCAAACTGCTCACGCAACGAAGATTCCTCCTTCGTCGGAATGACAAGATTGTGGTTATGTCTATTTATAGTATTCAAAAATTAAATAACACAAATAAAAACTTTTTCTAAATGAAATACCATCCGATTGATCGCCATTTATTTATAAAAAATCGCAGCAAATTTACGGCTCAAATGAGTCCAAAAAGTATTGCGATTTTCAACTCAAACGACATTTATCCCGTTAGTGCCGACAGCACTTTGCCGTTTGCACAACATCGCGATATTTTTTATTTAAGCGGAATCGATCAGGAAGAAAGTATTTTATTGCTTTGCCCGGACGCGCCTTACGAACACCAAAAAGAAATGCTTTTCTTGAAGGAAACCAGCGAATTGATTGCTATTTGGGAAGGTGCCAAGTTAACAAAAGAAGAAGCCTTTGCTGTTTCAGGGATCAAAACCGTGCATTGGTTACAGGATTTTGAAAAAGTCCTGTTCGAAATGATGACCTACACCGATACGATGTACATCAACACTAACGAACACTACCGTTCTCATGTAGAAACCGAAACACGTGAAGCGCGTTTTGTAAAATGGTGGAAAGAAAAATATCCTGCACATGCTGTTGCCAAAAGCAATCCTATTTTACAACGCCTTCGTTCGGTAAAAGAAAACGAAGAATTGGATTTAATTCAGCATGCCTGTAACATTACCGAAAAAGGCTTTAGACGCGTTCTTTCGTTTGTAAAACCCAATGTAACGGAATACGAAATCGAAGCCGAATTCATTCACGAATTCATTCGCAATCGTTCCAAGGGTTTTGCTTACACGCCGATTATTGCTTCGGGAAATAATGCCAATGTGTTGCATTACATCGAAAACAACAAAGAATGCAAAGCAGGCGATTTGATTTTGCTTGACGTTGCTGCCGAATACGCTAATTATTCCAGCGATTTAACCCGAACCATTCCCATTTCAGGCCGTTATTCCGAAAGACAAAAAGCAGTTTACAATGCCGTTTTAAGAGTAAAAAACGAAGCTACTCATATGCTAACTCCGGGAACACTCTGGAAACAATATCAGGCAGAAGTGGGTAAAATCATGTCTTCAGAATTATTAGGTTTGGGACTTTTAGACAAAGCCGATGTACAAAACGAAAATCCGGAATGGCCGGCATACAAAAAATATTTCATGCACGGCACTTCGCATCACATGGGACTAGACACCCACGATTACGGCATCCTGACCGAACCGATGCAAGCCAATATGGTTTTTACCGTAGAACCAGGAATCTACATCCCTGAAGAAGGTTTCGGAATTCGTCTGGAAGATAATGTTGTCATTCAGCCTACAGGCGAGCCTTTTAATTTGATGAAAAATATTCCAATTGAAATTGAGGAAATTGAGAACTTGATGAACAGTTAGTATTCAGTTTTCAGTTCTCAGTATTCAGTTGGCACAGATAATACAAAACGGTTTGCGGTAATGCGAGCCGTTTTTTTTACCCCTAAATTTATCCAAAATTGTCATTCCGACGAAGGAGGAATCTCATCCAGCAACTCGACAAAGTATTTCTATTTGCTTATTATATTATGTATGTTAATTACAAATCTTTACCATCTGGACGAAAAAGTATTGAGGAGATTCCTCCTTCATCGGAAAGACAAACTAGGTGGTTTTTGTTTGTGTAAAAGAACTTTTCAAGGAGTTTTACTCCCAATAATTTCCATTCCTAAGAACTAGGACACGAGCGAAACGAACTAGTAAAGCAATCTCATTATCTAAATACTTTATGCGATTTCTAGTTTCTCGAAATGACAAAAACTACTATTTTTTTGGTAATTGAATTTGTGGCAAAGGGTGACAAAGCGTTTTGTTAACTATTTTTTCTCTCATTAATTTCTTTTTGTTAAAATGTCTAGATATATTTTGAATAATTTCAGTATAATTATCACTTCCATCTTCTCTTTGATGATAAAAAACTTTTATTGATATACAATTTGAATGTTCAAAAATGGTATTTAGCATAGTTCTATCTGACAAACCGCATGAATGTCCCATTATGTAAACTTGAAATTTTTTATCACTTTCAACAAAATCTAAAAGACTTTTATAATTTGAATTTTGTAGATATTGAAATGATTTAAAGTTCTTTAAATATTCATTATCATCTATATTTTCAATCAATTTATAATCATCATCCATTTCATCTCCAAAGCCAAAATTAACTTTATTAACCGAAGTGTTTAATTTACCGTGTATATAATTTATTTGTTTACTAAATGCAAATATATTATAATATTGTTCAACCACTTTCGTATAGTTAAAGCTTAAAAAACATGTTATCAAGTGATTCTTTTCTCCAAATTTTTCCAAAAATTCTCTAACATATAAATGATCTCCTGATTTAAATTCTTTAAGGTATCGGTCTTCATCAAACCTATTTATAAATTCTGGTAAGAGAAGATCTATAAAGGGGTTATTTCTGTGCATCGTAAAATCATATTGTTCTTCAACTTTTTCTTTCAAATATCTCTCCAGAAGATTTTTAACTTGTTCAAACTCGTTATTAAGTCTTAATATTTTTTTTTTTTAGAAATTTCAAACTCATTGTTATCTACTAAACTGTTTTCTGGTTTTGAAACAACAATTTTTTTTAATTCTCTATAGTATTCATTTTCAATATCAACCCAATTTTCAATTGCTTTTTGATTAATTAATCTAAAAAAATCGTTTTTATAATTGAGAATATGTGCTCTTGGATATTTTCCAGTTAGAATATTATTACCATATTCATGATAAATTTCCGCTTCAGAAAATTTTACATTTTCATCGAGTGCAATAAATTGTTTTGAAATACAATCAATATTTTTAATATTTTCAAATTCGATTTTAGTATTAAAAGTAAAAGAAGTAAACTCATCATTATGATTTGAATCTTTAATTCCTCTCCAATAATCATTAATAAAATCTCTATATGAAGTTGGCAATCCATGTGCTAAATCAAATCCGTTTCCAATAATAACTAGTCTATTCATATAAAAATCCTTTTCTCAAATATACTGACTTTTAGTACAAATAAGTGTCGCCGTTTTAAACCAAAAAGTATTTTTATCAACATAATTTCTTGCAAAATAGCAATAGAGAACAAAACGTAATCAATAGCCCCGATTGCAGTGGAAATCCTATTGCTTTTTTTTGAAAAGCAATAGATTGTAACGGAAAGCGGGAGAATTCGTGAATAACACGAAAATCATCTGCTCCAAAGAAAATAAGTATTCAGTTGACAAAAATAAAACGAAACGGCTTACTGTAATGTAAGCCGTTCTATTATTCTACTTTTAAATCTTTTACCATTTTTTGTATGCTAAAAACTTCCCATCCAGTATAATTTTGATACGATCTCCTTTTGGATTTTCTTCTTTCTCAATGTCCATAGTAAAATCAATTGCACTCATAATACCATCACCTGCTTTTTCGTGAATTACTTCTTTTATGGTTTCGCCATAGACTAATACAATTTCATAAAGTCTATAAATTAAAGGATCCGTGGGAGGCATAATAGCACTCACTCCCTTTTCAGGAAAAATTTGCAACGCTTTTTCGACATTAACATCTAAATCAAGTATTTCACAAATTATCTTAGCTTCATTGGCGTCAAAAGTATTTTGCCCTAAAATTGCCGAAGTAGTCCAAACTATATTTCTATTTATAGCTTGAGCAATATACTGATAGGTAATTTGTTTTTGTTGTTTGGCTTCGATTACCATTGCTGTGCAAACTTCTCTATTCATATTAATTAATTTTAAAATTAGACTTATTCATTAAAAATACAAATCGAAGAACAAATCCGCAACAACAAACCGCAATTAAAACCAATAAACACTCAAAAACATATTTTTTATTGCGAAAAATCAATTTTAACCAAAACCAAAAAAAAATCCCTTAACAACTATACGTCATTAAGGGATTTTAAATTTATTACTTGGTTTTTATTATCCAATTTTTGCGATTTGCACATCCAATGCAAATTTTCCAGTAGCTTCATTTTCATTGATTAATTCGAAAAGTTCTAAAGCTCTACGAGCATTTTTCTCTTCTTCTCTTTGCTCTGAAACATACCACATCATAAAATCTTCAGTAGCATAATCATTTTCTGCTCTACATTTTGCAATTACCTTATTAACCGCTTTAGTTACAGCAATTTCGTTTTGTAAAGCAATTTCAAACACTTCTCTAAAAGAAGCAAATTCTTGTTGTACTTCAGAAACAGAAGGCGTGATCGCAATTCCTCCCATATCAGTAATATACTTAAACACTTTTAAAAAATGCTCACGTTCTTCTTCGGCTTGTTTATATAAATATTCAGCTGTATTAGCATAACCGTTTCTATCCAACCAAGCTGCCATTGCTAAATATTTGTTAGAAGCATCGCTCTCAATTTTAGCTTGCAGGTTTAATATCTGTTCAATTCCTTCTGTTAACGAAGTATTGGTTCTTAGTAAATCTTTCATGACCTTTAAATTTTATACTACTAAATTATAAAATATAAAGGGATAAGGCTATACGAATGAGAAATTTGTATTTATTCTAAGTAAAATCAAACTAAATTTACGGTTAATATATCGCAAAGCATCGAATGTAAACTCAGGGTAAATTTTGTTCCGTTTAATAATTCTCTAAGTTGAACTATTTCGCAAATAGTAAGCTTACGAGAGAAGTTTCTTTTGGTAGTTTCAATCAATTGTGCATCTGATTGGTCTGATAAATCATAAAGCATATTCAAAATATCAACACTATTTACTTTTCTTTGAAAAATCAAAAAATCCTGAATTTTATAAGTAGAAACAGTATCCGCAAAATTAATAATGACACTATTAGTTACATCACATTGGTAACTATATCCTTTTTCAGTTTCAAATAAAACGTTAGTTGTCAGATCACTCACTTGATTCATAATGCTAAAATAATGCAGCAAATTTATATAAATTAAATGGATTCTACACATAATTAAGACTCATTTAAAATAACAACTACAGCTTTTAGAGTTAAATTTTGAAAATTTTCATCAATATTAGTGTCAAAATCTTACTTCTTTTTAACTCTAAAATTCCATCATTATAAAAACATTTAAAAGAAAACCAAAAAATAACTTTTTGCAATCCTTAGATAAAACTTTATTTTTGCACAAATACAAACCTTTCACTTGAAACAAATTCAATTTAAAAACACTAGCATTTCTTATACTGATTCCGGCAAAGGAACGGCTATTATCCTGTTACACGGTTTTTTGGAAAACCAAACGATGTGGGATGCTTTTGTACCTAAATTTTCTAAAAAATACCGCATCATTACCATTGATTTATTGGGTCATGGTGAAACTGATTGCATGGGTTATGTTCACTCCATGGAAAATAATGCCGATGTGGTTCATGCCGTTTTAGCTGAATTGCGCATTCGAAAAGCAATCTTTGTTGGACATTCTATGGGTGGTTATGTAGCTTTGGCTTTCGCCGAAATGTATCCGGATTACATCAAAGGATTAGTTTTGTTGAATTCCACTTCCAGAGCCGACAGCGACGAAAGAAAAGCGAATCGGGACCGAGCCATTAAAGCCGTAAAACAATCTTTCATTAATTTTATCTCACTTTCTATTGCCAATTTATTCAGCGAAGAAAATCGCGAAAGACTGCAGGACAAAATAGAATTGGTAAAAAAAGAAGCTTTAAAAACACCGCTTCAAGGCATCGTTGCTTCACTTGAAGGCATGAAAATAAGAATGGATCGCGAAGTAATATTACATCTAACGCCTTACCCAAAAATGCTGATTCTTGGAAAAAAAGATCCTGTTTTAACTTATGAAGAAAACATGGAGCAAATTGAAGAAACGGCTGTTCAATTAGTCACTTTTCCTGATGGACACATGAGCCATATTGAAAATGAAACCGAATTGACTAAAGTTTTATTGGATTTTTTCAAGAAGATTTAAAACTAAACTTTGTGTCCTTTGTGGTTAAATATTTTCTTCAAATGACTTTTCTGGATCTAGAATCTCTTTCAACAACAACACAATTTGTTCCAGATAATTAGTCATTATTTCTTGATTAATAATTTGCTGAACGTCTTTATCGACTTTAAATTGGAACGGTAAAAATCCTGATTTTAGATTTTTAAAGGAAATAATCCCCGCTTCTATTTGTTTTCCGTTGGCTTGCTGTTCATACATAAACGCATAAGCCAGAACCTGAATTATTTTATCATTTTTAAGCTCCTGAGTCAGTCCGTTCCAGGTTTTCAGACTAACACTTGTTTTTTCGACTTTACCGGTCTTATAATCTATAATGCGAATGATTCCGTTGCGCTCTTCAATTCTATCTACTTCTCCTCCAATTTTTACACGAAATGGCAAATCAGGGTGCTCTAAAAATCGTTCATAACGTTGTTCCAAAGCAATAATCTTGACAGCATCACCAGCTTTTATGCTTTCTAATTCCATTTTTAAAAAATTAGACACATTGCGTTTTGCTACTTCAAAAGCTAATAGGTTTCGTCCTTTCTTAATTTCTCCTTCTTTGTAAACAATTTTAAATTGCTTTAAAACCTCAGCATCAATCAATTTGAAACAATTGTCAATATCCGATTCTGAAATAAATTTCCCAATAAACGGTTCATATAAGACTTTTAAAGTTTCGTGAATTATGGTTCCTAAAGTATTCAAAGCGATGTTCTCTTCAACTTCTTCTACTTCTCTAATTCGCAATATTTTTTGGAAATAAAATTGAATCGGATTCCGAATATAACTTGTCAAAGCCGAAGGAGAAAATCCTTCTTCAGCAATTTTTTTCAAACGCTCCATTACCGCTGGTGATTTTTCTATCACCATTGGCGAATAGGCTGTTTCAGGTAAAACAGCATTGTAAATTTCGTGCGATAAATTATGACTTTGTTGTTTTTCGACTTCTAATTGCGTGATAAAACGGCTTTTTTCACCAGCATCGAGTCCTTCGCTTTCGGTATTGTACAACAAATAAATATTCTTAGCCCGTTGCAACAAATGATAAAAGTGATAGGTATAAATAGCATCTTTTTCTTTGAATGTAGGCAAGCCCAGTTCTCGTTTCACATCATAAGGAATAAAGGAATTTTGCGATTTCCCCGCCGGAAATTTACCTTCGTTCATTGAAGTGACAATTACAGTGTCAAAATCCAAAACACGACTTTCCAATACTCCCATAATTTGCAAACCATTCAGCGGCTCACCTTCAAAAGAAACTTCAGCCAAATCAATTACTTGCTTATAAATGGCATGTAAAGTTTCGATTTTATCGATATGTTGGTGTTTCGAATAATAATTGATTAGCTTATTTATTACTTTAAAAATAGCAAAAACAAAGGCTTTCGTAATCTTTTCCTCTTCATTATCATTGCTTAAATTTCCTTTTATAGTCAACAATAATTTTGAAACCGTTTGCAAGACCGCTATCGAACCCTCTTCCCATTTTTGAAACAACAACAAAAATAAATCAGTCGGATTAGCATTCAGTTCCATCAATTTATGAAGGCTGATAAAAGTATAATTGTTCTTATTGATTATATCAACCAAAGCGGTGGTTTTAGCATAAGGTTCCACCAAAGGATGGGTCAAAATATCCAAAACATCTTTATAATAAAACACATAACTTTTTGCATTTCTAGACAAAGCGTTGGTGTGCATTTTGAACAATTTGGCAATCAAAATTT
The DNA here is from genome assembly GCF_001857965.1 of Flavobacterium commune. Classification (NCBI taxonomy): domain Bacteria; kingdom Pseudomonadati; phylum Bacteroidota; class Flavobacteriia; order Flavobacteriales; family Flavobacteriaceae; genus Flavobacterium; species Flavobacterium commune. The sequence goes on along the minus strand of NZ_CP017774.1, from coordinate 1,813,708 downwards.
GGGCAGGATTGTTTTTACTGGAATAGCCCATAGTAATATTCAAAGCCCCCACCGTTGACGGCAAAGAATACAAAAGCGGCACTAAAAGATTTTCTTCACCAAGTACAATCGCTACTTTATCCAATGATGTTGTTGGATTTTCTTCTATGATTTTCTCAATAATACTTCCTGAAATTTTGGCTTGTCCAATGCTTTTTGGCGTTCCAATAATCTGAATGTTTTTAGACTGCGAAAAATCATCTACAATCCATTCGAAAGGATTGGTTTTATAATGCTTCCAACTTTCTTTAAATCGACGCAAAAACAATCCTGCATCATGATAAGGATCATTTAAAAAAATTTGGTCGGCATCCCAATAAATCTTGGCTTGGTCATTCGAAATCAAATGCTGAATAATTTTTTCTTCGGAAGCATTCAATGCATTAAATCCGGCAAAAACAAATTGTTTATCAGTAATTGAATTCGAAAAATGATTTAGATTTTCGACCGATTCACGATAAATTAATCCTTGATACCCGATTCCTTTTTGAAGTAAATGTGCATGTAAAGATTGGTAATAAAGAGGTAGTAATTTCCAAAAATCGATATATTTTTCAAGTAATTGGGTTTTGTTCTCCACTTCAATTCCCCATTTTTTAATATCTTCAATATCCTTTAAATAAGACAGTACATGTGTGGGATCTAATAAATAACGGTCAATCTCATTAAAGTCTTGTAAAAGTGTTTTTGCCCAATTAGCAAACAACTCAAAAGACTGTTGGCTTGATTTGTCCGTTATAGATAAGTAAACTTCATAGAATTCAAATAGCAACTCTATTGGATCAACAGTGCGAGCACCCGCAATATCCTGAATAAAATCTTCTATGCTAATAATCTCCGGAGCAAGAATATTATTAGAAACTTGTTTTTTAAGTGCTTCAATCAAAAAAATCTTAGCTCTTTTATTAGGCAAAACTACTATTGTATTAGCTAATCTAGCTGAATATTTTTCAATTAAAACCTGGGCAATCTTATCTAAAAAAGTACTGTTTATCATTTTATAAAAATAAAAAAACGCCCCGATAAATCGGGGCGTTCCTATAATTATTTAGAAAGAAATTATTTGATTAATTTCACTTCAGTTCTTCTGTTTAATGCTTTTCCAGCAGCAGTTTTATTAGTAGCAACTGGCATAGACTCACCATATCCTACTGATTTCAATTTACTAGAAGAGATACCTCTATCAAGTAAAGCGTTTTTAACTGCAGCAGCTCTAGCCTCAGAAAGTTTTTGGTTGAACGCATCAGAACCATCGCTATCTGTATGTCCTTCGATTAAGAATTCAGAGTTAGCATAATTTTTAAGCAATGCAGCCATAGCATCTAATCTCTTAGGAACATCAGCAGATTTGAAAGTAGATTTTCCAGAGTTGAAATAGATAAATCTAGCTTGAGATTTAAGAGCATCCATAGCTTCCTCAGTTACTTCAGGACAACCTTTGTTGCTAGCTGGACCAGCAACTTCAGGACAAGCATCATCTTTATCAGCTACACCATCTTTATCAGTATCTGGCCAAGGACAACCTGCGTTTTCTTTAGGACCAGCAACATTAGGACATTTGTCATCTTTATCAGCTACACCGTCTTTATCAGCATCCGGACAACCTTTTAAAGAAGCTAAACCAGCAACATTAGGACAAGCATCTTCTGCATCAGTGATACCATCACCGTCAGCATCTGGACAACCTTTTAAAGAAGCTAAACCAGCAACTTCAGGACAAGCATCTTCTGAATCAATGATTCCGTCTCCATCAGTATCAGGACAACCATTGAATTGTTTTAAACCAGCAACTTCAGGACAAGCATCTTCTTTATCGTAGATTCCGTCTCCATCTGTATCTTTTCCACCAAATTTGAAAACAATACCTGCAGTGTGTTGAGCATGAGAACGAACTAATGGATCAGAAGTTCCAAATGCTTTTTTGTATGTTGTAGCAAGAGCCAAACCAACATTTTCGGTAAACCAGAAAGTCAAACCAGCACCAGCATTAACTGTTCCAAAACTACTATCTCCCAAGAAAGTATAACCTCCACCTAAGTGTAAGCTTGGATCAATTACTTTAGATTTAATTAAATTCATGAAACTGTATTTTACATTTCCATCAATTCCATAGTACATTAAATCTCCAGGATTAACTACATAATGATCTTGTGATGGATTACCATCCCACATTACTAATTTGTCAATTTTGTTAACAGAACCTTGGAGACCAACAGAAAAATTACTTCCAACATAACGAGACACGCTCAAATAAGATACAGAAGGAAGAATGTTCCAGTTCTCTTTTACATTAAATGGCTGAGAAAAATGGTCATCTAACCATCCTCCAGGTCCACCTGCACTAGTTCTAAAATCTACAGCATTTACTCCAAAAGCAATAGCCCATGGGTTGTTACTGTCCTGCGCCTGAGAACTTATCCCCATAGCCATCAATACAGCAACAAAAAGTTTGTTAAGATGTTTCATACTTAAAAAATTTAATTACAATTTAGTTAATTATTAACAAAAGTAACGCGTAATTCTTTAACTACAAAATAGAATATTAAAAAAAAAGTTATAAATTACGACTATCAACTCCTGTTAATCACTACAAAAGAACCACAAACTCAATACAGCAATGAGTTTTAACAACAAGCTTACTATATTAACAAAACTTCTAAAAATAAGAAATTATCATCTTTTTTACGATAAAAAAACTAACAAAATAACATTAAACACAATTATTATGCAAAATCAAAGCCCAACAACCTGAATATCTTCGCTTATATAAACCAGTACTTTCTTTTGAACTTTAAATCCCATCTGCTCAATTGCATACTGATAATCCTCTAACTGTCTATTGTATTTTGCGTTAGGAATACCTGTTTTATAATCCAGTAAAAAAACGGCTTTCTCTTGTGTAATTACCATTCTGTCAGGCTTTACAACAGCCCCTTTTTTCTGTACAATAGTTTGTTCATTTAACACTTGATTTCCTTCTGCGAAAAACAATTCCAATTCTGTATGGCTTACAATTTCCTGAATCTTTTTGTAAACCAATTCTTTCTGTATTGAATTAATCAAGCCATTTTCAATTGCCTTATCAACTGCTAAATCCACATCCTTTTTTGTTTTTACAAAAGACAAAATTTCATGAACTACATTACCATATTCTATCGATTCCTGCTGATGAGTACCCCACATTAAAGCTTCTCTTTGAGCTATTTTGATATTTTTAGGATTTAATGTTACAGCAACATTTTCAATTGGTTTCGAAGTATCAATGTGTTTTGTCTCTGAAGAAATTTTTATTCTATTTCCAAATCCATATTCCAATTTACTTTCATCAAAAAGCCCTTTATTCATCAAATAATTAATAAAAAAAGCACACATATTATTTTTTGGAATCTCTCCTTTTTTGGACAAATTCATATTAGAAACAACATATAATTGTTCTTCTGCACGTGTCAAAGCAACATAAAGCACATTTACATTATCCAACAATTCTTCCTGCTTTTTTTGATCATAAACCAATTTAGCTTCTTCCCCAAAGCCTTCCACAGCACTGCTATTATCGATTAGAGCCTTTGGTAAACCTAAATCCATTTCTTCAGCATCGAGCCACAACTTATCTTTTGGTTTTCTATTATAATCTTCTTCGGCAAAAGGCATAATTACAACTGGAAATTCCAAGCCTTTCGATTTATGAATCGTCATAATTCGAACTGCGTTATTCCCTTCTGGCGAAGGAATACTGAATTTTTCTCCATTTTTATCCCAGAAAATCAAAAAATCAGCTATCCCTGCCTGATTGCGCACATCTCGTTCGAGAACAATATCCAGAAAATACTGCACGTAAGCATTCCCCGAACTTGTAATATCAGAAAGGAATTTAGAAACAATAATCTCAACAGCTTCATAAAGAGACTTTTTTCGAATATTTTGAAACGAAAGCGAAATATCAAAACTCATCAGCCATTTTTCAAAATCGGCTTCTTGTTTTTGTTGCATTCCTTTAGCTATAAAATCATGGACTGGCATTTGGTCCTGAATATTTTTGGCGATATAATGCAAGAAATTGGCTTTCGATTCTAAATCGGCATTGTTTTTTAGATATTTTAAAAGATGAATAATCAATCTAACTTCGGTTGCATTTTGAATCATCAAAGTTTCCGAAGACAACAACGGAATATTTTGCTCCGTCAGATAACTAGCAATTGCAATTCCCTCGCTTCTTTTACGGGTTAAAATCACAATATCTTTGTATTCAAAACCTTGTTTTAAAACTTTTTGAATTGTATTTAAAGTAGCTAAAACATATAATTCTGTTTTATCTAACACCTCTTCCTCACTTTCTTCAGCTGTTTCTGTCTTTGGAATAAAAGAAATATTGACATAACCTCCTTTTTTGTCATTTATATGTTGATGACTATGATTTTCGTATAAATCTTTATAATCTGGATGCTCAAATTCAGATGATAACAACTTGAAAAAATCATTATTAAATTCGATAATTTGAGAATAGGAACGGTAATTTTTATCTAAATGCTCTAATTTTTTATCCGGATTATTAAACGGATTATTGTCTTTACTCAATTCAATAAATTGCTCCGCTTTTCCACCACGCCAGCGATAAATTGACTGTTTAGGATCTCCCACAATCATCAAAGTTCCCTTTTCTCCATAATCATCCTGACCCGAAAGTGCATTATCAATAAGCGGAATCAAATTTTGCCATTGCATCTCCGACGTATCCTGAAATTCATCAATAAAAAAGTGACGGTAGCGCTCGCCTAATCGCTCATATATAAAAGGAGCTGGCTGATTTTGAATTTCTCGATGAATAATAGCATTAAATTCGGATATTGAAAGCACATTTTGCTCTTCCTGAATTTTAGCCAATTCATTGCTCACTGTATTCAATAACGAAAGCGGCGTTATGTTTTTAAGGAATGCTTTGTAAAAATCACGTTTTTCGAAATTTTTATAAATCGTTGCTAAAATTTGTAATAATTCTGGAATTAAATTTTCAATCAAAGCGCGGTCTTTGGCCGTTTTATTAATTACAATATCATCAAACTCATGAAAAGTTTTATTTTTAGGATTGTATTTTCCGTCTCGAATGCTAGCCAAATGATTAGGAAAAGTACCTCTCGAAAATGATTTCAAATCAATACCATTATTCTCAATTAAAATCAGAGCAGCTTCGGCAAAGGCTACATTTTCTTTCTCTAAATCTTTACAAACTACAAGCAGTTTCTTCTTAATTTCGACAAACTCGGCAATGGATTTATCATGGAATTGAGTAATTTCATTTCGATTGTTTTCATTCAAAACCAACTTACCCGTTTCCATTATCTCTCTGGAAATATCCCAGGATTTATCGTCATCGGTTTTTTCCATCGTAAAATCGATGAGTAGTTTAGTTAAGGTTTCGTCTTCACCGGCTTGAGCAATAATGGCATCTATGGCTTCTGTCAACAAATTTTCGGTATCCAAAGTAACTTCAAAAGTCATTGGCAAATTCAAATCGTGGGCAAAAGCACGAATCACTTTATGCGTGAATTTATCGATTGTCGAAATATCAAAAGCGGCATAATTATGAATAATATGCTTGATGATTTGCTTTGATTTGGTTTTAATTTGGATTAGCGAGAGTTGTGTATCGATAGCTAAATCCCGCATTAAATCCTGTGCTTTTTTTGAAGGCTCGTCTTTTGCAAATTCAGACAAACTGCCTACGATACGGCTTTTCATTTCGTGTACCGCTTTATTAGTAAAAGTGATAGCCAAAATATTGCGATACGCATCATTTTTTGGAGCAACTAAAATGATTTTCAGGTATTCTTTGACCAATGCATAGGTTTTTCCAGAACCTGCAGAAGCGTCGTATATAGAAAAAGAATGTCTTTGCATAAACTTTTTGTTGTTGATTATCCAATGCCCTAGCCCCGATAGAAGCGGCATCCTCTTGTATTGCGTTAGCAAATACAAGAGATAAAGCGGATAGCGGGAAATAGCTCCTAAAAATCAGAAACTATAAAATTGCATTTTTAATGCTTAAAAGTAGTATTTTTGCAGTATGGAAACAAACAGACAGAAAAAAATAGGCGGAGTTATCCAAAAAGATTTGGTGGATATTTTGCAAGGTGAAGTGAGAAAAAATGGCGTTAGCAATTTGGTTATTTCGGTATCCAAAGTGTCGGTGACTACTGATTTATCTGTGGCTACAGTATATTTAAGTATTTTTCCTCAGGAAAAAGCACAAGAAACATTGGACGGAATTAAATCGAATACGACCTTAATTAAGCATGATTTAGCACAAAGAGTTCGTAAACAATTACGCAGAGTTCCTAATTTGGTTTTCTTTATTGATGATTCTTTGGATTACATCGAAAAAATTGACAATGCACTAAAAAACCAGGAAAACCCTATTGAAAACAGAGATTTATTAGAAAAAAGAAGACAGTTCTAGCAATTGAATTTCCCACTATACATAGCCAAACGCTACATTCGTAGCAACAGTAAAAACAATGCCATTAACATTATTAATCGCATTGCGAGCATGGGAATCATTGTTGGCGCGATGGCTTTGTTTGTGGTATTATCGGTTTTTAGCGGACTGAAAGTTTTTAGCCTTTCGTTTAGCAATGATATTGATCCTGATTTAAAAATAACCAGCACCTTAGGAAAATCGTTTTTTGTCACACCTAATCAGGAAGAACAAATCAAAAAAATTGATGGCGTTGTTTTTTATTCTAAAATTATCGAGGAACGCGTTTTATTTACTTTTGACAACAAACAGGAAGTAACTTACCTCAAAGGAGTTGATTCTAACTACAGCAAAGTCAACAACGTCAATAAAATTATTTACAACGGTCAATGGCTTGAAGACAATACTTATCAGGTAGTTGTAGGTTTTGGTCTGGTTCAAAAACTTTCGTTAGGACTACTCGACTTCAATAAACATTTGGAAGTTTTAGTTCCAAAAGCCGGTAAAGGAAACATAGAAAATGCCGAAGAGGCATTTAATTCATCGGAGATTTTCCCGATAGGGATTTACGCCATTAATGAAGATTTAGATTCCAAATATGTTTTTGCCAATTTAGATTTGGCTCAGGAATTACTGGAATACAAACCCAATCAAATTTCGGGAATTGAACTTAAAGAAAAGCCTAATGTTGATGAAAACGCTATCATCGAAAAACTAAACACTATCTTTAAAGGAAAAGTAACTGTTAAAAACAGAGCGCAACTCAATGAATCCTTATACAAAATGTTGAATACCGAAAATATTGCCGTGTATTTAATATTTACCCTTGTGATTATTGTTGCCCTTTTCAACCTGATTGGAGCATTAATTATGATGATTCTTGACAAAAAAGGAAACCTGAAAACCCTCTTTAATCTGGGAACTGAAATCAAAAATTTGCGTAAAATATTTTTATTGCAAGGTACTTTATTGAGCTTTTTCGGCGGACTTATTGGACTCGCTATAGGAATTATAATTGTGTTATTACAACAACATTTTGAGTGGATTATGATTACTCCAACCCTTGCTTATCCTGTTGTTTTCTCTATCGAAAATGTTTTAATAGTAATGGCTACAATTATTACTCTTGGATTTATCGCTTCGTTAATTGCAAGTAGTCGTGTGAGTGAAAAGTTATTGGATTAGATAAAGATTCAATTTAGGTTTCTATTATAAAAAAAGATAAAAACCCCCATTAGTACAAATACCAATAATTCTGGCCAGTATTTTTTTATTTGGCTAACTCTAGGTTTTACCTCTTCAATAAATCTCTCTTTATCAAATTTAAATAGAAGTATCAAATAGACTATTCCTAAACAAAACAAGATTAAGAAAACAGAATCATGATCTTCTCTTGCATAATAATCTCTCAAAAAGATTCTACACAAAACAGAAATAAGGAAAATCCAAGAAATAATTCTCCCAAATATTTTGATATACTTTTTTGCTTGTTGATTTTCCATAATCTATTTCAAAACATTGTTTTAATGTCTTGTAAATATAGTATTAAAAACTAATTGAAAGAAAAAAAGTACAATTGCTTTTTTTACACCAACTCATAACCTGAATATGCTTCCTCAATCTCATTCAAGACAGCATATAATTCCTCCGGATGATCTAAGGTCACTAATTTTTGTTTGTAGCTTTTAAACGAATGGATTCCTTTGAAATAATTAGTATAATGAGGACGGGTTTCAACAATTCCTAATCGCTCTCCTTTCCAATCCATAGCCCAGGTTAAATGGTTACGCACTGCTTCCACCCTATCAGCAACAGTAGGTTTTGCCAAATGCTCTCCTGTTTTGAAATAGTGTTTTATTTCGTTAAAAATCCAAGGATAACCAATAGCAGCACGACCAATCATGATACCGTCAATACCGTATTCATTTTTATAATGCAATGCTTTCTCAGGACTGTCGATATCGCCGTTCCCAAAAATTGGCATAGTAATTCTAGGGTTGTTTTTTACTCTTGCAATGTGTGACCAATCCGAATGGCCTTTGTACATTTGAGCACGAGTTCTCGCATGAATACTCAAAGCCTGCACACCAATATCCTGTAAACGTTCGGCAACTTCATCAATATTAATCGAATTATCATCCCAACCCAAACGGGTTTTTACCGTTACAGGAAGATTAGTACTATCAATTACGGCTTTTGTCAAACGCACCATCAAATCAACATCTTTCAATACTCCAGCACCAGCACCTTTACAAACCACTTTTTTAACCGGACAACCAAAGTTGATGTCAATTAAATCCGGATTTACTGTTGTTACAATTTTTGATGACAATGCCATCGCTTCTTCATCACCACCAAAAATCTGGATTCCTACCGGACGTTCGTAATCGAAGATGTCTAATTTCATTCGGCTTTTAATGGCATCACGAATCAAACCTTCAGAAGAAATAAATTCAGAGTACATCATATCGGCTCCGTGCATTTTACACAATCTACGAAATGGCGGATCGCTCACGTCCTCCATAGGTGCAAGTAAAAGTGGAAAATCGGGTAATTCTATGTTGCCTATCTTAATCATCTTCTGAAATTTGCTGCAAAATTACACTTTTTAGATGAAAAGATAAAAGAAGAATTAGGAAAGACTTAATTATAAAGCTTTTAGTTTATAAATTATAAGCTTTGAAGCTAGGGAATTTAGCGTATATTTGCAGATTAATCGACTGGTTTTTTGGGTTAAGTTAGTAGTTGAAACGGAATCTTTTTGTAGAACGAAACTCCTAAACTCCTATTTACAATTCAGTAGGATTTACAATATTGATATTTAGACAAAATGAAAAAAATAAGAAATTTTTGCATTATTGCACATATTGACCACGGAAAAAGTACACTTGCTGACAGACTTCTTGCTGCTACACAAACCGTTACGGCTCGAGAAGAAAAAGCGCAATTACTGGACAACATGGATTTGGAGCGTGAACGTGGGATTACCATTAAGAGTCATGCCATCCAAATGGAATACAAATACAAGGGCGAAGAATATATCCTAAACCTGATTGACACTCCGGGACACGTAGATTTTTCGTACGAAGTTTCCCGTTCGATTGCAGCTTGTGAAGGCGCACTTTTGATTGTGGATGCTGCACAAAGTATTCAGGCACAAACCATTTCGAACTTATATTTAGCTTTAGAAAACGACCTGGAAATTATTCCGGTTTTGAATAAAGTAGATTTACCATCTGCCAATCCTGAGGAAGTAAGTGACGACATTATTGATTTATTGGGATGTAAACTGGAAGATATTATTCATGCATCGGGAAAAACCGGTTTTGGTGTTGAAAATATTTTAGCTGCCATTATCGAAAAAATTCCTGCTCCAAAAGGAAATCCTGAAGAACCATTACAAGCTTTAATTTTCGATTCTCATTACAATCCGTTCCGCGGAATCGAAGTTATTTTCCGTGTGGTAAATGGTGAGATTAAAAAAGGTCAGAAAATCAAATTCATGGCTACCGGCAATGAATATTTTGCTGACGAAGTGGGAACTTTAAAATTAAATCAAGTTCCTAAAAATGTAATTTCAACTGGTGACGTAGGTTATTTAATTTCGGGAATTAAAGAAGCCAAAGAAGTAAAAGTAGGTGATACTATTACTGATGCAAAAGTTCCAACTACCAATATGATTACTGGTTTTGAGGATGTAAAACCAATGGTTTTTGCCGGAATTTACCCTGTAGATACTGAGGACTACGAAGATTTGCGTTCTTCTATGGAAAAATTACAATTGAACGATGCTTCGCTTGTATTTACTCCGGAAAGTTCGGCAGCTTTAGGCTTTGGTTTCCGTTGCGGATTCTTAGGAATGTTGCACATGGAAATTATTCAGGAACGTTTAGAGCGTGAATTTGACATGACTGTAATTACTACAGTTCCTAACGTTTCTTATCATGCGTTCACTAAAAAAGAACCGGATACCATTTTAATTGTAAACAATCCTTCTGACTTACCGGAACCATCAAAACTGGACAGAGTAGAAGAACCTTATATTAAAGCAACCATCATTACTAAAGCCGATTTTGTTGGAAACGTAATGAGTTTGTGTATCGAAAAACGTGGATTAATTACTAATCAAACTTATTTGACGACTGAAAGAGTTGAATTGAATTTTGATATGCCATTGGCCGAAATTGTATTTGATTTCTACGACCGTTTAAAAACCGTTTCTAAAGGATATGCTTCTTTTGATTATTCTCCTATTGGAATGCGAACTTCAAAATTGGTTAAACTGGACGTATTGTTAAACGGACAAAATGTAGATGCACTTTCCGCTTTGATTCACGAAGACAACGCCTATAACATTGGTAAAAAAATGACTGAAAAATTGCGTGAGTTGATTCCGAGACAGCAATTTGACATTCCTATTCAAGCGGCAATTGGAGCAAAAATTATCGCTCGTGAAACTATTAAAGCACTTCGTAAAGACGTTACTGCCAAATGTTATGGTGGAGATATTTCGCGTAAGCGTAAATTATTGGAAAAACAGAAAAAAGGTAAAAAACGTATGCGTCAGGTAGGAAATGTTGAAATTCCACAAGAAGCATTTATGGCTGTTTTGAAATTGAATGACTAGTTTTTTTCTAGAAAATAGAAGAAAGAACAAAGAATATAGAGAGAACCTGATGATGAAAATTGTCAGGTTTTTTATTTAGGTCAATTAAATTTCTTAACTTTAATAAAAATTTTAGTTATGGTCTTAATTATAAAAAAGAAAAACACCAAAAAAGAAATTGATTCTATTTTAGAAAAGAAAGAGAAATCTGCTTCTAAAAAAGGTAACCTTTCTAAACATTTTGGGAAACTAAAACGAAATATTGACGGATTAGAATATCAATTGGAAACAAGAAAAAATGAAGATTGACTTTTTAGCCGACACTAATTTTCTGATTTATTTACACGAAGGAAAGCCTTTTATAGAACCCTTTTTGAATTATAATTTTGGTATTTCTTTTATTTCAGAAATAGAACTTCTAGGTCATAAAAACATTTCTAAACAAGATGAAAAATCCTTAAAAGGTTTATTAAAAGACAGCTTTGTTTTCAATTTTAGTGAAGACATAAAACTTCAAACTATCAAATTAAAGCAGAAGTATTCTATAAAACTTCCCGATGCAATAATTGCCTCAACAAGTATTATTTTTCAAATCCCATTAATTACTTCAGATAAAGGATTTAAAAGCGTTGAAGAGTTAGATTTAATTTTACTTGAAAATTAGATATTCTACAAAAGGCGTTTATGGCGGTTCTTAAACTGAATGACTAGTTTTTTATAGGATATAGAGAAAACCTGATGATGAAAATTGTCAGGTTTTTTGTTTTAATTCAATTTCCAAAAACAGCAAAACTGTATCTTTGAAGTAAAAAATCATACTCATGTTTGATGAATCTCCAAAACGATTTGACCGCATTGTAGCCATTTTGATTCAATTGCAATCCAAAAAGATTGTAAAAGCACAGGAATTGGCGAATCGGTTTGAGGTGAGTTTACGAACCATTTATCGTGACATTCGCACCTTAGAAGCTTCAGGAGTTCCTATTTATAGTGAGGCAGGTGTTGGTTATGCTTTAATGGAAGGTTATCGATTGCCGCCGGTAATGTTTACGAGAGAAGAAGCCAGTAGCTTTATTGCTGCCGAAAAATTAATGCAGAAATTTACGGATGTGACTCTTGGCAATCATTATGCTTCGGCGATGTACAAACTAAAAGCCGTACTTCGAAGTGATGATAAAGATTGGGTTTCCAGTATTGAATCGAATGTTTTGATGCAAACATCGGAGAAACTTTTTAACGATAAATCACCGAATACTTTAGCCACCATTTTTGAAAGCATCGCCGAGAAAACGCAAGTAATTCTTTCGTATGAAGCCATTGATGCCGATGGAATTACGATGCGACATATTGAGCCTGTTGGTGTTTTTCACGACAACAATAATTGGTACATGCTAGGCTATTGTCATTTGCGAAAGGATTACCGTCAATTTAGAACTGATCGGGTACACGGAATTAAGAAAACAGCAATTCCTTTCTCGATAGAGCATGAGGCTTTAGAAACCTATTTGGATAAAAGCAAAAATATTCCGACTACTAAAATTCGAATTCTTGTAGATAAAAAAATTGCCAAATATTTAAGCTCTGAACGAAAGTACCACGGCTTTGTTTCTGAAAAGAAAATCAACAACAAAATCGAAATGACTTTTATGTCTTGTGCTACCTTGGAAGGATTTTCGCGTTGGTACTTGATGTTTGGCGATTACGCCACCATATTAGAACCAGAAGGATTGAAAACCAGAATTCTGGAATTACTGGAAATAAACAAACAACGACTTTTATAAAAAAGATCCTAAAACGAAATTCATCTAATGTTTTATTTATAAACCATTAAGAGATTAAGATGAGTTAAGTCTAAATTTTTCTTAATCTCTTAATGGTGAAAATCAATTTTTATCTTTCCCAGAAAAAAGGAGGTTCGATTCCCAAAGCACGCAGATACACATAAGCCTGACCGCGATGGTGCACTTCATTATCAATAAAATATAGAATGTTCTGAATGATTGGGAACTCATATTGACCAAACAAATTAAAGGTTTCATTAAAATCCTCAATAGATAATTGTTGCCAATATTTATTAATTTCAGCAGTAGCTTCATCCCATTTTTGCAGATATTGGGCTTTGAAAATTAATTTTTCTCTTCCTTCTTCATTATAAGGCTGAACTTCTCTATTTACAATTCCTTTCATAGCAGGCGCTGCAATAGCTAAAAGTTCATCTGCTAGTTTTGAAAAAGGTCTCATTCCGCCAATTGAAAATTCGAAGAAGTCTTTCTCGGGAAATATTTCAATTACACGACGTGTCAAGGCGCGGTGTCCTTGCCAATGTTGCAATAAATCTTCGGGAGTAATTACTTGTGCTGCTTGTGTTTTCATAATTTTAAAGTTTTAATTTTTTACTTCTTCAAAAGTAGATACAGCTGGTGACAACAGTTTGTCAGTAGTATTTTTATTTTTTTCGAAAAAAATAATACAAGCTATTATTCCTCCAAATAGATTTTTTAATTGGTCAAAACCTTTGCTCCCGAAGCTTCGGGATTGTATCTTTGCAGCTTTGAAACTTACAAACTATGATTGAAGATAAAAACCCACAACGTACCAGCATTGCTCAATTGGGCGAATTTGGATTGATAGACCATTTGACTAAAAATTTTGAAATCAATCAGGCTTCTACCTTAAAAGGAATTGGTGATGATGCGGCTGTTCTAGATTTTAAAGACAAAAAAGTAGTGGTTTCTACTGATATTATGGTTGAAGGTGTTCATTTTGACCTGGCTTATATGCCGTTGAAGCATTTAGGCTACAAAGCCGTAGTATCGAATGTGTCAGACATTTGTGCCATGAATGCCAAAGCCACTCAAATTACGGTTTCGATTGCGGTTTCGAATCGTTTTCCACTAGAGGCTTTAGAAGAATTATTCCACGGAATTACATTGGCGGCCAATGAGTACAAAGTGGATGTTATTGGCGGTGACACTACTTCTTCACAAAAAGGATTAATCATCAGTATTACTGTTTTAGGCGAAGCTGATGAAGAAGAAATCGTCTATAGAAATGGTGCTAAGCCTACTAATTTATTAGTTGTTACTGGCGATATTGGAGCAGCTTATATGGGATTACAGGTTTTAGAAAGAGAAAAACAGGTTTTCCAGGTAAATCCAAATTCGCAACCTGATTTAGAATTATATACTTATTTAATTGAACGCCAGTTAAAACCTGAAGCACGAAAAGATGTCCGTACTTTATTACATGCTTTAGAAATAAAACCAACTTCAATGATTGATATTTCAGATGGATTATCATCAGAGATTATTCATTTATGCAAACAGTCAAAAGTGGGATGTAATTTATACGAAGACAAACTACCATTAGACCCGCAATTTATCAATGTGTGTGAAGAATTTGATATTGACAGCACTACAGTAGCCATCAACGGCGGCGAAGATTACGAATTACTCTTTACTATTCCGATTGAAGATTTTGACAAAATCAAAGGAAATCCTAACTTCTCTATCATTGGTCACATGACCGAAGAAAGCGAAGGAATTCACCTTGTAACCAGAGCCAACACTAAAATTCCATTAAAAGCGCGTGGCTGGAATGCCCTGAGCGAATAATAAAACCCATATCTAAACAAGCGGCAATCTGAAATTTATTTTTGGATTGCCGTTTTTTTATCACTCTATTTTAATACTAAAATCCTAAAAAAGACAAGAATAAACCTGCATAAATTTGGTTTACACCAAAAATTTATACTGAATCAAATTCAGAAACTTTATTAAATGTATTCATAATAGCGCAACAATTCATCCAATAAAAGAACTGTTGCATCATCAGGCTATTGCTAACTTATTGAACTCAAGGCATCATTTGGCTTTAAAATTAATCATCCTCAAAAAGGAACTCTCTGCCATTATATAACTGTTATACCGCATTTTTTCAAGTTATTTTTTTGACTAAAAATTTTATTAAGAATATATTTATTCGTAACTTAAATTGTATTTTTTATAATTAATTAAAGAAATAATTGTTTAATATACAATTATTTACTCATTAATTCAACTATTTACTAAAAGGGCAAAAAAACAACTAAAACTCGGTTTTTTAACTACATATTCACTACTTTTTTTTAAATACAAAAAAAGCACAAACTACTGATTTTTAGGGTGTTTACAATAAAAAAACCACTCATTTAACTACATTTTTATTGTTGTTAAAATTGAGGCTGTTAAATCCATCTAATTTTACATTATCGAAATCGAAATACTGTTTCTAAACTACAAACTAAAACACATTAACGATTTTGTAAAACCAAAATTATTAACAACCAAAAACAAAAAATTATGGTCAAAATGAAAAACAGTATGTATTACATTTTACTATTATGTAACATGCTATTTATTGTACCAAACCTAGTTGCCCAAACTGCAACTAAAAAGATTTCCGGTCTTGTTGTAGATCAAAAAGGAGAACCGCTAATTGGGGCAAGTGTATTAATCAAAGGAACAACTATTGGTACAATAACAGATGTAAATGGCGCATTTACTTTACCGCTATCAGGCAACTCTGCTGTATTGCAATTTTCTTTTATTGGATTTACTTCAAAAGAAGTACCCGCTAATGGACAAGATCTTAGAGTAGTACTAACCGAAGATTTTAGCGAATTAAAAGAAGTAGTAGTACAGGTGGGTTATGGTACGGTGAAGAAAAAAGACGCAACGGGTTCAGTATCCCAAATCTCTGCTAAAGAATTTAATAAAGGAGTCAATGTAACTCCGGAAAGTTTAATTAGCGGTCGTATTTCGGGGGTTAATGTAACTGGCGGAGGAGCTCCTGGTGCAAAAGCAGACATTAGAATCCGTGGCGGTTCGTCTTTATCAGCGTCGAATGAGCCTTTAATTGTATTGGACGGACTTCCGTTGAGTAATGCAGTGCCAAGCGGTGCTACCAGTATTCTTTCTACAATTGATCCAAATGACATTGAATCTTTTACTGTTTTGAAAGATGCTTCTGCAGCGGCAATTTACGGTTCGCGTGCAGCCAATGGGGTAATTGTAATTACTACTAAAAAAGGAACAAAAGGCGGCGTGAAAGTAAACTTTAGTTCTCAGTTAGGTGTTAATACTGTGGCCAATCAAGTGGATGTTTTAAGTGCTGATCAGTTTCGGGCTTTAGTAAATGAGAAAGGTTCTGATGCTCAAAAAGCTTTATTAGGAACAGCAAATACGAATTGGCAGGATGAAATTTTCCATACCTCATTGACAATGAATAACAACATCTCCGTAAGTGGTGCTTTGTTTAATAAATTACCAATACGTTTATCTGTGGGAAATGTTGATAATTCAGGGCTTTTAAGAAATACTTCTTTTGAAAGAACTACAACTTCTATCTCTTTGAATCCTGTTTTATTTGATAATCATTTAAGAATTGATATTAGCGGAAATATGTCTTTCGGTAAAAATCAATTTCAGGATGAAGGAGCTGTAATTGGAAGCGCCATTGGTTTTGATCCAACACAGCCGGTTTATGATGCCAATTCTCGTTATGGTGGTTATTTTGAATGGTTAGAACCTAATGGAAATTTACCTTTATTACCAGCAAGAAATCCTGTATCAAGACTAAATCAGGATGAAAGAAGAGCTACTTCTACCCGAAAATGGGGAAATGTTAGATTGGATTATAAATTGCATTTCTTTGAAGATTTAAGAGTAGTTGCTGAAGCAGGTATTGATAGATTTGATAGCAAAGGATATACCGAAGTAAGTACGCAAAGTCCTTTAGGATTTCAGCCGAATGCTTTTAGCTCAGGAAACTGGGTCAATTTAGGAAATTACTCCAGTTATACTGATATGCTTCAAAATAAAAACTTAAATACCTACTTTAATTACACTAAAGATGTAGGCAAGTTTAAAATTGATGCTACGGCGGGTTATAACTACCAATTATTCCAAAAAGAAAAATACGAATCCGGAGAAACCAGACAGCCAAATCCTAAAGAAGATGTTATTACTGATCCGAATATCAATCTTCAATCTTATTTTGGACGTTTGAATTTAGGGTATGACAGCCGTTATTTATTGACATTAAACTATAGACGAGACGGAACTTCCCGTTTTTCTGAAGCTAACCGATGGGGTAATTTCTCAGGAGCTGCTTTTGCATGGAATGTTGCCGAAGAATCTTTCTTAAAAGACAATGAAACTTTATCAAGCTTGAAATTAAGAGTAGGTTATGGAACAACAGGACAACAGGACATTTCGGCTCAGTATGATTACTTACAAAGAGTTACACTGGGTACTATAAGCTCACAGTATATTTTTGGAAACACAGTTTATTCAACTGCCAGACCGGAAGGTTATAATGAAAATATTAAATGGGAAGAATTGGCCGAGACTAACGTAGGTATTGATTATGGTTTCTTTAACGACAGAATTACAGGATCTATCAATTATTTTGATAAAAAATCGACTGATTTATTAGCTGAAATTGCAGTTCCTGACGGAGCGAATATTAGAAATCAAGGTTTCTTTAATATTGGTAGCGTGAGAACCAAAGGAGTTGAATTTAATATTCAGTCGGATATTATTAAAAATGATAATCTGACCTGGAACTTGGCTTTCAACACCACTTATATCGATCAAAAAATTGACCAATTAGGAATAACCGTTCCTGGTTTCCAAGGTTATTTTACAGGAGATAATATCGCTGGTGGTGGTGGAAATAAAATCCAAATTAACTCGGTAGGATTTACACCTAATTCATTTTTTGTTTATGAACAATTATATGATGCTAACAAAAAACCAATTGCAGGAGCTTATGTTGATCGAAATAATGATGGAACATTAAATGATGGCGATCGTTATAGAGCTAACAAACCGGCACCTGACTATACATTTGGTTTATTCTCAACTGTAAACTACAAAAATTTTGACTTTACCATGAACTGGAGAGCCAGTTTAGGCAACTATATTTTTGATAACGTGAGTTCTAATTTGGGCTATTCGGATGCAGGTTTAAGAAGACAAACCGATTTATCAAACGTAAGTACCGATTACCTGAATACAGGTTTCACTTTTGAAGATAACGGTACTTCCAGATACTTATCTGACTATTATGTAAAAGATGCTTCTTTTATAAAATTGGACAACATCACTCTGGGATACTCCTTTGATAAAAAACTATTTAAAGCGGCTTCAGTACGATTTACAGCGGGAGTTCAAAACGTTCTTGTACTTACAAAATACAACGGTTTAGACCCGGAGAAATTCAACGGAATTGATAATAATGTATATCCGAGAGCAAGAACTTTCTTGTTTGGTGTTAATGCGAATTTCTAATAAGTGAACTGAAAAACAAATTTTTAAAAAGAAATAAAATGAAAATAGCATTTAAAAATATATCTTATTTTTTCCTATTGATTTTAGGGTTAAATATGGCGCTTACTTCGTGTACCAACGACTTAGAAGTAACTCCAAAAGATGACGATGAATTTTTATCGGAAACGTTTTTTGAAAATCCTGAATCTTACAAACAAGTATTGGCTAAGCTATATGCGGGTTTGTATGTAGGAGGAAATGATGGAGACGGATCAGCAGATATTGCCGGAATTGGAGGTGATTTCAGTAGTTATTTAAGACTGCTTTTTGTAGTGCAGGAATTCCCTACTGACGAAGCTATTATTGCCTGGGCCGACGGAACTTTACCTACATTAAACACTCAAAACTGGTCTCCTGCCAATGAGTTTTTAGCAGGAACTTTTTCAAGAGCTTTCTATCAAATTAGTGTGGCGAATGAATTTTTAAGACAAACAACCGATGAGAAATTAAACAGCAGAGGTGTTGATGCAAGCTTAAAAGCTGAAATTGCCACTTTTAGAGCCGAGGCTCGTTTTTTAAGAGCTTTCTCCTACTACAATTTGATGGATTTATTCGGAAATGTACCTATCACAACTGAGAATGATCCTGTTGGGTTTTTCTATCCGGAACAAAAAACCAGAGCCGAAGTCTTTGCTTTTATCGAATCAGAATTAAAAGACTTAGATAATAGTCTTGCGGCTTCAAGAACAAATGAATATGGTAGAGTAGATAAAACGGCAGCTAAATTTTTATTGGCACAAATTTATTTGAATTCTAAAGTTTATACAGGAACCGAAAGATTTAATGAGGCAGGTACTGTATGTGCTGACATCATCAACAATTCCGGATATACTTTTGCGAATGTTCCTTATCGTTATTTATTCTCTGCTGATAATAATACGAATGGTGCTCAAAACGAATTTATTTTTCCAATTGTAAGTGACGGAAATGCCATTAGAGCTACTGGTGGTGGTATGAGTTTTATTCTACATGCCTCTATTGGAGGAAGTATGGATGCTGCTTCCAGAGGTATGGACGGAGGATGGCAGGGAATCAGAACCCGTAAAGAGCTTGTACAGCTTTTCCCGGATGCTACTGCCACTGCTGATAAACGAGGTACTTTTTATACTGATGGACAAACACTGGATATTGCTAATGTGGGAACTTTTACAAATGGATATGCGGTTACTAAATACATCAACAAAAAAGCGGATGGTTCTGCTGCCCAAAGAAATGATATTCCGGATACTGATTTTCCAATGTATCGATTATCTGATGTGTATTTAATGTATGCCGAAGCAACTGTTAGAGGAGCATCTTCAGGAAATATTGCGACAGCTGTGGGTTATATCAACCAACTGAGAGACAGAGCTGATGCTGCATCAATAAGTGCATCCGACTTAACTCTTGATTTTATTTTAGATGAAAGAGGAAGAGAATTATTCTGGGAATGCCATAGAAGAACCGATTTGATTCGTTTTGGAAAATTCACCGGAGGAAGTAAAATCTGGCAATGGAAAGGCGGAACAGCAAATGGTTCTGCAACCGAATCTTATAGAGATTTAATGCCAATTCCTTCCCGAATTATTCAGGCAAATCCAACATTGGAACAAAATACAGGCTACGTAAACTAATTTTTTAATTTATAAATAATGATACAATTGAAAAATATATATAAAATTATAATCGCGTTGATTAGCATCTTAGCAGTTTCATGTAACGCTGATGATGTTGACAATAGACCAATTCTTGAGAGTGTTTCAGCTCCCGAAATGACCTTACCTGTAACAGGAAAAACATTTGTACTTACCGAAGAAAATGCTGAGGATGAAGCCGATTTGTTCAAATGGAATCCAGCAGCATATTCTCATGATGTAGTAGTTAGTTATTCATTACTGATGGATGTAAAAGATGGCGATTTTGCCAATGCTCAAACATTAGCAAGTACAAGTGATATTAGTCAGGCATCCATTAGTGTTAAAACGCTAAATCAGGCCGCAATCGAATTGGGGGCAGTTCCAGGAACAGCTAAGTTGTTTGATGTAAAGGTAAAATGCAATGTTTCCGGAAGTACAGCAATGGAAACGGAAGAAACTATTACCATCAGTATTACTGCTTATTCCGGATTAGTAACTTATCCGTTTACCGACTGGTATCTGGTAGGTGATGCTACAGTTGCGGGATGGGATAATAATAAAGGAAACCAACCGCTGTTTAGAAGCGGAGTAAACCCTAAATTATATAAATATACCGGTTATTTCAAAGCGGGTTATTTCAAAGTAATTTCAACTTTAGGGAAATGGGCTCCTATGTATGGAGGTGCAGGAGGAAACTTAGCGTACAGAGCTACAGATGCCGATGGCGACCCTGCAAGTTTCAACATCCCAACAGCGGGCTATTATACTTTTGCAATAGATACCCAAACCTTGACTTATACTTTGAATCCTTATGATGCTTCGGCAGCAACCGTGCATGCAACCATTGGATTAATAGGGTCTTCAAGAACAGGAACTGAAGCAGGATGGAACGATGATACTGATATGGTTCAATCTACTTTTGACCCTCATATCTGGACACTTACAATCAGCTTATTTGACGGTAAAGCTAAGTTTAGAGCTAACAATGCCTGGGATGTAAACTGGGGAGGTGATAAAGCTTTTTCAGGATATCCTGGAAACGGAACTGGTGGCGGAGATATTCCGGTAGCCAAATCAAAATACAAAGTCTATTTTAATGATTTAGACGGAAGTTATCTGATGATTCCTAATCAGCAATAAATTAATGAAATAATGAAAAGGCTATCTATCATCAGATAGCCTTTTTTTTCCTAAACCAACTATCATGAAAAAAACACTACTTCTTATTTGTAGTTTTTTTTCAATTATAGCTTTTGCCCAACAGCAAACAGTGACTTATTCAGTAAGTCCTGCTATTTTTGAAGAAACTACAGCAATTACTATAACTATAAACGGAAATAGTATTAACGAATCTAGCTGGGGTGTCACTGGAAATGCCCTGTATATGTGGGCTTGGGCTTTTGGTCTTGATGATACTACTGCCAAAGGAACTCCGGATAACGGAACTTGGGAGGCTTCTTCCGAAGCGAGTAAATTTACCTACAACGCCGCAACCGACACCTATACAAAAACCATAACGCCGGCTACTTATTATAATGCTACAGCATTGGGTAAAATTGGGTTTTTAATAAAAGCCAAAAATGGAACCGGAGATAAAAAATCGCAGGATATTTTTGCAGAAGTGGGTGGTTTTCAATTGACACTCACTGCTCCGTCAGAAAACAGCACCACAATTGTAACTTCGGGGTCTAATTTTACTGTTTCGGCCACTAATACTGGTGGGAATGCTGCCTATGTTTTAAAAGCTAATGGAACAACGCTAAATTCTAACAGCAGTACCGCTTCTTTTTCTTATACACATTCGGGAATTACCGCTAATCAAAATTATGAATTGCAAGTCACGCAGGGAGCAACTGTTATAACTAAGAAATTTACAGTTATTATTAATCCGAATACTGTTTTGGAAGCAATGACTACTGCTTTGGAGGATGGAATTAATTATAATACTACCGATAATTCTAAGGCAACTTTAGTTTTGAATGCTCCGGGGAAAGACTTTGTGTATGTCGCTGGAAGTTTTAATAATTGGCAGCCTACTTCGGCTTATGCCATGAAAAAAGATCCCACAACGGGAAAATTTTGGTTGGAATTAAGCGGGCTGACTTCCGGAACGAATTATACCTACCAATATTGGGTGGTTGATCAAACCCCATTGACTAATTCGCCAACGATGGTCAAAATTGCCGATCCTTATTCTACTTTGGTGCTTTCGCCTTATGATGATTCGGGAATTCCAAGTACTACTTATCCTAATATGCCCGTATATCCTGCGGGACAAAATTTTGAAGTAACGGTTTTAAAAACAGGACAAACGGCTTACAATTGGCAAGTGACTAATTTTACAAAACCAGAAAAGGAAAAATTAGTCGTTTACGAAGTATTAGTACGTGACTTTGATTCACATCGCAACTTTCAGGATTTAATTAATCGCATCGATTATTTCAAAAAATTAAAAATTAACGCCATCGAATTAATGCCGGTTATGGAATTTGAAGGGAACGAAAGCTGGGGTTATAATACCTCTTTTCATATGGCATTGGATAAGTTTTACGGACCTTCGGACAAGTTAAAAGAGTTTATCGATTTGTGTCACCAAAATGGAATTGCAGTTATTCTGGATGTGGCATTAAATCATGCTTTTGGTCGCAATCCTATGGTGCGTATGTGGATGAACGACCCTGATGGCGATGGTTTTGGTTCGCCTACTACCGAAAATCCTTATTTCAATACCGTTGCTAAACATACCTACAATGTTGGTGAAGATTTTAATCATCAACAAGCCTTAACGCAGTATTATGTAAAAAGAGTAATTAAACAATGGATTCAGGAATATCATATTGATGGATTTCGTTGGGATTTGACCAAAGGTTTTACTCAAAATTGTACCGCTTCTGATGAAAGTTGTACCAATGCGTATCAGCAGGATCGTGTAGATGTTTTAAAATCCTATGCCGATTATTCCTGGAGTTTGGACCCTACCCATTACACTATTTTTGAACATCTTGGAACCGATGCCGAGGAACAACAATGGGCTAATTATCGAATTGCTGAATCGCCAAGTAAAGGGATTATGTTATGGGGAAAAATGACAAACGAGTACAACGAATTGTCAATGGGATATACCTCAAATATTGCCCGAATGAACAGCAGTAGCAGAGGATTTACTAAGAACCGATTGATGGGATTTGCTGAAAGTCATGACGAAGAACGTTTGATGTATAAAAATTTGCAATACGGCAATGCAACTAATGCTTCTCATAATGTCAAAAACTTAAATACAGCTTTGTCCAGAATGTCGGCCATTGGAGCGGTTTCCTTGTTGGTTCCGGGGCCAAAAATGATTTGGCATTTTGGAGAATTAGGTTTCGAAAATTCTATTTATAGCTGTGATAATGGAACAGTAAATACCGAATCGGATGCCACCTCGGGTGATTGTAAATTGTCAACCAAGCCACAACCACAATGGACGAATAACTGGTTAGCCAATGATAATCGCTATAAAATTTATTCAGATTGGGCAAGAATGATTAAGTTAAAAACGGAAGAACCCGTTTTCTTAGGAACTGTAACAATGGCTAACAGTAGTTCCTTAACTAAAAACATCAAAATTTCAGATGCTTCATTACCTGCTAATACTTTGAAAGATGTGGTGATTTTGGGCAATTTTGATGTGAATACCCAAAATGTTGCAACTGGATTTCCTTATACGGGCGAATGGTACAATTTGATGGATAATTCGGTGTGGAATGTAACTAATGTCAATGACCCAATTGCCATTCCGGCTGGTCAATATCGAATTTACGGGAACAAACCCGCATTTGCAGCCAATGTTCCTTTTGCTTTGCCTTCGGATAATTTTACGGTTGAGGCTAAATCAGAAACTTGTGCCAATAAAAAAAATGGGCAAATTAGTATTACAGCACTTCAATCGTATAATTATGTTGCCAATATCAATGGAACGAATTACAATTTTGTAAATAATAGTTTGACGGTTTCCAATTTGGCTCCAGGAACTTATCCTATTTGCGTAAGCATTACAGGTAAAACTTTCGAACAATGTTTTTCAATCACTATCAATGCAGGTGGAACTTTGGTTGGAAAATCGACACTTTCTTCGAACAAATTGGCAATTGAAATCGCCGAGGGAACAGCACCTTATCAAGTGGTGGTGAATGGCGTTACTCAATTTGAAACAAATGAAACTGCTTTTTCGGTTGAGGTTCAAAAAGGAGATGTTTTAGAAGTAAAAACAGCAGTTCCTTGCGAAGGGGTGTATATGCAAAACATTGCCGATAACTTGGGCAATGTTATGGCTTATCCTAATCCAGTTCAGGATATTTTAACTATTGCAGTTCCTACTTCTAAAAAAGAAGTCAACATTGCTTTGTATTCTATAGGAGGGCAATTAATTTCTAATACCACTTATCCAATTGTAAATCAAATGGTGCAAATGAATTTAGGGAAATTGGCTTCGGCAGTGTATTTCGCTAAAGTTGAGCTGGAAAATCCTGTAAGTATAACTATTATAAAAGAATAACATGAAAAAGAATATTTATATCCTTCTAATAGCTTCATACATGTTGTTTTCATGTGGTGGAGGTGATTCTTCATCTGATGAAGAAGTTACAAATACAGCACCTACTGTGCCTACATTGACTTTACCGGCTAATAATCAATTGTGTATTAATAATGCAGTAAGTTTCGAATGGAATCTATCAACAGATGCCGAAAAAAATCCGCTTACTTATCAAATTCAAATTGCCACCGATAATCAGTTTGCACAAATTGTAAAAACGACCGAAGGTTCTTCAACCTATCAATCCTTTACATTGAATAAAGGAGTTGCTTATTATTGGAGAGTAAAAGCAACAGATAGTAAAAATGCCTCGAGTAATTATTCGGCTACCTATAGTTTTTATACCGAGGCTGATGCCGTAGCTAATCATACGCCATTTTTACCGCAGATTGTGCAACCGGAACTCAGTTCTTTTGTAAACACAACTACTGCAACTCTTAAATGGACTGCATCCGATGTCGATACTAGTGACGTGCTGGTTTATGATGTTTATTTTGGAACAACATCCACACCCACTACAAAAGTAGCAACTAATATTTCGACTACTTCATGGACAAGTACAACGTTGCAGGCGGCTACCAGTTATTACTGGAAAGTAGTCGTTAAGGATAATAAAGGAGGGGAGACTATAGGTCAGGTTTGGAGTTTTAAAACTAATTAATCACTGCAAATATGAATCTTAAAGGATATAATAAAAAATCGAAAATAGTAAAAGCAGTCACGCTGTTATTGCTTTTGTTTTCATTAAACACTATTGCTCAAATACAAAGAGTAGAGCCTCCGTTTTGGTATGCCGGAATGCACAATCCCGAACTGCAGATTTTATTTTATGGCAAAAACATTGCTGAAAATGAAGTAACTGTTTCCAATGGAATTTCTATTAAATCCATCCAAAAAACAGAAAATCCTAATTATCTTTTTATAACCATTGATACCAAAGGAATTGCTGCACAGGAAATTGTTTTTTCATTTTCGAAAAATAAAAAAGTAATCTTTACTAAGAAATACACCTTAAAACAGCGTAAGGAAAATTCCGCTTCACGCAAAAGTTACGATGCTTCGGACATGATTTACCTGATAATGCCCGATCGTTTTGCCAATGGAAATCCGAAAAACGACAGCCAAAAATCACTAGCCGAAACAGCAAATCGAAACAATCCGAGCGGAAGACATGGAGGCGATATCGAAGGAATAATTCAAAATTTGGATTATATTCAGGAATTGGGTGCAACGGCACTTTGGCCAACACCACTTTGCGAAGACAATGACCCCCAGGGTTCCTATCATGGATACGGACAATCGGATGTTTATAAAATAGATCCGCGTTATGGAACCAATGAGGATTACCTGAAATTGACTGCCGAATTGCACAAAAGAGACATGAAACTCATCATGGATTATGTGACGAATCATTGGGGAGCAAAACATTGGATGCTAAATGATTTGCCAACTTACGATTGGATTCATCAATTTCCGGGTTATGCCCAAACCAATTATCGTATGGCGACGCAATTTGACACCAATGCTTCCAAAATTGATGCAAAAATGTGTATGGACGGCTGGTTTGTAAAATCAATGCCCGACTTGAACCAGTCGAATCCTTTAGTGCTAAATTATTTGATTCAAAATGCCATTTGGTGGATAGAATATGCTGATTTGGATGGATTCCGGGTAGATACCTATTCGTATAATGATAAAATTGGAATTTCAAAATGGACCAAAGCCATCACTGACGAATACCCTAATTTTAATATTGTGGGCGAAGTCTGGATGCACGATCAGGCACAAATGGCGTATTGGCAAAAAGACAGTAAACTGGGCGCTATTCAAAACTACAATTCCTATTTGCCAAGTGTAATGGATTTTACTTTACACAATGCAACATCTGTAGCTTTCAACGAAAATCAGGCGGATTGGGACAAAGGACTTATGCGAATCTATGATAATTTTACCAATGATTTTCTGTACCCCAATCCAAACAATATCTTGACTTTTGTCGAAAATCATGATACCCAACGTTTTAACGAAATCTATAAAAAAGATTTCAAAAAATACCAAATGGCAATGGCTCTGATTGCTACTGTCCGTGGAATTCCACAGTTGTATTATGGTTCCGAAATTGCTATGGCAGGAAATAAAAATGAAGGCGATGGAGCTATTCGTCTGGATTTTCCCGGAGGTTGGAATGGCGACAGTAATAACGCTTTTACTCAAAAAGGAAGAACAGCTGAACAGCAACAATTTTTTGATTTTACATCAAAATTATTCCAATGGCGCAAAACGAATGAAGCGGTACATTTTGGGAAAATGACGCATTATATCCCGGAAAACAATGTCTATGTTTATTTTAGATATACCGATAGTAAAACGGTTATGGTTGTTGTAAATAATAATTTGACTTCAAGTGCCGTCAATCCAAAACGTTTTCAGGAAAATATAAAAGATTTCAAATTAGGTAAAGATGTTTTGTCTGGAAAAGCGGTAGATTTAAACTATGAATTTACGATTGAAGCACAATCGGTTTTGTTACTGGAATTGGAATAAAAAAAACATGATTGTCCGCTAAGCGGACTAGACTAAAAACAGGCCGCAGACCTGTCTGCCGACAGGCAGGTGACACTGATTGAACAGATAAAAACGGATTTTTCATTGCTATTTGTAAATCACAATCTGCGATAATCCGTTAAAATCAGTTTCATCTGTGTGCCATTCTCAATCATTGGTATATGAGACGGATAGTCATTAAAAAAATAGTAGTTTTGTCTAGTCCTAAATTTTAGGATGGTATAAGTATTTTTTGCTTTAAGATAAATTACAATTGATATGAAGATTAATAAGTTGATTTTTGGAATTTTGTTGGTTGCCATTTTTGCTTGCAATAACAAAGAGCAAGTTATCAAAGATCAGCCCGAAAATGTTGTAACTCCGCCCAATATGGTGTGGGTTTCGGGAAATACATTTACACAAGGAGCAAAAGAAAACGATCGATTAGCACTCGAACATGAAAAACCGGCACATAGTGTTGCTGTTGATGGTTTTTTTATGGATATCTCCGAAGTTACGAATGCCTGTTTTAAAAAATTTGTAGCTGAAACTCATTATGTAACCACTGCCGAAAGACCAATTAACTGGGAAGAATTTAAAAAATCCTTGCCCGAAGGAACACCAAAACCAGCCGATTCTATATTGCAGCCCGGTTCTTTGGTTTTTAATGATGAGGTAAAAAATGTGACTAATTATACTGATTTTCGTCAGTGGTGGAAATGGCAAACAGGAGCTAATTGGAGACATCCAGAAGGGAAAAATTCCAATATCATAGGAAAAGATAATCATCCAGTGGTTCATATTTCTTTTGAAGATGCTCAGGCTTATTGCAAATGGGCGAAACGCAGATTGCCTACAGAAGCCGAATGGGAATTAGCAGCTAT
The DNA here is from genome assembly GCF_001857965.1 of Flavobacterium commune. Lineage (NCBI taxonomy): Bacteria > Pseudomonadati > Bacteroidota > Flavobacteriia > Flavobacteriales > Flavobacteriaceae > Flavobacterium > Flavobacterium commune. The sequence continues at coordinate 1,785,598 of NZ_CP017774.1, read as the reverse complement.
GGGAAATTTAAAAAATCCTGTTTACAGTTGGGGCGATGATCAATCAAAAATGGATAAAAAGGCCAATACCTGGCAGGGAGATTTCCCAAATTACAACGCTAAAAGTGATGGCTATTCAGCTTTGGCTGCGGTGAAATCATTTACTCCAAATTCATTAGGAATTTATGATATTGCCGGAAATGTTTGGGAATACACTCAGGATTGGTACAATGTAAATTACTATCAGGAGTTATTTTCGAAAGGGGAAACTACCAGAAATCCTCAGGGGGCTACTGAAGCATGGAATCCAAGCAATCAATATGAAAATGAGCGAATAATAAAAGGAGGTTCTTTTTTGTGTAACGAATCCTATTGTTCCAGTTTCAGAATTTCTGCCCGAATGGGAATGGCTGAAGGTTCCAGTTCAAACCATGTGGGTTTTAGAACAGTTGTTGATTTGAAAATGCTTCAAAAGAATTGATTTTGAAACTGTACAACTATAAAACCGTCTCGTTTTAAAAAAAGCGAGACGGTTTTTTTTGTAGTTTCGTTATTGTGAATTCCAATAACAATTATGAATAGTAATTTTCGTCGTTATATTTTACTGGGGTTGTTTTTGTTTTGCTGTGTATCTCTAAATGCGCAGCAGTCTTTCGTATTTACAGCTATCGATTCTAAAAACGGACTTTCTGAAAATAGAGTGCGTACCATTTTGCAACTTCAAGATGGTCGAATGGTAATTACCACCGAAGGTGTAACCAATATTTATGACGGAACTTCTTTTAAATATTTACATCTAAAAGGCAACAACATTTCCCGATTAACGGGCTATTCAGGATTTCACCATGGCTATGTGGACAAAGAATATGTCTGGATAAAAGACAAAGCAAAGCTGATGGGTATTGATATAAAACAGGAACGTTTTGTGTCGAAACCTGATAGTATTTTATTGAAAATGGGAATTCGGGAACCCATTGCTGACTTTTTTCTGGATGCTTCTCAGAATTATTGGGTGCTCACATCTTCCGATAAGTTGTTATTTCGAAATGCCAAAAACGGAAAGACTTCAATTTTTCTCAAAAACGTTTCGACTCCCAATGGGACAAAAGACCAACTTTATGATATAGCTGTTATTAAGCAACAACTTTTTCTGTTCTATAGACATGGATTGATAGTTTGTTATGATTTGAAGACGGCTAAAGAGTTGTATAAAACCAATTCTTTGTCGAATGAAAATCCAACGAAATATGGCAACACGCTGATGGTTGTTCAGTCGGAGAATTCATTGTATCAAATACGGAATGGAGGAGGGAGTGTCATGTTGGCTTATGATATTAAAAAACGGACGCATACAAAAATACTTCAAACTGACTATTGGCTCAATACCATTTCTGTCGATAAAAAAGGCAATTTATGGGTGAGTTGCGCTATCGGATTGTGGTTTATTGACAAAAATCTGAAAGAAAAACATTTTATTCCATCGTTTAAATTGGTTGATGGAACCGCAGTAAATACCGAAGCGAGTACACTTTATAACGATTCACAAGGCGGACTCTGGATTGGGACATTCAATCATGGATTGTTGTATTACCATCCTGACCGATTCAAATTTAAGAATGTTGGGAAAACGTTTTTTGGAACACAATTAAAAGATATTGATGTAAGTTGTTTTGAGCAAACGACACAAAATACGATTTTGGTTGGAACAAAAAATGGACTGTACAGTTATTCTCCGGAAACTTCGAAACTTTCCATTTTTACTGGATTGCCAGCCGATGTAGATTGTTTTTCGATGACAAAAGATTCCCAAAATCGGATTTGGATTTGTACACGAAATAAAGGAGTGTATTGTTTGCAAAACAATCAGCTTAAACATATTGATCCTCTCGGTGGAAATTGTCGTTCCATTGTGGAAAAACCAGATGGAGAATTTTTAGTCGCAACATCAGATGGATTAGCTGTTTTTAATTCTGCGAATGGAGTGTTTCAGCCGTTGAAATTGGTGTTGAATGGAGAATCCTTAGGTTCAGTTTCTCAATTGATTGCTTTTGATACCCAATCTTTTTTGGGAAGAAGCAACGCTGAATTGTTTGTTTATAATTATAAAAAGAATAAAATCAGCCAACCGCTGAAAAAATTGCTGAAAAACGAAAACCAAAATTATACAGCTATTTTCAAGGACAGTCGTGGAATTGTATGGATTGGCACTCAGGATGGGTTAAGTGTTTGGCAGCCATCAAAATCCGAATTGCATACGCTTTTTACCGATGATGGCTTGGTGAATAATAGCATTAAAGGAATTGTAGAAGACAAGCAAGGACTAATATGGGTTACCACCGCGGGAGGTGTTTCCCGTATTGCAGTAGATACTAAGGAAAAAAAGCTTCGTTTTTCGATTGCCAATTTCAACCATTACGATGGAGTGATTGAGAATGAATTTACAGCTTCCGCTACTTTTGCATCGAATAATGGACAGCTGTTAATGGGCGGTGTTAATGGTTTTAACAGCATCGATTTACAAAAACCTTGGTCGTTTAAACAATTGCAAAAACCATTGTTTACTGGTTTAATGCTTTTTGGAACAAAAGTTAAATCGGGTGAATCTTATGATGGTAATATCATATTGAAAAATGCAATTGCTACAACTAAAAGTATTGCGTTAAATTACAATCAGAATTTTATAAGTGTTGATTTTTCGGCATTGAATTATGTCAATCCTACGCAAACCTATTACCGCTATCGTCTGGAAGGTGTGGATGATAATTGGCGTGAAATAGTGGCGCAAAATGGAACTGGAAATGCTTCGTATACTAATTTGGCTCCAGGAACTTATGTGCTGAAAGTGAAGGCGGCAAGCAATAGTAGAGAATGGTCGAAAGAGTATGCCGAAATCAAAATTGTTGTAAATCCACCTTTTTGGAAAACGCCAGTTGCTTATGTTTTGTATTTGGTACTCCTCTCGTTGTTGCTTTATTTTTCATTATCTTATTATAAAAAATGGACCAATCAGCAATTAATACGTAAGAATGAAGAAAAACTGAATGAAATGAAATTTAGTTTTTTTACCAATGTCAGCCATGAATTCCGCACCCCGCTTACGTTGATTATTACTCCGCTGGAATCCATTTTGAAAGAAATAAAAGGAACTGCAATCGAATCCAGAATTCAATTAGTGCACCGTCATGCATTAAATTTGCAACATTTGGTCAATCAGTTATTGGATTTTAGACGATTGGAAATTTCGGGTGAAAAACTGAATCTTACTTTTGGCGATTTGATAGATTTTGTAATGCAATTTGAAGATTTATTTGGCAAACTGGCACAGGAAAAACAGATTGATTTTTCGATACAATCCGAAAAGCCAGAGTTGTTCCTGTATTTTGATAATGATAAATTATATAAAGTAATTAATAATTTGTTGTCGAATGCTTTCAAGTTTACTCCAGCAGGAGGAACAATTACCGTGCGAATTTCGAAACCAAAAGAAAGTCAAAATTCGGATGTTATACAACTGGAAGTTGTTGATTCAGGTTTAGGAATTTCGGAAAATGATGCGCCTAATGTATTCAACCGTTTTTATCAGGCTTCGACAACTCAGGGCGGAAGCGGAATTGGATTGCATCTGGTAAAAGAATATGTTGAATTACATTCTGGAGATGTAATGGTGGAAAGTGAACCGAATATAAAAACGATATTTTCGGTTAGAATTCCAACAAATCTTGTTCCTCAAAAATTAGATTCTGAAATTCTTGTTGCTGTTCCTGAAGATACAATCGATAATCAGAATATTGAAACAACATCAAAGAAAGAGACTCTTTTAGTAGTGGAAGACAATGATGATTTAAGACGTTTTCTGGTAACCGAATTGTCTCATCAATATGAAGTTTTTGAAGCTGCTGATGGCGAAGAAGGAGAAGTTTTGGCTTTGTCAAAATCTCCCGATTTAATCATAAGCGATGTGATGATGCCCAAAGTTGATGGATTCGAATTGTGCAAACGCATAAAATCAAACGTACAAACTTCGCATATTCCTGTGATATTATTGACCGCACGCACATCCGAAGAACTTAAAATGACGGGCTATCAATCGGGAGCTGATGAATATTTGGCTAAGCCGTTTAATCTGAAAATATTATTACTTCGAATAGAGAAATTGATTGCACAGAAAAACCAACGGCAATCGGCATTTTCGAAAAAATTAGAAGTGAATCCAAAAGAGATTACGATTACCTCAATTGACGAACAGCTGATTGAAAAGGCACTTGACTGCATGGAAAAAAACATGGATAATCCAGATTATTCCGTTCAGCAATTTAGTCAGGATTTGGGAATGGATCGAACGGTTTTGTATAAAAAAATGCACTCTATAACAGGACTGGCACCTTCGGAATTTATTCGTTCCATTCGATTAAAACGCGCTGCTCAACTTTTAATTCAGGGACAATATCCAGTAGCTGAAGTAGCCGAAAAAGTAGGTTTCAATACGCAGAAATATTTCAGCAAATATTTTAAAGAAGCTTTTGGAGTCAGTCCGTCAAAGTATGTTCAAAACGTTAAAAGTACTGATAATGAGTTGTTGTAAAAGAATAAACAACGAAATGTACCAATGAAAACAACATATCGTACCACTTTCTTTAAATGAATATAAATAGCTTTGGTTGATATTGATTAACTTAAAATAAACCAAATGAAAAATGCATTTCTGAGTAGAAACCGCCAGTACATTTTGTTGCTTGCGCTGTTTTCTTTTTCGTCATTAGCAGCTCAAAATTATCAAAAAACGGCTTTAGGGCTAAAAACCAAACTTCAGTATATGGATGTTGAGGTTCAGTTTTACAGTCCAGGTATTGTTCGTATTTTAAAATCACCTGAAGGAGTTGCTTTCAAAAAAGAAAGTCTATCCGTTACCAAAAAACCACAGCAAACAAAATTCACAATTCAACAAAAAGGAGATGTGGTTTCGTTAAAAAGCGAAAAACTGAAAGTGGATGTTGATTTAAAATCGGGTAAAATAGCATATTACACAATTGCTGGAGGAGCACTTTTAAATGAGGCAGCATCAGGATCAAAATTTACTGATTTTGATGATGCAGGATCTAAAACCTATAGTATCAATCAATTATTTGTGTTAGATAAAGACGAGGCTATTTATGGTCTGGGTCAACAACAGCGAGGTAAATTATCACTGCGTAATGCAAAAATCAACATGGTACAAGGCAATGTTGATGATTATGTACCTTTCCTGGTTTCTACAAAAGGCTACGGATTGTTCTGGGATAATTATTCGCCTACTACTTTTGAAGATAAGCCAGAAAGTGCTTCATTCAAATCAGAAGTTGGCGATTGTATTGATTATTATTTTATGGTTGGTGGAAACATTGATGGTTCGATTGCAGGTATGCGAGAGCTTACCGGACAAGCTCCGATGTTTCCATTATGGACATTTGGTTATTGGCAAAGTAAAGAACGCTACAAAAGCCAAGATGAACTGGTAGGCGTAGTGAGTAAATACCGTGAATTGGGTGTTCCGCTTGATGGAATTATTCAGGATTGGCAATATTGGGGAAATAATTATTTGTGGAATGCGATGGATTTTCTAAATCCTGAATTCCCACAACCAAAGAAAATGGTGGATGATATTCACAACATGAATGCACACCTAATTATTTCTATTTGGAATTCATTTGGACCACAAACTAAGCAATTTCGAGAAATGCAACCAAAGGGTATGCTTTTAAATTTTGGTACCTGGCCACAATCAGGATTAGAAACCTGGCCGCCAAACCGTGACTATCCATCAGGTGTTCAGCCTTATGATCCATACAATCCAGGAGCTCGTGATATATATTGGAAGTATTTAAACAAAGGTCTTTTCTCGTTGGGAATTGACGGATGGTGGATGGATTCGTCCGAACCAGATCATCTAGACTTTAAACCTTCCGATTTTGATTTAAAAACGCACCTTGGTTCGTTCCGAAAAGTACGCAACGCTTTTCCATTGATGACGGTAGGAGGAGTTTCAGAACACCAACGTGCAGCAAGTGCTGATAAACGTATTTTTATTCTTACCCGCTCAGCTTTTGCTGGACAACAACGTTACGGAGCTAATACCTGGTCGGGTGATGTGAATTCCTCTTGGCAATCCTTACGCAATCAGATACCGGCTGGTCTAAACTTTTCTATGAGTGCCATTCCGTATTGGAATACGGATATTGGAGGTTTTTTCGCAGGTGCTTATAAAAGAGGATGGGGCGACGGAACTAAGAATCCATCGTTTCAGGAATTGTATGTTCGCTGGCTTCAGTTTGGGGCATTCACTCCTATGATGCGTTCGCATGGTACAGATATTCCAAGAGAGATTTATAATTTTGGAAAAAAAGGCGAAACAATTTATGATGCGATAGTTAAAACAATTGATTTGCGTTATTCATTGTTGCCCTATATTTATTCTGCTTCTTGGGATATTACCAATAATCAATCGACTATGATGCGTGCTTTGGTGATGGATTTTAATGATAAGAAGGTGGTAGATATGAACAATGAGTATCTATTTGGTAAATCAATATTGGTTGCACCTGTTGTTAATGCGCAATATACTCCGGAAACTATTGTAAAATCAAACGAAGAAACAGGTTGGAATAAAGATAATGATGCTAACGGAGCTAAAGTACAAGCTGTTACTTTTACCCAGGCTAAATCGACAAAAGTGTATTTGCCAGAAGGAGCAGCATGGTTTGATTTCTGGACAAATGAGAAAATTAATGGTGGTCAGGAAATTGAAAAAGCAACAACTATCGATGAAATTCCTTTGTACATTAAAGCAGGAAGTATTATTCCTTTTGGTCCAAAAGTGCAATATGCTACGGAGAAAAAATGGGATAACTTAGAAATTCGTGTTTATCCCGGAGCTAATGGTGAATTCACTTTATACGAAGATGAAAACGACAATTACAATTATGAAAAAGGAGCCTATTCTACAATAACTTTTAAATGGAATGAGCAAACTAAAACATTAACTGTTGGAAAAAGAAAAGGAGACTTCAAAGGAATGATAAAAAACAGAACGTTTAATATTATACTTGCAACTAAGGGAAAAGGAACTGGAATGACTGGTACAACTAATTTCGATAAAACTATAAGTTACGACGGAAAGGAAAAATCGGTGAAATTGTAATAGCATTTTTAGATTTTTGAATTCTCTTCAATTACATTACAAAGGCTGTTTCACAAAAAGTGAGACAGCCTTTTTACTAAGCTAATTTTTCATCGATGCTAAAGGCAAACTAAACTTAAAAGTACTCCCCTTACCTATTTCACTTTCTACCCAAATTTCGCCTTGGTGTTTTTTTATAAATTCACTGCAAAGTAACAAACCCAGTCCTGTTCCTATTTCGTTTTCAGTCCCTTTTTGCGTAACTCTCCCATTGATTTTAAACAATTTTTCTTTGATGTTATTAGGAATCCCAACACCGCTATCTATAACAGAAACCTCAGCATTTTGAGCCTGTTTTTTCATTTTCACCTGTATTTGACCGTGTTTATCAGTAAACTTAATTGCGTTTGTCAGTAAATTTCGCACTATGGTATCAATCATATTCTTATCGGCTTCGACTTCGATAAATTCATCCGAATCAAACATAAGACGGATATTTTTATTCAATGCTGCATTTTTATTGAGTTCCAGATTATCCTCAATTAAAGCATTCAACGCAATTTTCTTCGGATTAAACTCAATCATACCGGTTTGTACCTGCGACCATCCTAATAGATTTTCCAGCAGTTTGTAACTGTTTTTGTTGGATTGATGGAGCATTTCAGTAATCTCTTTAATTTCTTCAAGACTATACTGTCCAATATTTTCGGTTAGTATTTCCGAAAGTCCAACCGAAGATCCTAAAGGCCCACGCAAATCATGAGCGATGATAGAAAAAAACTGATTTTTATCTTTTAAAAGTCGCTGGATTTTCAAATCCTGTTTTTCTTTTATCAGTAATAAAAAACCAACGGTACTGGTTAACGACAGCAAAAACAAAGTGACATTATACATGCTATCAAAAACACTTTGTGCAAAGAAATCCGTTTGCGGATTGAAATAATTATAAATGATTCTGATGACCAATAAAATTTCAAATCCGGAAAAACATAGTCCGTAGAAGGTTCTGAAGAAATTATGTTTTGTATCCGTAAAATAGCTAATAGTTGGTCGTAAATAAATAGCAAATAAACCAATAGAAACAATCAAAACACGGGTATTAATGGTGCTTTCTAAAACTGTTGCGATGTTAAAAACGATTGCTGCCACAATAGTTATCCCTATTTGTATTTTAACCGACTGCTTTGATTTTGTTTTAAACATAGCAAGTATTGCAATTGTTTCATAACAACAGGCCGAAAAAACAATCATATTAGCTATATTAATCGAAAGGAAATCAGGAATGGTATTTCTTAAAAAAAGAAAAACCCAACCTATGGTTAACAATAACTTGCCAAGACCATAGTAGTTTAAAATCTTTCTGTTGTCGGTAGTAGCATAAGAAAACGAGTAGCTAAATATCAGAATACAAACAAATAAATTTCCTAAAAAATAAAGTTGGAAAACAGTTTTGGGGTCTAACAGCAGAAATTGAGACATTATAATTGTATTTCATTAAAAAACCGGGGAGATAAATGTACGAATTAAGAGAATATTCAGCCTTATTTATTAGTGATTTTTTATATTATTGTCAAAATAAACAACAAAATCAGAATAAAAAAATTAAGAAGAATTAAACAAATTTCCTGAAAAATATCATTTATATTTGGCTAACATAAAATGTAATGTACTATGGAATTCAAATCTAGAAACCCTTTTTTAAACAATAAAAGTTTCTCGCCTACATCAAGAGCAGAACAAGTTCACGAAGCCACTGTTATTGGTTATGATCAGGACATGACCATTTCGGGAACTATCAACAAAACTATTTTATTATTCTTATTGCTTACAGCAGCTGCCATGGTAACCTGGTGGATGACTTTTAACGGAATGAACCCTATTGTTCCTGCCATTGGCGGAGCTATAATCGGTTTTGTTTTAGTTATTATTTCTGCTTTTAAACCACAATATTCCGGCTATTTAGCTCCGGGTTACGCTATATTTGAAGGCTTATTCATTGGAGGAATTTCAGCAATTTTTGAAGTCAAATACCCGGGAATTGTCATTCAGGCTGTAGGAGCAACATTTGTAACCTTTGCCGTTTGTCTGGGATTGTACAAATACCGAATAATAAAAGTAACCGAACAATTCAAATCTGTCGTTGTTGCTGCTACACTGGCTATAGCTACTTATTATTTGATTTCCTGGCTGTTTTCGCTATTTACAAGCTACCAACCGGTACATTATGGAAATTCGATGTGGAGTATTGGAATCAGTGTTTTTGTGATTATAATTGCCGCCTTAAATTTATTCCTTGATTTTGATCGAATTGAAGAAGGAGCGCAACAAAGAATGCCAAAATACATGGAATGGTTTGGTGCCATGGGATTGATGATTACCTTAGTTTGGCTATACATCGAATTCCTGAGATTGCTATCTAAACTTTCCAGTAAAGACTAATTTCAAATTATAATATTAAATGTAAACCCTTCCCCAAAAGAAGGGTTTTGTGTTTTTTAAAAGTCAAATTTCAATTGAACTGCAACCACTGCTTTTTTAACTTCGGTATTTAAGTTACTCATAGAAATCCCAAGCAACCGAACCGAATCTTTCATTCGTTCCTGATACAACAATTCTTTTACTGTTTCTAAAATCAATCCTTTATCGGCAATAAAATAAGGCAGGGTTTTACTTCGGGTTTGTTGTGTAAAATCGCTGTATTTTATCTTTAAGGTTACTGTTTTTCCTGAAACATGATGTTTTTTCAACCTTCGCTCTAAACTATTGGCAATGTTCTCCAATTGTTCCAACATAAAGATTTCCGAAGACAAATTAGTTTCAAAAGTATGTTCGGCGGCTACTGATTTCGCAATTCGACTCGATTTCACTTCGCTATTGTGAATACCGCGCACCACATGGTAATAATAACTCCCTGATTTACCGAAATGCTTTTCTAAAAATTCTAATGATTTACTCTTTAATTCCTGTCCGGTAAAAATCCCCAGTTGGTACATTTTCTCCGTTGTCACCTTACCCACACCATAAAATTTGCGAATAGGTAAAACTTCCAGAAACGGAATCACCTCATCGGGAGTAACGGTTTTTTGTCCGTTGGGCTTATTGTAATCACTTGCAATTTTGGCCACAAATTTATTAATCGAAATTCCCGCCGAAGCCGTTAAACCCACTTCATTAAAAATACGATTTCGAATTTCCTGTGCCAATAAACTCGCACTGGGATTTCCTTTTTTATTTTGGGTTACATCCAGATAAGCTTCGTCAAGCGAAAGCGGTTCAATCAAATCGGTATAGTCGCGGAAAATCTTATGAATTTGATTCGAAATTTCCTTGTAACGCTCAAATCGGGGACGGACAAATATAAGTTCCGGACAATATTTCTTGGCCAAAACTCCGCTTATTGCCGAACGAACACCAAATTTCCTCGCCTCATAACTCGCCGCTGCCACTACCCCTCTGTTTTCAGAACCTCCCACAGCAATAGGTTTTCCTCGCAGCTCCGGATTGTCCATTTGCTCCACAGAAGCAAAAAAAGCATCCATATCGATGTGTATGATTTTTCTATGAGAATTTATTTCGAGCATAAAACAAAATTATAGAAAATTATCATTTTAAAATCTACAAAAATTACTTACATTTAATCCTGAATAAAATCAACAAACATTTCATTTACACAAAATAACATGAATATAAAAATACTTTCTTTTCTATTATTTTTCCCAATCTTATTCTGGAGTCAAAACAATAACTCTAATAAAACTGTTTTTAAATACTTCTACAGAGATAAAATAGTTTCTGTAGAAATTTGGAAAGGATCTGACAAAAAAATAGATAGCCTAAAAACCTATCATAATAATGGAAAAATAAACGAAGTTTTTTATTATGACGACAATGGACGTAGAGATTCCAATAGTTTTCAATACGACAGCCAAGGCGAAAAATTAGTTACCTGGAACTTTTCGCATGGTAAATTATTAAGCAGAACCGATCATAAACTACCTTTCAGTAACAAAGAAAATGAAGAAAATGCAAAAAAACATCTCCAATTACTTACTCAATTAAACACCAGAACCAACTACAATCCAACCCACATCAACGACCTGTTTCAGAGAGGTAATTTAAGAGCTCGTCTTGGAAACAGAACATTAGCTATTGATGATTTAAAAAGAGTAGAATCGATTATTAAAAAATCCGAAAAAGATACTACTAAAGTAATTTCGGAAGCTGTAAAAACCAGTAGAACTAAGTTTAAAAGCAGTCTTTATGATTTATTAGCTAACCAGTTTGGCGCACTTGAAATGGAACTTTCAGCCTATCAATATTATCTAAAAGCGATGGCTGCAGCTCCAAAAGACTATCGGATTTTATATAATTTTGCCAATTATCTGCAGCAGAAAAAATCCACTGATTTAGCCCGCTATTATTTGGAAAAAATTGTTACCGAGCAACCGCAACACGGTCACGCAAGATGGGGACTGGCTAAACTTTATAGTGATATTGGCGAATATGAAAAAGCCATGGAGAATATTAACATTGCTTTTACCAGAGAAGCAAAAATCATCTCACATTCATCTAATTACGGAAGTAGAGATTTACGAACTACCAGAGGTTTATTGTATCATAAACTGGGGGAATCCGAAAAAGGAATTGAAGATTTACAAGAAGCCTTAAAAATGGACAAAAACAATTCGTATGCGATGAAAAATTTAGGAATTATTTATCTCGATCAAAAAAAACACAGCGAAGCTTGTGAATTATTTGAAAAAGCTAAAGCACTTGATTACACCTTAATTTTTGATGAAAATGATTTAGCTTCTTTGATAGAAAGTGCCTGCAACAATATTCCTTATGTTGAAACCATTACTACTCCAACACCTTTTGTATTCCCTAATCCTGCTACTACAGTGGTTACAATTAAAAACTACGATTACAAAAGTTTTGATTATGACTTTTTTGACTTTGAATCCAATGCTGTTTTACATGGAAAAAGCACCGATGGCACCATTGATGTTTCCAGACTAAACGCTGGTTTTTATATACTTAAAATTTCAAATACTGATTCGCCACAGACATTTAAAATTATCAAAGAATAAGCTATCTTTAAACTTTGTAATTTATCAATAAGATGTTAGAAATAGAAAGAAAATTTTTAGTCACTTCCGATTCTTATAAAAAAGAAGCTTTTTCTAAAAAACGCATTATCCAAGGTTATTTGAGTTCTAATCCCGAGCGCACAGTACGTGTGAGAATCAAAGAAAACAAGGCTTATTTAACTATAAAAGGCAGTTCCAGCGCAAGTGGCATGTCGCGTTTTGAATGGGAAAAAGAAATTGCCGTTGATGAGGCTAAAAATTTATTGTTGCTTTGTGAAAAAGGAGTAATAGACAAAACACGTTTTGAGGTAAAAGTAGGTCATCACACCTATGAAGTGGATGAATTTTACGGCGAAAACGAAGGTCTTGAAATGGCCGAAATAGAACTAAAATCAGAAACTGAAGATTTTGAAAAACCCAATTGGCTGGGTGAAGAAGTAACTAATGATAAACGATATTATAATTCGTATTTAAGCAAAAATCCGTATCAAAATTGGTAAAAAAAGGTAATGTGGTCAAAAATAGTTGGTAATTTTTCATTTTGGATTAGTTAAATTACGCTATCAAATTGAAGAGGAAGTTGGCTCTGCTGAGGAGCAACCAGCCAGCAATAAATTTGATGATTATACGATAATTAAAAGGATAGTTTTTAGCTATCCTTTTAATTATCGGCAATCTGATATGGCTTACAAAAAACCTATTTTAGGTTTGGTTTTTATAATATAAATACCATTTCAAGAAGTTCTTTCTATTAGCTAAACTTAATCCTCTATGAATATTCAAGTTACCTTTTAAGTGTCCAAAAAAGGATTCTAGAGAGTTTGTTGAGTTGGGTATTTTGTCATCCTTCAAGTACAGGAACATGTTAGGTATAGCTTTCTTGATTACGGTAAATGATCTTTTAACCATTTTATGAGTATACCAATATCTTCCTGTTTCAATATTATATGATTTTTGGTTAATAAAATCTCTATATCGTTCTTCCCATTGAATGAGCTCTATTAGCCATAATTGTCGTTTGTATTCAGAATCAATATGATGGATTTTTACTGCTATTTGTTTGAGTTCAAAACCAGATTTATGTTTAGGGTTCTGTGTAAGCCATATTCTACACATTCTTGAGATATGGACTAAACATCTTTGAAAAGGCACTCGTGGACAAACTTTTTTAATGGCTTTTATAGATGATTTGTCTCCATCAGATGTAATACTTTTTATTTTGATTCCTAGACTTAATAAATTTTGCAAGTCTTCTGCTATTTCCTCAAAATGCTCTCCATTAGTCATTCTATAAAGCTGTGTCGACTTTAAATGAAAGTTTCTATAAACCACCAGACAAATATCATTTGGAAAATAAGTTCCATCAATTACCAGGTAAATTTCATCTGTTGAATTAAATTCTAAAATTGGAGCTTTGGATAACATTTTAGAAAAATAACGTTGCAATGTACTTTTGCTATATCCTGATTCGACTGATAGTTTATCAAATGTATCTTTGCCAATTACCCAGTTTCTAAACCAAATTTCTTTATTAGAATCCGAAACAGATTTATTATTTGATGTAAATAATTGTCCACAATCTTTACATTTAAATCTTTGCTTATTTAACTGGATTCCCCATTTAATAGTTTGAAGACTTTTACATGTTGGACAGCGCTTTTTTTTGAGTTTTTCATAAATAAAAAAAGTTTATTGAAACGAATTTCAATAAACTTTCGGGAGTGTCATATTTTTCAATGCTTAACAGAACTTTTACCAACTATTTTTGACTATTAAACCTAAAAAAAATTACTTTACAATTTCTTCGATGGTAACAATCATTGAACCTGCACCTCTATTTCGGGCAATTTCCATAAAGGCTCTTTTTGTCAAATCAATTTCTCTGGATCTTACAAAAGGACCTCTGTCAACAACTTCTACAATAACCGATTTCCCATTGGCCTCGTTGGTAATTCTTAATTTAGTTCCAAAAGGAAATTTTTTATGAGCCGCCGTATAATCGTTATTATTGAATTTTATACCACTTGCTGTTCGCTTTCCATTAAATTTATCAGCGTAATACGAAGCATGAACACTTTTTTTATAGACTTTTAACTTACCAACTACCTCATCCTGAATGGTATCTCTTACAACTTGATTTTTAGCTACAAATGCAAAACCTTTCACCGTATCCTTAGCCAGATTACCCTTAGTAGTTGAAACCGTTTTTGACTTAGCCGAATTTTGAGCATGAGCAAAAAAAACAGTAATAAATAGAAAAAGTAGTGTTATTGATTTTTTCATATTAGCTTTTTAGTTCGAATCTATTTAAAAACAAAAACCAGATAAAAAAAGTCCTGAAAAGGACTTTTTAAGATTTTATTGCATCCATAACGACCATGGAATTCTACTTAAAATAAGCAATAATCCAAATCCGTAGAAAATCGAGAAGGTTTTAAATTTTGATTCGCTTGTGCTTAACTTTTTGTGTTTAGACCAACCAATTGTAATTAGAACAATAGCAATAATATTAATTAATGGATGTTCTAATGACGTTAATCGCAACATTTTGTCTGACATTTGTCCCAGAGAATTTAATCCAAGTGGTGAAACAAAATACAAAATCAAACCAATCAATAATTGAGTATGTGTTCCTATTAATCCAAAAATTGCAATCTTTCTGTCTTTAGCAGTAAATTCTTTTTTAGAAACAAAACCAATAAAAGCATTAATCACTGCAACTACTAATAATAAAAGTGCTAAATAAGCCCAACCTGAATGAAATTTTTGAATGAATTCGTACATGTTTTTGATATTTTTTTTAACAAATATAAACAAAAAAGGTCTAAAAAAAACCTCATTATACTAAAAGCAAATGAGGTTTTTATTCGTATAATATAGCCGTTTTAAAAATAACAACTGATAATCAGTTATTTAAACAAAATCAGCTAAATGTTATTTATTTCTTAAAAAATGCCCCAATAAAGAAGCTGTAGAACTATCGTGATTTTTCACTTCATTCGAATTGATCTCGTCCAGGATAGAATTAGCTAATTGTTTTCCAAGCTCTACTCCCCATTGATCATAACTAAAAATGTTCCAGATAAATCCTTGCACAAAAATTTTATGCTCGTATAAAGAAATCAATGAACCCAAAGATTTAGGAGTTAATTTCTGAATCAAGAAGGTATTTGTAGGCTTGTTTCCGGCAAAAACTTTGAATGGCAAAAGAAAAGCAGCTGCCTCAGCCGACAATCCTTGTTTGTCAAATTCAGCCTGAACTTTTGCTTCCTCTTTTCCGTTTAACAAGGCTTCTGTTTGTGCAAAAAAGTTAGACATCAATTTATCATGATGATTGATATCACCATACAAAGGTTGAACGTAACCAATAAAATCGGTTGGAATCAACTTAGTTCCCTGGTGGATTAACTGGAAAAAAGCGTGTTGAGCATTCGTTCCCGGCTCTCCCCAAATAATAGTTCCTGTTTGATAATCTACTTCTTTTCCATCGCGACCTACACTCTTACCATTACTTTCCATAGTTCCTTGTTGTAAGTAAGGCGCTAATTTTTGTAAATATTGGGTATATGGAATCAAAGCTTCGCTTTCTGCTCCAAAGAAATTATTGTACCAAACGCTTAACAATGCCAAAACAACCGGAATATTTTTGTCAAATTCAGCTGTTTTAAAATGTTCGTCCATTTCGTTAGCTCCGTTTAATAATTCATCAAAATTATCAAAGCCTACCGCTAAACTGATAGACAATCCTACAGCGCTCCAAAGAGAAAAACGTCCTCCAACCCAGTCCCACATTGGAAATACATTATCAGGATTAATTCCGAATTCGGTTACTTTTTGCAAATTAGTAGAAACTGCCACAAAATGCTTAGCCACATCTTCCTGTGAAGCCGATTGTAAAAACCATTTTCTAATTGTTTCAGAATTGGTTAAAGTCTCCTGAGTAGTAAACGTTTTAGAAACAATAACAAAAAGAGTCGTTTCCGGATTTAACTTTTTAATAATTTCATTCACATGATCCCCATCAACATTGGAAACAAAATGAACATTCAGATTGTTTTTATAATATTGTAAAGCTTCCACTACCATTGCCGGTCCTAAATCAGAACCACCAATACCGATATTAACTACATCAGTAAAAGCTTTCCCGGTATAACCCGTTCTTTTCCCCGAAGTAATTTCGTTAGTAAAAGTTTTAATTTTATTTTTTACTTCATAAACTTCCGGAATTACATTTACTCCGTTTACATTGATTACCGCCGATTCTTTTGCTCTTAATGCAGTATGAAGCACCGCTCTGTTTTCAGTTTGATTGATTATTCCACCTCCAAAATAATCCTCAATTCCACTTTTAAGTCCCATTTCATTTGCCAATTCAAGCAACAATGCCATCGTTTCCTGATTGATAATGTTTTTAGAATAATCAATTAAAAAATCATTCCAAAGAATACTGAATTTCTCCGCTCTTGTAGCATCTTGTTTGAACATTTGCTGCATAGAAACATTTTTCAATTGACCAAAATGAGTTTCCAGCTTCTTCCATGAAGTTGTTTTTGTTGGGTTTAGAGTACTTAAAGCCATTTATATTTTTGTTTTTAGTGTTTTAGATTTGGGCGTAAAAATACTGAAATTAGTTGTAATAGCAGAAAGGATTCCAACTATATAACAACAAAACCCAACCAGTTTTTACTATAAAAAAACAGGAAACACAAGCCACTAACTATGTATTTCCTGTTCTAATTTGATTTTTCATTTTGTTACAAATTTCCAATACTATCCAATTCTCGCTTTAAAGGCTCGATGGCACTCATAAATCGGGCTTTGTTCCTGCTTTCCATTGGTGTTCCTGTTGGCAATTTTAATTTTAACGCATCAACCTGCACACCATTTTTCCAAAAACGATAACACACATGCGGACCTGATGCTAAACCTGTACTTCCTACTCTACCAATAACGTCTCCCTGATTCACATGCTGACCACGTCTAACTAGGATTTTTGACATGTGTAAATACTGAGTAGAATAAGTCCCATTGTGTTTTACTTTCACAAAATTCCCATTACCTGCGGTATATCCGGTTGCTTCTACCACACCAGTTGCCGTAGTCATAATAGGAGTTCCTGTAGGGGCAGCATAATCGGTTCCTTTATGTGCTTTCCATCGATGCTGTACAGGATGAAATCTATTCATTGTAAATCGGGAAGTAATTCGACTGAACTTAATAGGCGATTTCAGGAAGAGATTTTTCATCGTTTTTCCATCCTCATCATAATAATCCACTTTCCCCGAAGCCTGATTTTGAACAAATGGAAAAGCATACATGATTTTGCCTTTGTATTCAAAAAATGCACCTTCAATATTACTCTCACTCCGTTATAAATAGAATCATTAATGTAGCGTTCGTTGAAAGCAATCCCAAATCGATCACCTTTTTTTAATTTGAAAAAATCAATTGACCAGGAATAAATTTTAGTAATTTGACTTGCCAAGTTAGCATCAACTCCCGAATTTGAAAGTGTTTCCGACAAAGATCCTTTTAAAACTCCTGTAATTAGTTTACGTTTATAAGTTACCGGCCTCACTTTCTTATAAGCCACTACCGCCGAATCACGCAAATCAAAAACATAATACATTAAGTCGTTGGGCTCATACACAAAAACCTGAAGTTTATTGGTTTTATCCTTAGAACGCAACATGGTAAACGCCTTGTCTGGTCTAATCACACGTACATCAAAAGTATCTTTTATATCGTTTACAATCTCATAGATTTTGCGATCGCCAATATTTTGTCCATTAATAATTGTACCAAAAGTATCTCCTTTTTTTACGGTATCCTGAACCACATTAAAATCGGAAAAATTAAATCCAAAATCAGAATTATCTTTTTTATGCTTTTGCTTAGCTACTAACTGTTTTTTAGCTGTTTCAGAATCTGTTTTTTTACAGGATACTACTAAAGTCAGTGTAATTATAATTATTAAAAAATATTTCAAACTGTTGCTATTTATTGTATTCTACATTTATTCTTGTCCCCAATTTGCTAATTCAGCTTCACTCCATAATTCCGGAAAAAATATTCTTTTTTGATGCTTTGGGTGCATGTATTTTCTCCAGTCACTTCCTCCCGTTGCCTCTCCATCACCCATTCCACTCTCATCAATATACTTTATTGCCACATTCAGATGCTGCATTACCCAGGTAATATTGACCGTATAATCTAAATGACGCATCGCCTCTTTTAACGATGGTAATTCCTGATCCTCAACAGAAAGCTGCTTGTATTTTTGCCAAATATTTTTCGACTTATATTCTTCCATACAATCCAAAAAAGTGGCTTTGTATTTTTTTTCGAACTCTTCTAAGGTGTAAGTTTTTTTTCCTGTTTCAGGATCCGTTCCGGCTGCCTGCCAATAGAGAATATCAAACGCATTTTCATTGGAAATAGTATTATTAAATGATGATCTGAAACGACTATCAATTAAATTAACCACATCAGTTGCTCCAAACTCTATTAAACGGTATTGTGCACTTTGAAAACCGCTGGCCGGAGTGAGCGTATTTCTAAATTTCATATACTGATTTACATCCATCCCGTTTTCCATAATAGAAAAAGAGGTTGTCAACATATCAAAATAACGGCTAATACGCATTAATCTGTCCGTAAAAAAATCGGCTTTAATTTCCTGATGATGGGCAATTTGATTGATTTCTAAAAGTACCATTTTGAATATCAATTCATTAATTTGATGATAGAGAATAAAAACCATCTCATCAGGAAGCACCGTTCTTTGCGTTTGCAAATTCAACAATACATCGGTATGAATATAATCCCAGTAAGTAACAGGTTTAGACCAAAGCAAGCCTTCTAGCTGCGTATCCGTTTTTTGATCAATGGACGCATATTTTTGCTCTATTTGCTTTAGAATACTTGCTGTACTGGCATTAACACTCATTTTTTCTTTATTTTAAAAGAGCTTTTCAATCCTTTAAAAGCGTCTAAATCAGCTTTGAGTGAACCCACTGCCAAGTCGGCCTTAATACGCACCGGCAATCTATTCTCATCATCTGAAACCCAAATTGTTAAACTCTCCTCTTCTTTAAAAACACGACCCGACTGAACTAAAGGTTTAAAAACCATAGAAGGCACTACCCCAAATTTAGTTGTAATATCCTGACGTCCGACGAATTTTAACTTAAATTTTGTGGTTTCATCATCAAAAAACATATCTATTGCAATATATTCTCCAGGATGAATCTTATCAATAGTAGGATAATTGCGTAAATAGTAAAAAGCAGAGAGTATATCCTGAGTGTTTTTTGGAATTACAAAAGTCTTTTCGGTTTTTCTCTTGTAATCTTTTACCGTTATCTTATGGTCTGATTGATTAAAAAATCCTTCCTGATTTTTAGTATAACCGCCTTCATCAATCTTACGTACAAATTGATACGGATTTCCTGTTTCTTTATCAATATAACTTTCGTAGGTGTCATTTACTTTAAAAAAAAAGCGCGATACTCCTGTGGTATAACCTTTGCCCACAACATGAAAAACTTTTTTATTATTGATTACAGCGTCTTTTACTTCAAGTGTTGCAAAACCGGCATTGACAAATCCGTAGTGTACCCTGAATTTAAACCATTCACCTACGCCGTAAGAATCATCAGAATGGGAGTCAAAACTGGTGATTAAAATCAATAATGAGAGTAGCATTATCTTTTTCATAATTTACTTTTTTTATTGATTCAATTTGCAAATTTTGTTCCAAATATATTAAAACAAAAAAACTCAGTCAAATAATGACTGAGTTTTTATGCTATTAACCAACCAAAAAATTATAAATTATTAAATTTATATAAACCAAAAGGAAACCACCCCTTTTGTTTTGATATGACAAAGATACGGCAAGAAAATGCGATTTCTATAGTAAAAATGCAGTTTAACATAATTTTAAAATAAGATTCGGAAGCATCGCCATTTTTTTTTACATATCATAAAAAAAACAGCAATAAAAAATTAAAGTGTTAATTTTACTTTTAAGTCAAAAAATAAAAAGCCAAATTTCATGAGCTTAAAAAGCTTTTGTTAACAAAAAAAAGTCGCAGTTTTAGTCAAAAACCGCGACTTTTAGTCAACTATTAATTTGTGTGTTTAATTACTAAAAAGGAAAACCAACACTAAACCAGGTAAAACCACTATTAGTTTCCGGAGACCAACTGCGTTTTATCTCAATAGGCCCTATAGCCGTTTCTAAACCATAACCTATAGCATAGCCGGAAATTTTAGGGATTGAAACCCAGTTGACGGTTTCAAAAATATCTTCTCCTATATTAGCATAATTAGCTGTAAAATTGATATGGTTATTTTTAAATATTTCGCAATCTAAAGACAGTGTGGATTTAACATAACTATTACCCCCTAAACTCAGGAAATCATAACCATAAAAATGACTGAAATTATTATCCACATTATAGCCAAAACCTCCGAGAATAAAATTAAAAAAAGACACACTTTTAGCACCTATTGCAAAACCGGCTTCTGTTTGAATTTTAGCTGCAAACGATTTAAACAAAGGAATGGCTATTCCAAAATTAGCCTTAGCAATAGAAAATGGTGCAAATTCTTTAGTATAATCAGAAGAAAAGAGATACGAATGAATATCTCCTGAAAAGCTCCATCCTTTTGTTGGAAAAAATTTATTGTCCATGGAATCAAAATCCAGTCGCCCAAAAACACTTAAATAATGACTCCTGTCAATTACAGGATCAATATTGTCCAAAGTACGGGAATTAATACTCAAATATTTATGCTCTAAACCGGCTCCTATTAAAAAACGTCTGGCAAACATGGTTTGTAAATACAGCTGATTTGTCAAATCAAACAAATCAACATTCAAACTATTAATACCTAAGTCATCAAAATCAAAATTGGTTATTTGCCCCTCAATATTGCGGTTAAACGTATTTAGATAGGATTTGAATCCAAGACTTATATTGTATCCATTCTCTACATAATAATCAAAATTGTACCTGAAATTATCCCCTAAAATAACATCAAGCGAAGCCACATCATTTTTAAAAAAATTCTTTTTATGGGTTAAATTAACTAAAATAGCACTTTTATAAAGTCCGTCATAATGCAAACCAAATTTCAAATAGGTATCTGTTGGATTCTCTTTTAAAACCAAATTCAAATCGTCTTTGTCATTAGTGCCTTCAAATGAATAGTCTATAGCACTAAAATTTTCGGTAGCATTGAGATTATTAATCCCTTTTTGTAATTGATTGTAACTAATTTTAGCTCCTGGTTTAAATCGTAATTTTCCATAAACATAATCCTTAGTATAATTTTTCAATTTGTTGCAATTAACATCTTCAATTTGTAAACTGTCAACCTGAATTTTCAATTTGCTTTTTTTATAATTTCCTGATGCAACACCTAATTGCTTTAAACGTTCAAAAACCGAAAAAGCAGCTTCTTCTCCCTTACTCAAAATCTCCTGACCACTATCAAAAGACATCACACCATAATCTCTTATATCCGGTCGAATATAAATATCCGTTTTCAAAATATTCTCCTTCATCTTATCAACAGAATGAAGATTAGTAATTTGAACCAGAATTTTCGTGGCATCATTAAGGGCTTTTCGATCTAATAAATCATTTTGAACATCGACTCCAATTATGATATCAGCACCTAATTTTCTAACCTCATCTATTGGATAATTATTCACTACTCCTCCGTCAACTAAAAACCGATCCTGATATTCCACCGGAGAAAATAATGACGGAAACGCCGAACTGGCAATCATGGCTCTTGCCAGATTTCCTTTGTTCAAAACCACCTGCTCCCCTGTTTCAATATCCGAACCGATACATAAAAAAGGAATTGGCAACTGATTAAAATCTCTTACATGCCTAACATTTCGGGTAATTCGGCTTAGTAAATTAAAATTATACAAACCTTTAGAAAGCGCATCGGGAATCCCAATTTTGTAGTTGTTAAATGGCAAAACAAGCGCATAAACATCATCGTTTCTTTTCTCGTAAAAATTCTTAGTTTCTCTGGGAATATAGTCACTTAATAATTCATCAAAATTAGTGTCTTTAAAAATCGAATCGAGTTGTGCCGCATTATAGCCCGAAGCATACAAACCGCCAACTACAGCCCCCATACTGGTTCCGCCAATGTAATCAATCTTAATCCCGGCCTCTTCAATTACTTTAAGAACCCCAATATGAGCAAATCCTTTCGCACCACCGCCACTCAGCACTAAGCCTATTTTTGGCTGGTCTTTTCTTTGCGCAAATAAAGTCAGGCCACTAAAAACAACAAGCAATAAAAAGATGTATTTCTTCATAAAAAATATTCTTGCAACGTTAAAATTTAAGGCATTATGGTTTTGTAAAAATCGGTAATTTTTTTGGCTTTTGATACTCCTACAACGTCCGAAATTTCTTTTTCTGTTGCTAATTTCAATCTTTTAACACTTTTAAAGTGCTGAATTAACGTCAACATGGTTTTTTCGCCAATTCCCGGAATGGATTCAATCGAAGAATTCAAGGCCGCTTTACTCCTTTTGTCCCGATGATGGGTAATCCCAAAACGATGCGCCTCATTTCGCAGTTGCTGAATTACTTTCAAGGTTTCGGATTTTTTGTCCAAATACAACGGAACAGAATCGCCCGGATAAAACAGCTCTTCTAATCTTTTAGCGATACCAATGATACTGATTTTTCCCCGTAAACCTAAATCGTCAATACTTTTCAATGCCGATGACAACTGCCCTTTTCCTCCATCAATAATGATTAATTGTGGTAACGATTGTTTTTCGTCTAACAATCTTTTGTATCTGCGATACACCACCTCTTCCATCGAAGCAAAATCGTTAGGACCTTCAACCGTTTTTATATTAAAATGACGGTAATCTTTCTTACTGGGTTTTCCATCTTTAAAAACCACACAGGCCGAAACAGGATTTGTTCCCTGAATATTCGAATTATCAAAACATTCAATATGTCTGGGCTCTACCGGCAAACGCAAATCTTTTTGCATCTGCGCCATAATTCGGTTAGTGTGCCTGTCAGGATCTACAATCTGCAATTGCTTCAACTGTTCGATTCGATAAAATTTTGCATTTCGAATAGACAAATCCAGAATTTGCTTTTTATCTCCTAATTGCGGTACGGTGACTTTGATGTTTTCGCCCAAATCAACCGCAAATGGCACAATTACTTCTTTTGACAATAACTGGAATCGCTCTCTCAATTCCACAATAGCTAATTCCAACAATTCTTCATCGGTTTCGGCTAATTTTTTCTTGATTTCCAAAGTATGAGAACGAATAATCGAACCGTGTGAAATTTGTAAAAAATTGACATAAGCGGCACTTTCGTCAGAAACAATAGAAAACACATCAATATTGGTAATCTTAGGATTCACAATCGTAGAACGCGACTGATAATTCTCTAAAACTTCTATCTTTTCTTTTATTTTTTGCGCCTCTTCAAAATGCATATCTTGCGCCAATTGCATCATTAATTTCTTGAAATCTTTCAAACTGTCTTTGAAATTCCCTTTCAGAATTTCCCGGATAGCGTTAACCTGTTTCTGGTATTCTTCTAATGATTCATAGCCTTCACATGGCCCTTTGCAGTTGCCAATATGATATTCGAGACAAACCTTAAACTTGCCACTTTCAATATTCGAATCCGTCAAATCATAATTACAAGTGCGTAACGGATATAATTCTTTTATCAATTCTAAAATAGTATTCACCGTTTTAAAACTGGTATAAGGCCCAAAATATTCCGAACCATCCTTGACCATTCTTCGGGTAGAAAATATTCTCGAAAAAGGTTCTTTTTTGATACAAATCCAGGGATAACTTTTATCGTCTTTTAAATTGATATTGTATCGGGGCTGAAGCGTTTTTATCAGATTATTTTCCAGCAAAAGCGCATCAGTTTCAGTAGGAACCACAATGTGTTTTATGGTTACAATTTTCTTAACCAAGACATTGGTTTTAGCCGTATCGTGAATTTTATTGAAATAAGAAGAAACTCGTTTTTTTAAATTCTTAGCCTTACCCACATATAAAATCTTGCCTTCTTTATCATAATATTGATAAACACCCGGACTGTCGGGTAAAGTTTGAATTTGAAGTTCGAGAGCTGTTTTTTGCATTAGAATTTTGTTTCAGAAAAAGATAGAGAACATCAAAACAACCTAAAATCATACGGATTTAAAGCTATTATTTGATTTCTAATCAAATTTACGAATTACAAATAATTATTTCTATTTTTAGTTTTTAATTCCACAGCTTAAAATCAAAAATGCAAAACACTAAAAAAGAATTACGTTTAAAATACAAATCACTACGAAAACAGCTATCTGAGGAAGAAATGGAAGAAATGAGTTTAGCCATTGCCAATCAATTGCTGAAACTCAACATTTGGGACAAAAACTATTTCCATGTTTTCCTGCCCATTCAGGAACAACAGGAAATAGACACCGAATTAATTTTACATTTGCTTTCAGGGAAAGACAAAAACATTTTGATTTCTAAATCAGATTTTGAAAGTCGTGAAATGACACATTTTCTTTTAACCGATAATACCCAAATCAAAAAAAACGAATACAATATTCCCGAACCCGTTGACGGAATAGAAGCACCGTCCAAAAAAATAGAAGTTGTTTTTATACCGCTTTTAGCATTTGACAAAAAAGGACATCGTGTGGGTTACGGCAAAGGTTTTTATGATAAATTCCTAAGCGAATGCCAAGCTGAAACCATCAAAGTGGGACTTTCTTTCTTTGAAGCCGAAGCATTAATAGAAGATGTTCACGAAGGCGACATACAATTGGATTATTGTGTAACTCCCAATAAAATCTATCGCTTTTAAATTTGTACCTTCGTGGCTCACAAAGCCCCATTATTTTATGAAACAAATTCAAAATTCAAGATTTTATGCAATCCTTTTAATTGCGATATTTTCTATCTCTTTATCCGGTTGCGCTGTCGGAATTGGAACCAGATCAAGTAGAAGTTCTTATAAATCTAAACCGCTTCCTCCGGGACAAGCCAAAAAGATTACCGGTGAAAAAAGTGCCAAACGTTACGCCCCGGGACAAAACAAATAACACTTAAAAAAGAAGACCTGTTTCGTAATGAAACAGGTCTTCTTTTTATGTTTTATATAACTAAAATTATGCTTCTTTGTGATGAAATGCCTTTTTATTAAACGCAATCAAAATTCCTACTCCTGTTGAAATAGCTACATCAGCTACGTTAAAAATGGCATTGAAAAAAGTAAAATTTCTTCCGCCCCAAACAGGCAACCATTCCGGGAGATTCCCTTGCCAAATTGGAAAATAAAACATATCGACTACTTTGCCATGAAAATAGGTACCATAAGGCTCTTTTGAAAATAATGTTGCCAATTGAGAACTGCTGTCGTCAAAAATGACTCCATAAAAAACGGAATCAATAATGTTTCCGAATGCACCTGCCAAAATTAAAGCGATAGCTACAACTAAATAATTAGAACTGTGTTTCTTTTCAACCGAATCCCACAACCAATATCCAATTCCGCCTACGGCAACTAAACGAAACAAAGTAAGGAACAATTTTCCATAAGTTCCAGGGATTTGAGTTCCCCAAGCCATCCCTTCATTTTCAATAAAATGAATTTTAAACCAATTGAAAACTTCAACTTCTTCTCCTAATATAAAATTAGTTTTGATATATATTTTAGAAATCTGATCTACTATTAATACTAAGAAAATAAGCAGATAGGCTTTTCGTAATGACATTTTAAAAAATTTAAGTGCGTAAAAATAGATAAATTCCAAACATTAAATTCCAAATCCCATCACTAGTTTTGGAATTTGGAATTTAATGTTTGGAATTTGAAATAACAATTATCGTTGCATGTTTTTTGCCTCAATACTCATGGTTGCATGAGGAACAATTTTCAATCTTTCTTTGCTAATTAATTTACCTGTTACTTTGCAAATTCCGTACGTTTTGTTCTCTACACGAAATAAAGCATTCTTTAAATCGCGGATAAATTTCTCCTGACGGATTGCTAATTGAGAGTTAGCTTCCTTAGACATGGTTTCGCTACCTTCTTCAAAAGCTTTGAATGTTGGCGATGTATCATCGGTACCATTATTCAAATCATTCATATAGGCACTTTTTATCAAATCTAAATCGGCTTGCGCTTTCTCAATTTTCTTTTGAATTATCTCTTTGAACTCTGCCAAGTCGGCGTCTGAGTATCGTGTTGCTTCATCTACCATAATCAATATTATTTAGTAATCGTTATTTTAGTTTTAATGTCGTCAAATTCAATTTCTGTGCCATTCTCGATATGCTCTTCAAAAACCAACTCTTCCGTTAAGGTTTCTGATTTGATGTAACCATCATTTTCGTTTACTGCGGCCTCTAAAACAGCATTGTTTTGCAAATACACTTTAATCTTGTCAGTTACCTCAAATCCAGAATCTTTTCTGATGTTCTGAATTCTGTTGACTAACTCTCTTGCAATTCCTTCTTTTTTCAATTCTTCAGAAATAGTGATGTCAAGCGCAACAGTTATTCCGTTCGAATTGGCTACCAGCCAACCCTCAATATCCTGAGAAGTTATCTCTACATCCTCTAATGATAAAGTTACGTCTTTTCCTGCAATGACAATACTTAAGCTTCCTTCCTTATCCAACTGATTAATTTGCTCCGGAGAAAAACCTTGTATCTCTTTGGAAATCAATCCCATATCTTTTCCAAAACGTGGCCCAAGTGCTTTAAAATTAGGCTTAATTTGCTTTACCAATACCCCTGAAGCATCGTCTAAAAGTTCAATTTCTTTGACGTTTACCTCTGCTTTTATTAGCTCAGAAACGGCTTCAATTTCAGCTCTCTGTTTCTCGTCAAGTACCGGAATCATTACCTTTTGCAGCGGTTGACGCACCTTGATCATCTCCTTCTTACGCAGCGATAAAACCAGTGACGAAATGGTCTGTGCTTTCTGCATTTTGCTCTCTAACGATTTATCAACAAAGTTTTCAACGTATTTTGGAAATTCCGCCAAATGTACACTATCAAATTTTTCTGTTTGTGCAGCCTGTGTTAAGTCTCTGTAAAGCTTATCCATAAAGAAAGGAGCTATTGGAGCACTTAGTTTACTTACGGTTAACAAACAAGTATATAATGTTTGATAAGCCGCAATTTTATCCTGAGCGTATTCTCCTTTCCAGAAACGACGACGACACAAACGAACGTACCAGTTACTCAGGTTTTCCTGTACGAAATCAGAAATAGCACGGGCAGCTCTCGTTGGCTCATAATCGGCATAGGCTTCATCAACTAATTTGATTAAAGTATGTAATTCTGATAAAATCCAACGGTCAATTTCCGGTCTTTCATTCAACGAAACCTCAGCCTCATCAAATTTGAAACCATCAATATTAGCATACAAACTAAAGAATGAATACGTATTATAAAGTGTTCCAAAGAATTTTCTTCTTACCTCAGCCACACCTTCAATATCAAATTTTAAGTTATCCCAAGGATTCGCATTGGCAATCATATACCAGCGCGTAGCATCAGGACCGTATTCAGCCAAAGTTGTAAATGGATCAACAGCATTCCCCAGACGCTTAGACATTTTTTGTCCGTTTTTGTCTAAAACCAATCCGTTAGAAACTACATTTTTATAAGCAATGTTATCAAAAACCAAGGTTCCGATAGCGTGAAGCGTATAAAACCATCCGCGCGTTTGATCCACTCCTTCGGCAATAAAATCAGCCGGGAATGACTTATTGTTGTCAATTAGCTCTTTGTTTTCAAATGGATAATGCCATTGTGCATAAGGCATCGCCCCTGAATCAAACCAAACATCAATCAAATCACTTTCGCGCTTCATTGGTTTTCCTGAAGCCGAAACCAACGTAATTCCATCTACCACATTCTTATGCAGGTCAATTAAATCATAATTACTTTCGCTCATGTTTCCAATTTCAAAACCTTTGAACGGGTTTTCTTTTTGGAATCCGGCAGCAATAGATTTCTCGATTTCGTTGTATAATTCCTCAACCGAACCAATCAGAACTTCCTCTTGTTTATCATCGGTTCTCCAAATTGGCAATGGAATTCCCCAATATCTTGAACGTGACAAGTTCCAGTCGTTGGCATTTTTCAACCAGTTCCCAAAACGTCCTTCTCCGGTTGCTTTAGGTTTCCAGTTAATGGTTTCATTCAAATCAAACATTCTGTCTCTCACTTCAGTGATTTTGATAAACCAAGAATCAAGAGGATAGTATAAAATAGGCTTATCAGTTCTCCAGCAATGTGGGTAACTGTGTACATATTTCTCAACCTTAAAGGCTTTATTTTCTTCTTTTAATCGAATAGCAATCTCTACGTCAACCGAACGCTCCGGTGCCTGATCGGCATCATAATATTCATTTTTCACATATTTCCCTGCAAATTCGCCTAACCCTTCAACAAATCTACCTTGCAAATCTACCAATGGAACTGCTGTTCCGTTTTCGTCTAAAACTAACATTGGCGGAACTTCAGGAGTAGCTTCTTTAGCCACCTTGGCATCATCAGCACCAAAAGTTGGTGCCGTGTGCACAATTCCTGTTCCGTCCTCAGTAGTAACGAAATCTCCCGAAATTACTCTAAACGCATTTTCAGGATTTTGATATGGTAATGCCCAAGGCAATAATTGTTCGTAACGGATACCAACTAAATCAGCTCCTTTAGCTTCTGCTAAAATTTGGTATGGGATTTTCTTATCTCCTGCTTTGTAATTTTCAAAATCAGCAGCTTCTTCAGTTGCGAAATAAGATTTCCCAAACTGTTTACCTACTAAGTTTTTAGCCAAAACAACATTGATTGGCTCAAAAGTATATTGATTAAAAGTCTTTACTAAAACATAATCTATTTTTGGACCTACTGTCAAAGCGGTATTCGATGGCAAAGTCCAGGGAGTTGTCGTCCAGGCCAAGATATGAATCGTTCCAAAACCTTCTAAAAAGCCCGGTAAACTTTCCGTTTTAGCTTTGAACTGAGCTACAATTGTAGTATCAGTAACATCGCGGTAAGAACCTGGCTGATTCACCTCATGCGATGACAATCCTGTTCCTGCTTTTGGAGAATACGGCTGAATCGTATAACCTTTGTACATCAAATCTTTGTTATAGATTTGTTTCAAAAGCCACCAAACACTCTCCATATATTTTGGTTTATAAGTCACATACGGATCTTCCATATCTACCCAATACCCCATTTTTTCGGTCAAATCATTCCATACGTCTGTATAACGCATTACCGTTTTTTTACAGGCTTCGTTATAATCTTCTACCGAAATGGTTTTCCCGATATCTTCTTTGGTAATTCCAAGTTCTTTCTCAGTACCTAATTCTACTGGCAAACCGTGTGTATCCCAACCCGCTTTTCTTTTTACCTGAAAACCTTTTTGGGTTTTATATCTGCAAAAAATATCTTTAATGGCACGTGCCATCACGTGGTGAATTCCCGGCAATCCGTTTGCCGAAGGTGGCCCTTCAAAAAACACGAAAGGCTCAGCACCTTCGCGAGTAGTTACACTCTTTTCAAATATATTTTCTTTCTTCCAAAAATCAAGAACTTCCGACGCTACTGTTGGCAAGTCAAGTCCTTTGTACTCAGTAAATTTTGTGCTCATTTTATCCTTTTCTTAAACGAGGTGCGAAAGTAAGGAATTTTGAGGAAAATAGAGAAAAGAGGAAAGAAAAAAGAGCGAATAAACACAATTTCAGAAGGTTTTTGCAAAAAACAAGAAAGTTGTAACAATTAAAACTATTAGAACTTTCTGGCTTTCACCACAAACTTGTCATCCTGACGAAGGAAGACCCGAGCGATAGCGAACTGGCGAAGCAATCTCATCAAGTAACTCCACAAAGTGGCTCCTCTTTGTGGGCACAGAATGCAATTCTGCACTAACGTTTACATATATCCGAGCTATCTGGTGTCATTGCGAGGAACGAAGCAATCTCATCAAGTAACTCCACAAAGTGGCTCCTGTTTGTGGGCACAGAATGCAATTCTGCACTAACGTTTACATATATCCGAGCTATCTGGTGTCATTGCGAGGAACGAAGCAATCTCATCAAGTAACTCCACAAAGTGGCTCCTCTTTGTGGGCACAGAATGCAATTCTGCGCTAACGTTTACGGATATCAGAACTACCTGGGTCATTATAATTAACAAGATGCCACACGAAAGGATTCGTGCGGCAGCGTGGGGTTTAAAACAAAAAAGAACCTAATATTAGTATAATTGGCAAGACATATATTAATCCAAATATTTTAAAAAAGTCTGAGCGTTTCTGTTCTTTCGCAATTATTATTTTAACAATAAGAATTAATGAATAAATAGCGATAATCAGAAATGTTAACATAATTAAACCTCCATTCGCAGCTCCGCAAGAGTGAGGATAACTAGAAGAGCCTGATTTAAACCAATTGATAACGAAGATTATCCAAAATATGTAAATAAGAAGAAAAAAAGTCGAAATTTTGTGCCTATTAAATAATCCCATTTAGATTTAAAATATTTTGATTATATATTATTTTTAGTTTTCGTTATTTTTAGTTTGCTTACCGCTAACGTTTCGCGCATTTGCGCAGGAGCGGAAATAGGAGCAGAGTTCTCTCTGCTAAAATAGAATTTTCTTGGTTTGAACAAACGTTCAATTTACTAAAAACCAGCTCTTGCGTAAATGCGGTGTTGTGCGAGGTTTACTTTCTTTCTAATAAACTGACTATTTCAGCTGCTTCACTTTCGAAAAATCCAGATGCAATAGTTTTCTCTGATTCGGATTTTATCAGAACAACACTCCAATTTTTTTTATGGATTTTTGAAATAATATCAAGATATAATTTTCCGAGAGGAAAGATTTTTATAAACTGGACATTGTCTAAATTTCTTGTAACAAAAAAGTCATTTGAATTTATCGAGTATGTGGAAGAGTTTTTAAAGATAAAATAGTTTTTTTCTACATCTAATACATTTTCTTCGATAGAGATTTTCCAAAAACCAAAAACTTCCCAAAATATCCTTTTAAACAATAAAAAACCGAAAATTACAGCTACTATCAAAAATAAGTAAATGACATTCCAATTTGCTTTCACAGCCAAAATAAAGCTTGTGACCGAGCAAAAAAGGAGAAAAAGGAAAACTATGCTCAAACCAATAATTTTAAAATAGTTTCTTTTTAATTCAATTTTTAAACTATTTGATTTTCCCTTAATGTCCATTTCGTTTTAGGTTTTTTCTTAAATCTCGCACAACGTTTTTCGGCTTGGCGATGTGGCGGAAATCGAAGCACTTCACTGTCAACCAAGTAGAAACTTTGATAGAAGCACAAAGCTTGATTTAACCTCTGAACCGCCACTTTTGGGTAGGTGCTGTTGGGTGCTGGCTTTCTATTTGATGTCATACTTTTTCTCACGCTGTTTAAATGCTTCATTACCTCCCTCGAGTATTTCACAGACGTGTTCTTTAATTCCTTGTCTCTCTAAAATAATGTCAATTTTCGCATCAGTCTCTTTCGTGTTTTCCAAACTACCTGTGATATATTGAAATTTAGTTCCGTTTCTATTCTTGGTGTCAACACCATTTTGATTAGCAACAATTACTTGCTCTGAATCAGCACCTACCACGATATTTGGATTATGCGTTACCACAATTATTTGTCTTTCTTTTTTCTTCTTTTTCAGATACTTAACCAACTCTTTATAAATTGCCCTATTATCTAAATCGTCTTCTGGTTGGTCAATTAAAATTGGACAATCTTTATCACTAAAGTCTAACAGCAACATAAGAACAACAAAGGCTTTTTTTCCTTCTGACATTTGATTAAATGTGTCTTCATAAAGAATATTGTAGGAAATTTGAAAGAAATTTGTAGCCATTAATTTTAATGCTAAACCCAAATGTTCATTTCCGCCCTTTAATGTAATGTTAGCATTTAAGAGTTTCTCAAAAATCTCATTTGTAAGTTTAAAATAGTCTTCTACTTTATTTTCAATAGGAGTATTTACTAACCTTTTTCCTTCGTCACTTTGCTGATTGATACTCCAGTTAAGAAGTTCCTTGAATTCATTCGATTTTAATTTTGGGAAAGCTAATATTTCTAGTTTACCCTCTGAAATTTTAAGGCTTTCTTTAATTTCTTCAATCTTGATATAAAAGTTCCTATGTGCTTGTTTTATAGAGGTTTTAAAACTGTCAATTTGTAAAATAAACTCTTCTATTTCTTTTTTAATTAACGTTATGTCGGCAAGCTTGTCTCTTTGATTTTTGAGCTTCTCCTCAACTTCCTTGTATTGTTTGTTATTCTTGAAAGCTTCTATTCCTTTTATAAAATTTGGATTTTTTTCAATCTCGTTTATTGCTTCGCTGTTTGCTTTGACAATTACAGTGTTTTTTAAAGATATCTTATCAATTTCAGATTCCCATTCATTCTGAAATTTTTCTCTAAGCTTTTCAAAAGAAGATTTAATTTCACTTCTGTTTGCATCTGAGAGTGAAACTATATCAAAGTCGATGTCTTTATTAAGGAAAAACTTCTCCTTTAATGCTTGTATTTTTGAGATTTGAGTATTGTAGGTTTCGTTGGTCTTTGTAAGCTCCTCTAATTGCAATTTTAACTTGTTATATTCTTCAAGTTCTTGTTCGGATATTTGAATTTTTAGTTTTAGCTCTGAAAGTTCTTTAGTCAGTTTTTCGATTTCATTTCTAATTCCTTTTTCATCCCCTTTTTCTTTCAGTTTTAGCTTTCGCTTGATTAAATCTTCTTGTAATTGAAAGAGCTTGTTGATTTTTGTTGTTATATCAGAATTGTTTTCGCTTGAGAAGGAATCATAATTTGTTATTAACTGATTTTTTACTATATCCTGTTTAATAATTTCCTCTACTAATTTATCAAGTTCTCCATTTTTGTTTTTGGCTAATTGATACATATAGCTTTGTGGAAAATATTCGATATTTCTGTCGTTGTTTTCAACACCATCTTTCCAAGTAATGGAAAGACCAGAAACTATTGCGTTAACAAAGTCGGTGTATTCTTGATTGCCAAATTTTACAGGTTTATCGCAATTTAATTTCTTTGCAATTGCTCCAAGCAAAACGGATTTTCCTGTTGACCTTCCGCCTATTATACAGTTAAGGTTTTGATTTAAGTATAAAGTTTGATGTGTAAAATCACTATGAGTTATGGTTACAGAATCAATAGCCTGATATCCTGCTTTTTCTTGTGGTTTAATTTGCTCAATAATTACTCTCTCATCAGGTTCGTAATCAATTTGCTTTAGACCATTAAATGTTGGGTCTGCTTTTATCCAAGTATGGCAATGATAATTTTCAATTGGCTTTTTATTTCCATTTTCGTCAAATTCAAATGTGTCTAAATATTTGAATGAATGAATGTCTAGTGAATGAAGTAATTTTTTATTTCCAAACTCATTAAGCCAATTTTGATTTTTTTCATTTGAATCAATATTATTACTGAAAAATGCTTTGACTTGTGAATATAAATGGTCTTTTAAAGGTTTAAGCTGTTGATTTTTTTCCAGATTGCTCCATTCTTTATATCCAAGGAATAGAAAAGTTTTGTCCTTCCAAGCAGTTGAATTTACTAGTTCTAAAACTTCCTCTGTTGAAGGTATTAGTGATTCAAAACCGTCTTTTAATGTTCCGCCTATTTCAGAAAAATTTTCTTTTGAGAGTTTTTTAGTTTTATGAGCTTCTAATTTCGAAATCTTTATGTTGTCGATAAATTCTTCACGAATTTTCTTTATTTCAGCATCTAGTTTTGATTCATCTATATCGAATAAAATATGTAAATTAATTTTTTGAAGTCTGTTTTCATTTCCGCTTCCAAAGGTGTCAATTCGAAACTCAAGAATTGGAAATATTTTTTCAAGGTTTTTCAATCTTCCTTTGGCTTTATAAGCCATTACTTTCTCATATCCATCAATGAAATAGTAATCAGTTATACCAATCACTTTCACATCTTCTGGTAGGTTTTCTAGGCAGTTAATAAACTTCTCCCAATTCTCAGGTGTATTTTTATAGTCTTGACATATTGATTCAGGAGTATGAATATGTAAATCCCAAATTCTCCATTCTGAACCCCTTACAATTTTTGTCATAATTTTATTTTTTACGGTGTGTTTTTAAGCTTGCACCCAACTCATAAATATACGCAACTCTATTGCGCCTATCTGTCTGTATTTGGTATGATATACGCAATAGCTATTGCGTAAAAATTATTTCCGCTAATATATAAATAATTCTTACAAAAAAACTACTTCTTTATCATTTCTCTTAAGGTTTCGAGCTGTATTTCCAGTTTCTGGATATAAGCGTTTTTCTCATCGAGTTCTTTTTTTAGGGCTTTTTCACGTTTGTTCTCGTATGGAAAGGGTACGTATTCGCCCAGTTGTGCAATAAAATTGTGCTTGAGGGCTAGACTTAACTTCCAGAGTATAGCAAACTGCAAGGACTCTTTTTTGAAATATTCGTTCAATCCTGTGGGAAGTATGCCGAGTTGCCTGGCTACTTCGGCTTTCTTGATTTTATGCTGTACAATGTGATAATGGATAAAATTACCTATCAGGGGATAATGTTCTCCTTTTCCGTTCTTGTATTTGTTACTGGTGGATATCATCTTTTATTTGCTTTGCATTATTAATCTATAACATTTCCCTTAAAAACTAGTGCTAAACACTAATAGTATTGGTTCGAACTAGGTGGTTTATTGGTTCGAACTAGATGCTTTATTGGTTCGAACTACATATACTATTGGTTTAAACTAGATGGTTTATTGGTTCGGACTACATATACTATTGGTTCAAACTAGATGGTTTATTGGTTCGAACTACCTATACTATTGGTTCGACAAACCAATAAAGCAGGTTCGAAGCACCTATACTGTTGGTTCGAACTAGATGGTTTTTTGTTTCTTATCAATCAGAAAAGCGACAAAAAAATCGCTTCTTTATGACAGAAGCGATTGTAGCTGCTTTTACTAATTGTTGTCTTACTCTGTAGGCATGACAGGAGGTGTTGTAACCGCATTGCCCTTGCTGGCTACAAAACGAGTTTTGAGTTTATCAACAATGCTGTCGGCACCCACCACTCCGGCATCGGCGGCAGCCCCAAAGGATTTATACAGGCTAAGTGCTGTATTATAGGCTTCGCTACCCGCCAGCATTTTAGTATCGTCAATGCGTTCACACAATTGGTTCGCTAACCCCGAGATTTCGTCCATTTGGGCAAACAGCGTCAGGTCGCTTTGCATATTAGGCACCGAAATATAGCCGGGAACCAGCGTGGCATTGTTTACCGCAGCATTAAGAGCATCTTCGGCAAAGGCTTTGTTGTTGACATCAATGGCGTTTAAGGATTTCCTTTCGTCGGCAGTAAGTCCCACCAGAAAAGGAAGATTGGTTAAAATGGTTTGAAATGCAGTTTTTACTGCTGTTAGCTGTGCTGCCGTAGCCGTAGTGTTTACACGGTTGTTGAGTAAATTTGACATAAATTAATGGTTTAATGGTAAATAATTAATAAGATTATACACTCAAAGCTAAACTATTTTTCTTTTGGTTTGTAGTTTTTTTAGTTCTTTTTTTGATTTTTTTTATAAGTGATAGACTACGGATGAGGTTTTGGATAATTATTGTTTTGTGAATAGCGTCTGGCTTTAACCAGATGATTTGAATTAATAAACTGCCTCGGGGCAGAGCCCACGAGGCATTAGAAAAAAAACCGCTGATTCGCAGATTTTCATATTATAATCTGCGAATCAGCGGTAAAAAACGAAGCAGAACTTCGAGGAATTAAACCTAAAGAGATTAAAACAGAAAAGGCTTTAGCCAAATCTTGATTTAGATTTTGGCTAAAGCCTTTGGGAAGCTTTAATTTGTAAACGGGCTAAAGCCCGTTCCAATTGATACTTTTAAGATTGATTAATAATTTAAAACCCTGTCAGAGTTTTAAACTCTGACAGGATTGACTATAAAGCTGTTCTAATTGAATATTTAAAAATAATCTGTGATAATCCGTTTCATCGGTGTCACCTGCCTGTCGGCAGACAGGTCTGTGGCCTTTTTTTTTAGCTCGCTTAGCTGAAAGTCATAAACAATTCAAGAAAAAACCTCCTTTAAAACATCAAGCGATTTTGGTCTTTTAAAACCATCTAAATGATAGGCGTAATAGTCAATCAGAATTTTTAAAAGCAGTTGTCTTTCGATAACATGAAACACTTTTTGGTCGTTATCGAATTTTAAAGAAATGAGTTTTTTGAACAATTGGGTTTCATGCTCACTTAAAGAACCAATGGCATGAAAGGGAGTAAAAACACCTTCGTTCATTTCGAAAAAAGGCATATCCATATCGGAAGTATCGGGATAAAAACCCAGGTATTTGGTCATTTCGAGCATTAGCATCAAATGAAAATTAGCCATTTCATCGTGTTCGTCTAACCAATGCAAGGCAGTTTCCAAAAAAGTAAAAAGCGTCTCATTTTTTTCTTCTTCATGAATGGAATGATGCAAAATTTCCGAAAGAAACAGCACAATGGTACTCTTGTAAATATCAGAATGTATCGACTGAAATGGCTCTGCAATTTTAATTTCCTTAAAATGCTCTAAAGTCCCTTTGTTCTTGTGATTGGCTTCGATTTCCAGAATAGTCATCGGCTGAAAATAAGCCATTTTTTGACTGGTTTTTCTACTCGAAAAAGCATCTCGAACAAAATAAGATTTCAATCCATGCGACAACGTAAAACATTTTACTATCAGACTTTTTTCCTGGTATTTTAAAGCCGAAATAACAATTGCCTTGGTTTTAATTTGCATGAATTTGATTTTTTGCGAAGATAGTTAAAAGAGTCCTTAGTCCTTAGTAGTTAGTCCTTAGCTTTACAAATATAAAGTCCCTAGTCCTTAGTAATTAGTCCTTAGCTTTACAAAATATAAAGTCCTTAGTAGTTAGTCCTTAGAAAACACTAAAGTACAAACTAAAACTAAGCACTTAAAAGACTAAGGACTATGGACTATGGACTAAGGACTAAGGACTCACCAACTAAGGACTAAAAAACTAAACTACCCCTTGAGCCAGCATGGCATCGGCAACTTTTACAAAACCGGCAATATTAGCTCCTTTTACATAATCAACATAACCATCGGCATCAGCACCGTATTGCACACAGGCTGCATGAATATTAAGCATAATCTTCCTCAATTTTTCATCCACCTCCTCGGCAGTCCAGCTCAATCGCAGGGAATTTTGCGACATTTCTAATCCTGAAGTAGCTACGCCACCGGCATTAGAAGCTTTTCCCGGAGCAAACAAAATTTTAGCATCGTGAAAAACAACCACTGCCTCATAAGTGGAAGGCATATTAGCTCCTTCGGCAACACAAATACAACCGTTGGCCACTAAAGTTTTGGCACTTTCTTCATCCAACTCGTTTTGAGTGGCACAAGGCAAGGCAATATCACATTTTTGTTCCCATGGCTTCGCTCCTTCAATGTATTTTGCATTGGAATATTTTAGAACATATTCGCTAATTCGGGTTCGCAATTCGTTTTTCAAATACATAACATGAGCTAATTTTTCGGCATCGATTCCGTCAGCATCATAAATATAGCCCGCTGAATCTGACATCGTAACAACTTTAGCTCCTAGCTGAGTGGCTTTTTGAACAGCGTATTGTGCCACATTTCCGGAACCCGAAACCGTAACAATTTTGTCTTTCATATCATTTCCTTTGGTAGCCAGCATACTTTGGGCAAAATAAACCACACCATATCCTGTAGCTTCGGGTCTGATTAACGAACCTCCAAAAGAAACTCCTTTGCCCGTTAAAACGCCCGTAAATTCATTTCTAATTTTTTTGTATTGTCCAAAAAGATACCCTACCTCTCTTGCGCCTACTCCAATATCTCCTGCCGGAACATCAATATCAGCTCCAATATATTTAGACAATTCAATCATAAAACTTTGGCAAAAACGCATTACCTCATTATCCGATTTTCCTTTTGGATCAAAATCCGAACCTCCTTTTCCTCCGCCCATTGGCAAAGTAGTTAAACTGTTTTTAAAGGTTTGTTCGAAAGCTAAAAATTTTAAGACACTCAAATTTACCGTTGGATGAAAACGAAGTCCGCCTTTATATGGCCCGATTGCCGAGTTCATCTGGATACGATAACCTCTGTTCACCTGGATTTCGCCTTTATCATCAATCCATGCCACCCGAAAAATAACAATTCTATCAGCCTCCACCATTCGCTCTAAAAGCATCTTGTTCTGATATTTAGCATTTTGCTCAATAAAAGGAATGACTGTTTCGGCAACTTCTAAAACGGCTTGTAAAAATTCGGGTTCGTTGGGATTTTTAAGAGTTACCCCATTTATAAAATCTTGAATCGCTTGAGACATACTATCTTGGATTTTTAGTTAAAAAAATATTTTATGCTATTTATTATTTTATTCCAATGCTATTGAATACTTTATTTAATCTTACCTAATTTGCTGAATTACGGGACTTTTTCTACATAATAACCGGCATTACTCTTTCTACAAATATACATTTTATAGAAAAACACCATTCATAATCAACTTAAAAAAAGAAAGAATTAACTTATTTTGCAGAAAATTCAAATCATCCATTTTATTACACAATATACTAAAATTAGAAAGAAATTTTATGCTAATTAGTTTACTATTATTTGAATAGAGAAATAATGTTTTTATATCTTTGTTCCTACTCGAATGCTAGGAAAATGCTCAGAAATAATTGGCTAACTTTATTTTCACTATTTCTATTACTTGGAATTTCCAATAAAATGAATGCGCAGTTAGGTTTTTCACATGAAATAGGAGCTATTGCCGGCCCGGTTGCTTTTCAGTCTGATTACGGGGAACGCCATGATCTTAGTACAAATGCAGGAAATACCGGAATTGGAGTAGGAATCATTCATTACATCAACTTCTCTTATACCGCAGAATGTGATTGTTACAGTCCTGAAACTTATTTTAACGACCACTTTAAACTAAGAAGCGAATTATCATATAATAAAACCGAATTTGAACACTTTGGCGAATGGGTACGCCCCGAAAGAACTTCGCTTCAAGCCGATCAATTGCGTGCCATGAAAGGAAATAGTGCAGTGACTAATTTAGGCATGCAGTTAGAATATTTTCCTTTAAGCATTAGAGACTTCTCGGCAACAATAGGAAGTTTAGGCCCTTTTGTAAGTCTTGGAGCCCAGTTTAGCTATTACAACACCGAAGCTTATTCTACCATGGGACCTTTAGGAACACCATTGACCACCTATCCAAAATACCTGACTCCTACCGATAATCGCCAATATGGATTTTCAACCGAAGGCGGCAGCGTTTGGTCAGTTGTATCCAGTGTAGGAACCCGTTACAAATTAACGCCACTAAGCGATTTAATGGTCGATTTACGATTTCAATACTATTTCTCTGATTGGGTTGACGGCTTAAAACCAAATCCGGATTTATATAAAGAAAATAAGGCCAACGACTGGTTAGTTTGGTTCAACGTAGGCTACATTTACTACTTGCAATAAATATTAAACCATCTCATCAAAAATAATAAAAAGAGCTTCCACTGGAAGCTCTTTTGCTATAAAATATTTTCAAACGAAATGGATTATACCAATTTTCGAATAGCCATAATCACACCAATATGAAGTCCTTCATGAAAGTTATTAAACTCCATCGAGTCGCGATTGTTTTTTAAAACAAATCCTGTAGAGGTAGGATATTCGTTAAAATTTTGAAACAAATTATTTTCAACATCTTTCTCAGTTTGCTCAATTGTAGTATGCAACAAAGACAAAACTTCATCTACTTCTTCCTGAGTTGCCTCATGCTCCGTTTGAGTTCCTTTCTTGTACTTTTCTATCAATTCATCAGAAACCATTACAGGCAAACCAGCCAGTTTATAAACCAATAATTGTTGGGTAACCACAACATGAGCTACATTCCAAATCAAATTATTTTTAAATCCTTCAGGAACCTTATTTAATTGTTCTAAAGTATATCCCTGGATCAATTTAGAAATCATGTTTCTACTGGTCTTGGTAATCTCTAAAATATCTTTCATTGTATTGAGTTTGTAAATTTTGAGCAAAAATACGCATTTAACGTCGCAAATGATTTTTCTTTGCACAAAGAAATAAAAACTATGGCTAACAAAATATACTATCTCGCTTCTTGCGACACTTGTCGAAAAATCATCAAATCATTACCAAAAGACCACAATCTAGTTTTTCACGACATCAAACAAGACCCAATTACTGCTGAAGAACTGGAAGCAATGTATGCGCTTTCGGGAAGTTACGAAGCTCTTTTTAGCAAAAAAGCACAATTATACAAATCGATGGGATTAAAGGACAAAGGCCTGACCGAGGATGATTTCAAGAAATACATTCTGGAACATTACACTTTCCTGAGCCGCCCCGTTTTTATTATTGATGGCAAAATTTACATTGGCAACAGCCAACAAAATATCCATCAGGTAATGAAAGCATTGGAAAAATAGTCATTTTAGGCACTGCTGACTAAACACTGACTACTGAATACTTTTTTAGTATCTTTGAGCACTTTTTAAGAAACAATATGATACAATCTATGACGGGTTTTGGTAAAGCCACTTTGCAATTACCAACCAAAAAAATAACAGTCGAAGTCAAATCTTTAAACAGTAAAGGCCTGGACTTAAATGTACGAATGCCTTCGCTTTACCGCGAAATGGAATTGGGTTTACGTACACAAATTGCCTCAACATTAGAAAGAGGAAAAGTAGATTTTTCTATTTATATCGAAAGTACCGCCGAACAAACTTCGACAAAAGTGAATGTACCTATTGTAAAAGCCTACATCAACCAGTTAAGAGAAGTATATGCTGATGCCGAGGAAACCGAATTGATGAAAATGGCCGTGCGTATGCCTGACACCATGAAAGTGGAAAGAGAGGAAATTGACGAAAACGAATGGGCTCAGATAAAAGAAGTAATCAACGAAAGTTTGAACAACATACTTTCTTTTAGAAAAGACGAAGGTGCTTCTCTTGAGAAAGAATTCCAATTGCGTATTGGAAACATCCGCCAATTTATGAACGATGCGCTGGCTCTTGATCCGGAACGCGTTCAGGCCATCAAAGACCGTTTGCAAACCGCCATTGATGAGTTAAAAGTAAATGTTGACGAAAATCGTTTTGAACAAGAATTAATCTATTATTTAGAAAAATTAGACATCACTGAGGAAAAAGTGCGTTTGACAAATCATTTGGATTATTTCTTAGAAACTATCAATGGAACAGAAGCTAATGGAAGAAAATTAGGTTTCATTACTCAGGAAATGGGACGCGAAATCAACACCATGGGTTCTAAATCCAATCATGCACAAATGCAAAAACTAGTCGTGATGATGAAAGACGAATTGGAAAAAATCAAAGA
Source organism: Flavobacterium commune (assembly GCF_001857965.1). Taxonomy (NCBI): domain Bacteria; kingdom Pseudomonadati; phylum Bacteroidota; class Flavobacteriia; order Flavobacteriales; family Flavobacteriaceae; genus Flavobacterium; species Flavobacterium commune. The sequence continues at coordinate 1,743,832 of NZ_CP017774.1, read as the reverse complement.
ACAGGTTTTGAACGTATTGTAAAAGTAATTAGTCCTTAGTGGTTAGTGCTTAGCATCAGAAACTAAGAACTAAGGACTAAGGACTAGGAACTAATCACTAAATTATGAAAGGAAAATTAATCGTATTCTCGGCGCCATCAGGTTCCGGAAAAACAACTATAGTTAGGCATTTATTAAAACAGGAAGACTTGAATTTAGAGTTTTCTATTTCGGCAGCAACCCGTGAAGCCAGAGGCGAAGAAGTAAACGGAAAGGATTACTATTTTATCTCTTTGGACGAATTTAAGAAACATATCAAAAACGAGGATTTCGTAGAATGGGAAGAAGTTTACAGAGATAACTTTTACGGAACTTTAAAAAGTGAAGTAGAACGCATTTGGGCTTTGGGCAAAAACGTGATTTTTGACATTGATGTGGCTGGTGGATTGCGTATCAAGCACAAATTCCCCAAAGAAACTTTGGCTGTTTTTGTAAAACCACCTAGCGTAGACGAACTAAAAAGACGTTTGAAAGAACGCTCTACCGAAAGCGAAGAAAAAATCAGTATGCGAATTGCTAAAGCTCACGTAGAACTGGCAACTGCTCCGCAATTTGATGTGGTTATAAAAAATTATGATTTAGAAGTGGCGTTAGAAGAAGCGACTCAGTTAGTAAAGGAGTTTGTGAGTAAATAGTCCTTAGTAGTTAGTACATAGTCCTTAGTATTAAAAACAATCAACCTAAAAACAATAAATTATGAGTGGAGTTAAATCATACAAAGAATTATTAATTTGGCAAAAGGGTATCAAGATTGTAGTTTTAATATATAAACTCACAAAGGATTTTCCGAAAGAAGAAATTTATGCCTTAACAAGTCAGTTAAAGAGAGCCAGTATCTCAGTTACTTCAAATATTGCCGAAGGATTTGGGCGACAAACTGACAAATCATTTAATCATTTTTTGAATATTTCCAGAGGTTCATTAAACGAAATTGAAACACAACTAATTATCGCAAAAGAATTAGATTTTGTAGTTGATGACAACTTATTTAATGAGATTCTGTTTTTAATAGAAGAAGAAAGTAAAATGATTAACGCCTTCTCAAAAAATTTGAAAGAATAAAAACTTAGGACTAACAGCTAAGGACTAGGGACTAAAAAACTAAGGACTAAAACAATGAAAATAGGATTGTATTTCGGCACTTTCAACCCCATTCATGTTGGACATCTCATTATTGCCAATCACATGGCTGAGCATTCCGACTTAGATCAGGTGTGGTTAGTGGTTACGCCACACAATCCTTTGAAGAAAAAAAGTACGCTGCTGGACGATTACCACCGTTTGCAAATGGTTTATCTCGCCACAGAAGATTATCCAAAACTAAAACCATCGGATATTGAGTTCAAATTGCCACAGCCTAATTACACCGTAACAACTTTAGTACATCTGGAAGAGAAATATCCGCATCATCAATTTTCTTTAATTATGGGCGAAGACAATCTGAAATCTTTGCACAAATGGAAGAATTACGAAGCTATTCTGGCGCATCATGAGATTTATGTTTATCCACGAATCTCAGCTGAAGCCGAGAATTCAGAATTCAAAAACCATCCTAAAATCCGCATGATTGATGCTCCTGTTGTTGAAATTTCTTCAACTTTTATTCGGGAAAACATTAAACTAGGAAAAAATGTTCGCCCTTTAGTTCCTACTAAAGTATGGGAATATATCGACCATAATTTATTTTATAAAAAGTAAATCAATTTTTTAAAACATATAAGTCATTTAAGTTTTTTAGCTTTATTCTATTCTTTATAATTTATATAGCTTTACAAATAAGAACATATAAGTATTAAAATAAATAGTACTTAACTTAAAAGCTTTTTCAACTCTTCTTCGATTTCCTGAGCGGCCAAATTAAACCCTGAATTTTTCGCTGACAAAAGATAGGCTGCAGTCTCAGGCATTTGATTTGTTTCCCACAGCAATTGCAATTTTTCATCCTGAATAAAAGAACGTGCATTGATATCCCAGCTAACGGCTACACCTGAATTCTTAGAAAGCACCTCCAGCATTTCGGACTCTGATGGAATAATATAATTCGGAACCATCGAAGGTCGTTTTTTATTGAAAACATGCAACCAAAACAATTTTATATGAGGAATTCCTGAATCATGACTGTACCATTTTTGATCGTTTAGCCAATTTTCAATGGCGTTATAATCGCTATTCTTAATGTCCGATTGTAACTTTGCAGCATCAATGTTTTTTGAACCTACGATGATTTGTCTAATATCACCCAACTTTTTTTGCACCGTGTCAAAGGTGTCATATTTTTTAGTTACAATAGCAAAATCAATCTTTTTAGCATTTACCAATTCGAAAAGCGCATCATTTTCCTGAAAGCTAAAATCGATATAATCAAATTTGGAAATCAAAAGACTGGCCATACTACTAAATAAATGTTTCGAGATCCCTACCGTAATTAAGCGATTGGCATCAAATGCTTTAGAGCGAAAACCATTTTCCACATTTTCTAAACGATCTAAGGCTTCTATAATTAAGTTATTGAGTAACTTAGCGTATTCCGTTGGTTCAACTCCTTTCGATTTTCTATTGAATAATTTATAACCCACATGGGCTTCCAACATCGAAATTTGCTGACTTACCGCTGGCTGACTGATAAATAATTCTTTGGCAGCCAATGAAAAGTTTCCGTTTTTATACACCGATTTAAAGGTTCGATACCATTCTAAATTCACCATGATATAAATAAATTTATCACAAACATAATTTAAATTATTTTTACTAATAACATATCTGTCCTAAATTTGTAACAACAAAAAAAATCAACTATGAAAAAATTTAAATTATTCAGCATTATAATCTCAGCTGTAGCTTCTTTTACTGCAACAGCACAAAATAAAACACCTATGAAAAAAGTATTATTTGTAGTTACCAGTCACGATAAACTGGGAAACACAGGAGAAAAAACAGGATTTTGGACCGAAGAATTGGCTGCACCTTATTATGAATTAGCCGATAAGGGAATCCAAATTGACATTGCCACTCCGCTGGGCGGACAACCTCCAATTGACCCAAAAAGTGCTGATCCTGCATCAGCTACCGAAGACACTAAAAGATTTGATGCCGACACGGAATTATTGGCTAAACTAAAACACACGCTAAAATTAGCTCATGTAAAAGAATCTGATTACGATGCTGTTTTTTATCCTGGCGGACACGGCCCATTATGGGATTTAACCAAAGACAGAAATTCGATTGCATTGATTGAATCTTTTTACAACAGCAATAAGCCTATAGCTTTTGTTTGTCACGCTCCAGGCGTATTAAAAGATGTGAAAATAAAAGACGAATATTTAGTAAAAGGGAAAAAAGTAACCGGATTTTCAAACGCTGAAGAAGCTGCCGTAGGACTGACTAATGTCGTTCCGTTTTTATTAGAAGAAGTACTTCAAGCCAATGGTGGTATTTATTCTAAAACCGAAAACTGGCAACCTTATGCCGTTGAAGATGGCATATTAATTACAGGACAAAATCCAGCCTCATCTAAACTAGTAGCACAAAAATTATTAGAACAATTAAACACTAAAAAATAAGATGTTAAACTTCGAATTATACAATCCTACGAAACTGGTTTTCGGGAAAGGACAAATAGAAAAATTATCTGAATTAGTTCCACAAGGCGCCAAAATCCTATTGGCTTATGGCGGTGGAAGTATTTTTAAAAATGGAATTCACCAACAAGTAATTGAGAATCTTAAAGGATTTGAAATAGTAGAATTTGGCGGAATTGAACCCAATCCGCATTTTGAAACTTTGATGAAAGCTGTTGAAGTGATAAAAGCAGAAAAAATAGATTTTATTCTGGCAGTAGGCGGTGGTTCGGTAATTGACGGCGTTAAATTCATTTCGGCAGCAGTAAATTTTGACGGAAATCCAATTGATATTCTTCAAAAACATATTTTAATAAAAGAAAATGCGATGCCATTTGGAACAATTCTAACACTTCCGGCAACGGGAAGCGAAATGAATTCGGGATATGTGGTAACAATTAAAGCAACTCAGGAGAAATTAGCTTCTGGCGGAAGCGCTTTATTTCCGCAATTCTCCATTTGCGACCCAACAGTGATTCAATCTTTACCAAAAAGACAATTGCAAAACGGAGTTGTTGATGCTTTCACACATGTAATGGAACAATATTTAACCTATCCACACGACGGTTATTTACAAGACCGAATTGCCGAAGGAATTTTACAAACTTTAATCGAAGTGGGACCAAAAGTAGTGGAGAATCCTGCCGATTATGCGCTGGCATCTAACTTTATGTGGAGTTGTACGATGGCTTTAAACGGATTAATCGCAAAAGGAGTTCCAACCGATTGGGCAACGCATATGATTGGTCACGAATTAACAGCACTTTATGAAATTGATCATGCCAGAACATTGGCTATTATTGGACCTAATTTATACCGCGTTTTATTCGAAACCAAAAAAGAAAAACTGGCACAATACGGAAAACGCATCTTTAATTTATCCGGAACGGATAACGAAATTGCTAATGAAGCCATCAACAAAACTGTAGCGTTTTTCCACACGATGGGAATAGACACAAAATTATCGCAATACACAGATGATTACAGCAAAACTGCCGATTTTATCGTGAACCGTTTTGATGAAAGAGGCTGGAAAGCTATGGGAGAAAAACAAAATATTACTTTGGAAAAACTAAAAGCCATTGTAGAATTAAGTTACTAATTCTTACTTATTTCTAAATCAACAAAAAAGGCGTCTTCGAAATTTCTTAGACGCCTTTTAAATAACACCAAAACTAAATTAACTAATTCTAATAATTCTAAAACACAAACTACTTATATACAAAAACTTATAACGAAAGAAACATTCTATTTATTGTAATTATTCAGAAAAAAATTAAAAAAAATTACAATTTCATTTATAAGTCCAATCCCAATTCGAAACAATTCCCCTTGCTTCATTACTACATTTTTAAGTACTTTTGATTAAACTATAAAAAGATGAGTGAAAATATAAAGTTTGCAGTAATTGGCGGTGGAAGTTGGGCAACAGCCATTACAAAAATGCTCTGTGTTAATCTTTCTGAAGTTTCATGGTACATGCGTAATGAATCGGCAATTGAGCATATAAAAGCGCATAAACACAACCCAAACTACATTAGCTCTGTTGAATTTGACACCAAAAAGCTAAAACTTACTAATGACATCAACGAAGCTGTTTCTTATGCTGACTATGTTATTTTTGCTATTCCTTCGGCTTTTTTAGATGCCGAATTACAAAAATTAACGGTTTCCCTAAAAGATAAAATCATCTTCTCAGCCATAAAAGGTATTGTTCCCGAAACGAGTTTGATTGTTGGGGAACATTTTCATTTTCAATACGATATTCCTTATTACAATATTGGTGTAATTACCGGACCTTGCCACGCCGAAGAAGTCGCTTTAGAGCGTTTGTCTTACCTGACAATTGCTTGTGGCGATGCTGAAAAAGCAAAGAATGTAGCCAAAAATCTGGCTGGAAACTACATCAAAACTAAGATTACTGACGATATTATTGGTACTGAATATGCGGCAATGCTTAAAAACATTTACGCTATTGCAGCCGGAATTGCACATGGTTTAGGTTATGGCGATAACTTCCAATCGGTTTTGATGAGTAATGCGATTCGCGAAATGAAGAAATTCATTCGAAAAGTACACAAGATGAAACGCAATATCAATGATTCGGCTTATTTGGGCGATTTGTTGGTTACAGGATATTCTGTTTTTTCAAGAAACAGAATGTTCGGAAACATGATTGGGAAAGGTTATACCGTAAAAAGCGCGATGATGGAAATGAGCATGGTTGCCGAAGGTTACTATGCCGCAAAAAGCGCCTACAAACTCAACCAGGGTTATGGTGCTAAAACGCCTATTATAGATGCGGTTCATGAAATTTTGTACGAAGGTAAAAATGCCAAGGCTGTATTTAAAAAACTGGTTGATAAACTGGATTAATGTCATTGCGAGGAACGAAGCAATCACATAACGAGAGCAATTGCAATGAGCAACTATTGAGATTGCTTCGTTCCTCGCAATGACATTTTACCTCACAATCACCCCTTCTACAAACAGAATCGGCACTTCTTCAGTATTGTTTTCGTTAATGGAATTGGCTTTAAAGATAAACTTCTTGTCGTACAAAGTGTTTCCAATAAAGAAAGTCAGCATGAATTCGTTATTCAAAGCCAAAACACTTTTCTCTACCATTTCTATTTTCACTACTGAAACAGCAGGAACTTCCACAAAAGCATGACGCAAAATAGAGGTTTTCTTCATTTCGCCATCAATAGTTCCAAAAGCTTTCGAAACCACCATGGCACTTTCGATGTTAAAATCGCTGTCGTTTACTAAATAAGCGTACCAAACTTTCTCCATAAAATCATCGCTCCATTCCTGAACGGCAGCAATAAATACGTTTTCTACTTCGGGGATTGTAATATCTTTTTTCATAGTTCAGATGAAGAGTACTTAGTCCCTAGTCCTTAGTAAAGTGTATTTGCTAAGGACTAGGGACTAAAAACTAAGGACTCAAATTATATAATCGATTTGAATTGCTCTAAGAAACGCACATCGTTTTCATAAAACATGCGGATGTCTCCAATTTGGTACAACAACATCGCAATACGCTCTACTCCCATTCCAAAAGCAAATCCGTTGTATTCGTCAGGATTGATGCCACAGTTTTTCAAAACATTAGGATCTACCATTCCGCAACCACCAATTTCTAACCAACCGGTTCCTTTGGTAATTCTATAATCAGTTTCGGTTTTTAATCCCCAATAAATATCAATTTCGGCACTAGGCTCTGTAAATGGAAAATAAGAAGGACGCAAACGGATTTTTGACTTTCCAAACATCTCTTTAGTGAAATACAAAAGCGTTTGTTTCAAATCGGCAAAAGAAACGTCTTTGTCAATATACAATCCTTCCACCTGATGAAAAATACAGTGTGAACGTGACGAAACGGCTTCATTACGGAAAACACGTCCCGGAGAAATGGTTCTGATAGGCGGTTTATTGTTCTCCATATAACGCACCTGAACCGATGAAGTGTGGGTACGCAATAAAATATCAGGATTGGTCTGGATGAAAAAAGTATCCTGCATGTCACGTGCCGGATGGTATTCTGGCAGGTTTAAAGCAGTAAAATTATGCCAATCGTCTTCGATTTCAGGACCTTCGGAAACATTGAATCCAATGGTTGAAAAGATATCTATGATTTGGTTTTTTACTATAGAAATCGGATGACGAGAACCGATAGTTACCGGTTCGGCAGCACGGGTCAAATCGCCATAAATTCCTTTAGATTCTTCTTTGCTTTCTAAAGTTTCCTGGATTGATTTTACTTTTTCCTCTGCAGAAGTCTTAAGCAGGTTAATTACCTGACCAAATTCCTTTTTTTGCTCATTAGGAACATTTTTAAATTCAGCAAAAAATTCTTTTAGAATTCCTTTACTTCCTAAAAACTTAATTCTAAATGATTCTAATTCGGCAGTATCTTGTGTTGAAAAAGCTTGTGCTTCACCAATATATTCTTTTATCTTATCTATCATTTTCATCCAATAATTGAGTGTGCAAATTTAAGCAAAAAGTTAGAAGTTAGAAGTTAGAAGTTGGAAGTTTTTCTACACTTCTGTCATAAAATAACAACGAATCAATCAATAAGTTGTTTTTCTATAAAATAACTCACAATGGCTTCCTTCATTAAAACCGATTGTTCCCCTGCTTTTAAAGCGGGTAATTGTTCCTTTACTTTGTAATGTGGCCAGCCTTCTTCATCAAAAAAGTCGAACTCATAAAAGCCATAAGGCTCCAGCAAACGACAAATAGCGATGTGCATCAGGTTTAGTTTTTCGTCTTTTTTATATTCTCGGTGTACCTGACCCAATTCCTGAACTCCGATTAAAAAAATAATGGCATCCAAATCCAAATCTTCACCTTGTGAAAATTGATTAGAAAGTATATCGACAAGCTTATCCCAGCGCTCTTTAAGTTGTGTGTCTCTTGACATTTTTTGAAAGTTAGAAATTAGAAGTTAGAAGTTAGAAATTGCTATTCTGATTTTCTACTATCTAAAATTATTAGGGCAAAGATACCAACATAATTCTTTTATCTTTGCTCTTTATTATTTTCTATTTTATTATGGGTTTTTTAGATATTATTTTAGGTGCTTTATTGGCATTTGCATTGTACAAAGGAACGGTAAATGGTCTTTTTATTGAAATCGCATCCTTTTTCTCCTTACTTTTCGGGATTTATTTAGCCGTTAAATTCTCGGTTATCACCAAAGATATTCTTTTAGGATTTGTGCATTGGAACCCCAATACGGTTCAGGTTACGGCTTTTATTCTCACTTTTATTCTGGTAGTAATTGGCATTCATTTTTTAGCAAAAATCCTAACCGGAATAGTGGATTTTGCTTTTTTAGGATGGATAAACAAACTTGGTGGCGGATTATTCCGAACACTCAAAACGGTCTTAATCATTGGAATTGTATTTTCTGTTTTCGAAAAAATAAACTACAATCATTTTTTTGCTAAAAAAGAAACGCTTGACAAATCGACTTTTTACTATCCAATTCAGAAAACGGCGGCTTTTATGTATCCCTGTATCACCGAATGGTATGGAACAATAAAAGAAGAACAAAACTAAACCCGATTAGGGATTTTATGTTTTTCTCTGTAAAAAAATGCAACAAAAAAGCCGCAACATCGCGGCTTTTTTGTTTAACAGTATCATTTAGGCTTCGACAAGCTCAGCCTGACATCATTATATATTATCTTCTTTTCACATAATCCAATTGCTCGTCCTGGTCGATGATTTCAAATTCGGCATCTTTTTCCCAAATTTCCATTTCACAAGGTTTGCAGTTGAATTTCAATTTGTATTCCGTTTCACCGTGTTTTAACGTTAGCGGTTCTTTTACTTTTTCTCCCATAGTATCACGCTGGAAGCGGGCACATTTACCCAATTCGTATTTCACGCAATATTTGGTAGTCATTACACGGGCTTTTCCAGGATCCCATTGCAATTCAAATGCCTTTTCAATCTCGGTTACACCGTGTCTTTTATAAAAAGCTCTCGCTAATTTATTCGAAACATTAAAAGTAAAATCTAATTTTTCGGTTGGATAAGGAATATCCGATTTTGTAATTTGGAATTCTTCTCTATGGTATTCGTTGATTCGAATATCAATCAATTGTTCCAAAGCAATTCTTCGCACTTCATTCACTTTCGAAATCGGCAAGAACCAATTCTTAGTAAATTCTACTTCAATATTGTCAACTATAAAAGGCGTATTTCCTGTTTTAACTAAGTTCTTTTTGATATTCGGGATTACTGATTCCTCGCTTTTTGCCAGTTCTTTTTCAGTAACCAAATTCGATATACTCTGGTGTCCGTCTTCATCCACCACTGTTAATTGGAAACCTTCTTCTGTTTCAGAAAAACGAAGACTTACACCAATTTTTCGAACCGCAGCATTTTCTTTTTCTACAATTCGGTTAAACTCTGCATCCGAATTTCGATAAATAACTGTTCCTACAGCAATATTTTTAAAGGTATTTGGCACCACAATATCATTCACGATAATATTGATTTGGACTCCATCGGCAATTCCCTCTTCATTGATAAAAAACAAACCATCACCATTGTTTAGCTTATCATGATTTTCAATCACATAACCATTGGCTTTGATTTCAGTTACTTTACCAATGTACTGCCCTTGTGATTTTGGACTTTCCCAGTTTCCTATTTTTTCTTTACGCTGGTTCACAAAATAATCGGTATACCCTCTATTGAAACTTCTGTCCATTTCAGGTTCGAAATTATAGAAAGTCCTTCCTGAAGAAGCTTTTTGGAAACTCTCATTATTTTCTAAGAAAGCATCCAGTTTCTTTCTTAAAAACGAAGTATTATTTTTTACGTAAACAATATCTTTTAAACGACCTTCAATCTTAAACGAAGTAATTCCTGCCTCAATCAAATTGGGCAATTGGTCACTTAAATCCAAATCCTTTATCGAAAGCAAATGACTTTCGGTCAATAAAGTTGTTCCATTTCCGTCAATCAAATTGTACGGCAAACGACAGTTTTGCGCACAAGAACCACGATTAGCGCTACGTTCTCCACCCGCGATACTCATGTAGCAATTTCCGCTAAAAGACACGCAAAGCGCACCAGAAACGAAGAATTCTAATTCTACATCAGTTGCTGCGGCAATGTCTCTCACCTGGTCTAAATTCAACTCTCTGGCCAAAACTACACGTTGCATCCCGACATCTTTCAGGAATTTTACGTGTTTTGGTTCACGGTTGTTCGCTTGAGTACTCGCGTGAATAACTATTGGCGGCAAATCCATTTCCATGATCGCCATGTCCTGCACAATAAGCGCATCGACACCAATATCGTATAATTGATAGATTAATTTTTTACAAGCGTCTAATTCGTTGTCGTACAAAATGGTATTGATCACCACAAAAACCTGCGCCTTAAATAAGTGAGCATATTTGACCATTTCGGCAATATCCTCAACTGAATTGGTTGCATTGGTACGCGCTCCAAAAAGCGGAGCACCAATATACACAGCATCTGCACCCGCATTGATAGCTGCAATTCCCTGAACCAAATTTTTAGCCGGAGCAAGAATTTCTACTTTCTTTTTCATATAATCATTGCTATAATTCCAAATTTTTTGGAATCAGAGTGCAAAAGTATAAAATACTTCTCAAAAAAGCAGGGTTTTGGAAAGATTAAGATTTAAATCATTTGAAAAACAGCTATTTATAAAATAACCCAAACGATTTAAACGAAAAAAAGCATGAATAAGATCCGTGCTTTTTAAATCTGAAAAATATTCTATGTTATTATTCCACTTTTTAACTCGTTTTTTAAAGGAGGTTCTTTTTTAATAAACATTTCTGATAGCCACTAACTAACTTTAGCCTCATTCAAGAATTTTTGCCAACTCAAATGATGCTTTCTCTTCTTTAGTAATACTGTTTTTAAGAGTATTTTTAATAATTATCGCAGAAAAATTTTCTCCAATTTGAAATTCTTTTATTTTATCTAAAAAAGACATCGGAAATGAAACCTTAAAAAGTTTACCTCCATCTTCTTCGATTTCAAGCTGTCCTTTTAGACTTTGCATAACCAATGTGCCTGAAATTTCGATTTCTTCAGGAGTAATGGTTTCTATTTTTGAAATAGAATTATTAAGTTGCTTTATTCTATCAAAGTTTCCTTCCCATTTAAAAACTTTTGAATTTGGTGAAGACCATTCTAAATCAAATTCTAAATGGTTATTAATACTTAAGTTTAATATTTTATTTAATTTTTTAATTCCTGCTCCACCATACTTTTCAGACTTATTCATTAATTCAGAATCATTATGCACATTTAACAACTCAAAAGTATTAATTAAAGCATTCTCTATCATACTATTACCAAATAAATCAGGACTATTGTTACCAGTAACTAAAATATGTGTTGAACCAGGGACTAATCTATCGAAGCGTAAATCTACAGTGTTTTTAATCGAGGTTAATATTTTTGCACCACCTTTATTACCATATTGATATTTCCTAGATGACTCTATAATACAATCTGATAAGCTTTTAGCAAACTCACCCAATAAATCTAAAGGTAGCTTCCCTACTTTTGCAACTTTACCTTTTAAGCGTATATCAATAATTTCTTTTTCTCTTTTCTGTTTTTCGAAAGCAAGATTAGAACGCAATTCTATCATTTGTTCTAAGGTATTTTTCACCATACCTTTATTGAACAAACTATTTGGATTGCCTTTAAGCAAATTCTCATATTTCAATAAAGTATCTTCCGAATTTGCTAATAATTCCTCTATACGTTCTATACTATACATCTTTTGGCAATTGTATTTTATATATTCCTTTGCTATTTATTTTTCTTGTATCAAAGCCATATGTTGTTATCCATTTTTGCTTTTCAATTTCATCATTTCTATCTATAAAATAAACATCTACTGAATATCTGGCTTTAACTATTTCTCTATTTAGAAACAATTCTTCAAATAACTTCAGTTTTCTATCATTTAAACTGTTTATTTCACTTTCGTCTAATAAAAAAACAACATCTATGTCTTCTGGTTCAGGTTTAAGAGTCGAAAATGATCCATCTATCCAAAGTTCTGCATTTAAACCTAAATATGAAAACTCACTTAAGTAAGCATTTAAGCGATTTATCAATTGCTTTCTTTGCTCATTTTCTCCAAAAGGCTCCAAAAAAATAACATCTAACTGCCACAAAGCAATCTCTTTAAACCCATTTCCCAACAGAGGCTCGTATTCTCTTTTGTACATTTTATTGACAAATTAGTTATGTAATTTACACCTTATTTTAATATTATTTAGTTAAAGTACTGCAAATTTAAATCCTTATAAGTTATAAACAAGCAAAACATTTCTTACTATGATAGAAAAGTAATAAAAATTAGACCTTCATATTTACAGAAATATAACAATCTCGATTATGAACCTTATATATTTCACCAATTACATATAAAATGGAAAACTTTTATAATCTACTATATGAAACTTCTCTTTATCTAATTCAAGGAACTTTGTTATTAATTGATCAATATCATCTTCATTAAGTAAAAACCACTCTCTACGAATTAATTTTGATGAAAGCATTTTATGTATTTCTTTTTCTAATTCCTTATAATGCTTAGTTATAATGTAAAATCTCAAACGAATTTGATTGGGTGACATCGTTCTAATAGCCTTCAGTCTTGCATCTAGATTCTTAGTAAAACCTATTTTATATTTATCTATATTACTAACATTAACAACGTACATTCCAGAAAATCTTGAAGTATGGTATTCAACAATTTTTATCATTCCACTACCTTCATAATAAATTTTGGATTTATAAGAAACTATTCGTGGAGACTCTCTTTCGATAATTCTAAAATCTAATTCTTTCAATAATTCCAATGAAGGCCAATAGTTATAGTCATCTTCATCATTATCTACATAATTTTCAAGTAGTTCATTTGGTATTGTGCAAATTTTCTTTGCTCTAGCATAGCCTCGATCGAAACCTTCTCCATCTTCATGAAAATTTCTAGCCTCCTGTTCTGAAGTTGATATAATAAACCAATTCTCAATATTACAAGGAGTCGTTACCCAATATATATTCTTATTTTGCATAAATTAGACATAGTATTGTTTATATAATGGCAAAAGAGTATTTAATAAATTGACACACTAATATAGCACTAATTTTATTACAAATAACAACCTGAAAGATAATTATCAAATTTGCTATCTAAAACGATTTTTCACATAAGTATATGATTAACCCAAAAACAAAATTAGAAGAATAAATTCATAAAAAAACTCCATTATTACTAATGAAGTTTTGAATACAATTATTTTTTTAAGATATTTATTCTACTTTAATACTCACAGTACCTAAGCTGATATTTCCTGCTGTAGTAGCTTCAAGAGTTATGTTTTCTGCTTTTTTATTCGATTGCAAAATCACTACACATTTTCCATTATATAATTTTCGATAATCGGCTTTAAAAGGTTCTAAACTGGCTTGGTAGCCATTGTCAACACCAACAATTTTAGCACCACCAGAAACTTTAAAGTTAATTAGATTATCGGCTTTTGGAAGTAGATTTCCGTCTTTGTCCTGCAAAGAAACCGTTACGTAAACCAAATCATATCCATCGTTTTTAATACTCGTTTTATCCGACTTCAAATCGATTTTAACTGCTTCGCCAGCGGTATGAATTTCGGTTTCCTTCACTATTTTACCCTCTTTTCTGGAAATCGCTTTCAAAGTTCCTGCTTCAAAAGGCACTTTCCAGGCAATGTGCAATTCTTCTCCTTTTTTAGCTTTCGAACCTAGAGATTTGCCGTTTAACAATAATTCAACTTCATCAGCATTGTTGTAATACGACCAAACATCAATCATTTGACCCTGTTTCCAGTTCCAATGTGGCAATAAATGCAACACATCTTTATCACTCCATTCGCTTTGGTACATATAATACACATCTTTAGGCAAGCCCGCCAAATCTACGATTCCAAAATACGAACTACGTGCAGGATACGGATACGGATCAGGTTCGCCCAGATAATCGAAGCCTGTCCAAATGAAAGTCCCCGCCATAAAATCCTGTTTTTTGATAGTTTTCCAGTTTTCTTCATGTGTCGTTCCCCAGTAAGAAGCAATATTATCATAAGCCGTAACCGTTAAATCAGCATTGCCATCAAAAGGGGCATTGTGTTTTGTTGGCCACATTCTTATGGAATCAGTTGGCATATCATAATGACCACGGGTTTCCAGTGCCGAAACACTTTCGGAAGCAAGTATTTTTTGTCCTTTAAATTTGGTTGGGAAATCTTTATAATCTTCGTGCTTGTAATTGAATCCCAATAAATCCAAAGCGCCCGACTGATAAATGAAATTTTTCTCAATAACATTCTCGGTCAAAGCACTCGTAACTGGACGAGTGGTATCCAGCGATTTTACGATTTGAGCCAGTTCTCTGGTAATAGCAATTCCAGTACTGTCAAATTGTTCCCTGATTTCATTCCCAATACTCCACATCATTACCGAAGGATGGTTGCGGTCTCTTTTGATAAAATCTTCCAGATCCTGTTTGTGCCAAGCATCCCAGTCTTTATGGTAATCATTGGTGACTTTTTTCTTTTTCCAGACATCGGTAAACTCATCCTGAACAATAAATCCCATCTCATCACACAGCTTCATCATTTCCAAAGAATGCGGATTGTGCGACATTCTGATGGCATTGGTTCCCATTTCTTTCAGGATTTTCAATTTTCTTTTGACAGCATGAATATTCTCCACAGCGCCCAAAGCACCGTTATCATGATGCAGGCAAACGCCTAATATTTTGGTAGGTTTTCCATTTAACGAAAATCCTTTTTCGGCATCGAAATTGAAATAACGAACTCCAAGCGGTGTTTCATAAGTATCAACTACAGTCGAACCATCATAAACCTTTGTTACTATCTTGTATAAATACGGATTCTCAGTATCCCAAAGAATTGGGTTTTCTATCTTAGTGTTTTGTTTAACTTGTAAAATTGAATTTGCTGGGATATTTCCATCAGAGATTGCTTTTGCAACTTCAACATTATTCTTATCTAAAATTGTCGAAACTAACTTAAAAAGTTTATTGGTCCCCAAACCATTTTTCACGTCAACATCAATATCAACAATAGCTTTATCTTTGGTGATTCCACGCGTAGTTACATACGTTCCCCATTTTGCTACGTGAAGTTTTTCGCTGGCAACCAATCGCACATTTCTGTAAATTCCGGAACCGGTGTACCATCTGGAATTGGGTTGTGCATCGTTATCAACTTTTACAGCGATGATGTTTTTCTGGGTCCCAAAGTTCAGGTATTGTGACAATTCGTAGGCAAATGAAATGTATCCATTTGGGCGCATTCCTAACGAATGTCCATTAATGAATACTTCGCTGTTTTTGAAAACGCCGTCAAATTCAATCGAAACGTTTTTGTTCTTCCAATCTTCGGGAAGTGTAAATGTTTTTCGGTACCAGCCTTTTCCTGCCGGCAAAAATGCCTGAGCCTGTTTGGTTGGATTATCTTTATTAAACGCACCTTCGATACTCCAATCGTGCGGTAAATCTAACGTACGCCAATCATTCGCATCAAAATTAGCCTGTATTGCCGTTGGATAATCGCCTAATTTAAAATTCCAATCCGGATTAAAATCAGCTATTATTCGGCTTTCTTTTTTTGTTGATGCACAGGCAACCAAGAACAACAACGCAATTGCTATTGTTCCTTTTTGTAAAACACTTTTATGTAAATTCATAAATCTATTTTCTTTATTCTTTTTTCTATTCTCTACTTATTGAAACTCAAAAGATTCCAAACGCAATCCTTTCATGTTATCCGATTCAATTCTGATTTTATATTTTCCAGCATTGATATAACCTCCCGAAGTGGTATTTAAAACCTTCCATTTCTCTGTAGGCGCCGGAAATTCAATTTCATCATTTCGCATCAAAATTCCGTAAGCATCTTCGATAATCAACTTCACCTTTATCGGTTCGGCATTCATATTCATGTATCTAAAACGCATCAGGTATATATTAGCAACACCAGGATTCACTTCAAATTCGATACTATTTGGTGTGTTTTTTGCAAATTCAACATAATCACTCGACTTGAAATTTCCTTTTACCGTTCCCCCACCTTTTATTTTAGCATCTTCTGCTTCGAATTTTAACGAAGGTCTGTCGTCTTTAACTTTTCCCAAATCGGAAGTTGGGACAACCACAATAGTAAATGATGGCGTACCATCGCCTTTGTTACCAAAAAATACGGTTTCTCCTTTTTTTACTTCTTTTTCGAAAATAGTAAAAACATCTCCGTTACTGTTTTTTGCAGTTGCTTCTGATTTTTTATAATCAGCAAGCCAAGGCAAAGTTGTTTCTATTTTCGAATCTACTAAAACTGAAACCGTAGCTTCTTCTTTCGAAATAAAAGAACCCGTAACATTATTTTCATTTGAAAATTGAATATAATCGGCAGCATACAACGCAGCTGGTAATTGTGTAAAAGTCACATCAGAATTTAAATATTGTTTCGAATTGAGATTTAACCAAGATGCAATTTCAAATGAAGCATTAGTTACAACATCCAAAATATTCTTTGGCGAAGGCGCAGCTGCTTTCACTGATTTGTCTTTGGTAGCAATCGCAATCGCAGAGATAATTCCTTCTCCCGAACTTACTTTTGGAAAATCAATTACTAACTTACCATTTTTACTTCTCACCGTGAACGTTTTTTTCACTGCTTTTGAAAAACCAACTTCACTCCAAATATCAAAATCTTTAAGCATTACATTATCATTAATTGCCACATCAAATACGCGCCAATCTTTGCAATCCAATCCGCCGCCAGTCCCGTACCAAGGCTCAGAAAAATACAAATCGACTAAATATTCACCATCAGGAACAGGAAATTCATATTTTAATTTATCCATTCCGTAACGGAAAGTTTGAAATAAAGCATCATTTTGAGTCCCATCAACTAAATCAGAAGTAGATCGCTGACTTGCAAAATAAGCAGGTAAATTTTTAAAATCATCTGTCCAGGAAACGGAACCCCAGGTATTCGCTTCGGTTTTATGAACATCAGCTGACCATACATTTCCGTCAGTATCTTTGAAATCAGGACCGCCACAATTGACACGATAAATGTAATTATAGTTCGCTTTTGAAGAAACGATTTCTTCTTTTGAACTTAAAGATTTCAAATGAGGCGCTTCAGGCAAATTGTTCAAAACAATATAATCCTGAGCTACTTTTTTACCATTTACATAACCTACAGCATACAACACATTGTACTGAATATTGACTTTATTCCATTGAAAATGTTGTCCTCTTCCTGGGTTTTTCAATTTCCCTAAAGATTGATTGTTGACATCATTAAACAATTCAACCTCATCACAATTCGAATAGACATCAATTCCGTTTTTAACTCCAGGAGCTTCCCAACGATTCGGCCAGGTGTGCGAAACAATATAGACCATTGGATTGGTTTTATTCGATGCATAATTGGCGCGGTACATATAATACGCATCCAAAGGCTCGCCCCAAATGCTAAACAACCCTTTGTAATTAACGGGTCCCACCTGATCGATAGCTCTGAATCCTTCGCCATTTTGTTCACGCCCCGGATTTTCATGCGAAGCAAATAACCAGTTGTATTGTCCTGCAATTTTATCTTTTACCGATTCAGCTTCACGGATTTTAATTTCCATTAACTGCGAAAAACGGTTTTCACTAAGAATTCCTTTTTGCGCAAATTCACCTTCGCTGTGCAAATCATGTGAACGCCAGGCACCGTATTCTCCGTTCAATAATTGCGTACTCATTTCGACAGCATAGTTAAAGGGATCTCCTCCGTAAGTTCCGGACCAGTTTTGCACCACATTCCAGTCGGTTCCTTCACCACCATTACAAGTTGTTACCTTGCGTTGTGAAGAAGCAGTTGGATCCATTTCACGAATGATTTTTGTACACTCTTCCGCAAATTCTTTTGGGATGGTACTTTCATTTTGTAATCCCCACAAAACTACTGATGGATTGTTACGACGTTCTTTAATCCATTCGCGCAATAAAGTCTTGAAGTTTTCTTTGAATTCCGGAGTATCGTACCAAATATGCGCCGAAAACTGACTCCAAAACAAAATACCACTTTCATCCAATAATTCCTGATATTTCAAATTGTGCGGTTGGTGTGCTTCTCTAAAAGAGTTGAATCCAGCCGCTTTGATTTGTTCAATTCTGGCTTTTATTTGGGTATCCGAAAAAGCATGACTTTGCCCTAATTGATGTTCATATTCACAAGTTCCATTAATAAATACGGGTTGATCATTAATAAAAAATCGCTTGTCATTGCCCGGTCTATCCACTGGCCAGGAAACCCAACGAATTCCATAAGGCGTCGTAATTTTATCTAAAACTTTATTTTTTTCTAAAATAGTAGTCGAAAGTGTATACAAATACGGACTTTCTGGCGACCATAAATTAGGATTCTTGATTTCAGGCAAAGTCTGTTGAATTTCTTTAGTCTCTTTCGAAAACAAAACAGAACTCTTAGCCGAAGCTACTTCTTTTCCATTTTTATCTAAAAGTTTATTGACAACAGTAATTGTTCGATTCGGACTGCTGTAATTTTGAATTTCAGTTGTAGTGTGTAAAATAGCCTGTTCTTTAGAAACCGTTTTGTCATTCCAAATGTGAATTCCAAAAGGCGCTATTCGAACATCATTTGTAATGACTAAGGTTACCGGTCTAAAAATCCCCATCGGTTGTGAACCTTCTGAAAATCCCCATTCGCCAGAACAACCACCACAAACCCAAGGTAAATCGGCAATAAAAGCAGGATGAGCTGCTTTGACCACAATTTTATTATTCGAACTGTATTTTACTGCATCAGTAATATCCAACGTAAAAGTGGTTCGACCTCCTTTGTGCTGACCAACTTCTTTTCCGTTTACCCAAACCGTAGCGTAACTGCTCACTCCTTCAAAAAACAGAAACAGTTTTTTCCCTTTTTGTTGTTTGCCAATTTTTAAATTTTTCGAATACCAGGCCGTTCCGTGCAAGTTACCATGTTTCATTTGGCGAAAGCCTTCATATTGATCCCAATTGTGAGGAACATTTACCGTTTTCCAGTTGGCATCAGCATTTGAATCTTGCGCAAAATCCTGTTTTGCTTCTGGATGAGAATCCACCATAGTGGTTTTCCAACCCGCATTCAACGAAATCTCTTTACGAAATGAAGTTGCTCTTTCTTGAGTTTGCGCCCAGGAAACAGTAGTTATAAAAAATAGTATATAAATTAATCTCTTCATTTTTTATGTATTTAACCCTTTCAAAGTACACTCTGAAAGGGTTTGAAATTTTCTATTCTTAGTAAAACAACCAGTCTACTGCTTCTTTTTCGCCAGCATCTATAAAGCCCACATCACGAGGTTCAATTTTTTGATTGGCATCAATGAATCCTAAAATCAGGACTCTTCCTTTACCTAAATTCAGTTGGTTTTCACCCGCTTTAAAAGTATAAGTATGAATATTTACCCTTGGTAATTCTTTTAAATTCATGGCATTCGCCAAAATTACCTCGGCTTCTCCCATTTCATTTCCGGCTGCATTTGTTTCTAAACTTGGAGGCAATAAAAACCTTTTTTGATCAGAATTGAAATAACCCACTACCAATTTTACCGGAGTATCATTCTTGAATTTTAAAGTTGTTCCTTCAGTGTTTTGCTGATCTTCAACGAATGAAATTCCTTTTAGGTTTTTAAGTTCCGGAGCTACTTTTATCAATTCTGAAATTGGCGTTCCGTACACTTTTGTTCCTTCTTTAACAGCGTAAGAATTTGATTTTGGACTTAACATAGTAACACTAGCCGTTTTCCAAGGCGTAACTGTTTTTTGTTTTACTTTTCCGTTTTTAGCATCTTTTAAAAGACTAATATTTCTTTTTAAATTAGCAAGTTCACGCTCGTAATGCGGTAACAATTCAGCCCAGGTTTTGTTGTTCCCGTCATCACCTCCAATAGGAATTCTACGTTGAGCAGTTTGCATACTATTAGCATACAAATAAGTATCTTTTGTCAATTTCACCAACTCTTCAAAGTACTCCAACGATTTTTCTAAATGCGGAACGGCTTTATCTAAATCGGCAATATCATTAGAATAACTGTATCTTAAAACTAACAAAGCCGCCTCAACTTTTTCAGAAAAACAATTTGCGAATGCATTGTAGCAATAGACATCATTTTTCAAACGATTAAATTCGTCTTTTTCCTTAGTAACCGAAAGAGTCGCTTTGTCAATGGCTTCGACAGCTATTTTTCCGTGTTGTACAATTTCTTTGATAATCTGCGTTGGTGTTTCACCAATATGCGGCTGTTTATTCCATTCTTTTTTAGCATATTCCAGAAGCAATTCGCCTACAGGTCCACAAGACTCATGGAATCCCGGATAAACACGCCATTTAGCCGGATTAACCAATTGGCTTTCGAACATTCCTAACAATAAAGTCTGACGGTTTCCTTCGGTAATTCCGAAACGTCTTAAGGTTTTAGGAGCAATTTCGCCTATTTGTTCATAAGCTTCTAAGATATTCTTTCCTGCTTCTGAATCTGTTCCATATTTTTTAGCAAATTGATTGTCCCAGTAACCAATTTCCTGAGTACGGTCTCTTTTACTGTCCCAGGCGTATCTTGCCCAGGCTTTGTACCAAATCCAGTCCCGATCCATTTCCATTAATCGTTCTCCCGTTTTGGTTTTATCAGCTGTATAAGGCCAGTCCCAATATGATGCCTGAGGATACAAATGCAGTGCATTTGCTCCATGAATATTATGCATTGCTTTTACTGTTTTTTGGATAAAATCTGGAGAACCATATCTAAAAGGCTCCAAATTTGCCAAAATATGCACATTTTCAATATGAATTGATCCTAAAGAACTCAATTGTTTGTGAGTTTCTCCCCAAGGTCCGCCTGGTGTATAAGTAGTCAACGATTCCCCAGTATACTTACTCATGGTGTATAAGTTTTTATACAATGGCAAAGCTTTCGCCATTACCGCTGGAGCATCTGTATCGTGTGAACGTAGGATAATAGGCGGTTCTTCGGTTTTTCCTAAGGCTTTCAAACCATCCTGAACACCTGGAAGAATTGTATTGGTAAACCAATTCACATCATCTTCAACCGTATTCATTGCTTCTCCTAAACAAACTAATAGACCAACATTTGGGTATTTTTCAATAAATGCAGTGATTGATTTTTTAGTATAATCGGCAATCAATGGCGTAATAACACGTTCTCTTTCCTGAGTTTTAAGATTATAATGATCCGCAAAAGGCTTAGAAAGAATAATGTTATAAAACATCTGAATCACCCAGATTCCTCTTTTATTAGCTTCTTCAGTTAGGAATTTGAAGACTTCTTCATTTTTCTTAAAAGTTTCGTCACTAACCTCAACCGCAAATGGATACTCTTTTAGTTTTACCAAAGAAGCAAATGGATGTCCGTTCCACAAATACAAAGAATTCATACGGTTTTCGACCATCATATCCAGGTATTTTATCCAAAGGGCTTTATCATAAAACCAAGGAAAAGATTCCGGAGTATACGGATATTCATAAACGCCACGACCTTCAAGATAAGTGGTTTTTTGCATCCCAATACAAGTTCCTCTCAATACCATTTCCGGGCTGTCCTGAATGGCTATTTCCGATGGGATTTTGCCTTCTTCTTTAATGCGATTGGCTAATTCTAAAGCGCCATACAAAGCACCAGAAGCATCAGTACCTTCAATGTAAATTATGTTCTTTTGAGTACTAATTTGAAAACCTTCTTTCTTGGTTAATTGACTATCATCAATTTTAGCATTTTTAGAATTTTGTTTCCAAAAATCAGTTCCTTTTTCGCCAATGATAATTACTTTATCTTTTGATTTTTTAGGTGCTTTATCAGCAAAAACTACTTTGAATCCTTTTGCTGTTGCTATTTCTGATAATTTTTCGGCACCAAATTGTGCTCTTGGTGCATTGGCATCACGAACAATGGTAACATTTTGCGCTGATGCAAAAGTAACACAAAGTGCTAAAAAAAGTAAGCTTAAATATTTCATTTGTATTATAATTTTTGTTTTGCCACAAAGACGCAAAGACTCAATTTTTTTAGAAGCCAATAATTTATTAAATCCGTTGAACTTAAATTTTCTTTGTGACTTTGTGCCTTCGTGGTATTTAATTTTTAATTCTGAAAAATTTTCTTCAAGTAAGCGACATTCGCTCCGTAATTGGCTTTTACATTATGTACATCCGTAGTATCACGGGAACGTTCCACAATAAGCCAGCCTTTCCAGTTCATCTTATCTAAAGTCGACTTGATTTTATGCATATCAATGGCTTTGTCATTTTGCAACCAAAAACCATCGGTATTGGAAGCATGAATTTGGGCTAAGTATTTTTTTCCTAAAATTTTAAGCTCAGCCGAGATATCCTTTTTATTTTCGATAGCATTCGAAAAATTGAATGAACTCTTGATGCTTTTACAACCAATATCTTTTAGTAATTTTTTCTCTGCAGTAGCATCTAGTGAAGTTTCGATAGCGATTACTCCTCCTATTTTAGCTACTTGTTTGCCAGCCCATTGCAAACGTTCAATAATAATTGGACGCAATTCTGGGAATTTTTTCAAATCACATTGTGTTCCTAATGGCAAATAAGCCACTTTTACATTCATAGTTTTCATGGCATCAATACAATCCTTAACCATTCTTTTTACGGTTTCTCTTTTTGCAAAAGATTGTCCGTAAAATCCAGACATAGCAATGGATGAAATCCCAACATTAAATTCTTTGGACTTATCCTTGAATTTTTTCACCTCAACAGGGTCAGCCAGTTTACTATCAAAAGTTTCACGATTGCCCAAACCGCCCATGTCTAGTTCGATTCCATCTGCTTTAATTTCACTCGCCAACTGAAATGAACCTAGCTTTTGTCTTTTTAAGATCATCCAGTCGCAAACTGCCACTTTGTAACGTTGATTTTTTGAGGTTTGAGCAAATGCAATATTATTAAACGTACTACTCAAAACAGCAAGAACTATAATAAGTGAATTTCTTTTTAAATAAGTTAATTTCATATTATTAGTTTTTACCATTAAGACAATAAGAAAGTTAAGATGAATCCTCAATGAAACTTACTATCTTAATGGTTAAATTTTTGATTTTTATTCTTCTTCCGCTTTAACAGCTTTGACCACTTTATTTTCTTCTCCAGGCCAAATACCATTGTTAATTGGTAAAGCTTTTAATTTTTTAGGATCTACTTTTACGTATTTCAATTTTTGACGTCTCCAGGTGTAAACAATATGCACCATTCCGTCTTTACTCTGTATCATCGAAGGATAGGAATATTGACTAATATTCGAATCTTCTAAAACCAATGCTGCTTTCCAGTTGATTCCATCATCAGAAATAGAAACATTCAACGGTGTTCTAGGTCCTTTAGCTTCTGTTCCTGGAGGCAAAACGTGATTGTAAACCAATAAATGTTTTCCATTTTTCAAAGTCACAGCATCGGTTCCTGAGTTGTTATTGGGTAAACCAATTAATTCTACATCAGTCCATGTTTTTCCGTTGTCTTTAGAAAAAGTACTGAAAATAGCTCTGTTTTTAGTTCTTCCAATTGCCTGAATGCTTCCATCTTTATGAAACAAAATACTTGGCTGAATGGCATTGATTTTTTGCTTTCCTCTTGAAATGGTATCTCCCATTACCCATGTTTTTCCAAAATCAGGAGTTGATTCCATACGCAAATGCCAGCCATTTCCTTCGGTGCTTGAAGGCAATAATAATGTTCCGTTACTCAACAAAACTGGTTTGTTTTTGATTGGCCCCAAAAAATCTTTACTCGGCATATCAATCTTGTCAGACCAGGTTTTTCCTCCGTCAGAAGAAGTTCTGTAAACTCCCCACCACTCAGATGGTTTTGGTCCTATTTTATAAAACAACATCAAATCACCTCCCGGAATTTGGTACAAAACAGGATTCCAGGTTGGAAATCTTGTTCCATCAGGCATTACTCCATCGGCAACTTTAACACCTTCATTCCACTTATCACTTCCCTTAGGTTTTATAGCTACATAAATACAAACATCAGGATGTCTTTCGTGCGTACCACCAAACCAAGACGAAACTAAATCTCCATTAGTTGCTTCTACAATTGTTACGGCATGGCAAGAAGGATAAGGTGCTTTATCGTATATAAACTGATCTACTAAAATCCCCTCTTTCCATGTCTTTTTTTCCAAAGCCGATTTACAACTTGCAAAAAGTATTACGGTTAAAACGAGAAGGCTTGTTTTTAAGGTTTTCATATGTTACTATTTATTGTTTTTTTTAAGGTCATATGTAATTCACATATCATTATTGGCTCTTGTAACCAATTATAGAGTATGCTCATTTCATCATTATTGTTTTATATTATTTACATTGAGTTGGTAAGTTCCCGAAGGCAATTCAAGAACCATTTTATTCTTTTCTATTTTAGAATTTTTATCCACCTTTTGTTTATTCACTTTTACATCAGAAGCATTCGCTGTTGGCAAATACACCAATGCCGATGAATTGGCCGGAATGGTAATTTTCCATTCTAAAGTGTTTTTGTTTTTCTTCCAGTCACTTTTAATCAGTCCGTAAATGGATTCATAAGACGCGTTTACAAAAGTCAATCCTGCATTGAAATCCGGTTTCATAATGATTTGCTTGAAGCCCGGAGTTTCAGGATTGCTCTTGATTCCCGCCATATTTTCGTAATACCAAATCAGTAAGTCTCCCAAAAGCATCACGTGGTTTTGTGAATTCATGGATGGGTCAGCAGTATTTCCGTTCCATAATTCCCAAATGGTAGTCGCTCCGTTTTCGACCATAAAGCCCCAACTTGGATAGGTTTTGTTCGAAGCCAGTTTATAAGCCAAATCTCCTCTTCCGAAGTTTGTCAGTGTTCGCATCAAAAATTGTGTTCCAATCACACCTGTGCTGATATGACCGTTTTTAGTCACCTCCACTTCGTGAGCCATATTTTGGAATACTTTGTCTTTTACATTTTCCGGAACTATTCCGAAAGCTAAAGGCAAGAGATTAGCTGTAACCGTATTATTAGCGTAAGTATTTTTGTCAACATTAAAAAACTTAGCGTTGAATGCTTTTTTAATTCTTGTTTCTAAATCACCATAATGGGCAATATCGGCATCAGCATTTGCTATTTTGGCAAACTTTTTCATTATCCCCAAAAGCTGATAATAAAACGCACTCGAAATCAATTCGCCATCCGTTAAACGGGCAGGATCTTTGGAACGAATCAATTCCAGCGATTCCGGCGGAACACACCAGTCACCGTATTTGTCCTTATCCATCAAATCATTTTGCAGATAATTTTCCTCCATATACACCATCCATTTTTTCATGTATGGATATTGTTTTTTAATCACTTCCGCATCACCAAATTGCTGGTACAGCATATCACCCACAGTGATGTACGTTCCCGGCCAGGTCACATTATCACCATAATAACGCCAAAATGCCGGCGCCACATCCGGCAATCCTCCGTCCTGAGTTTGGGAATATTTGATATCGTCTAACCATTTAGCATACAAAGTCTGGTTGTTGAATAAAAAACTTTCACCATAAGCACCCGTTGTTCGGTCGCCCAGCCAAGGCTGACGCTCGTTTCTTTGTGGACAATCGATTGGCATTCCTTTGTAATTTCCGCTGATTCCCCACCAGGCATTTTTGAAAATCTGGTTCATAGTCGCATCCGAAGATTCGAATGTTCCCGTTGTTTTCATATCGTCATAAACCACTTTTCCAACGAAATTATCCAATGTTGGTTTAGTCAGAAAACCCGAAATTTCTACAAATCGAAAACCGTGAAATATAAAACGAGGTTCCCAGATTTCTTCGCCTTCACCTTTCAAAGTATAAACATCAGTCGTTTTCGCATCACGCAAATTGGCAATGTACAGCAAACCATCAGCCTGCAACGATTCGGCAAATTTCATCGTGATTTGGTCACCGCTTTTTCCTTTCACTTTCAGTTGCAGCCAACCCACCATATTCTGTCCCATATCGAGAATATACGTTCCATTGGCAGTAGCCTTAATCGAAATCGGTTTCACTTCACGCATTATTTTCATATTCGGCGTCATTTGCGCTTCATAAAAACCACCCGGTTCCTGAACATATCTGGCATTAACCCAGTTTTTATCGTCAAAATTGGTAGTGTTCCAACCTTTCATTTCCTTGCGGGCATCGTATTCTTCACCGTCATATTCGTTGTTGGATAAAATCGGTCCGTCCGTAGTTAGTTTCCAGGTATCGTCTGTTCGAATAACTTCATTAGTTCCATCAGTATATTCGACAAACAATTGCAAAGCCATCTTTGGGAATCCAAATGATTTGATTTTATACGGTTTGTAATCCTGACGCATCGCAAAAAAACGTCCGTTCCCTAAAATCGTTCCCAGCATATTCTTACCTTCTTTCAATTGCGAAGTCACATCAAAAACATTGTATTTTACGTTTTTTGTGTAATCCGTCGGAACGGGTGCCAAAACTTGGTCGCCAATTTTATTTCCGTTAATGTACAGCTCATACAAGCCCATCCCCATAATATAAACTTTGGCAGATTTGACTTGTTTTTTTACATCAATTTCTTTTCGCAAATAACGCGCAGACAATCTCGAATATTGAGAAACGCTATCATCTTTCGATAATTTTTCATAGCCAATCCAGCGAGTCGATTTCCAGTCGGCATAAGTTAAAATCCCAATACTAAAATGAGCCTTATCTGTAGATTTTATTTCGCCTTTATTGGTAAAAGCAATTACTTTCCAAAACGCATTTTGTCGGTCTCCCAGCTTTTTCCCGTTGTAAACAACATTAACCGAATTATCGCTTGTTACTTTTCCACTATCCCACAAATCGGCTTGGTTTGCATTCAGGTTTTCTAAAGTCGAAGCCACAAGAATTTGATAGGCCGTTTGCTTTACATCGTTTACATCCGACTTTATCTGCCAGCTCAAACGAGGTTTTAAAACATCAATCCCTTCCGGATTGTTCAGCATTTCGCACTGCAGATTGGTTACGCTGATTTTATTTTGGGCTTGCGCCGAATAAGTCAAAAGTGTAATGATTAATGTAAAATGTAAAAAAAACTTTTTCATAATGTTATTTTAACCAATGTAAAATCCCAAAGGGACGATATATTTATAGATTTTATAATAGTAAAGTTCATTAAGCCCCAGCTAGGCGACATAATTTTTTATATGTATCGCTCCGCTGGAGCTTTTTATCATTCGGACGTATTTTGCTATAAATATTATGCTTCTCCGAAGCATTCAAAACTCTATTCCGAAATCACTCGCTGCAATTTTTCAGAAACCGCAATTTCCTTACCGTTTTTAAAAATTCTGAAACCTTTTCCTTTACCATATTTCTCCCCTGTTTTATCCCAAAGAATCGTTATGATATTCCCGTGATACAAAACATTATCCAAACAAAACCAATCCCACTTATCTTGTGGAATCAACGGATTCACTTCAATTTTTTCATCCGCTCTTGGACGTAAACCAACCAATCCGGTAATCATCAAATCGTTAAAAGTCGAGTGATTGTAATAACGGCTTCTTTCCCTGTCACCCATCAGCCAATAACCTGTCGTTTCATCCAGATATTCTCCAATATAAGGTCTGCCACGATAGTATTGTGATTCGACATACAGATTCATCTGTTTAAAATAATCGGTTTTGGCAACGAAATTCTGATTGTAATTGTTCAGAACATTCGCCAAAGCTGTCAAAGTCTGTGAACTCGCAAAAGGCCAAATTGCACCGTCCCATTCGCAGGTTCCGGTTCCGTGAGTTCTAAAACGAGGACTTCTGCGTTCTGCCGTTGTCAATCCAAAAGGTGCCGAAAACCCTTTTTCATCCTTAATTTGTTCCCAGGCTTTTTCAAAACCTTTGTCTTTTTGTGGCAGATTAAAATACCACGGAATAAATCCAATCGCTTCTCTCACTTGCGCCAGTGTATCTTTCTCGGTAAACGTTTCAAAGAATTCACTTTTCGAATTCCATAATTTGGTTTCTATCAATTGTTTCAGGACATCAGCTTTGGCTTTAAACTTCGCTTCCACTTCCTTGTCGCCTTTCATAGATGCCATTTTAGCAATCGCAATTGCATTTCCATACATATAACTGTTAATCGTCGGTCTTGCATTTTGCACTTTTCGCCCGCCACTCAACGACTCTTCCATTCCGTCCTTTACGTCATGTTGCCAAAACAAACCATCTTTACGCTGACGGTCTTTTTCCCAAACCGCATAATCAGTCACCATATCTGGGTACATATCCAATAAGAATTTTTCATCCTTATTCACCAAATAACGATTGTACAAAGCATCAGCTGTCCAACTGCTGAATTTATACAATTTGTTCATAGGTTTTCCTTCATTGCCACGGTACCAAATTTTCACATCCTGCTCAATGTACTGCGGATTGTGCACCCAACGAAATTCATTGATATGATGCCCAACCGCACAAGCAATCAAATTGTATTTATCAGCATACGAACGATCTACCAAAAACTCCGTAATTCCGAAACCAAGTGGCGTTTTCTTGATGTGTTTTCGAGCTGTCCACCAACGATAATAATAAATTTCCTCAAAATTCTGTTGCGGACATTCAAACAACGGAATATTTTTTTCCATCCACGCCCACGCACTATCATTCGGAATCGCAAATTTCAGATTCTCCTCTTCCATGGTGTTGAAATAATCAACATAATGCTTGTAATTATCCGCTTTTAAAATAACTGCCGTTCCTTTTTTAGAATGTGCCGCTCCTGACTTACAACTACTGAAAGCTGCAATCATTATTACGAAAGCTATTATCTTGTATTTAAATTGGTGTAACATTGTTCTAATTATTTTATTTAGTTTTCCGTTTGTCATTGCGAGGAACGAAGCAATCACATCTGTTGCTCACGTTATGAGATTGCTTCGTTCCTCGCAATGACCATTAATTCCCATAAAAAGTATAAGTCTGCCCAGCTTTCATTTCCACATCATATTCATTATACTTTGGCAATTGCACTTTAGGCAATTTTGCTTCTTTAGAAATGATTGGTTTCTTTACTTCAACCTCATAAAACAACGGATTCGGGTTTTTACCTTTTGCTTTTTTAAACGCAATTCCTTTTTCTGCTTTTAATGTATTTTCCAATTTCAATCGGCAGTTTCCTCCTAATTTTGAATACACTTTCAAAGTCGAAACTTTATTGTTTTTCCAGGTCATATCAATTACAAATCCGCCTCGGGTTACCAAACCTTTGATGCTTCCTTCTTTCCAAACCGTTGGCAAGGCCGGTAATAAATGAATCGCATCTTCCTGAGATTGCATCAGCATTTCGGCAATTCCGGCAGTACATCCAAAGTTACCGTCAATCTGAAATGGCTGATGGGCGTCAAGCATATTTGGGTAAGTTCCTCCACCTTTGCGTTGGTCAGCGGTTACCAAATGCAATTGGTCCTGAATTAATTTATAAGCGTGATTTCCGTCTAGTAAACGAGCCCATAAATTAACTTTCCAACCCATAGACCATCCTGTCGATTCATCTGTTCTGTAAATCAAGGATTGTTTAGCCGCTTCAAATAATTCAGGTGTTTTAATTGGTGAAATTTGATTACTCGGAAACAAACCGTATAAATGCGAAACATGACGGTGATTGTCTTTTGGATTGTCCCAATCTTCCTGCCATTCCTGTAACTGATTGTGTTTTCCCACTTTCATCGGAGGCATTTTAGCCAAAGCTTCCTTCAATTTTTTAGTAAAAGCTGCATCTGGAGAAACCAAAGCTGAAGCTTTCATCACATTAGTAAATAAATCAAAAACCAACTGATTATCCATAGTTGTTCCCGAAGCAATGGTCGATTTTCCATCCTCACCGGCATGAACATTCTCAGGCGAAGAAGAAGGCACTACCACCAAATAACCTGTATTTGGATCTTGAATCATAAAATCTAAAAAGAACTGAGCCGCTCCTTTCATCACCGGATAAATTTCGTTTAAATATTTTTTATCACCGGTGTACAAATAACGTTCCCACAAATCCTGACAAACCCAGGCGCCACCTGTTGGCCACATTCCTGAAGCTGCCTGATCTACAGGAGCGGTTACGCGCCAAATATCGGTATTATGATGCAAGACCCAACCGCGGGCATTATACATTGTTTTTGCTGTTTCGGCACCGGTAACACTCAATTCTTTTGCCATTTGGATAAACGGCTCGTGCATTTCAGAAAGATTGGTAACCTCAGACGGCCAATAATTCATCTCTGCATTGATATTCATGGTGTATTTACTATCCCAAGGCGGAGAAACCATATCGTTCCAAATCCCCTGTAAATTAGCCGGCTGACCACCCGGTTGCGAAGAAGAAATCAACAAATAACGTCCAAACTGAAAATACAGCGCTGCCAGTTGCGGATCAAATTGATTCTTAAAATCACGAATACGTTCGTCTGTAGGTTTCTTTGCATTAACATTTGAACCTAAATCTAAACTCACACGATCGAAGTACTTTTGATAAAAAGCTACATGATTCTTTTTAATGGTTTCGAAATCTTTTGGCAAAGCCACTGCTAAATATTTTTTACATTTTGGAGTTTGATCTTCATCCAAAGTTTTATAGTCCACAAAATTGGTCGCAATCGAAATGTACAAAGTCGCTTCATCGGCACCATTAATGCTTACAACACCATTTTTAGAAGTTACTTTTCCGCCTTTATTTTGAACTGCCAAACGCCCTTCAAATTTCACTTTTCCTTTTACTCCTTCAAAATTAGTTCCCGTTCCTGTCATTACAATCTCGTTGCTGTCTGAAAAAGAAACTGTTTTATCAATCGGGCTGTTCATCATTACATTACAAGTGATTTTTCCAGCTTTACTTGCCGATAATTTCACTGCAATCACCTGATCAGAAAAAGAAGTCAAGACTTCTCTCTTGTAAGTCACACCATCTACTTCGTATTGTACCGAAGCAGTGGCATTAGAAATATCTAAATCTCTATAATAGTTTTTGTAATCATTATGTCCGTTAAACGAAATATAAACGCTTCCAAAAGTCTGGTATGGCATTCCGTCATTGGTTTGCGACATAATATCGCGGGTTGCCAAATCCTGAGCTTCTTTGAATTTGCCTTCGAAAACTAATTTTCTAACAACCGGCAAAGCTTCCAATGATTTTGAATGCGCATTAGTATTTGGCGAACCAGCCCAAATAGTTTCTTCGTTTAATTGTAATCTTTCAATTGACGGATCTCCAAAAACCATCGCTCCTAAACGACCATTACCCAAAGGCAGGGCTTCGTTCCAGATAGCTGCGGGTTTATTGTACCAAAGTTTTAAATCGGATTTTGATTGCGCCTGAAATGTAAACGTTACCACAAAAGCCGATAATACAAATATTATTTTCGCTATATTATTTCTTAACTTCATATACTTTTTCGTTTTTTTCGCCAAAAAGGGCATACAATTCATTAATATCTTTTAAAGCATTTGCCGGTAACTTTTCGCCTTTAGTACCAAAAACCAATAACTTTTCTGTTGGTTCAATTACGCAAGTCGATTCATCTATTTCGCCTTTGCTGTTTTTTACTTTGCTAATATCCAAACCTAAATATTTCGCCATAAAAGGATACATCGCCATGCGTTTTGACTCTCCATAATTATGTCCTTCTTTAGGAAAATGTACATTTTCAACCAAACTTTGTTTTCCATACATACCATAGGTTTTTTGAATAAATGGAAATTCTAATTCCGGCACTGTAGCCGTCCAATCGCCACCATCGGAAACAATCAACTGTGGTTTTGGAGCTGCCATGGCTGCAATTTCAGCATTGTTAGTTCCGTTTCCACAAAGGTGTAAACCGCGACCACTTTCGCAAGGACAACCGCCCACAAAATGAGAAGAAGTCATCACCACTGGAACCGAAACTTTTATTCTGTCATCAATCGCTGCCAGGAACATTGTCATCGAACCACCGCCTGAACCACCAGTTACTCCCACTCGGTTCATGTCGGCATATTTTTGTGTTGTCAAATAATCTAACAATCTTTCTGCACTTAAAACCTGAATGGTTTGCGCAATACTATTTCGATGCAAAGTAGATTCAAATTGCAAAGTAGATTCGCCCCAGGCAAACAAATCAAAATCAACTACCACAGCTCCCATTTTTGCTAACATAGCGCAACGCAATTGCTGGTCTTTTCTATATCTTCCATCACCAAAATGCCCATTTGGCGTAATTACCACCGGCACTTTTCCTTTTAAAGGATAGGGTTTATAAATAGAACCTGTTACATAAACACCCGGAATAATTTCTAAACCAATATTCTCCACACTGTAATCTTTATAGATTCTTTTTGGGGTTAAAATTGGCTTTCCCTTTGGCATCGGCGGTGCTTTGTCTAAACCAATGGAACTAATGATGCATTGTTTTAAATCGGCTTTTCTGGTTTCCCAAGCTTTTAAATTAGGATACAAATCAGCCAAAAATTCTAAACGTTCTTTTCCAATAGTAGCCGATCTTCTGGCATATTCAAATTTTCGAATAGCATAAGTTGAATCGTTTTCTTTAAAAAAAGTAAGATCAAATGGCGCTAAAATGGCTGTCAATGAAACATCCAAATTGCCCTGACGAATTCTCCATTCGGCATAATCCAGTTCCTTGCCTTTTAGCAAACCATCTTTGTCGATGATGGTTATTTTAAAAATAGATTCTATTGTTTTGATAGCCTTTACTATCGGTTCTTTATAATTATCATCCGATGTTTGTGCTTCTACCTTTGGCAGCAACAAAAATAGCAATACCACAATAAACAACTTCTTCATTTTATTCCTTTTCATCCTTAAATTTATCATTTTATTTTCATTTACAAAGCACATTCTACAACATACATTCCTGAACCTAAAACAAATGAAGCTTTTTCTTCATTAGTTAAAACTTTCAGAACATTTTTAGAATCGCTTAGTATTTTACCATTTACTTTGATAACTGCATTCTTTTTTACCGGCAATTTTACTGTTGCCGTGGTATTAGCCGGAATCGTAAATTTAAAAGATACTTTATCTTCTTTTTTCTCCCATTCAGAAGCAATTTCCCCAAAAACCGAATTGTAACTTCCTTTTACAAAAGTCATATCACCTAAAATTTCCGGTTGCAGGAAGAAATGTTTGAATCCTGGATTCGTTTCATCAGGAACAATCCCTACTAAACTTTCATAAAACCATTCCTCAATTTGCCCCATCATAAAATGGTTCCATGAATTTCCTTTTCTCGGATCCCATTGCTCCGTTAAGGTGGTCAAGCCAAATTTAATTTGGAAACCATAACCCGGAGCATCATAATGATTGTGCATTTTGTACATTACCTCATTCAGCCCATTATCGGCCAAAACCTGAAATAAATAACGATTCCCCACATCGCCAGTGGTCAATCGATAATTTCTGGCTTTGATGTCATTAACCAAATTATCTAAAACAGCCTGCTTATCTTCTTTCGCCACCATACCTAAAAACAACGGAATAGCATTGCTAAACTGACTTCCTGTGCCATATTGTTTCGTCTTTGTATCAAAGAACTTGCCATTAAATGCTTTTTTTACACTTATTGCTAAATTTTCGTAAGTAACGGCATCTTCTTTCTTATTTAATAGCTTCGCAGCCTTAGCCAGCAAATCGACTCCAAAATAATAATGTGATGTAGCGGAAAGTGCTATCGGACTGTTTTTAGAATAACCCGCCGCATGTTCTCCGTAGTCATACCAATCGCCCAAGCCATAAGAAACAATGCCTTTGTCTGCCTTTGAAGTCAGGTAATCCACATATTTTTTCATTACAGGATAATATTCTTTCAACAAAGAATCATCGCCATAATATTCATAATACATCCAAGGCAAAATTACACCTGCCACACCCCATTCAGGCGAATCGGTAAAATCGCCACCAAAAATCACATATTCCGGCGCAATAGTAGGAATCATGCCGTTTTCACGCTGTGCATCGGCAATGTTTTGCATGATGGACGGAATATAATTTTTCAGATTGTAATTGTAAATTAATCCGGGACCGTTTAGATGTGATTCTTCAAGCCAACCCAGTTTTTCTCTATGCGGACAATCGGTCAACACAGATTGAAAATTACTCTTAATGGCATTATTAATCAACTCGTGTGTTTTATTAAAAATTTCATTCGAAGAAGTAAAACTTCCAGCTGTTCCTGCCGAATTATAAATGAAATTAGATTTTAAATCTACAATTGTTGGCAACGAAAAATCCTTTGTTTCTTTGTAATTCACACCTTCAATTTGAATATATTGGTAACCATAATAGCTAAATCTTGGCTGCCATTCTTCTACACCTTCACCTTTTAAAGTATAATCAAAATAATAGGGTTTTCCAGATCTTCCCTGACCGACGGTTCCATCGTCATTCAATCCTTCACCAACCCAAATGCGTACCGTTTGTCCTTTTTTTCCTTTTACTTTTATCGTTGGAAAACCGGATAAATTTTGTCCCATATTAAAAACACGAACTCCAACCTGTGGTTCCGTCACTGCTTTAACGCCAAATTGCTCTTCAATTTGTATTGGAGTCGTTTGCTGCGCTCTTAAAACGCCTTTTGGTGATTCCTGAACGACAACTGCTTTCCAATCTTTGTCATTAAAACCAGTCCTATTCCAGCCTTTCTGCTCTAAATTGGCATTGTAATCTTCGCCTCCAAAAATACTGTTGAAAGTAATCGGGCTTTTAGAATATTTCCAGCTTTTATCAGTTTTTATAATTTGTTCCGAACCGTCTTCGTACACCACTTTCATTTTCAGAAACAAGGTTGGCGGACCAAAACTCACAAAGAATTTTGCATACCTTTCAGCAAGCATATTATACATTCCGTTACCCAATAAAACCCCAAGAACATTCTCGCCTTTCAGCAATTCGTTTGCATTGATTTCGTAAGTATTGTAATAAACGGTTTTGTCATAATCCGTCCACAAAGGTGCAAACACACTATTACCTACTTTTTTTCCATTCAGTGTCAACTCATAATGTCCCAATCCAGAAACATAAACCACGGCTTCTTTTATTTTTTTCGAAACAACAAATGATTTACGCAATTGAATACTTCTTCGCGACAAAGAATCAGAGGCATCAATAATGGCTTGTTTTTTCTCTTTTTTGAAAGTAACAGCATGATAATTCCGGCCTTCCGGCAAATGACTATCTGCTTTTGTAATGGCACCAATCCAAGTTGGATTCAAATCCGAAGGTTGCGTTCTGAAATAAGCTGCGACACTCCAATTAGAAGCTTTTTTATCATTCGACCAAACCCTTACTTTCCAAAAATACTTGATTTCGCTTTTTAAGCCTTTGCCATTATAACGCACATCCTGACTTGCAGCAGAAACTACTTTTCCGCTATCCCAAACATCTCCTTCGTTCTTCTTTAGTTTCTCTTCAGAAGAAGCTATCAATAACTGATAAGCCGTTTGAGAAACATTGAAATCTTTAGAACTTAATTGCCAACTAAAAACAGGAGTTTGCGCACTTATCGCCAAAGGATTTGTAGCGCTATTGCATGTTAAATGGCTAACAGCAATTTGTCCATTAGAACTAAAAGCTACTAATAGACAAAGCAGAAATAATATGGATTTTAAATTCTTCATTTCTTATTGTTGAGATTAGTACACTGATGCCACGGATTTACTTTGTAAAAACGCGGATAAAAACGGATTTTTAAAATCTGTATTAATCTGCGTCTTCGCGATAGCGAATCCGTTACATCTGTGTTCTATAATTTTTTAGTAACCAAAGATTTGATATTAAAAACAGCCTCCGGAATTAATTTACCTGTATCAGGCAAATCAACAAAGTCCGGGGTATCCGGTTCTGTATCTGGATTTGGCGTATAACGTTGCTCTCCTGTACGGAACATAATGCGTGATATACCATCAACCGGAGCATAGAATATCTTAAAGGTTTCTTTACTATCGTTCACCTGAATCGTATAAGAACGGGAAGTAACATCTAACTTTACGGTAAGCTTATATTCTTTTCCTGCCTCATACTTGCCAATTCCACCATGACGAGCCCCGTGTTTAACTTTTATTTCCCCATCCGAATCAAATACAATTCGAATAGCAGGAAGTCCTTGTTTATTTTGGAATTCAACCTGTAAAAGACCATTATTATTTTGTTCAGGAACTACGGTAAAAGTAGCTTCCATTTTTTGGGCAAACGGAATCACACGTTCAGCTCGGGAATAATCGAAAGCATCCTGATCTCGAAGAGTCAGGGCTTTTTGTCCATCGGCTTTCTTTTCTATTTTAGCAGAAGCCCATGCCAAATCATAGGTATTCCACAGTTTCAATTCATCGCCATTTGGCAAATTATTGAAAACATCGTTGGCATTTTCTTTCACCTCACTGGTTACCGGAACCGGAATTGAAGCGACCCAAATATCTTCTTTGTTCACACTGTAACTCACCCAAAGTTTACCATCGGGTGGCGTTCCGTTGCCTTCCAGAATTCCTCGTACATACTGTGGACCTGCCGATTTGTAGTTTCCACCGTAACGCATCGGACTGATTTCGCCGTGAACTAACAACAAATCTTTATAATTTAAACCGTCATCAGAGGTAGAAATTGCCAATGGCCAACGGTATTCTGAAGGATTATACACTGTTGCATAACGGTTATCAGATGTTTTTTGTCCCCAGATTTTAGCATTGCTGTTTACAAAACCAGGCGCACGCAAAGGGGTGTATTCCCAGGTTTTTCCATTGTCTTTACTTAAAGATGTCAAAGCAAATTTCCAAAGTCCCACTACATTTCCGTTAGGCAAATGATAATAATTGAAAGCTTTGTATTGTTTCTTTAACGGAATTAATTCGTCATCCCTGTCGGCTTCTTCCACCCATTGTTGCATTAACAAAGGTTTAGAAAGTAACTCATCGCAGGCTTTGATGAATTTTTTGTCTTTACTCTTTTTATAAAACGGAAACGTTGTTGGCAGTGGATTTCCTGTTTTATTGTATCTGATAAAATAAATTGGTCCAAAAGTTCCGTCTTTGTAAATTTCCCTCACCACACGACCAATTCCTTTCCCGTCATTAGGGTCGTCTTTTTTATCCATGGCTACTCCGTAATAACCTAAAGAAAGTAATCTGTTATCCGAAGAAACATAAAATCCCATACGTTGGTGCATAATAGCATCCAGATTTTTAGCCACTCCTTCTACCTCTGTTTTTTTAAATCCGTCAGGAACACGGTAAATAGGAAAAAGCACCTTAGGTTTTGTCCAGTTGACCCCATCTTTGGAAGTCATCAAAAAAGTCTGGCTCGGCGGAATGTGCTCACCAGAAGGATCACTCAAATAATGTAAATAAAAAGTATTATTCCAATATGCCATCATTGACTGATGATTGTAGGTCCAACCAAAACCATCTGCTTTTTCAGGATGCTCACGACTGGCACGCATAATTTGCGTAGCGTGAACCCCCACAGCCGGACTCAATTGTCCATGATGGTAATCGACATTAGAAAGTGTTTTACCAACATATTTTATGGTATCATTTTGAGCAACTGCAGAATGAATTGCACCACAAGTCAATAAAATTGTTGTTGCTGTTGCAATATTGCTTTTTATATTTTGAAATAGAATCATTGTTCTTTAATTTTATTTTTGCCACAGATTTTACGGATTTCCAAGATTTCTAATCCTTTTAATCTGTGGCATTATATTTTACTTCTTTTCAATTAAAGCTTTCAAAGTTTTCTTTGAAATAGTTGTAATCGTTCCGTGTTTATGACCTTCCGGAAGTTTAATTTTTGAACTTACGTTTTCAAAATTTTTAAAATCAGCAGTTCGAATGGCCTGGTAATTTTTAGCTCCGTAGTTATCGTAATAAATCAACCAGTCTTTGCCTAAATTCACTACTGTAGGCCCTTCCGACAAATAATCGGTTAAGGGATTTGAAATATTTTCGAATGGTCCCAGAGGTGTTTTTCCAAAAGCCACTTTTATATTTCGCATCGGTCGGGTATTGTCCTTTAAAACCAAAACATAATCGTTTTTAGCACGTTTTAACAACACACAATCAATTACGCTAAAACCAGGTTCGAAAAACAATTTGGTATCCGAAAAAGTCTTGAAATCCTTAGTCGTTACATAATACATTCGATGATTGTTTTTCTCTTCTTCCACTCCTTTTGCAAAACGGAAAGGAATAGTAGAAGCCCAAATGATAATATAACGATCCTGCTCATCATCATAAAAAATTTCAGGAGCCCAGACATTAACTACCTCAGGTTCGTTCTTCATCACGTGGATGTATTGTTGTTCTGACCAATGGATTAAATCTTTAGAACTGGCATAACCAAAACCGTCCCCACCTTTCCAATCGGTTGTCCAAACCATGTGATACACATCATTTTTTCCTTTTACAATGGAAGGATCTCTCATGATTTTACTCTTTCCGGCTTCAGGTTTTAAGTAAGGCCCGCCCAAATCTTTCCAATGGTAACCGTCTTCACTGGAAGCCAAATACAATCCATCAGTAGCCGGTTCTCTAAAAGAAGTAAACAGATAAGCTTCTGCTTTTTTAGAAACACAACTGGATAAACCAACTAATACTAATAATGCTATTGTAATTTTTTTCATCAAATTAATCCTTTTATTCAACAATGGCTGCTGCGTTTAATGCTGCTCCTTTGTTTACTACTTTTTTCACATTGTTAAAAACGTTATTCTTTAAATAAATTCCTTTGGTTTTAGCACCATCGGCTTCTAAGAAAATATCAGTAGCAAACATTGGAAAATTATTATTAATCATCATGTTTGAAACATCCGTTAATTTAATCAATGGGGTATTGGCAATTGGTTTCATTGTAGCCACATTGTCTAAAATCAAATTATTTGAATTTTCGATTTCGAAAGAAGCCCCCATTTTAGTGGTAACTTTTACATCGTGAAATTCAACATTATCTGTGGTGTTCAATGTAAATCCGTCTTCAGACTGGATATTTATGTTCGAAAAAGAAATATTTTGAACTGGCATTTCAGAAATCCCAACAATAGATCCAGCTTTTTTAACATCAGTTCCTGTTAAATTACTGATGTGAATGTTTCTAAAAATAGGTGTTCGCTCCGAAACCGGTTCTTCTTTACTTGATTTATCATAAAACAAATCCATGATAATAGCATTTTCTTTGATGTTTTTCATCACGATATTGTCAACACGAATGTCTTCGACAACACCTCCACGACCACGAGCCGATTTCAATCGGATTCCTCTGTCGGTACCGTCAAAAACACAATTTGAAATCGTGATTTTTTTGATTCCACCCGACATTTCACTTCCAATAACAACTCCACCGTGACCACTCAACATCGTACAATTGGTAATTGTTACGTTCTCGGTAGCTACACCATATTTTCTACCATCGGCATCTCTTCCTGATTTAATGGTAATACAATCATCTCCTACGCTAATGTGACAATTAGAAATGTGTACATTTTTGCAAGACGAAGGATTGATTCCGTCGGTATTAGGCGAATGCGGATTGTTGATTGTAATTCCAGTAATGGTTATGTTCTCACAAAACTCCGGATTTATCGTCCAAAAAGGAGAATTTTGAAAAGTAACTCCTTCTATTAAAATGTTCTTACAATTAAGCACCTGGAAAAAAGAAGGTCTGAAGAACTTTTTATCCATGGTTCTTTTATAATATGGTTCATAACCAATTGCAGGATTTTGTTCGTCCCACATTTTTTGCCATTTTGTTAAAGGAATTGGTCCTTTGGCAGTTTCAATTCGGTACACTTCATTCCACCAGACTTTTCCCTGTCCGTCGATTACTCCTCTTCCTTTGATGCTAATGTTTTCGGCATCTTTAGCATAAAATAATGGCGAAAAAGTTTTCATCATGATACCTTCATAACGCATTTCTACATAAGGCAGGTAATCATCAAAATTCTCAGAAAATTTTAAAACTGCCCCGGCATCCAAATAAATTGTGATGTTGCTTTTTAATTTTAAAGCACCTGTTAAATAATTTCCGGCAGGAAAATAAACAGTTCCGCCTCCATCATTAGTTGATGCTTTATCAATAGCACCTTGAATTGCTTTTGTACACAGGATTCCTTTGTTGTTTCCACCAGCTTTAAGAATGTTTATCCAACCCTCATTTGCGAAAGCAGTGTTTAGTCCTGTAATAAAACAGAGAATGATAAGTATGTTTTTAATTTTCATAGTGTTATTATTTTGTTTCACGCAGATTCGACAGATTTATGCAGATTATATTTTTGGATAAACTGATTCTAAAATTAGTACCCAGTCATTTCCATCTTCTTTTTTCCCAGAAGGCTGGAATTCTTTTTTTCCTTTGTTATCAAAAACGCCAATTGGTGTTTTTTCTCCGTTTCTTGGGTTGTACCAGCTTGCAGTTACTTTATTTCCTTCTATTTTACCAAGATTTATGGCTAATTTTCTTCCGTTATAAGTATAAATCAAAGCATATTTTTTGCCTTTTATAGCTGGCAAATAATCGTATTTTGTACCCTGATTAGCAATTATCGAAGCATCGGCAACACCTTCAGTAAAAGGAAATTCCTCTATCAATTTTTTGATGTAAATCATTTGTCCTGCTCCAGTATCATTTATTGCATCATTCCAAAGTACTTTATTCCCATAAGCCGGATTATCTCCTTTTCTGAAAAACTGCATTACAGCACTGTGTCCGTATGTATATCCTGCAGCTCCCGAAAGTACCGACCAATATCCGTAACGACGTACATCATTAGCATTCCATTTTGGCTGTAAAGTGTCGTGTAAACCATGAGGAATTCCTTCATAAGATGGTTCTCCGTCAAGTGTTGGTTTTTTAGGTTTTAATTCTAAATCTCTTAAAACAAATTTGTAATTGTCTTCTTTAAAAGCAGTAGGATCTGTTTCCTGTGCATACGTTTTATGTCCAGATTGAAACATATTGAAATCTAACCAAGTGGCGTTATGGAAATTCTCAGATGAATCTGTTCTTCCAAATGGATGAAAAGTTACTAATTGATTTGGATTAGATGTTTTTAAAGTTGTTCCAATGGCATTCCAAATGTCTTGAAATTCATTTCCTTTAGTATCACCACCGTTTAACCAAATTACATTAGTACGTTTTTTATATCTATCTGCTAAAAATTTAGCGTATTTTTCAGCTTGATCTTTCGTTACCTTACTGTCTTTTTTACTCACATTTGTACCCCAAACAGGAACCATTGCAACATAAATTCCGTTTTGTTGCGCTACATCCAAAGTATAATCTACATGATCCCAATAATCATATTCAGAAGCATTATTTGGATCGTTACCAGGCGAAGTAATCTGATGTGTTAAATTATCATTCATTAATGCCTGAGCACCATACACATTTACAGCATTCAAATTATGCAATACCATAACCTGAACAACATTGAATCCTTTTGCTTTTCGATCTTCAAAATATTTTTTTACTCCTTCTCTATCCAGTTTACTGAATGCCAACCAGCCTGTATCACCTAACCAGAAAAATGGTTTTCCATCCTCTGTTTGAAAATACTGTTTGTTTGCAGTGATTTGAAGGTTTTGTAAAGGTTTTACAGTGTTCTGTGCATTAGAACAAATACTCGCAAAACTCAATCCTGCAAGAGTAATTATTTTACCAATCTTCTTTTTAGAAATCATTATTTTCATTTTTATTTCTTTTTAATATATGCTACTATTTTAGTTTCTTTTCCTTCAGGTACTGTCAAAGTATGTACTGATTTTCCTTGAATTGTTTCTTTAGAAATAACATTTCCTTTTTCAGGATTAATCCAATATACCTCAAAAGTACCGCTATACTGTGATAAATCAACTGTCGCTTTATTGGCTTTTAACAGATAAAAAAGATAAGCTTTTCCATCATCTTTTAAAGTCCAAATCGCACTGTTATAGTTCTCATCCTTGGCTGTTTTCATGTTTGCCAATGATTCATAAAAACCGGAAATTGCAATCTCAGGAATTGCCGGCAAAGAACCTCCTGCCATTAACACTGACCAACCAAATCTATTTGCTCCGGGCGTATTATAAATAACCGCTTTATCGGCATATTTATCTCGGTATTCGCGAACCGCTCTGTAAGTTTGTTCGTAGGTTTCTTTACCCACTTTCATATGTCGGGCGTGTTGCCTTGGCGCCAGGTTTTTTCCGCCTTCAGGAGCATACAAACTTCCGTCTTCTTTATAATACCAATATCTAATATCGATTACATCAACTACCGCAGATCTAGAGGCATCATTTAAAACAGCATCCTGCACATCTTTAGTAGCACTCAAAGCGATTTTAGATTGGTTTTGATGTGCTTTTTTGTAATTAGCCATTACGTCTATCCAAAATTGCATGAAGGACAATGGGCCTGTATATTCGGCACTTGTAAACTGAATCACATTAGCATTATCCTTAAAGTTTTCTAAGCTTTTTTCGATAAAGCCCTGATGTAATTTCTTGATATTCTCATTTTTAATATCATAGAATTGTTCGGCAATAAAAATTCTTTTATCACCCATATAAGGCGGTGGTTCAGGAAGCCCTGTGTTATTAATATTATTGGCCGGACGCCAAGGAGAACTTGACCAATGTGCTCCCGCTTCTAAAATATTATGCTGAAAATACTGTTGATTCATCAATATTTTATTTTGTTGAGCAGCTAAATCAGCAAAAGTTTTCAAACGATCCCAATACCAGGTATTGAATCTTGTCAAATCGTATTTACTCAAATGATCCCAGGCAGTACCTTGTCCTGTTCTGTCAAAAGGTTGTTCGTAAAAAGGTGCCCAAACATCGGCATCCATTCTGCGAATACGCTCGTGGTCTGCCATACGTTGTTCGTACCATAAACCATAATTATGATCCAAAGCCACTTTGTTATTATCCACTAAAAACTGAACTGTTTCGGATAAATTATCGGTATAACCCACACCATAATGTCCCGGTACAAAACGCGTAATATGCGGTCTTGCTTTTGCTATTTCCGACTCACGCAAACTTCCTCTCCACCAAGGAACATCAATAGTTTCGCCCGCAAGCAATCCTTTATTGGTAACTAAAAGTCCGTTTTTAATCGTGATTTTGGAAGTAACTTCTGTTGATTTGGCTTCTGCCTTTACTTCACTAAACTGTTTTGCTTTCGAATAATCAACTCCAATTGGATTTCTGGTTGCAGCCTCCTCAATCCATTGTTTCAGGGTAGTTTGTTTCTTGCGGGATTCGGCAGTTAAAATTGCTGCCTGTTCAATTGTAGGACTTGAAGAAGGTTCTGTTCCTAAGTCTAAAATTTGAGCCTGCATTGGTAATTTCCCAAGGCGTTGTTCCAATAAAGCATAATACAAACTTCTAGGCGAAATATGATTATTAACATCAGTCCAATGACCGTTTCCAGCCCATTGTGCCCAGACTCCAAAAGCCCAGTTATCGGCTGTAGGCGGACTGTAATTTTCGATTTTAGAGGCCGAAGATTCCCAAATAACACTATTGGCAGCATTCCATCCCAATCCACGGGCATCCTGTTCTTTGTTTTTAAAACTGATGGCATTACCGTCAATTAAAACTACATCAAATAACATTCCTGTAGCCCAGCTTCCTATGGAACCACTAAAACTATAAGGCAAATAAGACTGACATTGTAAAAAGACATTTGGCCCTGCCGTAGCATAACCACCAACAGCAAAATCATTATATCCATATTCAGAATAGCAACGTTGAAATAAGGTTTGCTGGCCTTCGGTATAAAAAGTATTTCTTCTGAAAGCGGCAATTTCTGAAATTGGATTCAAAGAGATACAATCTTCAACGGTGATTCTTTTAGCCGATTTTAATATCGAAACTGCACCACCGGCAAACTGCTCGAAGTTCACTTGTCTTACCCAGGCATCTTCGGTATTTTGTATCGAAACACCATGCCATCTGTGTTGTTCGTCTTTAGGATTTGTAGTGTCAAAATCTGATTTTAAAGTCAGATTTTCAACTCCAATACTATTAATTCTACCTGACCAATTGTAAACTACCACTTCCGATTGAGATAATTTTTCGTTCAAAGCATTAGTCAATGGAGCATCGATAGTGATTTTGTTATTCTGTACCTGATTTACCTCTCTATCGGCACGAATTACAAAGTCATCTTTTTTCCAACCTATCCATCCCGTTTCTGCCCCGTATTCGGTCATACCAAGACTTTCTATCCACTGCTGACTGATAGGAGTATTAATCAAAATATGATCGCCTTTTTTAATAGTCGTACCATTTTTTAATGAAATAGTAGTACTTCCCAAAGGAGTATATTCATCGGCCAGTTGAAATTTATCTTTCAAAACACGATTAGCTTTTCCCGAAATATTGACAATCGCTTCTCTATTAGTTCCAGTTCCCAGTATAATTGTACCGTTGTTTCCAGCTCCGCTTCCTCTTAAAACAATTCCGCTTACATTGATATTAATA
The DNA here is from genome assembly GCF_001857965.1 of Flavobacterium commune. Classification (NCBI taxonomy): domain Bacteria; kingdom Pseudomonadati; phylum Bacteroidota; class Flavobacteriia; order Flavobacteriales; family Flavobacteriaceae; genus Flavobacterium; species Flavobacterium commune. The sequence goes on along the minus strand of NZ_CP017774.1, from coordinate 1,699,052 downwards.
ATTCCCGAAACGGTATAAGTTCCTTTGTCTAAAAGTACTGTTCCTCTAAAACCATTGGCATCAACTTTAAGTGTAGCCACATAATCTATTGCTGCCTGAATAGTTGCAGTAGCATCTCCCGAAATATTTGGAACAAATGCTTTGACAGCAATAGTAGGAATTGCATATTGGGCTGCGCGATAACCCGCAAATGAAAAATCAGGTATTTGATTTCCTGAGTTATCCTGAGTTCTAACTATTTTCCCAGCCTTATCTTTGATAATGGTAGGAAAGTTATTTTGAGCAAAACTACTTTGGAAACTAAAAAACAAAACAAAACAGGAAATAATAATTACATCCTGTTTTGATAGTATTCTATATTTAAGTTTTATAAAATTCACGTTGAAGTGGTTTTAAAATTTATCTAAAAGAATTACTTCAAATGATTCTTTTTCTCTAATTGCTTTTTCTCCCAGGCTTTGCTTGTATGATGCAATTCAATTCCTTGTGAAGCCAAGATGTTATTTATTTTTCCTCTGTATTTAGCAAACCATTGAAATTGCCATTTATGAGTTCCCACATTCATAGCATTTTCTCTTGCTTCAACCAAATGATCATAAATCATCTTTTTTTGAACATCTTTAAGATTCTGAAACATATCCAGAAAATTATGATATGTTTTAGGCATAACATGATAAGTCATTGCATCTTTGACCTGAACTATTTGCAATTCATTTAATTTTTTAGATAATTTATCCAAATAAGAATCATGCAATTTACTAATCGAAGCTTTATATTTTACCCAAACTTCTTCTGATTTTAACTTCTGTTCCTCCTGATCAGTTACTGTTTTTTTAAGTTTTTCTAATTGAGAATCTCTTTTGAATTCGATTTTTTCAATATTAATATATTGCTTAAGAACAATTGTTTTGACTTCTTTTTTATCAGCATCATTGATATCTAATTTAGATACTATAGTTGCAGCGCGTTCGTTAATATCATTTATGTAATCTTTAACTTCATGCTGTTGCGCAGTGGCAACAAAACCAATACACATCAAAAATAACAGCTGTAATTTATTGATTTTTTTCAACATAAAGCTTCGTATTAATTTAATAATGATTGATTTAGAGTTTCTTTATTATTTGCAGGATTTGTCCAATCTACTTTTTGATTAGGATCAATTCCGTTAATATATTTTTCAATATTAGTGTAGCCGTCTCCATTCAAATCGCCATTAGCATCCGAAGCATCTTTAGGATTTAAACCGTATTTTTTCTCCCAGGCATCCGGAATACCGTCATTATCTGAATCTTTATAAGCTTTTCCTTTATAATTAGGATAACCGCCCACTTGATCCGGATGCGTTATAATTCCTTTTTTATAAGAATCGGCCGGCAATCTTCTTTTGATAAATTCTTTTCCAATACTGTTTTCCAAGCCGTCTTTGTACTCAATAGTTCCTGTGCGAACTTGTTTAATTACTCGTTCATCAACTGCATCTCTCTTTGGTAAAGTAGCACCAACATTGTTCAATACAAATTCATAAGCCGCCTCAGCACTCATAATGGTAATTTGTGGCATCGGGAATGCTTTACTTTGTTTAATATAAGCCAATTTATCTTTGGCTTCTTCAAAAGAAAGATTCTCTAATTGCACCCCACCATTCCAGTTGTCTTTAGTTACTTCGGGAACACCATCTATAAAATTTCCGTTTACATAAGCACGTCCAAAAGTCTTTGGAACCATATAACCTGATTCCGGTTTTAAGATGCGGTAGCTAATCGGCTCCCCTTTTGGCGTAATAGGTCCCGGTTTGAAATAATTGTTGATGATATTAAACATCGAACGATAATCACCTCCATCCAATGAACGATTCCACCAATTGAAAACCACGTTGTTTACAAAGTTAAAATCGCCATACATCCCGATAGAGCAGTTTCTCGAAATATTATTAGCCCAAAGATTACGCATAAAAGTACTGTTTAGCCCTCCAATGGTACTTCCAAAAGCGTGGTTGTAAGTATCTAAACCTTCTGACGAAATAGTGTTCTGAATAGTAATATTACAAGCCGGTAATTTTTCTAATTTAGATTTTTCATTAGCCTGAAACTGATGACGGTACAACGAAATATTTTCGTCTAATCCCCAACTCATCGAACAATGATCAATAATAACATTCCCAATTACATTTCCGCCTAACGCATCATCTCTACGAGTTACTTCAGTGGCTCCTCTTCTAAAACGCATGTGTCTGATAACAACATCATGTGTATCTATCAATAATGACTCTCCTGCAATACAAATTCCGTCACCCGGAGCGGTTTGACCTGCAATGGTTACATAAGGTGCACGAAGAGCGATAGGTTTCTTTAATTTGATAATTCCCGAAACGTTAAAAACAATAGTTCTTGCTCCAACGGCTTCACAGGCTTCTCTAAAAGTTCCCACACCGCTGTCTTCTAAGCTGCTCACTACAAATAGTTTACCGCCACGACCACCCGGAGTAAAAGCGCCTCCGCCTTCGGCTCCCGGGAAAGCAGGAATGCTGGCATGAACAAAATCTTTTGGGTAAGATGCCCAAGGCAAATAGGGACGACCTTGGAGTGTTTCTTTTTTGATTACATCAGCATTATCAGCCCAAATTTTAGCTAATCTTGCTTCTTCCTGTGCTAAAACAGCATCGGTTTTATCCTGAATTTCTTTTGGAATATCCGGATATTGGGCATGAATTGCTGAACAACTAAATAAAACAATACTTAAGTTGAACAAATATTTTAAATAGTACTTCATTTTTGAGGGATTAAGAATGAATTATTGATTCGAAAATAGAATTGATACAGTAAATCAATTATTAATTCGAACAATATAACTGAATAAGTCAAATTGCATCGTTTTGTAATTGCTTCACCTGTTCACTATCGTTCGAGTTCGACGAAAGAGGAGTCACATAAGATGAGTACCTAGTGTGATTCCTTCGTTCCTCGGAATGACATAAAATGAATAGTTTTGATCTACTTCTTTTTGTTTTTCTCTCTTTCTTCCAAACGTTTGTGCCAATCAGCACTTTCTTTGTTCAAATCGTAACCTTGTTTAGAAAGGTAATTGTTGATTCTTCCTTTGTATTTCCCAAACCAAGCATGCTTTTCTTTAGAAGTACCACCATCCATAGCGTGTTCTCTTGCTTCCACAAGTGCGTCATAGATGTATTTTTTTTGCTCAGCAGTTAAATTAGGCAACATATCATTGTAACCTAAAACAGTAATAGGCAATACGCCATAAGTCATCCCGTCTTTGACCTGAACAATTTGGCTGTTAGTTAGCTTTTTACTCAACTTTTTCAGATATGATTTATGAAGCGACAGGATTTTTTTATCAGCATCATTTTTTAATTTGTCAATTGCTTTTTGCTGTTGGTCTTTATCAGTAACTGCTTTTTTAGCAGCATCAATTTTAGCATCACGAGATTCATGAATTGTATTCAACGAACGGTATTGCTCAGCAATTATATCTCTAACGGCTAATTGATCTTCTTTTGAATTTAATTTCAAATCATCAACTATTTTTTGAGCTCTTTCATTTGTCACTTTTACATATTCCGGATCATATCCTTTTTGTGCCAAAACTACATTGGTACCCAGAAAAAGGAATAAAACCGCTACGGTTAATTTCTTGTACATTTTCATCTTCTATATTTTTTAAAAACTTAAGGATTATAAAGCAAAATTCTTGCTTCATCAGTTACAGACGAAGCAAGAAGTGTGCCATTTACAATTAAATTATTTCTTATACTCGGCTAATCCTTGTTCGATTTTAGCCAAAGTATCTTCATTATTATCTAAGTTTTTCCAATCTACTTTTTTAGTAGGATCTATGCCATTAATGTACTTTTCGATGTTTGTATAACCATCACCATTTAAATCTCCATTAGCATCAGAAGCATCATTAGGATTCAATCCGTATTTTTTCTCCCAAGCGTCTGGCATACCATCATTATCCGAATCTTTATAAGCTTTTCCTTTGTATTCAGGATAACCACCTACTTGAGCAATATCAGTAATAATTCCTAATTTATACGAATCAGGTCCAAGACGTCTATGTTCAAACTGATAAAAAGTTTTCTTCTCTAAACCTTTGGCATATTCTGGAACACCTGTTTTAACCACTCTTAAGATACGAGTATCAACAGGATCACGTAATGGCAAATTAGCTCCTACATTCTTAAGAACATAATCATAAGTTTCATTAGCAGTCATAAACTTTTTTAACCAAGGCATTGGCATTGGTTTATTTACTTTCATCTTAGCAAAATAAGTTGAAGCCTCTTCAAATGTCATAGGATTTCCCTTTTTGTTTTCCATTTGCACTCCACCAGCCCAGTTGTCATTAGACACTTTTTCATTGCCTTCCACCACGTTTCCGTTCACATAAGCTCTACCAAAAACCACATAAGGTAATTTACTTCTACCCGATTCCGGTTTTAAAATTCGGTAGCTAATAGGATCATTTTTATCTGTAGCCGGACCTGGCTTGAAATAGTTGTTTATAATATTGTATTGAGCAGTATAATCTCCACCGTCTATAGAACGATTTACCCAGTTAAAAATCACATTATTGGCAAAATTAAAGATTCCGTTCCAACCAATAGATGGATTTCTACCTGTATTAGAAGACCATAAATTTCTAACGAAAGAACAATTTTCGCCTCCTAAAGTACTACCAAAAGCATGGTTGTAAGTATCTAATCCTTCGGCAAACAAGCTGTTTTGAATTGTAACATTTACGGTTGGGAATTTTTTCTCCGGAATACCTGTACCATCATCATACATGTGTCTATAAAAAGACATATTTTCATCTAATCCCCAAGTGGCTGATACGTGATCGATAATGATATTTCCAACCGGATTTCCACCAATAGCATCGTCACGACGACCTACGAAAGTTTCTCCTCTACGAAAACGCATGTGACGAATAACCACATCATGTGTATCAATCCAAATGGTTTCACCAGCTACACAAATTCCGTCTCCGGGAGCAGTTTGCCCGGCAATAGTTACATAAGGAGCACGAACAATTAACGGACTTTTTAATTTAATAATTCCTGAAACATTAAAAACGATGATTCTCGCTCCACCTTGTTCCAAAGCTTCACGCAAGGTACCCGGTCCTCTGTCCTCTAAACTTGTCACAGTATAAACCTTACCTCCGTGACCACCAAAACTATACATTCCTCCTCCTTCAGCACCTGGAAAAGCAGGAATGGAAGCCTGTGGCAAATCAGTTGGTCTGGATGCCCAAGGAATAAAAGGTTTACCTTCTCGCTCTTGCTGTTCCACAATTACTTTAGCTTTTTCCCAAGCCTCATTTGAAAGTTTCTCCGCTTCCGCCTTAATCGCATTTTCTCTCGCCTGAACCTCAGGTGATATTTTCGGGTATTGTGCAAAACAATTCGCACTTCCCAAAACTAAAAAAGCTAATAAAAAATTTAATTTGTTCATTTTAAAATTATTCTTAATTAATAAAAAAATTGGGTTAGAATTGCTATTAATTAGATTAAAATTTGGTGGTTTAAAAGAAGAAATGCCTGAAATTATTCAGGCATTTCTATTATATAATTAGTTATTCTTGATAATTGAAAGTGCCTGTATTACCAGAAGCATCATTCCAACCCTTAGTTTGTGTTAACCATGGATTTTGAGACAAAACTGTAAGATTAAGTCCCATGATATAATAATGTGATTTCCAATCAATATTAGTTGCCACATTACCTACTTGATCCATTGGTGTTGGAGGAGAACGTAATTCAAAGTTAGTTGTGTAAAAAGTTGCCAAAGCCGTAATTTGAGTAGCAAAATTTGCAGCATCAGGATCTACTGAAATAGAAGCACGCGCAGTAGCTAATGGATCTGTATTAGCTGCACTAGTTCCTAATTTATAATGTAGATAGTTACCTATACGTTGTGTGCCATTTATTACAGGGATACCTAGCTTAGAATTTGTGTTATCATTTATAGTCGCATCATCGCTATATAACATCCAACGTTGAATATCATAAAAACGTTTACCTTCATACGCTAACTCTACGCTACGTTCATACAAACAAGCTTCTAAAGCAGCATATTTAGTAGCTAAAGTTCCAATACCATAATTGTTAGCGGCAGGAATTCCTACACGATTTCTAATTTTACCTAAATACGTTATAGTATTTGAAATATCTCCTTTAGCAGCATAACACTCGGCAATATTCAACAATAATTCAGCATAACGGTATTCCATAATATCCGTACCTGAAAACTGGAAATTTGATGCATTACTAACCGTAGGACTTGACATTTTACGAACAAAGGCTGGACTTGACACATCATTACCCATACTATACGCTACACCTGTAGTTGCATTAGTTGACCAACGGTATGCCCATACTGTAGGTTGAGTAGTCGATGTAGTAATGGTATTGTTATATGGCCAGAAACATCCTGAAAAACCGAAAGTTCTGTAAAAACGAGGATCACGATCTTTAAAGAACAAGAATGGATTATAAGTATTAATGGCCGTACCATTAATATCCATTGGACGTGTACCGTCTTTCATAGGAAACAAATCAATCATTCTTTTTGGAACATCAACACCTCCACTACCTTGACCTCCTTGACTAGCCAAACGAATTGTTCTTTCCCAAGAATTATTTGAATACAATGACCCTGTATTACCATCTGATAAAAGTTTAATAGTAATTGCTTCTTTATTAAAAGCATTATTATTAATATAAAACATTTCAGCCCATTGTTTAGCATTTGTCCCATATAAGCCATAGCCATCAGCAGTTAATTGCGTTTCGGCAGCTAATCCTGCATCTAAAGCATCTTGCCATCTGTTTTTATCACCTTTATAACCATTCGCAATAGATGAATCATCCCAATTTTTGTTAAATAAAGGGCTAGCATAAGTCAATAATACACGAGATTTTTGAGCTAAAGCAGCACCTTTGGTAAAACGTCCATAATTAGCATTATCCCAATTTGGAGGCAATAAAGTTGCTGCTTGATCTAAGTCAGCAACTATCTGATTCACCACTTGCGTAACTGTAGCTCTAGGCAATTTGATAGATTCATCTGTATTAGTAGCAATCTGAACTGTGGTTACAATAGGAACTCCACCAAAAGTACGCATTAAGTCATAATACTGTAGTGCTCTTAAGTAATACATTTGTCCTTTTATTCTATCACGAAAAAGCTGTGGTAAATTAGCCCCTAAAACATCAATATTTTCTAACATAGCATTACAATCTCTAATTCGATTGTAAGGCACATTATCAAAAGCATCCCTTAAAGCCGGCCCATAATAACCCGAACCATCTTGTGCATTTACCAAACTAACATTAGGATTAATCAAATTTGAAATCCCTCCTATTTCTTCTGTATATGAAGTTTCTGTTGTAGTATAAGAACCTACTCTAATTGCAGTTGGCGATTTATAGGCATCGAAAAAATCAAAATACAAATTATTCACATATTGAGTAACACGATCCTCGTTTTGATAAAACTCTTCATCAAAGTACTTATATTGTTTTTTATCCTCTAAAAAATCATCACTACAGGAAGAAACAACCCCCAGAACCACTAATAGTGACAGTACTATATATTTATTAATTTTTGTTTTCATAATTGTAATTAAATTAAAATTAGAATGATACATTCATACTAAGCGACCAAGTTCTAAGTGTTGGATATTTTGTAGATGAATCATCATACATATTACGGTATTTATTAGGATATGGATTGTACAAATCCCAAAGATTATTACCTGTAATACCAAAATTAAGTCCATCAATTTTTATAGATTTAAGTGCTTCTTTTGGAATAGCAAAACCTACTGTTAAATTTCTAATCACACATCTGAATGTGTTCAATTGCCAGAAATCAGATGGTGCAAATATATAATCCTGTTGCCCCATGTTAGGATATTTTCCATCTGGATTATCAGTAGCATCATACATGTCATTCCAGAAAATTTCATGAGCCCAATCATTATGTGCAGAAGAAGTTCCTTGTTTTACCATATCTAATGTATTGTAACCTCCCCAAGAAGTAGATATTTGAGATCTTAAATAAAAGCTTTTGTATTTCATTCCTAAGTTAGTAGTAAAACCATAAGTTCTATTTTGGTTAACTAACTTTTGATAATCATCAAGTCTAGTGATTTTTCCATCAGCAGCACGTCTCTCTCCCGTAGCAGGATCAAAAGCACCCGCTACATCTTGATAGGCCAACATCCCTTTTCTCATATTGGTTACACTGGTAATATTCATGTAATTTGGAGTTCCTCCAACTGCTGTAGCACGTTCTGTTAAATAATTCCAATAGTTAGTAACATCCTCATCGGTACGCAAAATACCGTCTCCTGTTGAAGTTTCTTTCCATGTTTTGAATCCCCAAACTGGAGTAAACATTGAACTACCTGCAACCCTAGCATTATTTGCAGGATCACCTAAAGCCGCCTCTGGGTATTTTTTAATTTCATTATTTGAAAAACCAAAGTTAACACCAACATTGTAACTGAAATTATCTTTTATATTGTCTCTCCAATTTACAGAAAATTCAGTTCCCCATGTATTAATTGCTGCATAATTTGACTCAGCAGTTGCACCTCCTACAGAAATTGGAGTACCAGCCTGAGTAGCTAAAGTAATCAACATATCTGTTTTTTTATCAAAATAATAATCAGCTGTAATTTGCAACCTATTATCTAATACGGCTAAATCAACACCATAGTTATGTTTCAAAGTAGCATCCCATCTTACATCTCTATTTGGAGTAACCCTAGGAGTTACACCAGGCCCTAATGTACCCCCTGCACTTCCAAATTGAGCTCCTTTATCAACTATAGTTTCCCATAATTGCAACCAACGCCACATTTGTAGATTATCATTTCCTGTTTTACCTACGGAATAACGCAATTTAAGGTTATCTACCCATGATACATTATCAGCAAACCAATTTTCCTTAGACACTACCCAACCCACCTGAGCTCCAGGAAAGAATGCTCGATAATTTTCAGGCGCAAACTTAGTTGAAGCATCACTTCTAAAAATCAACGATAACAAATACTTATCCTTAAAACTATAATTCAAACGCCCTAAGTAAGAAAGTGTTCCAGCCTCTCCTTTGTCAGCCGTTGAGTTAGTACTTATCGGCCCAGCAGTTGTGCTAGAACCTACATAATCTTTTCCAGTTCCCTCATAAGCCAAACGAACATTTTTGTACTCTGAATCAGAACGCTCCATACCTACCATAGCATCAAGATCATGATCTCCAAAAGTTCTAGCATAATTAGCAAAAATGTTTGCCTGAATTAAATTACTTAAATCAGTATTATAATATACTCTTGAACCACGAATGTTGGTTTCTGGTAAACCATTGTTAGCATAAGTAGAATTGGGATTTAAAAGATGATTACCCTCTAAGTGATGATTTGTAATTCTAAGTAAATCATAAGGCAACTGAACTTGTTCAGTATTTGCACTGGATTGACTTCTGGCATAACTTCCTTTAACCGACATTCCTTTAATAAAAGGCACTTTGTAGGTCAAATTCAAATTCACATTATATGAGAATTCTTGGTCAATTTGTTTACCAACTTCCTGAGTCGCAAAATAGTTCCATCCTGCAATAGTAGTATTTGCATTAGCACTACCTAAATTACGATCGGTACGAGGGAATGGTGACATCCAATACTCTTTACCATTATAAGTAGTTTGCCAAGGAACATATTTAGGCATGTGCAATAAATACATATAATCAGCTTGCTCTCCACCACCAAGAGAACCAAAACTACTATCATTCAAGTTTGCCGAAGCTTTTGAAAATGATTTTTGCACATCCAATGTACTAATACCAATAGAAGCAGAAAAATCCAAACTATTACTTACTTTAACATTAGTTCCTGTACGGAAATTCCATCTATTGTAATCCTGCTCCCCTAAATTAGCCCCTTGAGTAAAATAAGTTAATCCGGCAAAATAAGTTGCCTTATCAGTACCACCACTCACATTCAAAACATGTCTTTGTTGGGTAGCCGGTTTCCAGGCTTCTTTTAACCAATCATAATTCAAACCTTTCATTTGTTCTAACTCATCTGCTGAAAAATAATTAGCTGGTGTTGGATTCAAATTAGAATTTAAGAATCTGTTTTTCCAAATTCCATGTTCATAAGCATTCATTGTTTTCACATGACTAATCGCATCATTAACTGCAAATTGAGAATAATAAGTAAACTTAGCTTTTCCTTCTTTACCTCTTTTGGTTTTCACAATAATCGCTCCTTGTGATGCACGAGAACCATAGATTGCAGCCGAACCGTCTTTCAAAATTGTAATACTCTCAATTTCAGAAGGATCTAATCTATTAAAAGCTTCCTGAGAAGGCTTACCTGTTTCCGTATCTATCTGAATCATATCATCGATTATAATCAACGGAATAGTAGAGTTTCCATCTTTAGAAAACCCATAACTTTGACGAATTTGAATATCAGCAGCTCCTCCTGGACGGCTAGAACCATTGGCATTACTTACAGATAACCCCGGAGTCAACCCTCTTAAAGCTTCTGACAAATTAGATACAGGTAAATCCTGAACCGTTTCCGGATTAATAGTTGCCACAGCAGCTGTTAAATTTGATTTTTTCTGAGTACCATAACCTACAACTATTACCTCGTTCAAAGTAGAAGTATCTTCCTGCATCGTTAAATTAATTGTTGTAGCAGTACCCACTGTTCTTTCCTGGGTTTTCATCCCAATAAAAGTAAACTGTAACACCGCTCCTTTAGGAACCTGAATTTTATAGTTACCATCAATATCAGTCAAAACAGCGTGTTTTGTTCCTTTTTCGACAACATTAAGACCTATAACTCCCAGCCCATCTTTGTCCACCACCTTTCCAGTGATAGCAGTCCTTTCAGCTGCATTTTGAGCAAAACCATTCAGACACATAATACTGAACAGTAATACACTAAACACTATTTTAAATGTTTGTTTCATAAGTGTGTTTCTTTTTGGTTAAAAAATTAATTATTTAAGTTTGGTTTATTATTTCTATTTGTAACTGAGAAATCGAAAGTAAAGCTCTTCATACTATTTATTTTTTTAATGGTTCACTATTTTTAAAGAGCAAATCAAAATTTGTAAACGTTTACATTTTTTAAAACCACCTTAACATTTTATCTGAACTACAAGGTAAGCAAGTAAAATGTAAACGTTTACATTTATCAAAAGTAATAAAATTTTATTACACCACTCTTTTTTATCTATTTTTTTTTAAGTTTATTTTAAGTTTTCGTGTTTTTTTTATGTTAAAATTTCATTATCGCAATATTTCCGTGGTTTTAACAAGTCTTTTAATGTGAAAACCAAACACTCATTTCTTTAGCCGTTCCGTTGCCCCAGGAAAAATACGGAATTAATCGTAAGAAAATTTCTTCTTTATCCTGATTTAAAGGCTGATACAATTTCTTATTCCATGAATTATTGTCTAAAAATCCTTGTGCCGCTATCGAAATTAGACTTCTATTGCTCTTTTGAATAGGCTCAATTTTAAAATCAGAATTGGTATTCAGCACAATATTGTTTATCGAAGCCGTTTTAGAAATCCCATCTGATTCTAAACAATAAACTAATGGACCACGTTTAACCGCCACCTGATTTTTAGTTTCTTCCACTAATGGATTGGCTTCCATCAGTTCCACCGGCATTGGAATATTCAAACTAATTACATCCCCTTTTTTCCATTTACGTTCCACTTTTAAATAAGAACCAGAAACCGGATTACCTTCGATCTTTTGATTATTAACCAAAATAGTAGTTCCATTACTCCAGCCCGGAATTCTTAAAAACAACGCATACGCTTCTTTTGGAGCTTTATCAATGGTAATTGTAATAGCACCATCCCATGGATAATTGGTTTGTTGACGCAATTGAATTGCATCACCTTCCTGAGAAGTTGTATTTAAATTATTGCTTCCGTATAAATTAACATACAATCCTTCATTAGATAAACTATAAGCATAATTACCCACTTCGGCTAGCGTTCGGGTAACGTTTGGCGCACAGCAATTAGACAAGGCAATATATCCTTCACGTTCATTACTCCATCTTTGTTCGAAAGGCAAATCGACAGTTACAGTCAAAGGATTATTATAGCAAAATTTATTTCCCTCTAAATTAACTCCGGACAATACGCTGTTATATAGAGCCAATTCCACAATATCAGCATATTTGGCATCAGCCGTAATTTGTAACATTCTCCAGTTCCATAATACGTTTCCAATATTGGCACAGGTTTCAGTATGCGCTGTCGCATTCGGCAATTGGTACGGACGACCATAAGCCTGGTGTATTTTTTGAACAACAGTTGGATCATAAGAAGTTCCATCAGGAGAAACACCATCATACAAAGCTCCACAAGCTCCGGTAATGTACATTTTTCTAAAAGCCACATCATCCCAAATTGACTTTAAATTCTCCAACAATTTAGCTTCTCCAGTTTCGGCATACAAATCGGCAACACCAGCGTATAAATAATTGGCTCTCACCGCATGTCCCATAGCAGTAGTTTGTTGTCTAAACGGAATTCGATCCTGATTATCATCGGTTCCGTCATTTGTAGTTCCTCTAATATCAATTAGATTATTAGCCAGTTCCAGGTATTTTGGATTCTTTGTCGTGCGGTACATTTCGACAATTCCCATATAATGAGAAGGACAAATGGCATTTCGGGCTAACTCCGGCGAAGCTTTTTTATAAAAATCATATAAAAAGTCGGCAACTCCTTTGGCTACATTTAAAAAACTGGTTTTCCCTGTGGCACGATAATGTACACAGGCAGCTGTCATTAAATGCCCCATATTGTATTTCTCAAAACCCAATTGTTTTTTTACTTCTTCAGGACCCAAAGTTCCCCAACGCTGGTCAATTAAAACAGGGGTGTGCAAATAACCATCTTTACGTTGTACTTTCGCAAACATAGCAATGGCTTCGTCCATTTGCTTATCCAATTTTTTGTCTTTGGTTACAGCATAAGTAGCTGCCATTCCTTCGAAAATTTTATAGAAATCACCATCATGAAAAGAAGGACCCTTGAAGGTTCCTTTTCTATTTCCAGCAGCTATTTCAAAATTGGCATAGGCGTGAGAAACTTCATCATTATGATACAAATCCCACATAAAAGGTAAGGTTTCCTGATTCGCTACATTCAGTTGCTCTTTCCAAAATCCATTGGTCCAATTCACATCCTGCAAACCAACACTTCTCAATTTAGAATAAGGACTGGCCGAATTATCAACCAATCCCTTATTCTGAGCGAATGACACAGTCGAAAAAAGTACGACTGACAATAGAATAATATTCTTTTTCATTTTTATGATTTTAATATTTCGCACCAGATTAAAGTTTATTTTTTTACCGCAGATTCGCAGATTTTAATAATTAATAAAATCTGCGAATCTGCGGTATAATTTATTTTACAAATACATTTATTATTCTATTCATACTATCTCCATCAGCATCTTCAACCCTAACTTCAAGAGAGGCAAAACCTTTTTTAGTTGCTTTAAAAACAACTTCTTTTTTAGAAATTGAAGCAGAACCGTTTTCTTCTTTTACAATAGTGTATTTTGGTTTATCTGTAAAACCTTTAAATAAACTTTCAACATCTATTTTTAGAGATTCAGTAGCATTCACAAAATAATGTGGTTGTGCCATCCAGTTCAAATAATCTTCTAACTGTGTAAAACCTTTTCCTGTACCTTCATTGGCATCAGCGAAATCCCCTTTAATCGAATTTACGTTCAACCCTTTTGATTCTTCCCACCAGTTTGGCAATCCATCTTGATCGGTATCCCAATTAGCATCTCGGCTTTCATTTGGATAATTTTCCCAACCTCCGGCATCATCCTGGTGATCGATCATTCCGCCTAAACCACTTTTACTTCCTTTATAAGTATAAGTCCCTTTAAGTGTTTCATTAATAATTCTTTGATCATGACTATCAAATACAGGTTGATTAGCACCTACATCTGACAAAACATTTTTATAAGCAGCTTCCGCCGATTGTGTATTTACATGCGATTCGAAAAATGGTTTCGGTAGAAACACATCATAATCTACTATTGCTTTATTAGACAGGGTAAACTTTCTCCCTTTCTCCTGATTTTTAACATCAAAATAACCTGGCATAACATTACCATCAAAATAATATTGCTGTTTTCCTTTACCCACACCTTCAATCTGTGCATTCAAAGCGACAAATATTTTAGTAGCAACTCCCGGTTTGTAATAATTATTGACAAAGTTTACCTGATTAGCTCCTCCATCGGTAGCACGTCCACCCCAATTATACACCACATTATTACGAATATCAATTTTCCCACCATAATAACCATCTCCATTCAAACCTCCACCAATACTCCAATTGCGTCCGTAATTGTGAGCCAATAAATTATGATGAAAACTACCTACATCACCACCAATAGTGGCTGCATAGCCATGCATTTTTCCGGCTGGATATTTATCGTGACCTGCAACATTTAAGGCTTCGGAAATCAAAGTACGTTGCAAACTAATGTTATGCGCTCCTCTTGAACTGAAAGATTCGTCAATAGTCCAGCTAATCGAACAGTGATCAATAATACTATGATTAGCCCCTGTTAATCCCATTCCGTCATAAGTCGTTCCACCACCAATTCTAACTCTCAAAAATCGAATAATCCCATCATTTCCAGTCAACCCAATAGGTGCTCTGCTAATCATGATTCCTTTTCCGGGAGCTGTTTGCCCGGCAATAGTTACAAATGGCTGACTTACAACTAAACGTGATTTCAATTGGATATTTCCAGAAACATTAAAAACAATGGTTTTTGGTCCTACTTCCTGCTCAACAGCATCACGCAAGCTTCCCGGTCCGCTATCATTTAAGTTGGTTACCGCAATCACTTTTCCACCTCTTCCACCTATGGCAAAACGTCCGTAACCTTCAGCACCTGGGAAAGCAATTTGGGCCGGTTTAAAAAACCAAACTTTTCCTTGGGTTACTTCCTTATTGGCATCAATTTCATCCACTCTCCAATAATAATTTTTCAAATTACTAAGTGATGCATTATCAACAGTAGCGGTATTTTTGTTCAAATTTCCTTTGAATTCTGGCGAATTATGATTGGCTTCAGCAACTTTTTGTTCATTTTCTCCAAAATAAAAATCGTGAGAAACAGTTCCTTCCGGAGAATTCCATCCCAACTTAAAATCATTTCCTAAAATCACATGACCGTCATTATTTGCCGGCGTTGGCGTATTGGCTTGCTTTTTTAGATTTGGTAAATCCAATTCAAAACCATTAAGAATCACTTTTTGAATTTTTCCGGTTGCTTTTGCATCAGCTTCAAAACGGATAACAACGTCTTTTCCGGTTTCAGCATTAAAATTAATGTAAGAAGTAGCAGCCTGAATGGTAGCCGTTACCCTATTAGTAGGCTGAATAGTTTGTGAAAAAACACCATTCACAAAGATTGAAACCGGAGCATAATTAGCCAGTTCAGGACTATCAAAAGTATTGCTAAAAACCAGCAAACTATGACGCCCTTTAGACAATCCACTAATTACAATTTCAACACTTTTATCAGCAACAATTCCATCACTTACCAAACGGGCGTAAAATGGTGCCTGAATTCCTGTTTTGTGCCAGCTCGAATTAATAGCTCCTTTCATAGTCACTTTTAGGTCTCCAAAACTTTTCTCAAATTGAGTTCCTTCGCTAATTGGCCAGGAAATATAATTGGGATCATTTACTTCCAAAGTTCTGCGTTGTGCCAAATCAAAATCGACTTTTACCGATTTACTAACCGGAATTACATTCTGAGTTTGCGCACTAGCACTAAATGTAAACGTTATCATTGTTCCTGCGCAAAAGGCAAGCGTCTTAACTATATTCATTGCTGTTTTATTTTAAATTTGATTTTTCCGTTAGACTTTTTCCTAACAGATTTATGATATCTTTTTCTCTCTCTTTTGGAAAAACATTAAGAAAAGTTACTTTTCCTTTTTCCATTTTTACTTCAACGGTCGTGTTTTTTGGTGCGTGCAATTTAAAATGCACATCCCAGGCTGCTGGCCAGGCAGGGAAAATATAAATTACATCTCCGTTAGTTTGCAACAGCATTTCCTGCATTCCTATCATTCCTGCACCACCCCAGTTGTGATCCGGAACCCAATCAAATCCTGGCCCCCAAAAAGCAGGGAAGCGTCTCTCAGAATTTGCCATTTTTAACAAATTGTATTTTGCTGCTTCCTCAGTCAAACCAAGTCTTGCCGCAAAAATATTATCCTGTTTCCAACCAACATGACTTCTAAATTTCAATGCATCCGTATCGTATTTCCAGGTATTCAACGCGGTTTGCAAATCACTTTTTCCAATACCGTAAATTCCCCAAGGATAAACCGGATACAATTGCGGCACTTCAGAATTATTGATTCTTTCCCAAGTTTTGGCTGGAGCCAAAGTTTTATGTCCGTCAAATTCCCTGAAATTCAAAGGTGGAATCCGGGTTTGAAACCCTTGCAAATAAGCTAAATCCTCTTTTGATAATTCATTTTGCGATAATAACAAAAACTGTTCCGTAATTGTTCTTAAAGCCGAAATTGTGCTATTTGCATTATTCGTCATTTTATAAGTTTCGGCAGCTGAACCTGGAAAAAGAACCAAATGACCATTTCCATCCAATGTTTTTCTACCTCTATTTTTTGCTAAATACAGATAATGTTCATCAAAAAAACGAATACAACTCATGATAAACGGATTGTATTTTCGAATATCTTCATTCGCATATTGCTTTTGTTGCAACATCATTTGGCAAAACTCAAAAACCGTATCCCATTCATATTCTAACCAGGCATTATATTCCATTCCCGGGTCATAATCCGCAGGGCGTTTCCAATCGTATTCGGCTGGATTGGGTAAACCAAAATTTTCCAATTGTTCTGTAAAAGAAGCTCCGCCGTGTTTCCAATAGACTTCACTTCGCAATTCGGCATTTTTTTGTAAGCTCAAATAATAATCCAATTGGGATTTCATCATATCAAAATCGCCACTTTTTGCCATCGGAAAATAAACCAATCGCTGATTTTGTGCTGTCATCGTTCCGCCACCCCAATTTCTAAAATCAGGTGTAAAATTCAATTCTTTATTCGTATGCACTGGATCTACAGTAAAAAGTCCACCGTTAAATTTGGTTGGATATTTTCCATACGCATTACAACCCAGCATGTAACGAAACAACTGATAATTTTGTCCGATTTGATAGACCGAATCCTTATCACTTTTTGCTTTTTGTGTATAAATAAAGGAACGATTCCAGAATTTATTCCACCATGCAATAGTATTTTTCTCGGCTTTATTGGCTACTTTTTTATAAGCCAAAAATTGTTTTTGCAATTCCTTTTTCCATAAAGTCGCATCAGTAGATTGATTAGTATGCAACTGGATTTGGAATTCATGTTTTTTGGCTAATTTTACACTCGAAAGCTGGAATCCCCTAAAATCCGTATCCTGATAGATTCCGTTATAAGTTCCATTTGCTTTCAAATTGCTTCCAAATAATTGTCCGCCAAAAGTAAGATTAGCAATAGGATTCAACATTTGGTCTTTTACCGATTCCATTTTCTGTTGCTTCACCGTGACATCAAAAACAGTATTGGCTCTATTCCTGTGGTAAAACTGCACTGAATTTCCTTCAAAAGAAATCGAATCTTTATACGTTACAATATCGCCTTGCGGAGCCCATTTGTATGAATTGGCATTATTAGCTTTTCCTTTCGAATCTCTGTTTTTATAACGCCAACTTTCATAAGCTACTTTCATTTCAGTTGGAACTTTGCTATTTACATCAACATGAATCACAGGATTGAAAACATCAACCCAAAGTTTCACTGAAGTTCCGTTTTGAGAAACAGTTATATAGCCACCTTTCAATTGCAATTCCTGCTTAAAACCTTCATTATCCTTAAAAGGATTAGGACTCAAACTTACTTTTACTCTTCCTAATTTCAGTAATGTATTGTGCTCATCAAAAGTACCAGAACGAGAAAAATAGAAATACAAATCGCCTTTTTCTACCCACACATTCGCACCAATATCACCTCCACCCAAAGACATGGATTCAGATGAATTGTTACTCTGGGTTTTCCAAACCTGATTGTAATTATCAAGCGTGGAAATTTGCGCCTTGGTACAAAGCGTTACTAAAAGAAGAAATAGGAATATTTTATTTTTCAAAATTATTATTTTATTTATTAGTCATTGCGAGGAACGAAGCAATCACAAGTAGTTATTCACGTTATGTGATTGCTTCGTTCCTCGCAATGACAAAACCCTACCAATTATCAGTCCTGAAAGATGAAACAGGCAAACCTCCGTTACTAAAAATTTGCGCTTTTGCAACATCTTTAAATAAGTAACGAACTGCAACCGGTTTTTCTACCTGTGGCGAAGAAAGCAAAACGGATTTTCTTCTTAATTCGGCTTTAGCGGGATAAAAAACCTTGTTTTCTCCTGCAATTTCGAAACCGATTACTTCTTTTCCATAAGAAGTAATTCCGTTTGGAGCATTATCAAAAGCAACTGTCACGATACTTCCTTTAATTTCCAATGCCTTAAATACGGGGCTTTCAAACTCAAAACCAGTCAATCCATAAGTTTTGTTCAAAGCCAAATACCCTAATCGGCTTCCGCCCGCTTCTTTATCAGCGGGATGAATATTATTTTCTTCGCCAATATCCATCAATACCACCATTCCAGCATTCGGAATTTCTGTTGAAGCTTTCAGCTGTGCCTCACGCAAATAAGCCGAATTGTATTCTTCTTTATTGTCTTTTGGATGAAACTGTGCATAATTAAACGGAGCGATTTGGCAATAGTAAAAAGGAAAATCGCCTTGTTGCCAAAGCCCTCTCCAACTGCTCACCATCTTTTTCATCAAATCTTTATATTGCCCGGCACGCTCATAATTCGATTCGCCTTGGTACCAAATACAACCTTTAATTCCATAACCAATTACAGGCGATAACATTCCGTTAAACAAAGTTGTTGCCACACGATTAGGATCTTTAGCAATATCTTCTTTCTTGGTTGGAATCTTTGCTTCTTTAAAATCCTTCAACATTTCCTGATTCATCCAGGCTTCCATACTCGAACCACCATAGGAAACGTGAATTAAACCCACAGGAACATCTAAAACTTCCTGTAAAAGTGAACCAAAATACCAAGCTGTAGCGCTAAAATCTCCTGTAGTTTGAGCACTGGCAACATTCCATTGTCCCACAAAATCCTCGTTTGGAGTCAAAACTGTAGCTCTTGGAATAGTAATAAAACGGATTTTATTATTTTTCGAATGAACCACCGCCTCGTTTCCTTTCAACACTGGTTGTCCCGGAAATCCTTTCAACGGCATTTCCATATTCGATTGACCAGAACACAACCAAACTTCTCCAATTAAAATATTTTTAATCGATTTTGTTTCTGCACCATCCGAAACCGAAATTTCATAAGGTCCGCCTGCTGCAGGAGTTTGCAAAGCTATTTTCCATTTTCCTGATTTATCGGCTTTCACTTCATAAGTTTTAGCATCCCATGAAGTTTGGATTTTTATCGTTTGATTTTTATCTGCCCAGCCCCAAATTGGCGCATTACTTTGCTGTTGCAACATCATATTATCCGAAAACAAAGCCGGTAGTTTGATAGCTGCATTCATCTGGAAGCTACCTATCAAACATACAATCGCAACAAAACCGTTTATTAAATTCTTCATCATTAAAATTTCATTTTAATTCTATTAAACTTTCACCATTAAGAAGTTAAGTTTCATTTAGCTTAATACTCTAAATATCTTAATGGTAAAAAAACTTATTTTTCAATTTCTAATGTCACTGGTCCCAGCAATCCCGCTTTCAATAAATTCTCTGATTCTACTAATCGATACGGAGCCGTTGTCCAGGTTAATCGCTCTTTTTCTGGTAATTTTTGATCACCAATTAATCGATTCGCCCAGGTATTTGTAAGCTTTATAATAATCGTATTTTTTCCTTTTTTCAATGCTTGTGAAATGTCTGTTTTATAAGGAAACGTCCAAATCGTACCACAATCTTTTCCATTAACAATTACTTCGGCCATATTTGCAATGTTACCCAAATCAATCCAGATTTTATCAGGGTTTTTTCCTTTCCAAACAAAATCTTTTTTATAAACCGCTGTTCCTGAATAATATTTAATTTGTTCATTAGTTGAACTACTCCAATCAAAAAGCTTGTTGATTTTCACCACCTCTTTTGGACCTTTAAATTCAGCATCAAATTGCAATTCCCAATTTTCATCTAAAGTTTGCACGGTTTCAAAATTGGCACTATTTTGATTTCCTTTCGCCAAAGTATTTTTAGTTTCTTCTTTAAAAATTACAAAACCTGACTCATTTGCGTCTAAAGTTAGCGAAACAATGGTTCTTCCATTATCAATTTTCCAATTGGCTAATTCCGAACTTTTATCAGTCACCGGATTGTACCAAACTGGAACTTTTCCAGCAATTCGAAATGAAACTTCCAGTTGTCTTTTTTCTTGAATTTGATTCGAAAGAAAATAAATTTCTTCGTCACCATTTTTTCGGTGTGTCCAGGCAATCGAACTTCTGTCATTATTTTTAGCATCCGAAAACAAAACATCTGCCTCTATTCCTATTTTTGCAAAATCAGTATCTAAAAACGGAAGCACAATAACTGTTCCTTTTGCTAGCTTCCATGAAGTAGAACCTTGATTATTTTTATTCGTTTCTTTTCCTTTTGTCCATAATTCGTCAACAACAGCCTGCCATTTTTTAGCCTCTAAATCCGATTGAAAACTAGGTGTATCCATCGGTTTTTCATCAATAAATACCGTAGCTCCTTCTTTTACTAATTGCAGTATTTTTTCGGCTGCAGCCAAAGAAATAATCTTATTTGGCGCCATTCTTCTACTTCCCGGAAACAATAAAGCTCCGTATTCAATTCCGCCGCCAAAAGTCACTTTCGAATTTTCAACCTTCGCTCTGTTCAGTAAAACATCGGTATTAAAAGAATCGTATTGGTATCCATTCATTGGATTTATCCATTGGGACAAATCAGTATTGTTTTTTGAAAAAGTAACTTCTTTCGGCATTTTTGTTGTCGGCTGCCCTTCATTTTCCAATCGTATTTTTTCACTTGTTACTCTTTCTTGTCCAAAAACATTTGGAATAAAAGGAAACAAACGATCTGGAACTAGCGAACGTGATGGTAAATCCTCGCCAATAAAAACGGCTAAATCCACCACTGGTTTTCCTTTTTGCAATTGGAATTGTACTCTTTGACAATAATCAAACCAGACTTTTCCTGGTTTCCACCAAGTTTGGTCTCTTTGAAAAAAAGTTCCAATATCGTCTAAAGTCATCCCCGGTTTTCTGTCTGTCCAAGGATTGTGTACAAAAACGTGATAGAAAAAACGGTTGATTCCTAAAGCATAATTTCTATCGGCCAATGTTTTTAAATTTCCCGGATGTTCATCCCAGTCCATTCGTAAAGCAGTAAAAGCTTCTGCCTGAATAATGTCTTTTCCATAAATATGTCCACCCGAAATAGCATCCAGCATATCGAAAGGTTTGTCGTGCGTAGGGCTTTTTAACCAAAATTCCCCACTTGGATAATCCACATATTTAAAATGCAACAAAGCATCACTCATCATTGTTGGCGCCACATTCTCGGAACTAAACTTCACATTCGCTTTTTTAGCGATATCAGCCAGCGTTCCATAAAAATTATCCGCAACTAATTCAGCTATTGTTTTTCGAACATCGTATAAAACCTTCTCAGAAGTGGTTACATTTTCGATAGAAATTCCAGCCATTACAGGTAAATAATCCACAATATCATAACCGCGACGTTTTTGAAATTCTGCCTGAAAAACTGAAGACCAGTTTTGGCTTCCACATTCCCAGCTATCCAAATGTAAAATTTCCAATACTCTTGAAGCTAATTCGGGACCGGCAGTACGAATGGCTTCGCCAAACCAATGATCCAGTTGAAAACGAATCAGTTCAGGATTGAATTTATCTACTTCCAAACCTTTTCCTGCACCACCGGTAGCGTTTTCATGTCCTGTAGATGTATGTCCCATTCGGATAATTTTCCATTTTCCTTTGGGTGCTTTCCAACTTAAATTGCCGTCAGCATCAACAAATTTTGAAATATTGATGATCGAAGATTTTTTAAACGAATCGGAATTTGGAATTTGTTCCGCAGTTGTTGTTGGACTCAATCGCCAAACCGCTCCTGATTTTCCTTCGTAATTATCGATTAAAGATTGGTTCGAAAGCTTAATTTTACTCACTTTCAAATTGTTCTGTCTCCATTTGGCGAAATCCAAATCTTCCGCGCCGGGCTCAGTTCCAGTAACATCATAAACGAATCGGAAATATTTAGCCGTTACGGGTTTTATGGTATGTGTATGATGCACATCCATATCCTGCCAACCGTGACGCGGTGCAATCATTCTTTCGTGAAACTTAAAATGAACACCATCATCACTCACTTCCACAATTAGGCGTTGCGCCTGAAAATCTCTGCCTTTGGTTTCAATTACAATTGATTTACATGTAAATGGTTTTTCAAATTCGTACTGAATCCATCCTTTTTCACCCAATCTAAAATTCTCATCTTTTTTTACATCAGCCAAAAAGGAAGCATCAGTATTATTAGAAGTTGTAACCTTAGGTGCTATTTCCTGCGAATTGATTGTATTTTCTTTTATTGGAATAGCAAAAGTGGCAATGTCTTTATAGTAGTCTTTGTAATGCTCAGGAACTGCTAATTTGGTCGTCAATTTTTTTCCTCCAACAAATTCTGTTGTTGACCAAACTACTTTTTGCATCGACATCTCGGGTGTAATCCATGGACCTCCAGCAACGGCAAAACCATCGGCAGCGTGAAAAGCCAATTTTAAACCCAAACGATCTGCTTCAATAAAAGCCCATTTTACCATATCCCAAAATTCAGGACTCAATTGTAAAACTGGCGGGTCGATTAATGGCGGAGTACTTGGTCCTTTTATTGTCATCAAATAAGCACCTGCAATTCCAGCTTGTTTCATCGCTTCTAAGTCGGCTGTGATACCCACTTTAGAATACGCCGATTTCATCCAATACCAATACACCCAAGTTTTTGAGGATTCAATTGTTGGCTGAAATGAAATGTTTTCTTTCTTATGAATTTCCTGTGCGGAAAGCATTCCTACAAAGAGTAAAATAAAAAAGAGGTGTGTTTTTTGAAACATTGTTGCTATTATTTATTCATTTGTTTTGTTATTACGAGGAACGGGCGTCATCTCATTTTTTGCTCTCGTTATGAGATTGCTTCGTTCCTCGCAATGACACCACTAATACTTAAGTTTTTTTAAACTAGTTTCTAAACCGTTTTTACTTTCGTTAAATGGAATTAAATAGAAACTATAATTATAATCTTGTGCTTTAATTTGGTATTTTTCCATAGGAGCAGCCACCGGCGACCAACTGTCATTTCCGCCCACACCCATTTGCAACAAATCGATATTTAATGTCACAAATCCCGGATTTTCCAATTCATAAGTACGTTTCGCAGCATTCATATTTTCCTGCGTAAACGGCCAGACACTCATTTGCAACAATTGATCTTTATGTAAAACCAATAATCCTTTATTTTGATTTGCAGCAGATAAAGCCATCCAACGTACTTCCATACGATTCGCATTTTCTTGTGGCTTCTGATAAGGTTCAATGAATTTCTCGATAGCTAATGAATAACGACCAACGGTAAATCCGAAACTACGGTCACAATAATTTTCCAATTCCCCTTTTCCGTACCACGAAATTTGGTTAAAATTATTTGGAACGCCCATTTGCATTCCTACTTTTGGAATATTTGGCAACGGTTTTTCAATTTTTAATTGGTAATCTACCTGAATAATACCTTTTCCCTGTACCAAATAATTCACACGTACCGAAGCAGAATCTTTTACAATTTCGTAATCACTACTGATTTTGATTTGGCTGCCAACTGTTTCTGAACTCATTTTTTTCAATTTTGGAACCGCATTGTACCATTGCTTCAACAATTTATTTGGTTTCCAACCTTTACGATCATTATCGGTTAAAGGACGCGTAAAATTTGGCAACAAAGGTGCTAAAATCTGTTCCTCTTTTTTAAACACATAAGAAGTTAATGCTCCATTAGATTTATCGATTGTAATTTCAAAATCAGTTCCGGAAACTTTATAATTCGAAGTTGATTCAGCAAGTTTTGCAGTTCCTTTCGAAGTTAATTCAACATCCTGACCTTTTTGCAACAAAAATTGATCTGTTGAAACTGAGTATCCTTTTGATGCCCAAAACTCGTCTTTGGCTAGCTGAAATTCGATATTCAAGAAATACTCCGCATCTTTATTAAACTTAGGAAGGTATTTTTTCACATCCAAAACCAAATCACTTCCAGCCTCAATATCCATTGGTTTTAAAACCACTTGTTTGACAACATTCCCATCTTCTAAAACTTTCAAAACAGGAATAAAATCAATTAAATTTTGAACAACCTGACGATTATGAATCTTTAATTTAAAATCCTGACTTAAAGTTGAAGTTGCGGGTTGATAAATCCATTTGTTCTCATACATTGCAGCTTTTGGTCTTCCATCAGCAGCTATCAATCCATTGATATTGAAATTTCCATCGTGTTTTTTCTCACCAAAATCACCACCATAACCTAAATATTCTCTACCGGTTTTAGCATCTTTTCTCCATAAACCCTGGTCTTTTAAATCCCAGATACAACCACCGATAACTCTTGGAGTCGAACGGAATTCATCCCACAATTCTTTTAAATTCCCTGTCGAATTCCCCATAGAATGCGAATATTCTACAAACAAAATCGGACGTGTATCTTTCTTTTGATCTACTAAGAATTTTGGCGTAAAAACACCTGGATAAAAACGACTCACTATATCTACATAAGGTTCGTCCTGCGGGTTCTCATAACGGTGCGAATGATCTACCGTTTTTGGATAACGTGGATCTAACGGATCGATGTAACCGTCTAATCGAGGATTACCTTGCGCCGGTTCGTAATGCACTGGTCTTGTAATATCATAATCGTGTGTCCAGCCCGCCATAGCGGCGTGATTAGGCCCTTTTCCAGCTTCGTTACCTAAACTCCACATCACAATACTTGGATGGTTTTTATCACGATGCACCATTCGGGTCATACGCTCTAAATAAGCCGCTGTCCATTGCTGGTCATTACTCAAATGTCCGCCTAAACCATGGGTTTCCAGATTGGCTTCGTCCATTACCATCAAACCATATTTGTCACATAATTCATAGAAATAAGGATCTTCTGGAAAATGACTGGTACGCACAAAATTGAAATTGAATTTCTTCATTACTTTCACATCCTCTTCTAAATCCTGATGATTGACTGCTTCCCCACGAGCCGGATGATGTCCGTGATGATTTACACCGTACACATAAGTTTCCTTGCCATTGATAAGCATTTTTCCATTCTCTTTCGAAAATTCGATAGAACGAAAACCCAACTTACAACTTTTCACTTCGCTAATACTTCCATCAGAATTTTTAAGCGTCATGACTAAGGTGTATAAATTAGGCTTTTCGGCACTCCATTTTAAAGGATTTTTAATCGTTTCCTGAAAAAATCCAAAACGTACTTTATCCAAACGTGGGGAAACTTCACCAATAATTTCGGAAGCTTTTCGAACTAAGGCTTTTTCAAATAGTGGTTTGTTTTGTGCATCATACAACTGCACTTCAAAAGTGTGATTCTTGATGGTATCACCCGTAAAATTGTCTAAACGCGGACGCAATTGGAAAACTGCATCTTGGTATTTTTTGTCTAATTTGGTTTGGTAAAAGAAATCGGCAATACGCAATTTTGGCTCTGCCATGATATAGACTTCACGTTGAATTCCGCTTAAACGCCAGTGGTCCTGGTCTTCCAAATAAGAGCCGTCACTGTAACGCAACACACGTACGGATAAAATATTCCCTCCTTTTTTTAAATAAGGAGTAATATTAAATTCGGATGAGTTACAACTGTCTTCTCCATACCCCACAAAATCACCATTGACCCATACCTGAAAAGCCGAACTTACTCCACCAAAATGAAGTGAAACCGTCATTCCGTTCCAATTTTCAGGAACTGTAAAACTACGTTGGTACGAGCCTACCGGATTATCATCTTGTGGTACGAATGGTGGATTTACTGGTCGAAAAGAGTACACCGCACTTTTATAAATAGCCTGTCCGTAACCTTTCATTTCCCAATTCGAAGGCACTTCGATTTTATCCCAGCCTTTCACTTCATTTTTATAGAAATCCTGTGGCGCTTCCTGAAGGTTTTTGGCAAATTTAAAATCCCAATCTCCATTCAATATTTTGATTCTGCTTTTGGCTCTATTCCCTTCCAAAGCATCGGCTACTGTTGCATACGAATAGGCTGTTGCTCTGGCCGGTTCCCGATTAATACTCGTAACCATTGGATTTTCCCAAGGATTATCAATGAATTTTTGTGGGACTCTTGGAATTCCGGCAGGTTCACCGGTTACCAATTGCGCATTGGCAGCCACTGAAGCCAAAAGTGTAAATGCTATAATCTTAATTTTTTTCATATTTTTTTTCACGCAGTCCCGATAGCTATCGGGAGCAGATTTTTTTGAATTAATAGATAACTAAACTAATTCTTTTTTTTCTTTTCCGGAGGAGCCACAAAATTAGTTTCACTCTTACCTAAATCTTTAGAGGTTGCAACAGCAATTCCTCTTTGCTCTGCTTTGTTTACCGCACAATAAAAATGATATACCACTCCGTCGTGCTTTACTACAAATGATTTGTGGGCAAACATATTATCATACGGTTCTGAAGATTCAATCAAATTATCACCTTTCCATTCTTTCCAGTTTACTAAATCATTCGAAACAGCAAAACGATTGAATGCACCTTGATCCCAGCCAGTCCAAAAAGCTCCAAAATAAAACATCACCCAGGTATCGTTAACACGCTGAATATAGGCATCGCCTGTAATTCCTCTATGGTGATTTAGCAAAGCTTTTTTACCATAACGTTTCCAGGTTTTCATATCATTAGAAACTGCCATACCAATACGTTCAGCTCCTTTTGCCGGATTCAAACTATCGCCACGGGCATTGTAATACATGATAAATTTGTTTCCGGTAATGCGTTCTTTGTCTTCAATAACCGAATTTTTGTACATCGTACTGTTATCCCAAAAACTTGCATCTTTATCTTTTGGCGTTAAAACAGGTTTCGGTAAACGTTCAAATTCGTGTGCTTTTGTTGGAGATTGTTTCGTATAAGCCATTCCGATTGACAAAACACCTGCTTCATATCCGGTTGTATTTCCACCAAAATAACTCATCCAGTATTTACCATCGAATTTATTCCATTTGTAGCTTCCACCCCAAGTTGGGTCTTGTAATGCAATATAACCTGCTTTTTGATTGACATCCCAATGAGTTTCATCTTTTGAAAAAGACATTACTTTTCCTAAATGTTTCCAATGCAATAGATCGTCACTTTCAGCCAACCAGGTTTCGTATCCTCTTCCATCATAAATCAAATAAGTCATAAACCATTTGTTGTCTTTTCGGAAAACCGAAGGACAATCCATTTTGTATGAGTTATCCGCTGGCACCATCACCAAACCGTATTTATAAGGTGTTTTTACCTCGTTATAAATTTCATTCATAACGCTGTCGGTAATTTCTCTTTTCTTGTATTTGGTGGTTGCACAACTTGCAATCAGCAAAGCTGAAATTACTAGTGCAAAATATTTAATTGTGTTCTTCATTTCTAATGTTAATTTACTTCAATAGCCCACAGATTATACGGATTTAACCGATCTATGCGGATTTCTTTTTCTTTTTTCTTTCCACAGATTAAAAGATTATTACAGATTCATTATTAATTTAAAATCTGTACCAATCTGTTTCATCCGTGTAATCCGTGGCCTATTTTTCCAATTCCTTCAATCGGGCATCCATAACCTCTCTATTCAATTTTACTTTGACCATTCCGGTAGGATGAAATCTTTTTTTCAAATCGATAGCATTATACACAATCGTATATACATCGTTTCCTTCAGGAATCAAACACAATGGCGTTCTCATAATATCCCACCATTTAGCAACCTTAGTTTCTATAGGCCAATAATGTGCTTCCGACCAATTCACTCCATCTTTAGACAATGAGTAACCCATCATATTTGGCAAATGATGTCCCCAACCGTCTGGTCCTCCGTCAAAAATAGCAATGTACAAACCATTTGGAAGTTGACTCACAATGGGATTTTCAACAAAAACAGGATGTATCGATTTTATGGGTTCCAAACCTTTATTTAATCTTGTCCAGGGACCTTCTAAACTATTGGATTCTGCCAAAGCAACAAACCAGCCTTTTCCTGAATTTTTAGGATAATCAGCCCAAGATTCGAAAGGATAAGCTCCGCTGTAAAAACCAAACCATTTTTCACCTACCTGATATGGAAAGAACGAAGCTACTCCCTGACGTCCTTCCCAAGGTTGAGAATCCAATCCTGGCTCCATAATAATCCCTATATCTTTATAAGGACCGCCTATTCCGTTGATACCTTCTACAGTAGATTCGCATCTCCAAATTCTTCCAAAAGAGTGATTCGGTTGGATTTCTTTGTGAACGGTATATGCCAAATAATAGCCGTACCATTTGTTTGCTTTTTCGTTAAAAACTGGCATGTAAGACCAAATTGCTCCACGACGATCGTTCATCGGGTTATCATCTTCCGTTAGCGCATATGTTCCGCTGGCTTGGTAAATAGTTGATTGGCGTTTCCAATGAATCGCATCTTTACTCGTCCAATGTCCGATTTTAGTTTTTACACGATCATAGTACATTTCGACACCCACTTCTCCTGCTCTTTCCGTTGGGAACATGTGATAAGTATCGCCTACTTTTACCACACGACCACCTTCAAAACCACCTTGAATTCCTTCGGTTCCCAGAAAACCTTCATCAATTACGGGTTTGTTTTCGCCGCCAATAATTTCGAATAATGGTTTTTCATCTGAGAAACCTTCCACGATGAACGTTGGATTCCACAGCTTTCCGTCTGGAAATTCAGCATTTCGTGCAACTAAATTCTGATTGCTTTTTACCGCTCCTAAAACAACAAACAAACCTTTTGCTTTAGGTAAAATTGTTTGTGTTCCTTTAGAATACGAAATCGCATATACATTTACTGCTGGCAAACCTGTTACGGTCACTCCATTTTCAAGAACTAATTTAGCATTATCAGCCGCCGATAGCTGTAAATAATCTTTGTTGTCTTTTTCCTGAAAAACACCAACAAGCAATTGTACATTCTCTTTGAATTTCAGTTTCAAAGGTGCATTCGTTCCATTTTTGTATTGATCCAAAGGGAGTTCTACTCCTGTTAATCCTTGCAATTCCGGAGCAAGTTTGACAATATTGTGTTTGCTTCCTGAAAATACGTGTGCGTATTGTGTTGTTTTGAATGTCTTGTAATTCGAATTAACAACTTCAAAAGAAGCAGCCTGCCAAGGTGGGTTTTGTGCTTTTACTGAAAATTGAAAAAACACTAAACACAGCATTAAAAAAGCTGTGTCTAATTTGAAATTATATTTTGTGCTTTTTGAAAACATTGATTCTAACTTTTATTTAAAAATGTGAGCAACTAGTGTGATTGCTTCGTTCCTCGCAATGACTAAATTGCTTTATAACTTATTTTGTACTCTACATTCGGTTTTACCGTCAATTGATATTTGTTTTTAGCCAATTCTGTAATCGTTCCCGAATTGGTTTTTGGCTTGCTCTTACTTTCAATAATCAGTTTTCCTTCGCCTTCAGCCGCTTTTACTTTGATTTCTGATTTGCTTACATACAATGCCACTTCACCTTTTGGTGTTGGCACTTTTCCTTCCATCCATTGCAATCCGCCTAAATTCGGTTTGATTTCATATTCGTTATAACCCGGAGCTGTTGGTTTTACACCTAAATAATATTTTCCTAATAGATAAATCGGACTTGCTCCCCAGGCATGGCAAAGGCTTTTTCCATAAGGACGACCATACATCGTTAAATGTTCTGTTCCTTTTTTACTTGGATTGTATTCTTCCCAGAAAGATGTTGCGCCTTCTTTTAACATTCCGCCCCAATAATCTTTCATTTCTTTTAAAACGTAATTCTGTTCGCCCATAGCACACAAGGCTTCCAACTCGTAAAAACGCATGTATGGTGTTGTGATTTGAAGAACATCTTTATTCAGCAACACCTTATTTTTTACACTTTGTTTTTGTTCTTCATTAAAATAATTAAAGAAAATACCAAACATATTAGCGTATCTGGTTACAATATCCTGTATTTTACCATCTATACGCTGGTGCTTCATCACGTTTTGTTTCTTGTCCCAAAACACATCAAATAATTTTGTTTTTAAATCATCTGCTAGTTTTTTATACTGTTTTTGGTCATCCTTTTGACCTGCAATTTCAGCACTAACTGCCATAGCTTCTAAACTTCTTGCTAAAAGCATTTGCTCAAAACTAACCTCGCCGGTTTTTGGTAATCCGTTTGCCCAATCAATAAAAACCCAATCGCCTTCTAATGGCTCCAGAAATCCGTTTTTGTTTCTTCTTTCTAAGCAGAATTCCATCAACGATTTCATTCTTGGATAAAAAGTTTGGATAAATTTTGTATCACCCGTGTGCAAATAGTAATCGTAAACGCCCACAAACCAATACAGCGAATAATCCATTATGATATTTACATGAGCCGTTACAGGTTCTTTACCACGAAGCGCCAACATAGTTCTTTCTACAGAAGGCGAATCAAAGAATAGATAATAATTCATCAAATAACTTTGATAAGCATCGCCAGACCAAACCCAACGATCACGTTTAATTCCGTCTATAAAAAATTCGCGGGACGTTAAATGCATGGTATAAGCCGATACATCCCAAATTTTATTCAATTGTTGGTCAGAAGATTTGAATGCACCACGATAATCTAATGGCAAATATTCGTAAAGCATCGAAATCGAATCGTACTTTACCGTTGGATCAGCTTGTACCTGAACATATCGGAAAGCTTTTGACCCATCATGTGTGTAGGTTTCGGGCTGGTTTCCATCAAAAGATAAATGATCTAATGTTTCACATTTGGCTGTATCCAGTGCTTCTTCGCGAGATTCACCATAATACAATGCTAGTTTACCTTTTCCTTTTAAACCGTGAATTTTAATATAACCAAAAGTTTCTTTACCAAAATCTACCAACTCACCTGCTCCAATTTTTTCTGTTTTCTTAGCACTCCAAGGGGTAGTTGTGAGTTTAAACTCTGAAGGTTTACTCTCTGGCAAATCAAAATTCCAGGTCCCCACAGGCACCCATGGTGTTCCTGATTGTTGTGCTTTCCCATTTTCATCAATCCAAAGTTTATCTTCATTAGTCACCTTCCAGGATGCATCTGATTTTACATACTTACCAGCAATATAAATAGCCGGCAACACTTCCTGATTATATACTTTAAAGGAAATTTTGTGCTTCCCGGCAGGAACTTTTATTGATTTTGGCTGTCCATAAATTTGAACGCCATCTAAAAGTAACTGAAAAGGTCCTTCCGAATAGATTTTTACATCGTCTGGGGCAGGAATATCTACTTCTG
The DNA here is from genome assembly GCF_001857965.1 of Flavobacterium commune. NCBI lineage: Bacteria > Pseudomonadati > Bacteroidota > Flavobacteriia > Flavobacteriales > Flavobacteriaceae > Flavobacterium > Flavobacterium commune. The sequence continues at coordinate 1,667,255 of NZ_CP017774.1, read as the reverse complement.
TCTGAAAAGTTACCAAGGCATACGGACTGTAATATTGCCAAAGCGGTGGAAATACTGCTTCGCGTTCTGTACGTCTTACTTGCATTTTATTACTTAACCAAACTTCGAAATCTCCCGGATACCAGATCCAGGTTTGAGCCGAAGCCGCTTCTGACAAAAAGAATACCGCAACAACACAAACAATCGTTTTAAAACTTTGGCGTAAAGAAGAAAATAGGTTCATATTAATTGAAATTAAAAATGAGATATAAAACGACAATTGTTACTCCTAATAAACCAAACAACAATTTGACTTTTTTACTGGTTTTAGGAACTTCTGACTCGATTTCGAAATTAGTTTCGGGATTTTTATCCACTAATGAAATGACAATGGCTGTCACCATTAAAACGACAAAAATGTAAAAAGAAATTAATAAAAAGTGAGGCCAGGCTGTGTAAATATCAGCTGGAAAAATCCATAAATACAAAACCCCAACAAACAAACTAAAAGCTGAACCCCATGAAAGTGTCCAGTTTACGGCTCTCTTTGTGGTACGTTTCCAAAAAATACTCAATAAAAACACAACCGATAAAGATGGCGCCAAAAAGCCCAAAACTGCCTGAAAAATATTGAATAAATTTTGTCCTTTTATATTATCAATCGCCACAGCAATTAAAATAGCAAAAATACATCCTGCTCCAATGGTGATACGACCAACTTTAATTTGATCCTTGATAGTTGCCGCAGGATTCATTTTCTTAACATAAATGTCATTGGTAAAAACCGTACTCAACGCATTCAATGAAGAACCAATTGTGGCTACTAATACAGCAATCATTACACAAATAACCAAACCGTTCATTCCGCTTGGGAATAAATTGGTAACCATAGTCATGTAAGCCAAGTCAGAATTGCTTCCTAATTCTGGATATAAAACGGCACACAAAATCCCTGGTAAAATAAATAATGGCAATGCCATCACTTTTAGCCAACCTATAAAATTAACTCCTAATTGTCCTTGCTCTAAGTTTTTGGCTCCCAATACACTTTGTACCATCGATTGATCCGTACAAAAGAAAGCTACTGCAGCCACAGGATAACCTAATAAAATAGCAGGCCAGGGATAATGAGCATCATCTGCAGGACGCACTAAATTCCAAAAATTTGATGGCGTTTTTGCAATTAATGCTTCGATTCCGCCTACTTTTTGTAAACCTAAATAGGATAAGGTAAGCGATACAACAATTAACAAAATCATCTGAAAAACATTCACTTTGGCAATGGCTTTCAATCCTCCAGCATAGGTAAAAATTCCAGAAAAAATCACTAAAACCGTCACACTTTGCCACATCGGAATCCCTAAAATCTGACGTACTAAAACACCTCCACTAAACAATCCCAAAGACAACCAACTTACTAAAATTTTCACCATGGCGTACCAGGCTAAAATGGTCTGCGTACTATCACCATAGCGTTTTCCCATATATTCGGGCATTGTACTTACTTTACTGGCAATGTATTTTGGCGCAAAAACGATAGCCAAAAGCAGTAAAAAAACAAAGGCATACCATTCGAAATTTCCTGCTACAATTCCAGTGGTATATCCAATACTGGCAAAAGCTAATAATGAAGATGGCCCAACATTAGTTCCCCACATATTGAATCCAATATTGTACCAATTCAACGAATTTCCCGCCATAAAAAGCGTTTCATTCTTCTTGCTTTGTTTGACACTAACAATGTATCCAATAACCAATAATATCACTAAATAAGCAGCAACTATTATAAAGTCTAAAGCAGTTAATTTATCGTAGATGGTATTATTCATAGGTTATATTCTTTTAAAACATCAGCAATTTTTACTGGCATTCCGGTTTGTAATGTTTTGTCCATTGCCTGCAATAAAGCTACGGTTCCTATTCCTTCTTTCATATCCGGATAAGCAGTAAAACCCTGCTCAATACTATCTGCAAAATATTCTAAATAGTTTTGGTACTCACCACCATGATGGCTTTGTCCTTCAAAACGGAAATAGTATTTTAAAGTCGCATCACCCCAGTGAATGATTTTTTCTTCACCTTCTTTATCGGTAACTGAATAACGCAATTCATGATAATCTGCCTGACTTGCTCCTTCGGTACCTCTTAGAATAACACTCATTCCGCTATCTCTTTTGGTTGGCTGCGTTGGCGAAGTATAGACTCCACTTACTCTGGCAATTCTTCCATCAGTCGCTTTGAAAATAAAGTGCATTGTATCTTCATTTTTCAAACCTGCTGTTTTTCCGTTGCTGCTGATCATTCCATAACCCATTACTTCTTCGATATTAGGCAAATACCAACGGATAAAATCCACAGGATGACTCAATCCTCCGTACAACCATTTGAATGATTGCAATAAAGACCATTCTTTTTTCAAAAACCAACGGTGATCCGCATGATAATGTGATTCTATTGTAATTAAATCTCCAATAACTCCTTCTTCGAAATCTTTTCTTTGTCTTTTAGCCGGTTCAAAAAAACGGGAACTCTGGCCTATGAACACTTTCTTTCCTGTTTTTTCACTCAATTCCAACAATTCCTTCGCATCCGAAAGATCATCAATAAAAGGTTTGGTACAAACTACGTGTTTTCCATGCAACAAGGCTTGTTTTACATGTTCAGCATGCAAATGATCCGGCGTATAAATCGCAATGATATCAATAGCTTCGTCTTTTAATAAATCATCATAATTAGTGGTATACGAATGAAAATCAAATTCTTTGGCTCTTTGCTTGCACAATTCTTCATTTCTATCACATACTTTTACCAGTTCTACTTTACTGCTTTCTATAGCGGCTGACATGGTACTACGTCCTTCTCCAAGACCTAAAATGGCTATTTTTAACATTTATTCGTATTTAAATTGTTTTTGCCACGAATTCACTAATTATTTCTTTTTTAATCTTTGTCGTTACTATTCCACTAATCTTAATAGAAATTCGTGAGATTGTAAGCTAAAATTATTGATGTCATTCGTGAATTCGTGGCTTGATTTTTATTTTATGTTTTTCAGAAAAATCCAGGTTTCTCCTTGTTTTGCATCTTCAATACCTGTTTGGTATTTTTTCATTATGGCATTCCATTCGTCAACACGAGGATTATTTTCGGTAGTTTTTGGATTTAATTTATCCAAACTTTCTCCTTTTGGAATACTGATTACTAACATTAATTGTCTTCCGTTTTTGAAAACCTGCAATTGTTGGAAATCGGCATTACAGAAACCTTTAGCAATTTCCGGCCATTTTTCAAACTGAGTTGTGTGATAATCCACATACTCTTTTTGCATTTTTTCATCGGCTACTAAATTGGCAGTCAATACAATATTTTCCCATTCAGATGCCGGCTTGGAATCCTTGCATCTTTCTAAATTCTGAAAATCATAAATTGGGTTTTCATATATTTTGATTTCCAATGCTGGAAAAGCCAAAGCCAGTTTTCTTTTTGTTCTTTCTGGCTGATTCATCAAGCCATAAATCACCAGATGATTTTCCCATTGGTACAATTCCTCGCCTACAATTCGGAAACCTTTTATCGTCGATTTGATTTTTTCGATATCAAAATTCTTCCCGATTAATTCAATCGCTACCGATTTTGGCATTTCTTGTAATCCCCAAGCCTCATCAACAACTACTTCTTTTTTCAAATTAGCAAATGGCGCACGGATACCCGAATTTTCCTTAACCGAATTGCTCACAAACTGGTTGTTATCCTGCCAAATATTCCCTTTCGGACCATTGTTGTTTTTTAATATTTTCTGAATCGGAATCCAGTTGTTTTTAATCGTAAAGCCCTGACTTCCTTCATCAGTATACAAATACAGCCATAAAAATGGATCGTGAGCATACGGACTGTTGTACACTTTATCAATGTAATTTTCTTCTATTCGACTGTCTGGCTGTGATGAAAGCGTGTAAATTCCAGCAACATCATGCAAATGTTTCGCATAATGATGAATTTTATTCGCCAAAATTTTATTGTTTCGCATCACGTTTTCGGTGTGTGTCCAACCCCAACCCATCGAAATTCCGCTGTAAGCTACATCAGAAATTTCGTTATGTTCAATAGTCAAATTCTTCACAAAACCAGCTGCAATTCCTAAACATCCCCAATCTTCATTGGCAACATTAGTAATCAAATTATCAGCAATTAATTCATTCGAACAAACTTCTCTATCGTCTTTTACTTGTAATGGTAAATGCGCTTCGAAAGCTTCCTCAGAGAAAACGCCCAAATTAATTCCGTTTCCACCTATGTCTTTAAAAAGATTTCCTTGTACTTTGTTGTTATTTGTTCCTTTGTGCAAATCCAATCCTGTAGAAGACAAATGCTCAAAACTACAAGATTCGAAAATCGTGTTATTAGCAAAATTCACTTCTACAGCTGCTCTTGGTCTTCCCACCCAAGCCTGATTTTCTAAAGAAGCCTGATTCGGCGTTCCTGGAGTTTTCAATTTGTAAGCATCTAATAAATACATTCCTGCCTGCAACGGAACGTGACCTTGCTGAGAAGGACGAAGCCAATTGCTGTACTGAAAAGAAATTCCTTTGAATTTCACGTCGTGTACTGGCGAATCAATAGTCCCTTTTATTTGTATCAAATTCTCTAAAACCGGAACCGTTACTTTGGCGGAAGCCATATTTTCTCCTGCTCTTGGAATGTAATAAATCTTTCTGTTTTTTCTATCCAAATACCATTCGCCAGCTTCATTCAGCATTGACAGACCGTTGTTTAAAAAGAATGCTGAGTTTCCGTTATTTTTCGAAATCCAAGGCGCTGGCCAGGGATGCTCGCTTTGCACGCGGCTTTCTGGTTTTTCGAATGAAAGTCGGGCACTATCTTTTTTAACTTCGATATTTTTGATACGTAAATTGGCAATTGCCCACCATTGCACGATGAACATTTCCATTCCTGGCTCAAACTTAATTGACTTGTCTTTGAAAGGAATCCAGCAAGTTTCGGTTTCCTTGTCCCAAGACAAAATCCTTTCCATGGTAGTTCCAGCCGTACTTTTAGCTCGCACCGCTTTTACATCATTTACCCAAAGTTGGCGGTAATTGATTAATTCACCCGCTATTTCCGGAGCATCAGCAACCCACACTGTTCCTTTTTTTAATCCGTTGATGGAAGTAGTGGTTTTTTTCCAATTCTTAATTTCAATTCCTCCGTTAAATATCGGTTTTGCATTGGCATCTGCTTCAATAGTTGTTGGACTATCAGCTGTTCCAGAATCTTCTGGTCTTACAAACAATGGTTCATCAAAATAATAAGTCCCGTCTTTTATGATAATATGAATTCCTCCTTTTACCGAAGCATCTTTAAGCCTACGCAATTCCCTGGCTTTTCTCAGTGCCATGTGCACGGTTGCTAAGGGACTTGCTTTTGTACCTTCATTGGCATCATTACCGTTTGTCGCAACCCAAATATCGGCAGCCTGCATTGAAAACACAGTAAAAAACAGAAACAAAAAGCTCAATAAAGGATGTCGGTTTTTTAGAAACATAAAATATATTTTAAATTATAAATAGAATTCTGATTCTCCTCAATTTTAATACCATACTGTTTTCGAAAACAAAAAATGTAAACGTTATCATTTTAAAAGTAAAAAAAAAGTCTGTCGACTCTAATGTACTTGATAATAAATTAATTGGGCTGGGCAAGTTACCTATTTTAATACAAAAAAAATCATATTTTTAAACAACGGTCGATTCTATAAAAGCAGACAATATTCTAATAAATAAATTTAATAATTATCTTTATACCAATTTAATACAAAATAATTTATGAATTCTTTTTTATTACCAAAAACCTTGAAAGAAAAAGACGAACATGGTAATTATGGCGTTTGGTGGCACGAAAACAATCCGGGTCCCTTAAAAAAACTCCCTTTTATCAGTCAGTTTGGTAGTATGAAATTTTCCAAAGTCCGTATTGACGACACCATGCGACCGCATCTTAATGACGGAATTGAGATTCATTATGTCAACAGCGGGAAATACGATTGGGTAATTGAAGGCAAGGAAATTGAATTATTCCCCGAAAATTTATCTGTTACCGCACCCTGGCACGAAAACGGCAGTATTTCAGGAATCATGGACATTGGCCAAATCAATTGGATTATCATCAAACCTTTTGAATTTTCAAAAAACACAGCTTTAGACCTAGGCAATTGGAGTAAATTATCTAAAAGTTTCCAACAAAATCTGGGAGAAATGATAGGCGATGCCAACAATGCCGTACTCGAAAAAGCAAAGAATTTTAAAAAATATTTTGACGAACTCCGAAACGAATTAGCCTTTCAGGAAGAAGGTTTTGAGATAAAAGTCCAAAATATTCTGGAGAATCTTTTTATTGATTTACACCGACAACTTTCGAATAAAATTCAGAAAAATCAGGAAGACGACAGCTTTATTGAAAAACTAACGCAATTGCTTCAAAGTGATTTAATAAAGAAATGGCACATTGAAGATTTGGCTGCTGTGTTTAGCATGGGAAAAACCAAATTTACTTATGAAGTAAAAAAACTAACCGGATTTCCACCCAACAGTTTTATCATTAGTTTAAAACTGGAAAAAGCGATCCAGTTAATTCAAAACGAAAAAAACAGCAACATGTCTGAAATTGCTTTTGTCTGTGGGTTTTCGTCATTACAACATTTCACCTCTACTTTTTCACAACGCAACGGAATCAGTCCAAGAAAATTCCAGATTCAACAACAGAAGAAAAGAAAATAGTAAAAACGATTCTAACAATCTTGTCATTTCGACCAGAGGGAGAAATCACATAATCTGACTAACATGATGAGATTCCTCCTTCGTCGGAATGACAAACTATGAGGCATTTCTTTGTGTAAAAAAAAGCCTTTCCGTTAAGAAAGGCTTTGAAATTATAGTGATTCAATCAGCAACCAGGCTTCTGGATTTTCTGATTCCCGAACTTCATTTTTAACTTTTTGAGCTTCGGCATAAGTAGCAAAACTTCCGTAAAGCACCGGATAAAGACCGTGTTTGTTAACCTCTAGTCTTCTGGCTTTATAACCCATTTTGGTTAACTTTTTCAAAACCTGCTCCGCATTACTCTCATCTCTAAAAGCGCCAGCCACCACATGGTAAGGCAATTTTTCCTCTTTAACTTCTTCTTTATCTGATTTTACCGAAAGCGTCACAGGAGCCATTGGACTTTTAATAAAAAATGTAGCCTCTTGGATTTTGCTTTCTACTTGCTTTTGCACGGCTTTTTCAACCAGAACTCTTTCAGAAACAATTTCGTTTTGGTAAACCGAATAAGCTGCACTTCCAGCCAAACCTAACCCCAGAATAAATATAGCCGCATATTTCAAGTAAGAACGACCGTTTCTTTCTTCGGTAACCAAAGAAATAACAGGAGTTTCTTCGATAACTTCTTCTTTTTCTTCGAAAAATTCTCTTTTAACAACCGGAGCAATAAAAGAACCCAAACCAAAAGAAGCAGTCAAATAATTCTTTTGATCAGAAGGTGTGAAAATCAAATTATCAGTAGCGTTCAATGAAAAACTACCTATATTTTTAATTGTTAAGATTCTGTTTTTTTCCAATTCTTTCTTCCAATTCAAAACTTCGTATTGAATAGCACTAATAGCATATTCATAAGATGTTTTTTCAGCTCTGGCAATATGATTGGCTAATAAACCATCATTGTTTTTAATGTTGGTATTAAAAGAAATCAGTTTTTTAGGAGGAAAAAAAGAATTCGCACTTTCAACCCATTGAGCCGATTGAATTTCAGTCAAAAAAGCACCGAAACCAGGAACGGTAACGCATTGATAACGATATAAAAGTTGGCCTATGTAGTGTTCTATATTCATACAGACAAAGTTATACAATGAAAATAGTTATCAAAATTTTATTCACAATTTTTATTAACAATCTGACCGAAAATTTATACATTTCAGTCTCAAATATTTAGCATGACAACATCGGATTTATTTTACGTATTGGCTTTGCAAAGAGTAGAAGGCATAGGCGACATCATGGCAAAGAAATTAATTGGCCATTGTGGTTCGGCCGAAGCTGTTTTTAAAACAAAAAGCAGCCAGCTCGCCGCAATTGACGGTGTAGGCAGCATACTACTTAAAAACCTGAAAGATCAAAGTGTATTTGACAAAGCCAATAAAGAATTGGAATTCATTCAGAACAACAACATTAACGTATCCTATTTTCAAGACGAGAATTATCCCGACAGACTCAAACATTGCGTTGATGCTCCGGTATTACTGTTTACAGCAGGTAACATCGATTTGAAAAACAGAAAAATAATCAGCATTGTGGGAACACGTCAAATCACTTCTTACGGAATGGAATTTTGTAAAAAACTAATTGAAGATTTGACACCACTTGACCCTGTAATTGTTAGCGGATTTGCATATGGTGTTGATATTGTTGCGCATCAACTGGCTGTGGAAAACAATTTACAAACCATTGGTGTACTGGCTCATGGTCTAAACCAAATCTACCCTAAAAACCACAAGAAATACATGGCTAAGATGGAAACCAACGGCGGTTTTATGACCGAGTTTTGGAGTTCGACTAATCCGGATAAAGAAAATTTTGTAAAAAGAAATCGGATTGTAGCAGGTATTGCCGAAGCTACCATAGTTATCGAATCAGCAGAGAGAGGAGGTTCATTAATTACCGCTAATATGGCCAATGATTACAACCGTGATGTTTTTGCCGTTCCCGGTCGCACGACTGACAAATACAGCATAGGCTGCAACAACCTCATCAAAACCCAAAAAGCCAACATGCTCACCAGCGCCGCCGATTTAATTTATATGCTCAATTGGGACATTAAAGAAGAACCTAAAGCGGTTCAAAAACAATTGTTCGTTACTTTAGATAGCGACGAACAAAAAATATACGATTACCTCTTAAAAACAGGAAAAGAATTAATGGACATTATTGCTTTGGAATGTGAGTTTCCTATTTACAGAATCTCGGCTTTATTATTAAACATGGAACTTAAAGGAGTTATTAGACCATTGCCGGGAAAACTTTTTGAAGCGATATAAAATTGAAAACCGCAGATTCGCAGATTATTTAAAATCTACGAATCTGCGGTCTATTCTTTTACAAAATTACTTTATCCCAAATCCTAACTTTTCTCTCACTCTAGCCAAAACACCATTAGCAATAGCCGAAGCTTTTTCAGCACCTATTTTCAACAAAGCATCTACTTCTTCTAAATTGTTGATGTAATAGTGGTATTTCTCTCTTTCAGTTTTGAAGGTTTCACAGATTAACTCAAACAAAGCTTGTTTGGCGTGACCATAACCATAATTGCCACCTAAATAATTGGCTCTCATAATTGCAATTTGCTCTTCATTGGCCAATAAAGAATAAATTGCAAAGGCATTACAAGTATCCGGATTTTTAGGAGCTTCCAGTGGTGTACTATCGGTTTCAATGCTCATTACCTGTTTGCGCAAGGCTTTGTCTTCCAGAAAAATATTAATGATATTATTAGCTGATTTACTCATTTTTCCGCCATTGGTTCCCGGAATCAACATACTGTCGTCCTGAATTTTGGGTTCCGGAAGCACAAACGTTTCTCCCATTTGGTGATTAAAACGAGAAGCCACATCACGTGTCATTTCTAAATGTTGCAACTGGTCTTTACCCACTGGAACAAACTCGGCATCATACAACAAAATATCAGCAGCCATCAACATTGGATACGAAAACAAACCTGCATTTACATCGTCTAATCTATCTGCTTTGTCTTTGAAAGAATGTGCCAAAGTCAGCCTTTGATACGGAAAAAAACAGCTCAAATACCAAGACAGTTCAGCTGTTTGTGGCACATCCGACTGTCTGTAGAAAACCACTTTGTTCACATCTAATCCAAACGCCAACCAGGCTGCTGCAACGCTGTATGTATTATTTCTTAAAGTTTCTCCGTTTTTTATTTGGGTTACCGAATGCAAATCGGCAATAAAAAGAAAAGATTCGTTTGCTGAATTATTAGATAATTGTATTGCTGGAATAATTGCTCCAAGTAAGTTCCCTAAATGTGGAGTTCCCGTACTTTGAACTCCCGTAAGTATTTTTGCCATTATGATTTATTGGTATCGCTGAAATTTTATTTAACCGCAAAGTTCGCAAAGTTTTTTCGCAAAATCCACAAGGTCTATTTTATTTTTACCGCAAAGAAAGCAAAGTTTTTCGCAAAGTTCGCCGTTTCATTCTTTTATAAATTATTTACAACTCTTCTGATTCCGTTTTTCAACAGAATCTCATTGAAATTTATTAATAGTCCGAGTTTATAATTTCCTAATTTTAGATAAGTCAAAGTTTGAGCAAGATGAATTACACTTAAAGACTCCACACTTTTAAGTTCAACTATTAGTTTTTTCTCAACTAGTAAATCAACCCTATATCCACAGTCTATTTTTACTTCCTCAAAAATCACAGGCATCGGTTTCTCTTTTTCAACTAAAAGTCCGGCTTTATTTATTTTGTAAAACAAACATTCTTTATAGGTATTCTCTAACAAACCCGAACCAAGCGCTTTGTGAACTTCAATCGCTAAACCGATTACAATTTTTGAAATATCATTTTCTGTCATGCTACTTTTCTACTTTTCGAAAAAACTTCCACTAATTTAAAGTTAATTCCTATCAAATTTAATTATTTTCATTAAAAATAGATTTTTTACTTATTATACTTTGCGAAAATCTTTGCAAACTTTGCGGTTAAAAAGTAAATTTGACAATATGAAAAGCATAAAAACAATTTTCTGGATTCTTTGGCGCATTTGGTTTTACATCTTGATGGCGATACCAATTTTTATTATGTTGCCATTTTTAATACTTTCTATTCTTTCTGAAAAAGGCTATCCTTATTTCTTTAGAATGGCTCGAATTTGGGCTAAATTCATCCTTTTCGGAATGGGATTTTATTACAAAATAGAGAAAGAACAATCGATAGAAAAAAACAAAAGCTATATGATTGTGGCTAATCATACCTCGATGACCGATATAATGTTAATGTTGGCGATTGTAAAAAATCCATTTGTATTTGTGGGAAAACAAGAACTGGCTAAAATCCCCATTTTTGGTTTTTTCTACAAAAGAACCTGCATTTTAGTGGATCGGAAAAACTCACAAAGCCGAGTGGCGGTTTTCACCAAGGCTCACAAACGAATTGAGCGCGGATTGAGTGTTTGTATCTTTCCCGAAGGTGGTGTTCCTGATGACGAAACGATATTATTAGATCATTTTAAAGAAGGTGCCTTCAAATTAGCCATACAACACCAGATTCCTATTTTGCCTATTAGTTTTGGAGACAACAAAGAACGTTTTCCTTATACTTTTTTTGCCGGAAGCCCTGGAATTATGCGTGTAAAAATTCATAAACAGGTAGAGACTTTTGGAAAAACCGAATCGGACAGAAAAGAAATTCGGGAAGCAGTCAGAACTACTATTTACACCCAATTACTGGAATTTGAAACCGAAAAAAAAACTGAAACCGCTTAAAACAAAAAAATCACCCAGTTCATTAGGTGATTTTTTTGTTTTAAGAAAGATACTATTTACTGAGTAACGACAACTGCTACCTCTTCAAAGATATCTATCTCTTTAGTTGCATCATCTGGATCTGGGCCTTTACCTTTATAAAACTTAAACTTATAGTTTCCAGTTTCTTGAGGAACAAAATTAAATGAAGCATCAGACAATGGAGGTAATTCTTCTGTACAAACTTCGCCAACTTTTGTATTAGCATTAATACCTATTGTTCTGGTAAACGAATCGGCTCCGGTACCATAAACATAATACACTCCTCCGTAATTATAACAAACTGTAGGTCTTTGATACTTTAACTCAATTTTATGAGATGCTCCTACTTTGAAGGTTGAAGGCATCGTATAACTTTCAACAGGTAAAACATAAAAATTATACCTATCCGGTTCATCTAAACTACAACTTAACAATGTGGTCATTAAGACTAAAAACAGGGCTATTTTTTTCATTTTTTTGATTTTATAAATTAATAATCTATCGTTGATTCTTTTATAAAGACAGCAACAAATGAAAAAGGTTGCTTATAAAAACGTATTTTTTTCAAAAAAATTGTATCTAAACTCATTTGAAGCAAAAAAGGATAAAAAACAAACGAAATATAATCTTTGAGTATTGATTATTTTGAAATTACAATCTAAAAAAAGAAAAGAGGTTGTCTCACACTTTTTAATGAAACAACCTCTTTTATCAAATTATGAAGCCGAACTCACAACTATTGTTTGAGTTACAAACTCTGTTGCTGTTTTTTTAAACTTCAGGATATAAGTTCCTGCCGCAGTAGCTTTAAACTTGTATGAAGTTTTTTTAGTAGCAGCTGTTGTCCCACAATTACTTCCTTCATATTTAGTTTGCACTTCAATTGTTTTGGTGTTTCCTGCAGTAGTTTCAATAAACTTATTAAAAACACCACAATTGTTTTCTACTGCATAAGTCACTTCAAGTGTGATTTCCTGATTCACAGTTGAAGTAGTTGCTCCGGTTACGGCTGACACAAAAGCAGTTTTAGTTTCTACAGATGGTGTGTCATCATTATCACAGGAAACAAATCCTGCAGACACGAACAATACTAATGCAACTACTTTCAATTTTAAATTTTTCATTTTATAAATTTTTATAAGTTAATAATTACTTACAAGATGCTTATAAAATAAAAAGGTTGCTTATAAAACACATCAGACTCTAATTTTTCTTATAAAAAAATGCCCGCCAAATTGACGAGCATTTTGATTTATAACACAATACGAATTTTTAATTCTCTGCTAATTCTTTAATTCTGGCTTTGATTTTTACTTCTAATTCATCTGCCAATTCAGGATTGTCTTTGATTAATGTTTTAACAGCATCACGACCTTGTCCTAATTTGGTTTCTCCATAGCTAAACCATGAACCTGATTTTTTTACAATTTCGAATTCTACTGCTAAATCCAGAATCTCTCCTGTTTTAGAAACTCCTTCACCATACATAATATCAAATTCAGCTACTTTAAATGGTGGAGCTACTTTATTTTTAACAATTTTAACTTTGGTTCTGTTTCCAATAACATTTTCCCCGTCTTTAATTTGAGAAGAACGACGAATATCTAAACGAACCGAAGCATAAAATTTCAACGCATTACCACCCGTAGTAGTTTCAGGATTTCCAAACATCACCCCGATTTTCTCTCTCAACTGATTGATAAAGAAAACCGTACAATTGGTTTTACTAATAGTTCCTGTTAATTTTCTTAAAGCCTGAGACATCAAACGCGCGTGAAGACCCATTTTAGAATCTCCCATCTCGCCTTCAATTTCGCTTTTTGGAGTCAACGCAGCAACCGAGTCAATAACCACAATATCAATTGCTCCTGAACGAATTAAGTTTTCAGCAATTTCCAAAGCCTGCTCTCCATTGTCAGGTTGCGAAATAATTAAGTTTTCGATATCTACATTTAATTTTTCAGCATAATTTCTGTCAAATGCGTGTTCCGCATCAATAAAGGCTGCAATTCCACCTGCTTTTTGCGCTTCGGCAATAGCGTGAAGTGTTAAAGTAGTTTTACCTGAAGATTCCGGTCCGTAAATCTCAATAATTCTTCCTTTTGGATAACCACCTACTCCCAGTGCTAAATCCACACCTAAAGATCCCGAAGAAATTACCTCGACTTCTTCAATGGCTTTATCGCCCATTTTCATAACAGTCCCTTTTCCGTAGGTTTTATCCAGTTTATCAAGGGTAAGCTGTAACGCTTTTAATTTGGCTTCTTTCTCTGTACTCATATTTTCTTTTAGCTTTTCTTTCATTAAGTTAATATTGTTTCTATAGCGATTAGAAACTAATCAGAAGCAGTTGCTCTTTCTCATTTCTATTACATATCTTTTTTTGTGTTTGTAAAAATACTTCTTTTTTTGATGCAAACTTTTTCGTTTAAAAAGATTTTATCATCAAAAAACAAAGCTTACACAAACAACGCTTTCAACTCCGTAGCCTCTTCGGGTTTCATTTTTCCTGCCAGGACTAAACTCAATTGTTTGCGTCTTAAAGCCGCATCATAACGCTGTTTTTCCAATTCAGTTTCAGGAATGATTTGGGCAACTTCTACAGGTTTTCCTTTTTGGTCAACCGCAACAAAAGTATAAATAGCTTCATTAGCTTTAGTTTTCACACCCGATTCTCTATCTTCTACCCAAACATCAATATAAACCTCCATCGAAGTCTTAAAAGCTCTGGAAACCTTTGCCTCAATAGTTACCACACTTCCCAACAAAATAGCCTTGGTAAAAGCCACATGATTCACCGAAGCAGTAACTGAAATATTTCTGGAATGTCTCTGCGCCGCAATACTGGCCGCACGATCCATCCGGGCTAACAATTCGCCTCCGAAAAGATTATTGATATGGTTGGTCTCACTTGGCAAAACCAAATCAGTCAAAATAGTTAAGGATTCCGATGGATGTTTTGGTGTCATCTGATTTTAGATTGAAGATTGCTTCGCCAATTGGAGCCAAGCTCTCGGGTTACGATATTTGATTTCAGATTTAGTTGAAATTGATTTTTAACTCAACCAATACACCGCCATTACAGCCGGAATAAAATAAATAACAATAGTTCTGGCGCCGTCATAATCTTTGGCTAATCGCTGACCAAAAAGCATCATCAGTAAAGTAATCGCCGAAAATAACGCTCCGTAATAACCAAAGAGTCTTCCCTTATTTACTAATAATTCAATGCAACCCACAAAACACAAAACAGTCGAAATCAGCTCCATGATTACAAGATTAATCAACGCTAGTTTTACATGATTTTTTAATCGTGTTTTAGCAAAATGTTCTTTTAACCAGGTCACATTATCGTTCCAATAAAACAGTTTTTCATAACTGGATTGCAAAAAAGTAATTCCGAAAAATACCAGAAGTAAAAGCGAAGCCGGGTTATTCATAATCGTTATTTTTTGTGAATTAAACGTGTGAGTTTGATTGATAAATCGGTTAGAATTATTTTTGCATTTCCGTTGCGTTCTATATGATACATCGCATCCGAAAGTTCTTTAAATATATCCTGAATATTGTTACCATTTACAAATGGTGCAAAATTTTCTAATTTGAATTTATCGACTTTTGGTTCGAAATAAACTAAACCTGGTGTTTCATAATTAATCAACAATGCCTGACGAAACATTTCCATACAAAACTGAAGAAACTTCTTTTGCGCTTCTCTTCCTAAAGCAGCGATTTTTTCGCTCCAAAGAATTAAATCCTGAATGGCAGCTGCATCTTTTTTGGCCTTAAAAGCAGCACGAACCCAGGTAACAAACCATTGTTCAAACGGATGTTCTTCGTCTTTATCTCGTAACAAATGTAAAGCAGCATTGTAATTTCCTTGTGCCTGATGGGCTAATTTTGTGGCTAATTTTAAATCTATTTCTTCACGGGAAACCAAGGCATCGGCAATAACAGCCTCACTCAATCCATTAAAATGCAATACCTGACAACGTGAACGGATAGTTTGAAGAATATCTTCTTCATTTTCAGAAATCAGAATAAATATAGTTTTCTCCGGTGGTTCTTCGAGTAGTTTCAAAAGTTTGTTAGAAGCGGCAATATTCAATTTATCGGCCATCCAAACAATCATGATTTTATAACCACCTTCATAGGCTTTTAAAGAAAGTGATTTCAGAATTTCCTGAGCATCATCAACTCTAATTTCTCCTTGCTTATTTTGCACACCTAAAACCGCGTACCAATCAAACAATCCACCGTAAGGATTCTGAGTTACAAATTCCCTCCAATCGGCAATAAAATCGATACTTTTAGGGTTTTTCTTTACCTCATCGGTAGTAACGGTAGGATAAGCAAAATGCAAATCGGGATGCGATAATTTTTGGAATTTTACATTGCAGGCATGATTTTCACCATTGTTTTCTCCGTTTTGATTGCCACACAAAATATATTGTGCATAAGCAATTGCCATAGCCAGAGTACCGCTTCCTTCAGGGCCTACAAACAACTGCGCATGCGGAATCCTTCCTAAATCAGCACTTCTGCTAAGATGGTTTTTAATGTGTTCCTGCCCTAAAATTTCAGAAAATTGCATAAAGCAAAGATAGCAGAAAATGGATAAGTCTAAAATTTTAGATTATAAAGTTTCGGGACTAAAATTAGGTGAATCCTCAATTTATGTCTTCTCATATACTAAAAAAGGCAACTATAATTACTTACAGTTACCTTTTTCAATATTAGAGCTATTATTTACTCAATTTCAAAAGTAATAGCAGTAGCAAATGGCATATTCTTAGGACATTTTATTATTAATCCATCTGCCGTTTCTTTCCATTTTAGTTTTCCTTTGTAACCTAACAACTTAACGGTTTTAACTTTCTTGCCATAGTTATTTGCAGCTGTACCAAGAGACTTAATTTTTATTTGAGTATTCGGAGCTGGTACATTCATACAAAAGGCATACAGTTTATTGTTTTTACCAATTGTAAATCGGATATCCTGAGCGTTAAATTTAAATTCAGCTTGCCTACTACCCAATTTTCCTCCAGGAAGCATTTTTAACTTTCCATTAATCATTTCCCCTTCGGCTGGAATTACCCAGGCATGACTTCCATATACTCCTTCTCCATTAACTCGCATCCAGTTTCCTACTTCTTTCAACATCTTTTGACTCTCATCATTAATTGAACCGTCAGGCAATAAAGAAATACATATTGCTGCATTTCCATCACGTGCTATAGCTTCAATTATATAGCGAATCATCATACCTGAATCATAGGTAAAGTCGGGAGCATAAAACCAATCTCCTACGGGAGCTTCCGCAATCCAGGGCTGGTCTTTTTTAATCTCCGAAGGAATACCAAACTCCTCGGTATTTACTGTACCATTAGTGTTATGACGAAACTTAACAATGCTAAAAGTATTTACCTCACCTCGACGCTGTAAACTAGTATTGTAAAAATCAGCTATAACGCTTTGCATGGCATTTGCTTTTAAACCTGCTCCTGTTCCATCTCCTGTAAATGGTCCTTGAACGGTACCATCAGTATAAATAAAATCAGGGTCGTAATGTTGCACAACATCCATCATCCTTAAAGCCCAATTTGTGGCATACCATTTAGCATATCCTAAATGATTACTAAATATTCCTGCTGGTGGTGGTGTCCAATCAGTATGGGCATTTTTTTCTACTCCTTTGTACTCTCTTAAATCGATACCATAAAGCATTTTCGGATCGTATCCTTCCCACCATTTTCCTTTACCATCAGCAAGCGTAAGATGACCATCATAAGGAATTCCTTTTTTAGCTCCTTCTTTATCGCTTCCAAATGCTGTTTGCCACCACCACCATGTGTATTCGTGATGAAAAGTCACTCCATATCGCATTCCGACTGATTTACAGGCTTTTGACCATTCACCAATCAAATCTCTTTTTGGTCCAATGTTTACTGAATTCCAAGGCTGGTATTTAGAATTCCACATATCGTAATTATCATGATGCACTCCTTGAATCATTAAAAAACGAGCACCTGCATCCTGATAAATTTTTGTGAGTTTCTCCGGATCTAACTTTGTTGGATTCCAATCACGCAAAACTTCTTTGTATCCTGATTCAGAAGGATGTCCATACTTTTTAATATGATTTTTATAGGCAACTTTATCAGTTTTATAAAGATTACGCGCATACCAATCCCCACTTTCTCCTGCAGCTTGCGGTCCAAAATGAACCCATATTCCAAACTTCGCATCACGAAGCCAGGCAGGCTCTCCAGGGTAGTTTTTTTCTATCGATTCCCAATTGGGTTCAAAAGGCCCTTTTGCAATAGGTAATTCTAACTTTACCTCAGGAAATGTTTCCAAATCTCCCATTGGCACGCTATTCACAGCTAATGGAGCTGGTATAGCGGGCATAGGATTTTTTTCTTGGGCATAAACACTAAACTGAAGTAGAGATAACAGCGTGAATAAAATTTTCGTTCTCATTTTTTTATTTTATTTATTATTTGAATCATTTTGCAACTGAGCTTTACAAACTAGCAACTTGAATTATTTATTAATAAATTCATTCCAATTTATATATTTGTTCCATCGGCAACCATTTTTCACCCTCTTTAGCTCCCGGAGGCGCTTGTTGAAATTTCCACATCAATTCTTCCCATTCCTGAACTTTTGGATTGGCGGCATCCATCATTTGTTTGCGCTCCGGAGTATAGCTTTCATCTACTTCCATAATCATAAACAATCTGTTAGCCAGAAGATAAATTTCCATGTCTATAATACCAGAATCCTTAATGCTTTTAGTAATTTCAGGCCAAGCATTTTCTTTAGAATGATAGCTTTTGTATATTTCTATTAATTCTGGGCTATCTACTAAATCGCAGGCATAGCACAATCTCTTTGCATTCATAAAATTCAATTTTACTACATTTATTTTTCTAAAACAGCTACAAATCCGCCTCTTGGAAGACATTCCACATTTAAAACATCTCCTTTTTTTATTTTTATAACTTCAACAGCAAATGACTTATCATTTTCTCCATCCTTAATAAGCTTTAATTTAAAATTTCCTGTCCCAAGAAAATCAAAATTTATTTTTAATGTTTGTAATTCGTCCTTACCATTAATTCCGCCTATATACCATTGATTTCCTTTTCTTCTAGCCATAATAACTTTTTCTCCCGGATAACCATCAACAAGCTTGGTATTGTCCCAGCTTACAGGAACATTCTTTAGAAATTCTTTAGGTTCTGGAGGCAAACTTTTATACCCTTCCGGTCTATCGGCAAAATGCTGAAAACCAGACTCAAAAACTACTGACAAAGCTAATTCATGAGCATAAGAAGTAATATGTGGATGTTGCGAATTTGTAAAAGTTACCGGAGTATAATCCATCGAACCAATTACGTTGCGTGTAAAAGGAAGCGTTGCATTATGTACAGCAGCTTTATTAGTAAGAATGGGTTTATTGTTATACCATTCGGCTCCGTAAACAGCTTCGGTAGTCATCAAATTCGGATAGGTACGCGCCCAGCCACGCGGCACTGTAGCCCCATGAAAATTGACCATTATCTTATATTTTGCTGCATCCTTCAAAATATCAATACAGTATTTCATCATATCCTGTTGGTCTCCGGCAAAAAAATCAACTTTGATGCCATATATTCCTATTTTATTAAGCCAGGCAAATTCTTCTGCTCTTTTTTCAGAGGTTAACAAGCGGTCATTAGGCGTTGGCTCAAGCCATGAAGTCCCCGAATTATACCAAATCATAGGTTTAATCCCTTTACTTTTGGCATAATTTACTGCATCAGTTATATTTCCACCATTGGTCATAACATCCCATTCCCAGTCAATGAGCACATAAGGCCATTTCATTTCGACAGCTAAATCAGTAAATTCCACAGCTTTTTGATAATCTTTAGACCCACGATTATATGCCCAATAAATCCAAGCAACCGCACCGGGTTTTATCCAACTCGTTTCTTCTAATGTATTCGGTTCGCTAACATCAGTAATCAAAGTAGATTCGACTACATCAGACAATCCACCAATGATTAACGTATGCCATTGCGAGTTCCAAGGCAAGGTAGTTTTGACTCCAGTTTGCTTAAAACTGTCTCTTGGCGAAGCATAACTTACTTTGTATTCGTTTGGATTTTTCGAATTATTTAATTTTGCAGCACAGTTATTTTCTGAAATATTTGCCTCAGAAATCAATACCCAAACAGGATTATTATTTACTTTGAATAAGGCTGGAAATCCCCATTCTTGTTTTTTGTTATTGGTCTTACCCGAATCTGAAAAAGGAAAAAAATCTTCATAGGATTCCGTATATTGTTGCACCCAACGATTAGTAGCCGATGGAAAAACATAAGTAGTACTTTCATCAATAACATTCACTAATGAATCCCTTTTATTAGTAAATTCATAACGAAATGCTACTCCATCATTATAAACTCTAAAAACAATATTCAACGGTTCGTTATTCGAATTCACATATTTGAAAATCTTTTCAGTTCCTAAATTATCACAGAGTTTTTGTTTACCACAAATCATTTCATATTTCTGGTTTACTTCTTTTGCTTTAGATTCACTAACCAATTTCAAATTATCAGTAAATTGCTGGTCGTCTCTTAGAATGCCCAAAGGCGAACTTGGCATTACTTCAATATATTCCGATTTCTTTTTAAACAAAATTTTAAAATACACCTGACCAAAGGACTTTCCATTTGATTCTTTTTTCGAGACAATTACCTTAATCTTTTTATTTGGTGATACAATTTCCTGAGCATTTATTGTAAACGCAGTTGAAATAAACAGACAGAATATTAAATAGATGTATTTCATTAATCTTATTTTGATGTTTTTATTTTTTTTGAATAGCAATACTTTTTCCATTGTATTTTACCGAAATATTTGTTTTTCCGTTTTCGATACCAATACCGTTTGACTCGTTAACCCAAACAATATTAAAAACCCGGTTTTCAATTAATCCATTAAAACTTTTGCCTTTTCGTTTTCCAATTGTCAGCGTTTGTTTTTCTTCATTCCATTCAAAAGGTATCATCGAAAAAGCGCCTTTCTCATAGTTGTAATTTGTTCCTTCATCTTCATAAAGCTCAAACTTTCCATTGGCTCCTGTATAAATTCTAATCTCAAGATTTTCAGCAGGTTTTTCATTAGTGTACTGCATTTTTTCACCCATTGGAATAATTGAACCCGATTTCACATACAGCGGAATGGTCGAAAGAGATGCAGCTGTTTGTACTGTTTGCCCACCTTTAAACTGTTTTCCGGTCCAAAAGTTAAACCATCCGGATTGATTTTCCGGTAAGTAAACATCCCAATTCTCGACTCCTTCTGAAACAACAGGTGCAACAAGAAAAGCTGATCCAAACATATACTCGTATTTTTGCTTCAGTGAATTTATATCATTTGCAAAATCCATTACCAGCGGACGCATCAAGGTTCCGTTTTTGAAGGTTACATCTGCAGCCTGAGAATAAATATAAGGCAGTAAACGATAACGAAGGTTTAAGTATTTTAACGATTCAGCTTCTACTTTTTCTCCATATCTCCAGAATTCAGTATCCGTTTGATATCCATGAACTCTTTGAAGAGGTGAGAATGTAGCCAACTGAAACCAGCGTAAAAAACGTTCATGAAATTTGGAATCTGTATATTGACCTTTGCCTGGGCGAAAAAATCCTCCAGCATCAAAAGTCCACCAAGGCAATCCAGTTATGGAACAATTTAATCCAGCTGTTAGTTGTCGGCCTAGGGTTTCCCAATCGTTACCTACATCTCCAGTCCAAACGGCTGATGCATAACGCTGTTGCCCTGAAAACCCACTTCGGGTAAGAATAAAAACTCTTTTGTCCGGAGCGTCTTTGCGCGAACCTTCATATACCGTTTTTGTTACGTACATCGGGTAAACATTTCGCATTTGCTCTCCCGGAATTGTTCCGTTATTAATTTTTCTACCAACTAAATCATCATTTTCCGGTTCAGTTGCATCCTGCCACCAGGCATCAATTTGGTACGTTTTTAAGAGCTTTTCACTAAAATTCTTCCAATAATAATTTGCTGCATCAGGATTAAAAAAATCAACCCATTCGGTATTTGAGATATAGTATTTTTTATTGTTAAATTCTTTCCCAAGTACACTTTCTTTATCAATTTTAGACCAAACAGAAAGCATTAGTCGCATATTCATTCCATGTAATTCCTTTACCATAGCAGCAGGATCTGGAAACAAATCTTCATCGAATTTCATCGAATTCCAACCGTATTTTCCCCAATATTGCCAATCCTGAACAATTAAATCCATTGGCAATTTTTTATCTCTGAATGCTTTGGCATTTTCAAGCAAATCACCTTGAGTCATAAAGCGCTCACGGCAATGAATATATCCTAATGACCATATTGGCATAAGCGGAGCCTGGCCTGTCAAATTGCGATAGCTTGAAATAACCTCATCTGAATTTCCGGCAAAAACAACATAATCCAACTTATTAGCAACAGGAGATCTAAAGACTGTTTCATTGATAACCTTGCGATAATATACTACAGGAAGATCGTTTTTTTCTCCAGTAACCACCATGTCGTGTTTACCAGCTGTTAGTTTAACCAATATGCTCGTTGTAGGCGGAAGCCAATGATTTTTGAAATTAATAAGCTCTTTACCATCGATTGTTAACTGCCATTTTCTGGCCATTTTTTGACCAACATCCAGTAAAATAGCATATTCACCATTTTCTTTAACCGTGAAATTTCCCGTAAAAACACCATCTTGGCGCGTTTCTTTTTGGGTTCCATTAGTGGTAGTAACAGCAACAGTAACCGCTTCTCCACTTGTACCTGCTGGCTTTAAATTCACCACACTATCTGCAGGATTAAAATCAGTAAGTCCGTAATTATGCCATAGCAAACCATAGCCTTTGCTTGACATAATAAACGGAATAGCAATTTGTGTATTTACCTGAGTTAATCTTCTGGGCAATCCTTTAATATCCAAATGTCCGTCCTGAAACTGACCTGTTCCATAAATATATTCTTCGGGTAAAGTACTAAAACCTTGTTCAACAATATAACATGGCTCTCCTTGTACTAAACTTGGTTTAAAAACACGTCCTTCTGGTTTTTCGCTAAGAAACACCTTGCCTTGTGAATTGCGATATGACAATACTCCCGTTTTTTTATCTACTACCACAGTCATTTTTGACATAGCAATTTCAATAAGCGAATTAGATTCCGAAATCTTAAAATTAGGAACCTTAATTTTTGAAATAAAAACTAATTCAGGAATTTGACTTTTCATTTCCAAAGCATACTGAACTCTTACGGTATTTTCAGTTAAAGGACTCAAATGTAGTTCTCCTTTGTCAAGAGTTATAACTACTTTATCGTTCTGTTTTTTATAGCCCTTAACCATTTGTCCAATAGAAAAAGTTGGAATAAGTAAGACCAATAGAATTGTTATTTGCTTCATTTGCTTCATTTTTTTCATTTAATATAATACTATTCGTTATGATTATCAATCAAATTATATAAAGGTCAATTAGGTTTTCTTATCACTTTAGAATCCATTTAATAATCTTTAAAATCTCCCTTTTCCAGAAAATCTAAGTTTATTTTTAATATTTGCCACACGCATTGGGTCTATTGATTGAATGTTGATATCGCTAGTTTTAAAGCACTTCTTCTTTGCATCTTTTCATAATTTGGACAGAATTTATACATTTCCGATTTTATCAAATCTGTTTACAATCTGTTTTTATATAAAAACAAGTCAACAAGCTTTTTAACGACAGCTATTTTACATATAAATTTGATTATTAGTTTTTTTAATCGTTAATTTTTATACAAACAAAAACAAATGTAACTTAGTCGCAACATATCTTTTTTATTCAAAAACGATTTTTTATTACTCAAAAACGATTATTTTTTATTTTAACACCATTATGTCTAAAAGCACTTTCAAACATTCGTTTTCGCTGTTACACATTGACTACGTGAAACTTAATCACAATTGGAATTTCAACAATGTAATTAGTCCGTATTATCGACTGTATTATATTGATGAAGGAATGGGAACTATATCGAACAGTTCAGATAAATTAATTTTAGAGCCCGGTTATTTATATCTTATACCGAGTTTTACTATTTGCAATTTGAATTGTGAAGAATATTTGAGCCAATATTTCATTCAGTTTTTTGAGGAATCTCCGGATGGGATTTCGCTATTTAACCAGAATAGAAATGTAATGAAATTACCCGCTACTGAAACCGACATTATTCTCATCAAACAGATGCTAAAAAGCAACCCGGGAAGAGGGATTAACCGATCTGACAACCCAAAAGTCTATGAAAAAGAAGCTTTTTACAAAGAATACCGTTCTCATAATGATAAAATGAAACCGCATCTAAAATTTGAAAATCAAGGCACACTATTACTATTATTTTCCAGATTTCTAAACACTACAAATTTCAAACAAACCACACCTCAAGGAAGACCATCAAAAATTTTGGATACCATGAGTTACATTCAGCTTCATTTAGACAAAAACCTAACCGTTGCCGAATTAGCCCAAAGAGTCAATCAAAATCAAGATTATTTTTCGAAACAATTTCTGATCCATACCGGACAGCGACCTCTAAATTACATTCACGAAAAAAAGATAGAAAGAGCACAATACCTTATTGCAACCACAAACAAGAGTTTTCTGGAAATTGCCTTAGACACGGGTTTTTCTAATTTACCTCACTTTTCTAAAATGTTCAAACAAATAGTGAGCCTTACACCGGGTGAATACCGCAACAAAAATGATTTCTACCTCAATAATTAGACTTTTTATAACAAGAAGTCTAAATTTGAGTTAGCTAACTCTATTCTAATGAAAAAAAAGATTCCCTTTTATGCCTGGCACATCTTAGTATGCATCACTTTTATGCTGTTGCCTTATGCTTTCACATCAACAGGGAGTGTTTTTAATTTACCCAATTTATCCCATAATGGTCACGACAGAATTTATTTTTTAATCTATTTTCTTTTACTGCTTTTCTTTTATTTTAATTATTACTATTTAATTCCCAAATTCTATTTTTCCCATAAAATGGTTTCCTATTTTGGAATTATCGTTGTGTTTTTATTATTCTTTCTTTGGATTTCGACTTATTTTGACCATCCCGAACGCAATTTTTTGGACTTTGGAAAAAGAATGCCGCTTCACAACAAAATGCCTCATTCCTTTCCGCCCAACTTTGACAAAAGAGGAGGCCCTCCTACCCAATACAGTCATACTATTTTAGTGTATTTAATTGGTGTGATTTCCAGTTTACTATTTGCTATCAATAATCAATTGCGAAAAGTTGAAAAAGAAAAAATGCAATCGGAATTGTCTTTCCTGAAAGCCCAAATCAATCCGCATTTTTTGTTTAACACCTTAAACAGCATTTATGCTTTAGCTATAAAAAAATCAGACAAAACAGCCGATGCCGTGGTGCAATTATCCGAATTGATGCGGTACATTATCACCAATGCTAATGATGATGTGATTTCCTTAGACAAAGAAATCAATTACATCAATAATTTTGTTGAACTTCAAAAAACACGTTTGGGTAATACGGTAAACATTAATTACAAAGTTGAAGGAAATCAATACGGAAAATGCATTACGCCACTCATCTTAATTTCTTTTATCGAAAACGCCTTTAAACACGGTGTTAATCCCAATCAGGATTCCGAAATCAAGATTCACATTAACATTGAACAAGAAAATTTGATTTTATTTGTTTCCAATAACAAAGTAAAATCCAGTCCATCCGAAAGCGGCATTGGATTACAAAACACCATAGAAAGACTGACCCATTTGTATCCTGACACCCATGATTTGACAATTGATGACAATCCCGAAACCTATAATGTTACACTAAAAATTAAAGTAGCATGTTAAAAGCAATTGCATTAGATGATGAGCCATTGGCATTAGAGGTTTTGCAAAGTTTTTGCAATCAACTTGATGTGGTCGAATTAGAAAAAACATTCACCAAATCAGATGATGCTTTTAAATATTTAAAGAAATACCCCGTTGATTTACTCTTTTTGGACATCAATATGCCATCGATTTCAGGGATTGATTTTTACAAAAAACTTCCACACAAAACGATGGTCATTTTCACCACCGCTTATTCAGAATATGCTGTTGAAGGTTTTACATTAAGCGCCACCGATTATATCCTGAAACCTTTTAGCTTTTCAAGATTTCAACAGGCAGTAGAAAAAGCACATTCGCAATGGAAATTACAAAATCAGGATCCCGAACAACAATATCTTTTTATTCGCGCCGATTACAGCCTGATAAAAATTCTCTTTTCGGATATTTTATTTATCGAAGGATTGGATGATTATCTAAAAATCCACATCCAGAATCAAAAAACAATCGTTGCCCGAATGACTTTGAAAGCCATTTTGGAAAAACTCCCTCAAACGGAATTTATCAGAGTGCATCGCTCCTTTATTGTTCCCATTTCTAAAATTGACAAAGTCCGCAACAAAATCATTTACATCAACGAAGAAGAAATCCCGGTAAGTGCCAGTTATGAAACTGCTTTTTTTGAATTATTAAACCAAAAATAATTGTTAAAATATTACAAACTAGCATCATAAACTAATTCCTTTACCGCATAAATACCTCCAAACACCTCATATTTTTCATCGCTAACCGCCGTTTAAATACTTTTATACCATAACCTTATAAATTGTATGTAGTTATGGAAAGAAAAGATTTTTTAAGAGGATTAGGTTTAGTAGGATTAGGATCTTTGGCTATACCAATATTAAGTTCTTGCGGTGACGACGATTCATCTACCGATTCAAGCACAACCGACAACACCCAGGCTACTGATACCGGAAGTTCTACGGGTTCATCAACTTGTAGCGTTACTCCATCTGAAACAGCAGGACCATTCCCCACTAAAAGTCCTTCATCATTAGTAAAATCAGATATTACCAGCGATAGAACAGGCGTTCCATTAACGATAAACATCACAATCCAAAATAAAAATGCCAGTTGTGCTGCCTTAGCTGGTGCAATCGTTGATATTTGGCATTGTGACAAAGACGGTTATTATTCAGAATACGGAGGAACCGGAATGCAATCGGCTGATTTTACTGCTGTTCATTTTCTAAGAGGAAGACAAACCACTAATACTAACGGACTGGTTAGTTTTACGTCTATTTTCCCGGGCTGGTACAGCGGAAGAGCCACACACATTCACGTACACATTTACAATTCGGCAGGAACTTCTTTATTGGTTACCCAAATTGCCTTTCCTGAAGGTTCCGGCAGTGCCGTAGTTCTGGTTAACGCTTCAACAGCAAATGGATATACCAAGGGCATGAGCGGATACACTTATAACGCTAGTGACAATGTTTTTTCAGATGGAGTAAGCAGTGAGTTATCTACCGTAACCGGAAGTGTTGCTGCGGGATTTGTATTAACACATACCATAAACGTAGCGGGCTAATTTGATTCCTCAAATTATGATAAAGCAACATCCGGCACAAATGTATCTGGCAACAGCAAGAAAGCAACGGCAAACTAAGGGCTACAATTGTTGGTCAACATTAAGTATCGAAAATTATCAAGAAAAAACAAAAGATTTGGGTTCTTTATTTCTTTTTAATTATCAGATACTTGCGCCACATCAAAAATCAACAATGTTAGCCCAAGCCGATTGTTTATACTATATTTTACCTCTCTATGGTGGAATTGAATATCAGAATAAACTAATTGCAACAGAAAAAATCGAACAAATTGTTTCCAATAAAGAAACTTCATTTGAAGTATCAAATCCATTTGATGAAAACATGAGCTTTTTACAAATTGGTTTTAAAACCAATGAGCCAAGCCTTGAAAACAAATCACTTGAATTTGATTTCAAAGAAAAAAACAAACTCATTTCTTTATTCAAAAACAATACTGCCAATGCTTTTATAGCTCAATTTGACGGAAGGAAAGAAGTACATTACCAACTCCAAAACAAAGAAAACGGAATTTTTGTTTACATAATCAACGGCGCATTCGAATTTGAAAACAGACTTCTTGAAAGCGGTGATGCTTTAAGTTTAAAAGAAACAGAAGATTTAGAATGGGAATCTTTATCAGAAAACGCCATGTTGCTACTCATCGAAATACCATTAGCATGAACTATAAATCAAAAATAAGATTAGCCTATCGCTTTGAAATTGAACAAAGTGCTACTCTAACCTGGGACAAATATGTTTTTGAAGACACTTATAAGGAATATTTATTGCAACACCAACAATTTAATTCGAAAGAAAATCCGAAAAAGACTTTCAGGGAATTACTGGCCGAGAATGAAAAGGCTTCACAACTGCATTATCTTGTGGGCATCGCTGCCAATAATTATGTCCAACAGTTAAAAGGAAATTGCTACCGCCTAACCGATACCTTGGGAAAAAACTTTTTCCCCTTTATAAATTACCAATTAGACATTATAAATACCGACATTACTGATATTTCCAAGCATAAAATAGGCATTACTTTTTACTCGCCTTTGCTTACTTATTTAGGAATGATTGACAACCACTTCCTGCTTTCCAAAAACACTGATGACAGTAATGAATTTGAAACTTTTATGATTGCTGCTCAGGCTCATCTGTCGGTTTGCTATTTAAAAGAACAATAAGTAATTGTTTATTCGATTTCAAAAAGCCGACAAAATTTAACTTTTATAGGCAATTTTTTAAATTAAAGGACATAAATAAAATTATTTGTGAGTTTACATCGTTTTCGTTGCTAAAAATTGATTTTTTTGAAATTTTCAAATTTAATACTAATAGAAAAGTTCTATATTTGTTTCACTTTCAAAAAAATAAACTAAAAACAATACCTAATGAAGACTTTAAACGATTTTAACTTCGCTAATAAAAAAGCAATCATACGCGTTGATTTTAACGTGCCATTGGACGAAAATTTTAATGTTACTGATACCACTCGTATCGAAGCTGCAAAACCTACTATTGACAAAATTCTTGCCGATGGCGGAAGCGTAATTTTAATGTCACACTTAGGTCGCCCAAAAGGAGCTGAAGAAAAATATTCATTAAAACATATCTTAAAAACAGCAACTGACATTCTTGGAGTTCCTGTAAAATTTGCTTCAAACTGTGTAGGTGAAGTTGCAAAACAAGCTTCGAATGATTTAAAAGCCGGTGAAGTTTTATTATTAGAAAATTTACGTTTCCACGCTGAAGAAGAAGCCGGAGATGTTGCTTTCGCTAAAGAATTGGCTTCATTAGGAGACATTTATGTAAACGACGCTTTTGGAACTGCTCACAGAGCACACGCTTCAACTACAATTATAGCTCAATTTTTCCCAACAGCTAAATGCTTTGGTTCTTTGTTAGCTAAAGAAATTGAAAGCATCAATAAAGTATTAAAAGATAGCGAAAAACCTGTAACTGCTATTCTTGGAGGATCTAAAGTATCCTCTAAAATTACAGTTATCGAAAACATTCTTGACAAAGTAGATCACATGATTATTGGTGGTGGAATGACTTTTACTTTTGTTAAAGCTCAAGGAGGAAAAATTGGAAATTCTATTTGCGAAGACGACAAACAAGAATTAGCTCTTGAAATTTTAAGATTAGCTAAAGAAAAAGGAGTTCAAATTCACATTCCGGTTGATGTTATTGCAGGAGACAAATTCTCTAATGACGCTAATACACAAGTGGTTGATGTAACTAATATTCCTGATGGCTGGGAAGGTATGGATGCTGGCCCACAATCATTAGCCAACTTCGAAAAAGTTATTATGGATTCAAAAACAATTCTTTGGAATGGTCCATTAGGTGTTTTTGAAATGGAAACTTTTGCTAAAGGAACTATCGCTTTAGGAAATCAAATTGCAGCAGCTACAGCTAACGGAACTTTCTCTCTTGTAGGTGGTGGAGATTCAGTTGCAGCGGTAAAACAATTTGGCTTTGAAGACAAAATGAGCTACGTTTCTACAGGTGGAGGAGCTATGTTAGAGATGCTTGAAGGAAGAACTTTACCTGGAATTGCAGCAATTTTAAACTAAATGTGATAATTTTAACAATATTTATTGATTTTTTTAGTTGTAACCTATTAAGTTTGCATAAATGATTTTGTAATCATTTAAAATTAAGCAAGTTGACAAATAAAAAATATGAATATAAAAAAAATAACAATATCATTTTTTCTATTATTAACAGTTCCCTTGTTTTCGCAAGAAGTTGCCGAAAGCAAGGGAACTGCTGTAATAGAATCTAAGGTATCTTATCTTGATTCTATAAAAAACAGCTTTGTTAATGATGAAATAGCAAGTTGCGTGGACAGCTTGTGGACAAAAGAATTGACTGATTTAGATTTGTACAATGACATCACTAAGGATATTGTCAATATCAATACGGATGAGAAAGTAGATTACGAGTTACCTACTGAGTTGTTAAAATCCAGATTGGAAGCCATGAATGCTAAATCACCTTTTAACATTCAATACAATCAGGGACTGGAAAACATCATCAAGTCGTTTCTAAAAAACAGAAAAAGATCTTTTGAACGTTTGATGGCAATTTCAGAATATTATTTCCCAATGTTTGAAGAAACTTTTGCCAAACAAAATGTTCCTTTGGAAATAAAATACTTAGCCATCGTAGAATCGGCATTAAATCCAAAAGCGGTTTCTAAAATGGGTGCAACCGGAATTTGGCAGTTTATGTATCACACTGGAAAACAATACAATCTAAAAATAGATTCTTATGTTGACGAACGCAGTGATCCTCTAAAAGCTACTGCTGCTGCTGCTCAATACATGTCAAATATGTTTAGCATTTTTGGTGACTGGGAACTGGTTTTAGCATCTTATAATTCAGGCCCGGGAAATGTTTCAAAAGCCATCAGAAGATCTGGCGGACAACAAAATTTTTGGAGTATTAAAAATCATCTTCCAAAAGAAACTCAAGGCTATGTTCCTGCTTTCTTAGCTACAATGTACTTGTATGAATACCATAACGAGCACGGAATTAAACCAAACAAAGCCATTGTACAGCACTTTGCTACTGATACAGTAATGATTAAAAAACAGATGTCGTTCAAACAAATTTCTGATTTATTGGACGTTCCTGTCTCGCAATTGCAATTGCTAAATCCTTCTTACAAACTCAATGTAATTCCGCATTATAACGATCAAAATCATTTTTTACGATTACCAAAAGACAAAATAGGTGTTTTTGTTTCTAACGAAGATAAAATTTATGCTTACATTCAGCATGAATCAGAGCTTAAAAACAATAATCCTTTTAAAAACACAACAACAGCTGTTGCTGCTGTCGAAAAACCATCTTATCCTACCGGAAGCACTACTCAATATTACAAAGTAAAACAGGGAGATAACCTGAGCAGTATTGCAAAACAATACAACATTAGTATTGAGGAATTAAAAAAATGGAACAAACTAAGCAGTAATACTGTTGCATACGGAAAAGTACTAACCATCATAAGTACTGAAATAAACAATAATACTGCTGTTGCTTCGGCAGAAAACAAAATCAACAAGATTGAGAAGTTAAAAAAGGAAGTTAAAGAAGACACTCTTACTCATAAAACAACAAATTATATTGTTCAAAAAGGAGACAATCTAAGTGACATTGCCGAACAAAACAATGTAACAATTGCCCAACTTAAAGAATGGAATAAACTTTCAGGAAATATTATTCAGGCAGGTACCAGTTTACAAATAGCTGAAAAAGAAATTGAAACTAAAGAAGCCGTTGCTGCAACTCCTGAACTTAGAAACATTGAATACACCGTTCAAAAAGGAGATAATTTAGGAAACATTGCTAAAAAATTTGGAACTCCTATTGCTGATTTAAAAGAATGGAATCAGCTAACAGATAACAACATTATGCTGGGCAAAACACTTATTGTAGCTAAAAACGAAATTGCCATTAATACCTCAAAAGCTACTGCTGCTTCTTTTAAGAAGAACAAACTTGAAAAAACGTCATTGCAACAGGATTATTTAGTTAAAAAAGGGGATTCATTATTTAGTATTGCTAAAAAATCCGGAGTAACCGTTTCAGATATTAAAAAATGGAACGACATCAATACTGAAGATATCAAACCGGGAATGAAATTAAAAATAGGAGGATAAAACTAACCTCAACACCATAAAAAAAAGGCTTTATTTCGTAACAGAATAAAGCCTTTTTTAGTTTTAGAACCATTTATAAATCATTTTTATCTCACTTTTTAAAAAAATGGAACGATATTAGCTGGTTAAATTATTACATTAACACGATAATTCCAGTCCTAATAGGTACAAAATGAATAAAATCCATTTTATATTACTTTTCGTTTCCATCTTTTTTATTTCTTGCCAACAGCAAAACACGACTCCTAAAAAGACAAATGGAAAAATCAATAACATTTCGGTGATTATAGATGATTTATTATGGAATGGCGAAATTGGTGACAGCATCCGAAATAAATTTGCTTCACCGGTAATTGGGTTACCACAGGAAGAACCGCTATTCACCATCAATCAGTATCCGGTGAAATTAATGGAAGGTTTTATGACCGATAACCGAAACATCATTGTTATCAAAAAAGATACAAAAGAAGATTTTAAAATCGAAAAAAACAAAATTGCCATACCGCAAAATGTGTTCTACATTTCCGGAAAAGCAGCTGATGATATCTTGTGTTTAATTCAAACACATGCCGCTGAAATTATCAAAATCATGCACCAAACCGAGATTGAAGAATGCCAACGCATCAACAGAAAATCACTTTTAAGCACTAAATTTTTCAAAGACAGTTTCAATATCAAAATCGAAATGCCTTCTAATTATGAATTAATGCTGCAAAAAGAAGATTTTGTATGGTTTAAAAAAGAAATCATCAGCGGAAATAACAGCATTTTAATTTATCAAATCCCTATGAACCGTCTTGAAACCAAAAGAGACAAAGTTTCAGGGATTATCCAAATGCGGGATTCCATTGGAAAACTATACATTCACGGCAAGGAATTAAACACCGATATGATTACCGAAGAAGCTTATGCTCCTTATTTTTCAAATATAGTTCTGGATCACAAAAAAGCTTATGAAACTAAAGGTACCTGGGAATTAAAAAACGATTTCATGTCTGGTCCTTTTATCAATTACGCCATTGTTGACAAGGATAACGACCGTATAATCGTTTTAGAGGGTTTTTGCTACTCTCCTTCAAAAGAAAAGAGAGATTTAATGCTGGAACTGGAAGCCATCATAAAATCGGTAAAAATCGATAAAAAAACAAGTTCTAAGGAAACTTCAAAAATTATGGCAATGTTTACAAGATAAAAACTAAATCTTAGTAATCAGAAATTCAACCCTACGATCAAATTCATCACCCCTGCCCAGAGGAAACTGATTCCCCAAACCTTTATAAATCATTCTTAAACTGCTCACATTTTTAGAAATCAAATACCTGAAAACACTTTTGGCTCGGTTTAAAGATAGTTTTCTTTCCTTAGTAGCCCGGTCGATTGCATCTATGTAATAATCAGGAGTACAACACACATGACCCCGGATTTCAAATTCAATTTTTTTGTTGTTTTGAAGAATTTCAGCAATTCTGTCCAATTCCTTTTGAGAAGCCGGTGTGAGTTTACTGCTTCCTAATTCAAAAAAAATATTCTCCAAATAAATACGATCACCTACTTCATGCTTGTCCTGAAAAGAAGTATAAATTCCTTTTCCAAAACTATTTTTCTTTACAATCAATAAATCAACACGTCGGTTTTTAGAACGAATATCCTCTAAACTACCTCCTGAATGTTCGTCTAAGAGTACCCTGCCTTTGCCTTCAACAATTACAATTTTGTTTTTATTAAATCCGTTGGTAGTCAAAATATGCTTAACCGAATTAACTCTTTTCTCTGATAATTTTAAATTATAATCATTATTTCCCCGATCATCACAATAACCGTAAATCTGAATGGACTCGACCAAAGTTGTGTCTATTTTACTAACAAAATCAACCAACATTTGTTCCTGAACAGCATCAATATTGGATTTGTCAAATTCAAAATAAACAGTACCAATCTTTCTTTCCTGAGCATTCAATAGCCCAAAAGAAAAAAATACAATAATAAGAGCAGATTTAAACATTAGATTTTTAAAATATTCTTATACGTTGTGCTGTCATTTAATATAGTAACTGCTTTTTTGATCTCCGAATTGGTTTTCATATAATATTGATAAAAACCCTCCTGATATTGGTATCGTTTTATAATTTCTTCTAAAATCAAATTCTTAATTTCTTCCTGATGATTGTCTAACTGATCGGCTTCACTTTTTTGAACTACGGCTAAAAGTTGCTTGTATTCATTAATGATAGTGCCATCAAGAGACTCTTTTTTGGCTATAGCCAAAGTGTTTTTCAATGCCTCTTCGGTTTCGGTATCAAAAGAAATTTTCTGATTTTTTAAATACTGCTTGAAATCCTGAAAATCAGCAGTAGTGAAATTTGGAATTTGATTACCTAAGTTTGGATTTTTATAATAATAGACAGTTGCGTAATTAAAAATCGCGTCGTTTTTAAGCAAAGCATTGGCAATAACACTTGTTTTTGATTCTTCTAACTGTACATCCGGTAAAATCCCTCCTCCATCATAAACCGTTCTGCCTTTTCGGGTTTTAAACGAATTATAATTAGTTTCCTTGGTTCTAACTGCAACTCCATTTTCTTTATGAGCGTAATCCATCGCTTGAATACATCTTCCCGAAGGGGTAAAATACCTGGAAATAGTGACTTTTAATTGGGTATTATAAGTCAAATCAATTGGTTTTTGAACCAATCCTTTTCCAAAACTTCTGCTTCCTATAACTACCGCACGATCTAAATCCTGCAAAGCTCCGGATACAATTTCGGATGCCGAAGCACTTTTATCATTTACGATAATCACCAACGGAATATCCAAATCTATGGGTTCAGCAGCCGTTTTATAAGTATTATTGTGCTTCTCGTTGATAGATTTTGTGGTTACAATCACTTCGTTTTTTGGAACAAATAAATTGCAAATATTGATGGCTTCGCCTAAAAGTCCCCCGGGATTGTTTCTTAAGTCTAAAACTATTTGTGTAGCTCCTTGTTTTTTGAGTTCCAATAAAGCTTCTTTAGTTTCATTCGAAGCTTTTTTATTAAAACGACTCAGCACAATATAACCCGTTTTGTCATCAATTTTAGCAAAAAAAGGAACCGATTTTATTTCGACCTCATCCAAAGTAATTTGGGTCGTATTTGTTTTTCCCTGGCGCAGATATTTAATGTCAATTTTAGTGTTTTTAGCTCCTTTTAACAATTGGGAAGCATCCTCTTTAAAATCAGACAACGAAACATCGCCTATCTGAATAATTTCATCACCGACTTTAAAACCCGCTTTGTCGGCAGGGAAATTTTTATAGACTTCGCGAAGAATTAATTTCCCTGATTTTTGGGTAATCAAAGCACCAATTCCGGTATATTCTCCCGTATTATTAATTTTAAATCGCAGCACATCCTGCTCATTAAAATACACCGTATATGGATCTAAACTAGCCAACATTCCTTTGATGGCAGCATCCATTAATTCGCCGGGATTAGTTTCATCCACATAATTGGTGTTCAGTTCTTTAAAAAGTGTGGTGAAAATTTCTAATTGCTTGGCTATTTCAAAAAAATCATCTTTAAAACTCACCCCAACATATAAAAATGCGGAAGCAACTACGGGAATCAGGTATCTTTTCTGTAAAAGGCGAATCATGATTGTGGAGTATAATATTGGATACTAAAGTAGGAATAAATCATCAATAATAAAATTGACACTAAAGTTGATTATTTAGCGGGCTCATCATCCTTTTCAGAAGATTCTTTTTTCACATTTTGAGCTACAAACTTTTCAAATAACTGAATGGTTTTAGTATTGATTTCTTCATAAGTCAAACGCTCTTTAGTTTGGTAAAAAAACATAAAAGCATACGGTTTGTCTAAATTATCTAAAAGAATGTGTTTGTTAAGTCGGTAGGTTTCGCGAAGGATGCGTTTGAAACGATTTCTGTCAACGGCTTTCTTGAAGTATTTTTTAGAAACTGAAACTCCCATTTTAATTCTTTCGTTCTCGTTTAAAGAACCCGAATGATAAACCAATCGCAACGGATATTTTGAAACCGATTTACCTTCAGAGAACAACAATCCAATGGTGATTTTACTTTTTAGTTTCTCGTTTTTTGGATAATTGAAGCTCATTTTTTAGGAAAACACATTATTTTTTAAAGCACAAAGGTACGATTTAACACTAAACCTATTATTATTTAGGAATTAAATAGCACTAAAAATTTATTTCTTACTTTTGCAGCTAATTTTTTAAGAATGCAAAAACTTATTTCGTATCCAATATCCATAATTTATTATTTATGTTTTGGACTTACGTTAGTAATTTTCCATCCTATTCAATGGATTTGCCTGAATCTTTTTGGTTATCAGGCACACAAAAAAAGTGTCGATTATCTGAACTTTTTTTTATTAAAATGCACTAACTTAGTAGGTACCACTTATAAATTTGAAAACAGGGACAGCATACCTCAAGGAGTTCCGTTAATTTTTGTGGCTAATCATCAAAGTATGTACGATATTGTGGCTATGATTTGGTATTTGCGACGATTTCATTGTAAATTTGTAAGTAAGAAAGAGTTAGGCAAGGGAATTCCGAGTGTTTCTTATAATTTAAGACATGGTGGCGGAGCCTTAATTGATAGAAAAGACCCTAAACAGGCCATTCCTGAAATTAAAAAATTATCCGAATACATTGAAAACAACAAACGTTCGGCAGTAATTTTCCCTGAAGGAACAAGAAGCAAAACGGGTAAACCAAAAGAATTTGCCCAAACCGGATTAAAAATATTGTGCAAAAATGCGCCCTCAGCCTATATTGTTCCAATAAGCATTAACAATTCATGGAAAATGGTAAAATTTGGTTTTTTTCCGGTAGGTCTGGGAAATCATCTTACCTTTGTGGTTCATAAACCTTTAAAGGTGAGTGAATTTAGCTTTCCTGAATTAATGGAGAAAACGGAAAGTGCGGTAGTAAAAGGAATACAATTTTAATATATATAAATAAAATGTC
Source organism: Flavobacterium commune (assembly GCF_001857965.1). Classification (NCBI taxonomy): domain Bacteria; kingdom Pseudomonadati; phylum Bacteroidota; class Flavobacteriia; order Flavobacteriales; family Flavobacteriaceae; genus Flavobacterium; species Flavobacterium commune. Next base: position 1,630,507 of record NZ_CP017774.1, on the reverse strand, counting down.
TATAAAAAACATTCGATTAGAAGTTATGCAGTTTTTGGAAAAAAACGTGACTGGCTATATGGATCAGTATTTGATTCCAGTGGAACAAATATGGCAGCCGTCTGATTTTTTACCCAATTCTGAAGGAGATAATTTCTTAGAAGAAGTAAAAGAGTTACGCGAAATATCAAAGGATTTACCTTATGATTTCTGGGTAGCAATGGTGGGTGATATGATTACCGAAGAAGCACTTCCAACTTATGAAAACTGGTTGATGGAAGTGGAAGGAGTAGATAATGAAGAGAGAAATGGTTGGTCTGCCTGGGTTCGTCAATGGACAGGGGAAGAAAACCGTCATGGCGATTTACTAAACAAATACCTGTATTTATCAGGTCGTGTGAACATGCGAGAAATTGAAATGACCACCCAACACCTTATCAATGACGGATTCGACATTGGAACCGGTAGAGATCCTTATAAAAACTTTGTTTACACCAGTTTCCAAGAATTAGCAACCTATGTTTCTCACAATAGAGTTTCGCAATTAGCTAAAAACTATGGTGATAAAAAACTCTCTAAAATGTGTAAGATGATTGCGGGAGACGAAATGCGTCACCACCATGCGTACAGCCATTTTGTGAGTGAAATTTTCAAAGTTGACCCTAGCGAAATGATGCTTGCTTTTCAATACATGATGAAAGCTAAAATTGTAATGCCAGCACATTTCCTGAGAGAATCAGGACAAAAAATCAGCTCTGCATTCGAATTATTTTCTGATTCAGCACAACGTATTGGCGTTTATACAGCCAATGATTATGTTGAAATCATGCAAAAATTAATTGACAAATGGGAAATTGACAAGATTGCAGGTTTAACAGACGAAGCCGAAAAAGCCCGTGATTACCTGATGAAATTACCGGCCAGAATGGCCAGAATTTCGGAAAGATTAGTAATTCCTAAAGAATCCCATATCTTCAAATGGGTAGAACCTGCGAGATTGTAAATCTAAGATTTCAGAAAGCAGATTTAAGATTTAAGATTTTTTGAAATTTATTTTTGCCATTGAAATTGAGTTATAAAATACAATTTAGTTAATTTAAAATGTTGATTTTTGAAGTTTGAAAGCTTTGAAAATCAACATTTTTTTTAAAACAAGAACATGAACAACAGCGACATTATCAGTAAAACAATCACTTTTGTAAAAGAACAACTCAATAATGCCGAAGGCGGTCACGACTGGTTTCATATTGAAAGGGTGTATAAAAATGCCTTATTGATTGCTAAAGAGGAAGTTTGCAATCTACAAATAGTCCAACTCAGCGCTTTACTTCATGATATTGCTGATAGTAAATTTCACGATGGTGATGAATCAGTGGGACCAAAAGTAGCCAGAAGATTTCTGGAATCTCAAAATGTAGCCGGAGAAATTATCGATGCAGTTATCAATATCATCGAAAACATCTCTTTTAAAGGAGGTAATTTCGAAAAAAAATTCAGCTCGATAGAATTAGATATAGTTCAGGATGCGGATCGTTTAGACGCCATTGGAGCCATTGGGATTGCCAGGGCATTCAATTATGGCGGATTTAAAAACAGAGTACTCTATGATCCTAAAATTGCGCCAAACACTAACATGAGTATCGACGAATACAAAAAAAGTCAGGCGCCAACGATTAATCATTTTTACGAAAAATTATTGTTGCTTAAAGACAAAATGAATACCGAAACAGGAAAAAAAATAGCACAGGAAAGACATCAATTCATGGAAAAATTCCTGTCGCAATTTTATGCCGAATGGGAAGGTGTTAAGTAAACAGTATTCAGATTTCAGTATTCAGTTGACAGAATTCATTATTAAAAAACATTACAAATTAACACAATCACCTTTTTTTATTCAAAAAAAGTAGTGTTTCACCCTATTTTTTAGTCATTTACCCTGAATTAACAAATATTTATAGAGAACTTCTTGCCAGTATAATTTAGTAAATATACATTTGTCGCCTTAATGAGAAAGGCAATAAAACATATTATCCCTTTATGTATAATAATGCTACTAAGCAGCAGTTCTTTATTTGCCCATAAATTAGCTACAACAGCTTTGCTAGCCCATTCATTAAAACGAACACTTTTTACAGAAAAACTAGATCAAACTAAATTAGAACATCTTTTTGATAATAGATCTTCGATATCCGATGCGATGTTCGAAACCTTCCAAAAAAAAGAAATTCTTAGTTCTGATAATGAGGAAGAAGATTCAGAAACTACGGCTACAAAAAAAGTCCTGGAAAAAAAATCTTATCAACTCTCTTTTTTCCAACAGCAGGCAGCACCCGCTTTTATATCTTATATCAAGAAAACTCAAGCTTTCTGCAAAGAGCTTTCCTACCTACCCTCTTGTAATTCACTTTACATTATATTCGAGGTTTTCCGAATTTGATTCCAACTTTTTAAACATTTATTTGCTTACACCCTATTTCTTATCCCTAATTGAGATAAGCTAAATAAGGTGTCCAGGTTGTTGTTTTATACTTCAGCCTAAAAATCATCCCATTGTTTTAAAAAGTTAAAGAATATCATGAAAAAAAACGCAATTTTCATTGGTCTTATGGCCGCGTTATGCACTATTGGCTGCAACTCACATAAAGAGGAAAAGAAAGAAGAAACCACATTTAATGTTACTAATCCTGTGGCAATGGACACTTCAATTGTTAAAGAATATGTGTGCCAAATCCACTCTATTCAGCATATTGAAGTAAGAGCACTGGAAAAAGGATACCTTCAGAAAATTTATGTAGACGAAGGACAAAAAGTAAAAAAAGGACAAGCCTTGTTCGGTATTATGCCAAATGTGTATCAGGCGGAATTACAAAGAGCGAAAGCAGAAGGAAATGCTGCTTCGATAGAATATAAAAACACTAAACTTCTGGCGGATAACAAAGTAGTTTCGGCAAACGAATTGGCGCTTTCGAAAGCCAAATTAGACAAAGCCAATGCCGAAATAAATCTGGCAGCAACGCATCTTGGTTTTACCAATATCAAAGCTTCTTTTGACGGTATTGTCGATCATTTGGTATCAAGAGAAGGCAGTATGCTCGAAGAAGGCGAATTGCTAACCTCACTGTCTAATAACAGCAAAATGTGGGTTTATTTTAATGTTCCTGAAGCCGAATATTTGAACTATATCATGAGTCCCGATAAGAACAAAAAACAAAAAGTAAACCTAAAAATGGCTAATGAAATGGTTTTTAATCAATCCGGTGTTGTAGAAACGATTGAAGGAGAATTCAATAACGAAACGGGTAATATTGCCTTTAGAGCCACATTCCCTAATCCGCAGGGTATTTTAAGACATGGGGAAACAGGAACTATCCTGATGACGGTTCCGTTGAAAAACGTACTTATCATTCCGCAAAAAACAACTTTTGAAGTTTTAGACAAACGCTATGTTTTTGTAATTGACAAAAATGGCGTAGTGAGACAAAGAGAAATTACCATTGGAGCTACTTTAGAAAATCTTTTTGTTGTGAAAAAAGGTTTGGATGCTAATGATCATATCCTGTTAGACGGATTACGATTGGTTAAAAACAACGAGAAAATCAAGTTTAATGTTGAGAATCCTAAAAAAGTATTGTCAACTCTTGATGTTTACGCAGAGTAAAAACCCCTTAAAAACACAACAAAATGTTTAAAAAATTCATTCAAAGACCGGTCTTAGCGATTGTTATTTCGGTCATCATTGTATTTATGGGGTTGCTTGCCATCAAACAATTACCCATTTCGCAATTTCCTGAAATTGCACCAACTACCGTAAACATCTTTATCGCCTATCCGGGTTCGAGTTCAGATGTATTGGTAAAATCTACATTAATTCCGCTAGAAACAGCCATTAACGGAGTTCCGGGAATGCGTTATATTGCTTCCGATGCTACCAGTGCGGGAGAAGGAACCATTCGTGTTATTTTTGAACCGGGTACCGACCCCAACGTCGCCGTAATAAGGGTCAAGACCAGAGTGGATCAGGTGATGCCTTTATTGCCTGATTTAGTACAGCGTGAAGGGGTTATCATTACTCCTGTTCAGCCAAGTATGTTGATGTATGTGGATTTGTATAGCAAAAAAGGGCATGAAATGGATGAAAAATTCCTTTACAACTACGCCTATACAAACATGCTTCGCGAAATACAACGTATCAACGGAATTGCCAGTGCACAAATCCTGGGTAGCCGTAAATATGCTATGCGTATTTGGTTGAAACCGGACAGAATGCGTGCTTATAATATTTCTGCCGAGGAAGTAATGAAAGCCATGCAGGAACAAAGTATTCTGGCAAGACCGGGACGACTAGGACAAAGTTCGGGTATAAAATCACAATCACTCGAATATGTACTAACCTATAGAGACCGTTTTAGTGAACCTCAGGAATACAAAGACGTAATTATCCGTGCCAATGCCAATGGTGAGGAAATAAAACTGGGCGATATTGCCAATGTAGAATTAGGAAGTGAATTTTACGACATCTACGACAATTTAGACGGTAAACCATCGGCTTCAATCGTTTTAAAGCAAACGCTTGGAACTAATGGTAGCGATGTAATCAGGGATGTAAAAGCCAAATTAAAAGAACTGGAAAAAGACCTTCCTCCGGGAGTAGGTTACAAAATCAGTTATGACGTATCGAGTTTCTTAGACGCTTCTATCGATCAGGTAATTGACACGCTTAGGGATGCTTTTGTTTTAGTATCCATTGTAGTATTCCTGTTCCTAGGAGACTGGCGTTCGACATTAATTCCGGTTATTGCAGTTCCTGTTTCCTTAATTGGAGCCTTCTTCGTTATGCAAATGTTTGGTTTATCCATCAACCTGATTACCTTATTTGCATTGGTACTAGCCATTGGTATTGTGGTCGATGATGCGATTGTGGTAGTAGAAGCCGTCCATGTAAAAATGGAAGAAGAACATCTCTCACCCTTTAAAGCTTCAAAAGCAGTATTAGGCGAAATCGGTGGAGCTATTATTGCAATTACTCTGGTAATGGTTTCGGTATTTATTCCAATCTCATTTATGACGGGACCGGTAGGGGTATTCTATCGTCAATTCTCAATTACAATGGCGGGATCTATTATCATCTCGGCAGTTGTGGCTTTGACATTGACTCCTGTACTGTGTGCCATGTTACTGAAACACAATCACGGTCATGCTAAGAAAAAATCGCCTATCGATCGTTTTATCGATTGGTTTAACAAAGGATTTGAAAAACTTACAGGACATTATGTTGGTATTTTGAAACACATTGTGAACCGCAGAGTCATTACTTTCGGAATCTTAATTGGTTTCTGTTTTGCCACTTATTTCACTAATCAGGCACTTCCGGCAGGTTTTATTCCAAGTGAAGATCAGGGAATGATTTATGCCATTATTCAAACGCCTCCGGGAACTACTCTGGAACGTACCAATGATGTTGCTAAAAAATTACAACGCATTTGCGAGGAAATCGATGGTGTGTCTTCCGTTTCTTCTTTGGCGGGTTATGAAATCATGACTGAAGGTCGTGGATCGAATGCCGGAACCTGCTTGATTAACCTGAAACCCTGGGAAGAAAGAAAGCATTCGGTTCATGAAATCATGGAAGAATTGGAAAACAAGTCCAAAAATCTGGGAGCTGTTATCGAATATTTCGAACCACCGGCGGTTCCGGGATTTGGTTCATCAGGAGGTTTCTCTTTGCGTTTATTAGACAAAACAAATGGAACCGATTATCAGGAATTCCAAAAGGTAAACAACGATTTCATGGCCGAATTGGAAAAACGAAAAGAACTAACAGGAGTATTCACCTTTTATTCTGCCAATTATCCGCAGTTAAAACTAAATATTGATAACAAAGCAGCAATGCAAAAAGGGGTTTCTATAGGTAAAGCCATGGACAACCTGAATATCCTTATTGGAAGTACTTACGAACAAGGATTTATCAAATTCGGTCAGTTCTTTAAAGTATATACCCAGGCAGCTCCTGAGTACCGAAAAATCCCTTCTGATTTGGAGAAATTATTCGTAAAAAATGAAGCCGGAGAAATGGTTCCTTATTCTGCTTTTATGAAAGTAGAAAAACAATTAGGCCCTAATGAGATCACACGATACAACCTGTACAATTCGGCTGCTATTCGTGGATTACCTGCTAAAGGTTATACCAGTGCCGATGCTATTAATGCCATTAAAGAAGTGGCAAAAGTAAAATTACCACGAGGATATGATATTGCCTGGGAAGGATTGTCTTATGACGAGGCTAACAGAGGAAACGATGCTTTGTATGTGTTTGGTATCGTATTGATATTCGTTTATCTTGTTTTGGCAGCACAATACGAAAGTTTCCTAATGCCTTTGGCTGTATTACTGTCATTACCTGTTGGCTTCTTTGGTTCATTCGCCTTATTACAGTTGATGGGATTATCCAATGATGTTTATGCCCAAATTGGGGTCATCATGCTTATTGGATTGCTAGGTAAAAATGCCGTACTGATTGTAGAAGTTGCCGTCCAGAAACGTGCACAGGGCATGAGCATAGTAGATGCTGCCATGGAAGGAGCTAAATTGCGTTTCAGACCTATTTTGATGACTTCATTTGCCTTTATCGCCGGATTGATTCCTTTAGTTATTGCTACCGGAGCCGGAGCCATTGGTAACCGAACTATTGGAGGTTCTGCCATGGGAGGAATGATTATAGGAACCTTATTTGGAGTTTTCGTCATTCCGGGCTTGTATTACACCTTTGCCAAAATGAGCGATGGCCGTAGTTTGATTCAGGACGAACATAACGAACCGGCTTCAGAAGAATTCATGAGAGCCAGCGAAGGACAAAGCAGTCTTAAACTGAAACTTAAAGCAATGAACAAACAATTGAAAGAACTAATGAACAGAGACAAAAATGAATAAAGCAATTTTCAAATATATAAATCTAAGGTCAGGAATAACCCTGACCTTAGCAACCCTGGTCTTCCAAAGCTGTGTTCCTACCAAAATAACCCGGGAAACTAAAGACACTTTACCTGATAATTTTCAGAATGTTGTTTCTACAGACACTACTAATTCGGCCAAAATTAAATGGAAAGAATTCTTTAATGACGCGCAACTGGCTGCTCTTATCGATACGGCATTAGTAAACAATCAGGAGCTAAATATCATGCTGCAACAGGTTGACATAGCTAAGAATGAAATCCAGGCCCGAAAAGGGGAATACCTGCCGTTTGTAGGTATTCAGGCTGCTGCCGAAGTGGAAAAAGTAGGACGCTATACCAGCCAGGGAGCTAATGATGCTAATACTGATATCAAACCCGGTGAAGAATTCCCGGAACCTTTAAAAAATTATAAAGTTGGCGCATTTGCCACTTGGGAAGTGGATGTTTGGAAAAAACTGCGCAATGCCAAAAAAGCTGCGGTAATAGAATATCTTTCTTCTGTAGAAGGCAAGAATTTCATGGTAACCAATCTGATTGCCGAAATAGCTGATTCTTATTACGAATTGCAGGCTTTGGACAACAAACTGGAGATCCTTACCCAAAACTTAGAATTGCAAAATAACGGTTTAAGAACCATTCGACTTCAAATGCAGGCTGCCAAAGCAACAGCTCTGGGGGTTAAAAGATTGGAAGCAGAGGTGTATAAAAACACTGGAGAATTGTACTCAGTAAAACAGGAAATTATTGAGGCTCAAAACAAACTCAATTTCTTGATTGGTCGTTCACCACAAGCAATACAACGCGATTCGGAACATTTTATAGACCAGAAAATAGATACTGTCTATTCCGGTATTCCTTCACAGCTCTTGACTAATCGTCCTGATATCAGACGAGCCGAGTATGAATTGCAGGCAGCCAAACTGGATACACAGGTTGCCAGAGCTAATTTTTATCCGTCCTTTACGTTAAGAGCTGGTGTGGGATTAGAATCCTTCAAGACTAAATATCTTACTACAATGCCTGAATCTTTGTTGTACGGTTTAGCCGGCGATATGGTAGCTCCGTTAATCAACAGAAACGCTATTAAAGCCCAATATTACAATGCCAATGACAAACAACTACAGGCGGTATTTGATTACGAAAAAACCGTTTTAAATGCCCATATCGAGGTTCTCAATGGTTTATCTAAAATTGAAAATCTTAGACAGAGCTATATTCAAAAAGAACAACAGGTAGCTGCTTTAAAGAACTCTATCGAGATTACGAATAAACTTTTCAGCGCAGCCAGAGCCGATTACATGGAAGTTTTATTAACCCAACGCGATGCTTTAGAGTCCAAACTTCAATTAGTGGAAACTAAAAAAGATCAAATGACCGCCAGGGTAAATATCTACAAATCATTAGGCGGTGGATGGAATTAATTTCTGGATTTAAAAGTTTTAATGTTTTTCCAACCCCTCCTAAAAGCAACAAAGCCACTCAATGAGTGGCTTTGTTATTTTAAAACTTATTATTCCAAATTAAAGACCCTTTTCTTTCATCTCCAGAATCACATCCGAAGCACTTTTAAAAGTAGGCGCCTGTTCACTAATACTTCCGGTTCTTTTTTTGTTCAGTTTAAAAACCACATCATTATCAGTTGTAAACAACAAAGCGCTTAAAAAAGGATTATTCATATAAGAAGCTAAAATTGGGTAAGCCTCGTCTAAACTATGGAAACTTTCCATTTCCTCGGTTTTATATCTGGCAATTATGGACATTCTCATCAGGTTATTTTCCAGCAAAACAGGACGAACATAAATATTCTTCAATTCGGTATCCCCAATGGTTTTTGCCAGGGTTAATTTGGCAAAAGTTTTATCTTCAATACTCTGTTTCACTCTTTCCCAAAATAGGGCAAATATAGGCTCGTATGACATTTTGTTTTTAATTATTTTATTCTGAAATGGGTTTCTCTAGTATGAAACTGCAAACTGCTACTGCTTTCTGAATACTCTTTTACTCCCCCGTAAAAACCGCTTTTCTTTTCTCTAAAAAGGCTTTGGTTCCCTCTTTGAAATCTACAGTTCCAAAACATTTTCCAAAGGATTTTATTTCTGTTTCAAAACCGTTCTCCCCTTCTTTGTAATTAGCATTAATGGCGTTTATAGCCATACTAATGGCTGCCGGAGAGTTTTTAATAATCCTTTGTGCTATTTGATTGCAGTAAGGCAACAACTCTTCCTTCCCTACTACGTGGTTTACTAAACCTGTTCTGTAAGCTTCATCAGCTGTAACCATTTCAGCTGTAAGAATCATTTCAAGAGCGCGACCTTTGCCTATTAATTGCGGCAAGCGTTGTGTTCCTCCATAACCGGGAATTATTCCTAATGAGACTTCCGGAAGCCCCATTCGGGCAACATTAGAAGCCACACGAATATGACAGGCCATAGCTAATTCTAAACCACCTCCAAGAGCAAATCCATTGATGGCAGCAATAACCGGGACTTTTAAATTTTCGACAAAATTAAATAAGGTATCCTGTCCCTGAGCTGCAAGTTGTACTCCTTCTTCTACCGAAAAACGGGCAAATTCAGCAATATCAGCTCCCGCAACAAATGCTTTCTCTCCACTTCCTGTCAAAATAATAGCTCGCGTATCCTGATTTTGTTCCAATTCAGAAAAAGCATGATGCAATTCCTGAATAGTCAGTTTATTTAAAGCATTTAATTTTTCCGGACGATTAATAGTAATAGTTGCAATAGTTTGCTCTTTTTCAATCAAAATATTTTTGTAGCTCATGGTATTGATTTAAGAGTTAATAATTGGGAGAGCAACTGTAAAACAAGTTCCTTTTCCGAATTCAGTATCAAAGACAATTGTTCCTTTATAGTTTTCAATAATATTTTTTATAATACCTAATCCTAGTCCCATTCCACTACTTTTGGTAGTAAACTTAGGTTCGAAAATCCGATTCATATCTTCAGCTTTTATTCCTATTCCGTTATCTTCAACCAGAATTAAAACATTATTGGATTCTTTTTTCACCGTTACTTTTACTGTTTTAGTTTCTTGTTCCTCCGGAATGGACTGAATGGCATTTTTTACTAAGTTAGTAATAATTCGAATTAATTGTGTTCGATCTATTTTAGAAATTATCTCCGGTGAATCACTTTCGAAAATAATATGCTCTTCATTAAAAATATCCAAAGCTAATTCTACCACCTCTACCACATTCAAAGTCTCATTTTGTTGCGCCGGCATCGAAGCAAAATTCGAAAAGGCAGAAGCAACAGCACTCATCGTATCAATTTGCTGAATTAAGGTTTCGGAGTAATCTTTCATTTTTTGCAAAATATTAGGATCCTCAGGATTAAATTTTCGCTGAAAACTCTGCACTGTCAATCGCATTGGTGTTAGCGGATTTTTAATCTCATGTGCCACCTGTTTTGCCATTTCACGCCAGGCTTCTTCTCTCTCACTTTGTGCTAATTTGATGGCACTTTTTTCCAGTTCATCTACCATTTGGTTATAAGCATTAATCAACAAATTGATTTCTTTACTGCTGGCCGTGAGTAAGATCTTCTCGTTTTTTTGATTCAAACTGGTTTCATTCAATTTATCTGAAATAGTTTTCAGTGATTTTGTAATGTAAGACGAAAGAAAATAAGCCAGTCCAAAAGCCACAATCAACATAAAAGAATACACCTGACCTAGACGAATTAAAAAACTGTTTAATTCTTTGTCATAAAACCCATCATCTTCCTGATAAGGTAAGTTTAAAACCCCCAATGGCTTGAATTTATCGTCTTTAATTTGGGTAAACGACGATCTATTTTTTATTCCGTTAATGGTTTTAATGTCTTCATACCGTTTTTCAATCGAAGAACGAACTAATTTAAGAATGTATTTTGGAATAGGGGCTGCTGTTTTATCTACCGAAAAAGACTCTTTTGAGGATTTCAATAACTTTCCTTCTAAATCATAAACATTAATTTCAGTATTATGAATATGGGCTAATTCGTGAATTTTATCCTTAAAAATCAACTCCAGATTTTCAGTTGTTAGCGGATAAGTAGTAGTTGAAAGCACATAATTGATATGTTCCCGAACCGCATTTTCTTTTCGCTCTAATCGTTCACGATGGTATTCTTTAGCTTCATTTTTAAACTGAACAATAGAAATTGAAGCTAATAAAATCGAGGAAACAATTATCACTACGATCATCGAAAGAAAAATTCGAACTCGCAACGAAAGCATGGATAATTTGAAAATTCTAAGCATAGTTTTTAGTGTTCAGTATTCAGTTTCTTTAGTGTTCAGTGCCAACTGAATACTGTTAACTGCTTACTGTTTTCTCTCTCTAATTCTTTTATAAAATTTAAAACCCAGCATGATTAAAACCGAAAATAATACAATCCCAATTACACCATAAATCCAGTTAACAGCATTTTTTAAAATCACTAAAAACACTACTGCAAAAAGAATGATGGTAGCTCCTTCATTCCACAGACGCATGAAATTTGTCGTGTATTTTACGGCATCATTTTGCAATTGTTTAAATATTTGGTGGCATTTTAAATGATACAAATACAACACAAAAACAAAGCCAAGTTTAACATGCATCCAGGGCATTTGCAACCAGGCATTTCCCGTAGGGGTAAAGAACAACATCCAAAAAGCAAAAATACTCGCTAAAATTGCCGATGGCCAGGTGATAATATACCACAGCCTGTAACTCATGATTTTGAATTGTTTTTGCAAAATCTCCTTTTCGGGAGAAGGTTTATCGGCTGCTTCAATTTGATACACAAACAAGCGAACAATATAAAAAAGTCCGGCGAACCAGGTGATTACAAAAATTAAATGTAGCGATTTTAGGTAGTTGTAATATTCCATAAAGAATTTTAGATTTCAGATTAACGATTTTAGATTTCTGATATTATGTATTCTGAAAACATGAATTTAATATTTAAATCTGAAATCGTTAATCAACATTCAGTAATCTTAAATCTATTTTGCCCAATCATTGATCCAGTTCCCAACCGTTTGACACCATTCGTCATCATCATTCAAACAAGGAATTGCCAAGAAATCTTCACCACCATTTTCTTCAAATTCTTCTTTTGCTCGCATGGCAATTTCTTCTAATGTTTCTAAGCAATCCGAAACAAAAGCAGGAGTTACTACAGCTAATTTTTTAATTCCTTTTGCCGGCATATTGTTGATTTCAACATCGGTATAAGGTTCCAACCATTTGTCGCCTGCTAATCGGGATTGAAAAGTCAAACTGTATTTGTCTTTTGGAATGCCTAATTTTTCAATTACCAATTTTGTGGTTTCATAACACTGGTGACGGTAACAAAATTCGTGTGCCGGTGATGGCGTATTGCAACAAGAACCATCAATTTTACAATGCGATTTGGTTACATCCGTCTTACGAATGTGACGCTCCGGAATTCCGTGATAAGAAAACAACAAATGATCGTATTCAAAACCTTCTAAATGTTTTTTCATCGAATCGGCCAAATTCTGAATATAATCTGGTTTATTGTAAAACGCAGGAACGTCCGTAAATGTCATTTGAGGAAATTTCTTTTTACGAATTTCTTCTGCTTTTACTAAAATTGTCAGTGTTGAAGCCATCGCATATTGTGGATACAACGGGAAAAGCAATACTTCGGTAACGCCTTTATCGTGCAATTCCTGTAATCCTTTTTCAATGGTCATAGTTCCGTAACGCATTGCCAGCGCCACGGGAACATTTACTAAAGGCTGTACTTTTTGCTGCATTCTTTCAGAAAGAACTACTAAAGGCGAACCTTCGTCCCACCAAATTTTTGCGTAAGCATGAGCTGATTCTTCCGGTCTTTTTCTTAAAATAATACCACGAACTAATAAGGCACGCAACAAATACGGAACATCAATTACGTATTTATCCATTAAAAATTCGTCTAAATACGGTTTTACATCTTTTGGCGTTGGACTTTCCGGTGAACCTAAGTTGACTAATAATACTCCTTTCATTTGTAGCTTTTTGTTGTGTTTTAATTTTCGTCAAAAGTAGTACAAGCCACTTTGTAGAAATATGATAAATGTTATTTTTTATTTATGTTTTGATATATAAAACCAATATTGTTTTACATATTAGTATTAATCGACATCAAATATTTTTTTGGAGTGGTTCCAAATTTCTTTTTAAAAGCCGCAATAAAATGACTTCCGGTACTGTAACCTATTTTCAAGCCTACTTCGTTTACATTATAAGAACCACTATCGAGTAATTTTCGGGCATAATCCATTTTGTAATCAAACAGAAAACCATAAACGGTGTCACCATAAATTTGCTTAAAACCCATTTTGAGCTTTTTCAAATTCAAACCTACCTGATCGGCTAATTCCTGTAATCCGGGTGGTTCGGCCATGTTAGCAATAATAACTTCTTTGGCTTTTTTGATTTTCAACACATTTTCTTCATCTACTAAAAACGGACATTGTTCCGCATTTGGATCTTCATTTCGATTGAAAAAAAGACTCAATAATTCATAACCTTTTCCTTTGTAATACAGGTTTTTTATCGACGGATTCAGATTGTAATGAAACATTTGGTTCAAAACAATAGCCATCGACGGACTGATATCACTCTCGTTATAATATTTTTTTTCCTGATTTTCTTTGCTCAAAAACGGAATATGCTCGGCATCATTAGTAAACAATCCATGGAATTTTTTAATGGAAACAAATATAGAAATCAACCAGGTTTTAGGAGCAACTTCTACATTTAGAGGCAATTCTTTTTCGGTATTATAAAACAACAATGCTTTTTCTTCATTGAGTTTTAAATTATAATTTCCCTGATTAAAAATATAGTTGGCACTTCCTTTTAAACCGAAATGAAATTGGATTAAACCCAGCTGTACAGGACGTTGAAAAGTTAAAACCTCATCAGTATTATTTTGAAAACGAATTAAAATAAAATCGTCGTCAATCTTTATTTCTTCCTCCATTTTGTTGATTTAATTAATACAATTTATCAATTGTCGTTTTTAATTGAACGCCTTTGGTCTTTCAAAATTAAATCTTTTTGATGGTTTATTACAATTTCGGTCAAAATTTATAAAATCTTTAATTTTTAAATTCCTTATTTCAAAACAGCATCAACCTGAATATTGATTTTATTGGCCACTTTATTCTTAACCACGGCCGGTATTGCAATATCAAAATCGCTGGCGTTGACTGAAAAATTAGACTTCAAATTAATCCCTGAATTAGTCTGACTTATTTTAGCAACCGCCTTAATTACAAACGTTTTTCCGTGAAGTTCCAGTTTTCCGTTGATGATAAATTCCTTTGGACTTGAGGTTAAACTATTAACATCAAATCCTTCTATTTTTCCTTTAAACAAAGCTTTAGGATACTTATCACTTTCTATATAATTTTCATTAAAATGTTCTTCCATCAACGCTACTTTAAACCGAAAACCTTTTATTAAAGCTAAACTGGCTATTTCGCCTGTTTTAGAATTTAGAACTAAGGTTACATTTTTATTCGTTGCTTTTACTTCTTCAAAAGAAGGAACCGAAGCTTCAAAAGTAATCACTGCCGATTTACTAATGATTTTTTCTTGAGCAATTGACCAACTTGATATTAACAAAATTGCTATTACTATAGTGTTTTTCATCTTTTAGTTTTTAAAATTATTCATTTAATAATCCATCTTGCTGCCATTGTGCCACGATATCAATAGTTGACTGAGGCAACCTTGGTCCTCCTTGTGGCATTAGTAAACTATTACCATTATTCAACGAAATTCGATTCAGTAATCCGCGACTTTGAATGGCATTTTTTACTTGGGTATAAGTTACCAAAGACATGGGAGCGCCATTTCTAGGCGTTGCGGCATGGCAGAAAATACAATTATTATCTATAATAGATTTTACATTTTGTTGGTACGTAATCGCATCCTCATTAGGCATGTCCTCCATCAAAGTATCCGGATTATCATTGGAACAAGCCACTAAAAAGCTTGCAAAAACTAGTAACGAAAAAAGATTTTTTGGTTTCATAACGATTGATTTTAGATTAAAAATTTCATTGTATCACTCAGATAAATCATATACGTTGAAACTCCCAATCCAGTTTTCATACCACCATTATTTTTTCAAACAAAACCAATCTTTCTCTTTTTCCGTAGATAGTAATACACCATTAAAAACCAACATCATGAACAAAAAAATACGATATGGAATTCTAATCTTACTGGTGGCAGCCATTGCCATCTATAATTATACTTATCAGGAACATAGAGATATCAGCAGCGAAAAAGCCACTTATACAATTAGCATTCCCACATTGAAAAAAGAATTTGCTACTAATGACAGTTTGGCTTTCGCCAAATACCAGAACCAAACCATTGAATTAACAGCAAAAATTACCACAATTGATACCGAAAACAAAGCTGTTATTCTTGACAATAAAGTATTTGCGACTTTCAATGACAGCCTGCCCAAAGACATCGTTTCGGGCAAAAAAATAAAAATAAAAGGACGCTTTCTAGGCTATGACGAATTATTAGAAGAATTCAAAATAGATCAAAGTTCCATTATTCGCTAAAAAACTACTTACTAACAAACCAAAATTATTACTTATGAAAAAGCTCATTCTACTCTTATTATTACTTCCATTAGCATCATTCTCACAAGAGGATTTATTAAAAGGAATCGACACTATTTCCAGAAAAGAAAAAGTATCGGCAGCATTTAAAGGATTAAAAATTGTCAATCTGGAATCGACTAAACTAGCCGCAAAAGGCGATTTATATTTTATTGTTGCGCATCGATTTGGTTCCGTAAAAGATGGTTTTGAAGGTTTCTTTGGATTGGACAACGCCAACACTCAACTAAAATTTGTTTACGGGTTGACCGATTGGTTGACCATTAGTGGCGCCAGAAGCGAATTAGCCTATGATTTTTCTACTAAATACACTTTGATTCATCAAACAACAGACGGATTTCCGGTAAGTATTGCTGGTTTTACAAGTTTAGCCATAAACAATACATTGAAAGAAAGTCTCTATCCTAAATTGACATTCGACAATAGATTTACTTATGTACAACAACTATTGATTTCCAGAAAATATTCTGAAAAATTATCGCTGCAATTAGCACCAACCCTTTTTCACGAAAACTTTGTGGATAATGCTGAACAAGACAATACACAATACGCCATCGGAATTGGAGGTCGTTATAAATTATCCAAACGCTGGTCGTTAAATATTGATTACGCCGCACATTTAAACAGAGCTTCCAATTCTGTTTATAAAAACCCACTTTCTATAGGTTTTGATTTAGATACTGGCGGACACGTTTTCCAAATGCACTTTACCAGTTCGCAAGGCATTCATGAAGCTGGATATTTAGGTCAAACTACTGGAGACTGGGCAAAAGGCGATGTTTTTTTTGGATTCAATTTGCTTAGAGTTTTTTAAAAAATCGGCTTTTTAAAACCAATTCTAAAAGCACTGGTATTTAAAACAATTCTAAATTAATCTTTTTCTCATAAATTTTAAAACCATGACTAAGAATCACTCGTAAATAATTTTCAAAACCTAAAAATTATGAAAATGAATACAACAGTTAAAAAAGTAGTTCTCGTGCTGGCAGGAATTGGCTTTTTGTTTATTGCCATTTTGCTGTTTCACATTATTACCGCAAAACCGGCAGTGTATGAAACTCCAAACTTACAAGTAAGCCGAATTGATTTTAAATCCAATATCGATTCATTACAAGCCAAACAAATTTGTGCCGATTTAAGAACCATCAAAGGCCTAACAAGCGATTCTATTATTGTAAAAAGAAATGTAGTGGTGTATTTCCACAATAATAAAATCACCAATTCTGAGAAAGTTTTCAATGAATTAATGAGTAAAAGACCTTATGAAGCCCAACGCTTTATTCTACCAGCTAATATGGCCAACAAAGAAGTTTGTCCTGTGGATCAAAATAGCGTGAGTTATAAATTATCTAAATCAATAAATCAATTTTTTAATTAATCCTTAAATTCAATTATTATGAGAAATTTTTCTAAAATTACACTAAGTGTATTACTAGTTGCATCGGCGGCATTTACTTCTTGCAGTGACGATGATGATCCAAAACCAGAACCAGTAGAAGCATCAATCTACACTCGTTTAGGTGGAACAACTATGGTTGCCGATCCTGAAAGCCCGGGACAAATGATCGAACAGGGACGTTTGAATTTCCGTAAAGTAGTAAACTCTACTGTAGGACTAATTGTTGCCGATGTGCAAAACAATGCGTCTGGAAATCTTGGAGCGCATTTTGCACCGGTGCTGGCAGAAGTTGGAGCTGGAAACACTACTAAATATGCAATATTAATAGACAATCTAACCGATTTCTTCTCTTTCAATACAGGAGGAACTAATGCCGTAAACACTTACTCAGGATTGAATATGGTAGATGCTCATGATCCGGCTAAAAATCCTCGTATGGGAACAAAATCTTCTAGTGCCGATTACACCAAATTTGTTGGATACGTAGGCGCGGCTGCCAACACTAATGGTGTGGCTTCAAATACAGAACTTTATACTGATATTGTAGCTGTTTTGGAATCATTGAGAACTCCTATTGTTCAAAAATAATTCTGATTTAAAAATAAAAACGCTGCCTTTTGGGTAGCGTTTTTATTTAAAATACAATCGACTTAATTTCAAAAGTAAGTTGTTATATAATTTTAAAAAAGTATTAATAAATTATATTTTAATAACAATTATCAAGAACCCTAAGCGATATTTTTTCGTAAATATTATAGTAATCAAACAACCGTGTTATTTAGAATAAATCTACATAAAAATCTAAAAAACTCTTGATTTCACTATATTTTTAAATAAAATTCAGCTTGTAATTGCTATTTTGAATCAAATTTTCCCGAAGCGATACAAAAAGAACTTACAGCGTTGTTTTTATAAAATAGTTAATAATAATTTTGTTGAACTTTTTAAGGAAAGTATAATTATGGAAAATTTTAATATGTCCAGAAACAGCACTTTTTACGCTTTAGGCTTAAGTTATAAAAAAGCAGATGCAACCATTCGTGGTAAATTTAGCTTAGATGCCAAGGCACAATCTATTTTATTAATGCAGGCTGAAGCTGAAGGAATCGAATCATTGATTGTTACTTCAACTTGTAACAGAACCGAAATTTATGGTTTTGCTAATCATCCTTATGAGTTAATCAAATTACTTTGTGAAAACAGCCAAGGTTCCGTTCAGGAATTTCAAGAAGTAGCTTATATCTATAAAAATCAAGAAGCTATCAATCACATGTTTCGAGTAGGAACAGGATTAGACAGTCAAATTCTGGGTGATTTTGAAATCATCAGCCAAATAAAAAATGCCTTCATTCAAAGTAAATCTTATGGTTTAACAAACACTTTTATGGAGCGTTTGGTAAATTCCGTGATTCAGGCAAGTAAAAAAATCAAAACAGATACTGAAATTTCTTCTGGTGCAACCTCAGTTTCATTTGCATCAGTTCAATATATCATCAAAAACGTAGAAGATATTGCTAATAAAAATATCTTACTTTTTGGAACCGGAAAAATTGGTAGAAATACCTGCGAAAACCTGGTAAAACATACTAAACACGAGCAAATCACTTTAATTAACAGAACCAAAGATAAGGCAGAGAAATTAGCCGAAAAACTGGATTTGGTAGTTAAGGATTATTCTGATTTGCAATTAGAAATACAAAAAGCCGATGTTTTAGTGGTAGCTACCGGAGCACAAAACCCAACAATTGACAAAGCCATTTTAAATCTAAAAAAACCTTTATTGATTTTAGATTTATCGATTCCTAAAAATGTGAATGAAAACGTGACGCAATTAGAAGGTGTCACTCTGATTCACATGGATCATTTGTCTCAAATGACCGATGAAACTTTAGAAAACAGAAAGAGACACATTCCTGCTGCCGAAGCCATTATCGAAGAAATAAAAGACGAATTCAGAACCTGGACTAAAGGACGTAAATTTGCTCCAACTATCAACGCTTTGAAAGCCAAACTGAACGACATTAAAAATTCGGAATTGGATTTTCAAAGTAAAAAAATAGCCGATTTTAACGAAGAACAAGCTGAAATCATCAGCAACAGAATCATTCAAAAAATCACTACTCATTTTGCCAATCACCTCAAAGACGAAAACACTATGGTGGATGAAAGTATCGAATGGATTGAAAAAGTCTTTAAAATTGAGGCCTTAGTTAAATAATTAAAAACTTAATGAACCTTAATTCCTTAATGGTTTTGAAATCAAAACTATTTCTTGGAATAAAATATAAAAATGGCAGAAAAAACAATACGTATAGGTACAAGAGATAGCGAACTCGCTTTATGGCAAGCACATACCGTTCAAAAAAAATTAAACGATTTAGGTTATAAAACCGAGATTGTAGCCGTAAAATCCCAAGGCGATATCATTCTTGACAAACCCCTTTACGAATTAGGAATTACTGGAATTTTCACAAAAACATTAGATATCGCCATGATTAACGGCGATGTGGATATTGCAGTGCATTCGATGAAAGACGTTCCTACTGCCCTACCTGTCGGAATTGTTCAGGCTGCCGTTTTAAAAAGAGCCAATACCCTTGATATTTTAGTTCACAAAGGCAGTCTTGATTTTCTGGAAGCCAATGGAACTATAGCTACCGGAAGTTTGCGTCGTCAGGCACAATGGCTGAACAAATACCCAAATCATACTGTAGTTGATTTACGCGGAAACGTGAATACCAGAATGCAAAAATTGCAGGACAGCGACTGGAACGGAGCTGTTTTTGCCGCTGCCGGACTGGAAAGAATCAACATAAAACCGAGCGATTATATCGATTTGGACTGGATGATTCCAGCACCAGCACAAGGTGCCATGCTTGTAGTTGCTATGGGAAATGACAATTATACTCTGGATGCACTTTCGCATCTTAATGATATTGAAACGGAAGTTTGTACTTATATCGAACGTCAATTTTTAAGAACCTTAGAAGGTGGTTGCACCGCTCCTATTGGTGCTTTGGCGAAATACAATGAAGACGAAGATACCATTCATTTTGATGGGGTTTTATTTTCATTAGACGGAAAAGAAAAAATCGAAATCAACAAAGTAGTCGATATTTCAGAATGGAAGAAACTAGGATTTCATTCAGCGAAGGAAATCTTAGACAATGGCGGTACTGAATTGATGGCAGAAATTAAAAATAATTTGAAAAAATAATGAGTCAAATAAGTATTCTGTCAACTAAAACCTTATCAGCGGAACAACGACAAGTATTTCTTAATGCTAATATTGATCTTTTAGAACAAGATTTTATCGAAATTAAACACTCCGTTTTCGAATTAGATAAAATCAATTCCAATTTGATTTTCAGTAGTCAAAATGCTGTTTTAAGCCTGGTAGAGCAAAATGGCTGGGAAATTCTTAAATCCAAAAGCGTTTTTTGTGTAGGGATAAAAACCAAAGAGTTATTGGAGCTTCACGGTTTTAAAGTAGAAGCTTATATGGATTACGCATCTGAATTGGCAGAAATAATTACTTTAATCTATAACAAGGAAAGCTATACTTTTTTCAGCGGAAATCTACGCAAAGAAACCTTACCAAAAGCATTGAAGAATGCAGGTATTACTTTCAATGAAATTGAGGTTTATCAAACCAAATTAGCCCCTTTTAAAATATCCATTCAGGAAAAATTTGATGGGATTCTTTTTTTTAGCCCATCGGCAGTTGAAAGTTATTTGACAGATAATAAATTAAAAAACGAAATTTGCTTTTGCATTGGCGAAACCACCGCATCAGCATTGGAAAATAAAACAAAAAACATCATCGTTGCAGAACAACCTACCATCGAAGATGTAATTGAATCAATATTAGAAGAATATAAATAAAATTTGCGCCTTAGCGCCTTTGTAGCAAATACGATTATGATAAAGAACGACCTATTTTTAAAAGCACTAAAAGGAGAAACTGTACAACGCCCACCGGTTTGGATGATGCGTCAAGCTGGAAGATATTTACCGGAATTTAGAGCTTTGCGTGACAAATACGATTTTTTCACTCGTTGCGAAACTCCTGAATTAGCTGCCGAAATTACCGTTCAGCCTATTCGCAGAATTGCTCCAGATGCTGCTATTTTGTTTTCGGATATTTTGGTTGTGCCTCGCGCAATGGGAATTCACGTGGAATTGAAAGACAATTTAGGTCCAATTATTCCAAATCCTATTCGTACAATGGAACAAGTAAATCAGGTTTACGTTCCGGATGTGAATGAGACTTTAGGTTATGTTTTTGACGCCATTAAATTGACTAAGGAAATGCTGAATAACGAAGTACCATTAATTGGTTTCGCAGGTTCACCTTGGACAATTTTCTGTTATGCTGTGGAAGGAAAAGGTTCAAAAAGCTTTGATACCGCTAAAGGATTCTGTTTCTCTAACCCGGTAGCTGCTCATACTTTATTACAAAAAATCACCGACACCACGATTTTATACTTGAAAGAAAAAGTAAAATCAGGAGTAAATGCGGTTCAAATATTTGATTCCTGGGGAGGAATGCTTTCTCCTGTAGATTATCAGGAATTCTCATGGAAATACATTAACCAAATCGTTGATGCTTTGGCCGAAGTGACTCCGGTAATTGTTTTTGGAAAAGGATGTTGGTTTGCTTTGAACGATATGGGGAAAAGTAAAGCTTCTGCCCTCGGAGTAGACTGGACTTGTTCGGCTAGAAATGCGCGTTATTTATCAGGTGGGAATATTACTTTACAAGGTAATTTTGATCCATCTCGTTTGCTTTCGCCAATTCCAACTATCAAGAAAATGGTTCACGAAATGATCGACGAATTTGGAAAAGACAAATACATCGTAAACCTTGGTCATGGAATTTTACCAAACATTCCTGTGGATCACGCCAAAGCATTTATTGATGCGGTGAAAGAATACGGGAACTAGTAAGCAGCTTACAGAAAGTAGATAAAAGAAAAAATGCTAAATAAAGACTTAAGAGACCAAGAAAGTATACGGATAGACAATGTGCTAAAAACGTTGCATTCTTTGGTTTTTGTGCCTGAAAACGCATTTGATGTTCATAAAATCGAAGAAGCTCTAAAAGATTTCGGACTGAATATAGAAAGTTTGAATGCAATAGCACCAAATGACTTAATTGTACTTTTGGAAAGATTGCATCTGGACTGGAATCAAAAAGAGCAATTTGCTGATTTTTTAGTTACTTTTTCGAAACAAAATTCCTTTGATTTTAGAGAAAAAGCCATTGCCGTTTACAATTACATTCAATCCGAAAGCAAGACTTTTTCGTTTGGAATTTTTAATAAAATAGCTTCCGCAAAAGCCAATTTATAATGAAAAATAAATTTTACGCCTACATACAAAACTTGCAAGACCAAATCGTAGCCGGATTGGAAGCAGTTGATGGTCAAGCCAAATTCAAAGAAGACCTTTGGAAACGTCCGGAAGGTGGTGGCGGACGAACTCGCGTGATTGAAAACGGAGCCGTTTTCGAGAAAGGCGGAGTAAATATCTCTGCCGTTCACGGAAAATTACCCGATTCTATGCAAAAACTGTTCAACGTAGGCGAAGCCGATTTTTTTGCGTGCGGACTAAGTTTGGTCATTCATCCTAAAAGCCCAATGGTTCCTACGGTTCATGCCAATTGGCGCTATTTCGAAATGTACGATGATAACGGAAATGTCATTCAGCAATGGTTTGGTGGCGGACAGGATTTAACGCCTTATTATTTGTTTGAAGAAGATGCAATCCATTTTCATCAGACTTGCAAAAGCGCCTGTGACAAACACAATCCTGAATTTTATCCGAAATATAAAAAACAATGCGATGCTTATTTTTGGAATGCACATCGCAATGAAGCAAGAGGAATAGGGGGATTGTTCTTTGATTATTGCAAAGCAACTCCGGAAATGTCAATGGAAAATTGGTTTAACTTTGTTAGCGAAGTAGGGAATAGTTTTCTTCAAGCTTATGTTCCAATAGTAGAACAAAGAAAAGATTTACCTTATACTCCTGAACAAAAAAACTGGCAGGAAATTCGTCGTGGACGTTATGTAGAATTCAATTTAGTTCACGATAAAGGCACTTTGTTTGGCTTAAAAACCAATGGAAGAATTGAATCTATTTTGATGTCTTTGCCACCGCATGTTCAATGGGTGTACGACCATCATCCGGAAGCAGGAAGCGAAGAAGAAAAGTTAATAAAAGTGTTAGAAAATCCGATTGAGTGGATTTAAAGCTTCGGAGAAGCGTTATATTTATAGAAAATTATTCCGATTCATTTTAGCTCCATAGGAGCGTAATATTTGTAGCAATAAATAATATTTTTCAAAAGAGCACCAGCGGTGCGACATATTTATAATGGCAAATACCTATACTCAATTATATATTCAAATTGTCTTTGCTGTAAAGGGAAGACAAAATCTGATTTCCAATAAATGGAAAGATGAATTATTTAAATATATAACAGGAATTGTCACAAATGAAGATCAAAAATTGATTGCAATAAACGGAATGCCTGACCATATTCATATTTTAATTGGGTTAAAGCCCAATAAAGCATTATCTGATTTGGTGAGAGATATAAAAGCCAATTCATCCAGATTCATTAATGAAAAAGCTTGGATAAATGGTAAATTTGAATGGCAAACTGGATTTGGTGCATTCACCTATAGTCATTCACAATTGACTAATGTTATCAATTATATTCAAAATCAGGAATAACATCATAAGACAAAAACATTCAAGGAAGAATATATCGAATTTTTAAAATTGTTTAATGTTGATTTTAAAAATGAATATATATTTGATGATGTTTAATTAAAAATAAAGATATCACCCCTACGGGGTTCATATTCAAAACGATTATACAAATTGCTATAAATATTACGCTCCTACGGAGCTTGAAAAACTATAATTATGTTCCCATTACAAAGAGGCAGAAGATTAAGAACCAACGAATCCATTCGTTCTTTAGTACGTGAAACCAGTTTAAGTCCATCGGATTTTATGTTTCCGATGTTCATTGCCGAAGGCGAAAATGTAAAAGTAGAAATCCCTTCTATGCCGGGCATCTTTCGTCGTTCGATTGATTTAACGGTTGAAGAAGTCAAAGAATTGTTCGCTTTAGGAATTCGTGCCGTAAATATTTATGTAAAAGTTAGCGAAGATTTAAAAGACAATACCGGAAAAGAAGCTTGGAATCCTAATGGATTAATGCAACAGGCTATTCGTGCTATCAAAGCCGCTTGTCCGGAAATGATTGTAATGCCGGATGTAGCCTTAGATCCTTATTCGATTTACGGACACGACGGAATCATCGCTAATGGCGATGTTGAAAACGATTCGACTAACGATGCCTTGGTAAAAATGGCGGTTTCTCATGCCGAAGCCGGTGCCGATTTTGTAGCACCATCAGATATGATGGACGGAAGAGTTTTAAGATTACGTCAAGGTTTAGACGCTGCTGACTTTCACAATGTGGGAATCATGAGTTATTCGGCTAAATATGCATCGGCGTTTTACGGGCCGTTTCGTGACGCCTTAGACAGCGCACCAAGAGAAGCGGATGTAGTGGTTCCAAAAGACAAGAAAACCTACCAAATGGATTATGCCAACCGCATTGAAGCCATCAAAGAAGCTTTGTGGGACGTAGAAGAAGGTGCCGACATGGTAATGGTAAAACCCGGAATTGCTTATTTAGACATCGTGAGAGAGGTTAAAAACGCAGTGAATGTCCCAGTAACTGTTTATCATGTTTCGGGCGAATATGCGATGATTAAAGCCGCTGCCGAAAGAGGTTGGTTAGACAACGATAAAATCATGATGGAGCAATTAATGTGCATCAAACGTGCCGGAGCGAGTTTGATTTCAACTTATTTTGCCAAAGAAGCTGCCATTATTTTAAATCAAAAACAAACCTAATATGAAAAAATTAGCAATAATAGCGCTGGCTATTCTTTCTTTTTCTTGTAAAAAAGAAAGTCAGGAATCTTTTGGAAATGAAACTCCAGCGGTTACTGAAGAAAAAGAATTAACACCTGAAGAACTAGGAAAAGTTATTTTTGAAGGAAAAGGAAATTGTATTTCTTGCCATCAAATTGAAAGTAAAACCATTGGTCCAAGTACACAAGAAATTGCCAAAATTTACAAAGAAAAGAATGGAAATATCGTCACTTTCTTAAAAGGCGAAAGCGACGCTATTGTGGATCCTTCACAATTTGTCTTAATGCAAGCCAATCTTACATTAACAAAAACATTTTCAGATAAAGAATTACAAGGCTTAGAAGCTTATATCAATTCCTCTTTAAAACAATAAATTAGCCCACAGATCTTAAAGGATTACACAGATTTTCACCGATTTAACTAAAAATGAAATCCGTTTTTTATCTGTAATATCAGTATTATCTGTGGGCTATTTCTAATTATTTAATCCCTCCAAAAGCTCCAAAACAAGCATTTTTATGTAAAATTTCGGTGCTCGAAAAACCTACTTTTTTCATTAAATCCAATTGGTAAGTCATCGATCTCGGCGTGTCTTCTTTTTCGATATAATCAAATACTTTTTGCTGGTATTCTTCTCCGCCGTGTTGCTTCAAATAATTCCCATACATTTTCCAAACCAATCCATTAACACCTTCATGATCTTGAACCAATAAATCAGATATCAAGAAACAACCACCTGGCGTTAAACTATCATACAACTTTTGGAATACCAATTCCCAGTCAGAATCTTCTCTTAAATGATGCAAAACTGCTGCAGCCAAGATAATGTCATAATGATTTTTAGGCAATTCGATCTCGCGAATATCACCTTGAATAGTTTCAACTTTAGCAGTTGTAGCTTCAGAAACTCGTTCGAAAGCTTTGTCCAACATATTCTGACTCAAATCGACCAACGTACAATCCAAATCAGACACTTTAGACAACATTTTCAATGTATAATTTCCCGCTCCGCAACCCAAATCTAAAATGGTTTTTGCTTCCGATTTTACAGCTCTTGCGGTACATGTAATCAATTCTAATGCAATTTTTGCATCCATCGTAGCTACCTGTCCTGTCTCTAAATTCGAGAAACGTTCGACCTCATTGTCAAAACGTTCCCTGATTTCTGTTACTGTTGATTTTTCCATGATTATTGGTTTTTATTTTACAAACCTAAAATTTTTATATATACCGTAAAAATGCTTATTTTGTCAATTATTAATACCTAAAAAGTATTTATGGAATTACGACATTTAAAATATTTCCTCAAATTAGCCGAAGAACTGAGCTTTGTTCGCGCTGCCGATAAGCTATTTATTTCTCAACCGCCTTTGAGCCGGCAGATAAAAGAATTGGAAACCGAACTGGGTGCGACACTTTTCGAAAGAAATAACAAGCGCGTAATCCTTACCGATGCAGGGAAATTTTATCAAAAAGAAATCCAGGAACTGCTCAAGAATTTAGAACGCATCAATATTCAGACTAAAAAAATAAGCGAAAATCAAAGTGGCGAATTCCGAATTGCCTATGTGAGTTCAACTTTTTCGGGAGATATTTCTAAGTTGATACAATTTTTGTCAGCTCAATATCCTTTTGTCAATTTTCGCCTTTATGAAGTGCCAACAGTCAAACAAATTGCCGCTTTAGAAGAAGGAAAGATCGATTTTGGAATCATTCGTGCACCTTTACATTCACCAAAAATTGATTCCCAATTGTGGTTTAAAGACAGTTTTTCGCTGGTATTTAATCGAAATAAATATGCTATTGCCTCGGAAGACGAACTGGAAATATTAAAAGAAGCCACCTTTGTGTTTTTTAATAAAGAATATGCTCCGTATTTTTACGATGCCTTATTGCAAATTTGTGCCCAATATGGTTTTAACCCAAAAGTGGTGCATGAATCCAATAATATTTCGTCTATCATTCAATTGGTTAAAAATGGATTGGGAATTTCGATAGTTCCAACCGCCATTATGAAAAGTCATAACTATCCCGAATTGGAATTTTTAGAACTCAAAAAAGTAAATCTTTCTACCGATATTTTATTGGCTACGCCAAAAGGAAATCAGACCGAAATTTCAAAAGCAGCCATCAAATTTTTAATGGAACAAAACAGTAAAAATGAAAACTAACGAACAAGCCACAGCTTACATCAAAACACCTTTAGGAATCGCCCAAATCACAGGTGATGAAAACGGAATTTCAATAATTTCAATTGCTGATGAAGGAGAAATTAGTCCTGAAATTCCTGTCGTTTTACAAGAAGGAGTTACACAACTTCAGGGTTATTTTGATGGAAAAAGAACCACTTTCGACTTTAAACTGAATCCAAAAGGAACCGAATTTCAGCAAAAAGTGTGGCAGACTCTACTTGAAATTCCATTTGGAAAAACCTGTAGTTATATGGATTTATCCAAAAAACTAGGTGATGTCAAAGCTATTCGCGCTGTGGCTTCAGCCAATGGTAAAAATCCGTTATGGATTGTGGTTCCTTGTCACAGAGTCATCGGAACTGATGGTTCACTAACGGGTTACGCTGGTGGATTGTGGCGCAAAAAATGGTTATTAGAACACGAAAATCCATCGCGAAAACAAGAACTTTTGTTCTGAAATTAAAATATATTTTTATCCTTTTTTATGTAAATTCGTACTGAAGCTAATTCAAACCCCATGAAAAAACTCAAAAAAACACTAGTCGGATTGGTCATTTTTATAGGTGTTCTAATCCTTTCGCTCTATATTTTCAAGAAAGACTATTTGTTAAGAGCTGTTAGAATTACTTATTTTAACGGACATACAACCGCTTTTTTAGATGATTATAAATATTTTGACAATCGAATTATCCAAAAAAGTAATCAACCGCAACCTTGGAATTTAGCCAAAGATTACAACCTGGTAAAACCTACGGACAGATTAGAACAGCTACACAAAGAAATGGGAACTGTGGCTTTTTTAATCATCAAAAACGATAGCATCTGGAACGAAAACTATTATGATAATTACAGCAAAGATTCTAAGTCGAATTCTTTTTCGATGGCCAAAAGTATCGTAACGGCTTCCTTAGGAAAGGCTATCATGGAAGGAAAAATCAAAAATTTAGACCAAAAAGTAGGCGACTTTTTTCCTGAATTCAAAAAAGGAAAATCGGCACAAATGACTGTGGGCGACCTAGCTTCCATGTCCTCAGGATTAGATTGGGATGAATCCTATTACGACCCATTTTCAATTACTACTCAGGCTTATTTTGATGAAAATTTAACTCCAGTCATATTGGGTTTGAAAAGTATTCAAGAACCTGGAAAAGCCTATAAATATTTAAGCGGAAACACGCAACTTTTAGCAATGTGTATCGAAAAAGCGGTCGGAAAAAATTTAGCCGATTATGTTTCAGAATCATTCTGGAAGCCTTTAGGTACTGAAAGTGATGCTTTTTGGCAAACAGACAAAAAAGACGGAATGGTAAAAGCCTTCTGTTGCATTGCCAGTAACGCCAGAGATTTTGCCCGTTTTGGGAAACTCTATCTTCAACATGGAAAATGGAATAACAAAACCATTCTAGACAGCGCTTTTGTGGCCAAATCAGTAAGACCACGTTTTAAAGAATCTCCTCAATATGGCTATGGTTGGTGGCTAAGCCAATATAAAAACAAACAACTTTTTTATATGCGCGGTCATTTAGGCCAATATGTGATTGTAATCCCCGAAGACCAGCTAATCATTGTGCGATTAGGAAATAAAGAACATAAAAACACCAATACTAATCCGCATAGTGAAGATTTGTTTGTGTATTTGGACGAAAGCTATAAAATGCTTGGAAAAAATTAATTTTAGAATAAAAAACGAAACTGATGATTGAAAAAATAAACCTCAACAACATCTTATTTCTGGATATAGAAACGGTTCCTGAAACGGAAGATTTCAACTCTTTGGATCCGGAGATGCAAGCCTTGTACGAACAGAAAACCCAATACCAACGCAAAGACGATTTCTCGGCAGAGGAATTTTATGATCGTGCCGGAATTTGGGCTGAATTTGGTAAAATTATATGTATTTCTGTTGGTTTTTTTGTCATTAAAGGCGATATCCGCAACTTTAGAGTGACTTCATTTTTTGGAGAAGAAGCCAAGCTTTTAAAGGATTTTAATAATTTACTGAATAATCATTTCAATGGCCCACAACATCTTTTATGCGGACATAATGCTAAAGAATTTGACATTCCATTTCTGGCCCGCCGCATGATTATCAATCAAATTCCAATTCCCGACAAGCTGAATTTATTTGGCAAAAAACCTTGGGAAATTCCGCATTTAGATACTTTAGAGTTATGGAAATTTGGCGATTACAAGCATTTCACTTCTTTAAAACTAATGTGCAAAGTTCTCGGAATCCCTTCTCCTAAAGGCGATATCGACGGCAGTCAGGTAGGTCATGTTTTTTATGTGGATAAAGACATTGACCGAATTGTAACCTATTGCGAAAAAGACACCATTGCCGTAGCTCAAATTTTCCTCCGCTTGCGAAGAGAGGATTTATTGATTGAAGACGAGATTATTCATGTTTAAAAATATTTAAATGAAAGAATGGATTATTTCTGCTAATGCTGAAATGTATGATCATACCTCATCTTTTGAACATTTTGGCTACATTGATTGGAGACAAGGATTAACAAAATTCGAAATAGGTGATATTATATATATCTATTCTACGAGACCTACTTCAGCAATCCAATATAAATGTATAATTGAAAAAATAAATTTATCCAAGCACAATATCAGAGATGATAAAAATTATTGGAAAAATTTTGAAGAATACCAAAAATCAATTAATGGTACCTTTATGCGATTAAGATTAATGGATCAAATATCTAATGAGAAATTAAAATTAGAAAATTTAAAATTAAATGGATTAAAAGCTGCCCCTCAAGGACCTGTTAAAATAAAACCGGAATTATCAATTTACATAAATAAAAACTTCACTGACAATGAACAAATTGAATACTTCCCTGATTTATTAAATGAAGAACATATAGAATATGAAGGTTTAAAAAAACAAATTACTGTAAATAAATATGAAAGAAGTTCAATTGCCAGAAAAAAATGTATTGATTTTCATGGTTTAAATTGTTTTGTTTGTGATATAAATTTTTTAGAAACTTACGGTGAAATTGGCAAAGATTTTATACATGTACACCACGTAATTCCAATTTCTCAAATTGGAATAGAATACAAAGTTGACTACAAAAATGATTTAATACCTGTTTGTCCTAACTGTCATTCTATGTTACACAGAAAATTTAATGGTAAAGAGCCGTCAGTTTTTGAACTAAAAAAAATGATAAAACAATAAAAAAATTAATTATCCCTTTGCGAAAAGCCTTTGTGAACTTTGCGGTTAAATATATATTTTTACAAAAATTATAAATTATGGTATTAAGTAGATTTTGGTTAGTAATTTTCATTTCGTCAATTACATTTGTTCTTTTCAGTTTGTTTTCTGGTAGCAATTACACAATAGACCATGTTTTAAACGGAAAGAAAGACGATCCTATTTTAATTTCTGAAAAATATATCGATCAAATTCCTGCTTTTATAAAAGACAGTATCAATAAATCGGAAGAAAAAACCTTTACGATTAATAGAGATACGCTAAATATTGACACGACTTATGTCTATAAAAATAAAACGGTAAAAATCTACAGTGGTGTTCAAAAATCGGATGGTTTATTACCAACTTGTAAAAGTACCTTACTGGATTTGATTCTGCCATTGATGGCTTATTTGGCATTTTTCTGTGGATTAATGGAACTTTTAATCATTTCGGGAGTGTCTGAAAAACTAGCACGAGTATTAAGTCCGGTATTTGTAAAAGTGTTCCCAAGTATTCCAAAAAATCATCCCTCGATTTCTTATATGACCTTGAATTTTGCTGCCAATTTCCTTGGATTGGATTCGGCCGCAACTCCATTTGGACTGAAAGCCATGGAAAGTTTGCAAACCATTAATCCCGAAAAAGACAAGGCCAGCGATGCACAAATTATGTTCATGTGTCTGCACGCCTCAGGACTAACGTTAATCGCAACTTCAATAATTGGTTATCGCGCGGCTGCAAATGCTGCTAATCCTGCTGATGTAATGCTGCCTTGTATCATCACCTCATTTATAGGTACCATCGCTGCTTTTCTAATTGTAGGAGTTAAACAAAAAATTAATTTCAAAAGCGCTTCTTTACTCATCGGATTAATGATGTTAATTGCGGCTATTGTAGGTTTGTTAATGTATGTAAACCATTTGGATTTAATTGGTAAAAACTATTTCACTACTAATCTTTCAGCCATAATATTGATAGGAATTATTGTTGCTACTTTGATATTTTCTTTTCTTAAGGAGAAGAAATTCACTGAGGCTAATACTACTGTTTACGAAGCTTTTGTATCGGGAGCCAATAATGGTGTGAAAACCGGGGTTACCATTTTTCCTTATGTTTTGGGTATGTTAGTAGCTATTTCATTGTTTAGAAACAGTGGTTTATTTGAAATTATCAGCAACGGACTTGGATTTGTTTTCTCAAATATGGGAGTCAGTAAAGAAATTGTTGATGCTTTGCCGGTTGCCTTACTAAGACCGTTCAGTTCTGCTGGATCAAGAGGGTTTTTGATTGATTCGATGAATACTTTTGGCGCCGATTCTATGACGGGAAGATTGAGTTCTATTTTTCAATGCAGTGCCGAAAGTACTTTTTATGTAATTGCGGTTTACTTTGGTTCGGTTAACATCAAAAACACCCGATATGCTTTAGGAACTATGCTTATAGTTGATGTGATCTGTGTAATTACTGCTATTTTCGTGGCAAGCTGGTTTTTTTAAATCTTTAAAAAATGAATAGACTCTTTGGTAAATTAATCTTTTTATGGATTGGAAATATCATTATGTGGATTTACTTTGGAGGTGAAAAATCTATGAATGATGTATCTAAAACAGACAATGAAATTATTGGAAAGACACTAACAATAATTCTAGGATTATTAATCTATTTTTCATTCTTTTGATCTGAACAAAAAATTATCATTTATTAACCATTAAACCAATTAAAAAAATGTCAAAATATACTAAATACATCGCTATAGGATTGATGATTTTATTTTTACTTACTAGTTTATTATCTTAAATTTTATCAAAACACATTTACTTAACATGAAATATTCATTTCTTGCTATTATCGCTGTATTTTTTATGTCATGCAGTAATGATTCCGAAAAGTTGATAGATTATAGTGCGCAAAATGAGGCTGAAATTCAAGCTTATATCGCAGAAAATGATTTGGATGCACAAAGAACAAGTTCTGGTTTGTATTACGTAATCAATGAAGAAGGAACTGGAAAAAGACCTACTGCAACTTCAGTAATTACTGTATCCTACAAAGGGTATTATACAGATAAAACTGTTTTTGACCAAGGCAGTACAACTGGAGTTACTTTTAATTTACAACAAGTAATTAAAGGGTGGATTGAAGGCATTCCTTTCTTTAAAGAAGGCGGAAGTGGTATTCTGTTAATTCCAGCACATTTAGCTTATGGAAGTAAGGATTATCAAAAAGTTCCTGGGGGGTCTGTTTTAATTTTTGAAATTAAATTATTGGCGGTTGAATTTAGTGCTACTAATGATGCTCAAATTGTAAAATACATTAGTGATAATCAATTAAATGCTACAAAAACAGAATCTGGTTTGTATTATGTTATTGACGAAGCGGGAACTGGAAAACAACCTACATCAACCTCAAATGTTACTGTGGCCTACAAAGGTTATTTTACAAATAAAACTGTTTTTGACCCAGGCAGCACAACTGGAATTTCATTGAATTTGCAACAAGTAATTAAAGGCTGGACGGAAGGAATTCCGTATTTTAAAGAAGGAGGAAGCGGAAAACTTTTGATTCCTGCTACTTTGGGCTATGGCAGTTACAATTACAATTCTATTCCAGGCGGTTCGGTATTAATTTTTGATGTTAAGCTAATTTCGGTTAATTAAAAACAAATAAAAAATGTCAAAATATACTAAATACATCGCTATAGCATTGGTGATTTTATTTTTAGTTACTAGTTTGTTAGGCTAAAAACATTATTTCCATTACAAAAAAACACTTTTTTTGAGCTATAATTCAGCAAATCAGATGTTATTTGATGGTTGATTTGTAACAAAAAAAGTGTTTTTCAGTACTAATCCCATTCAGCAATTTCCTTTGCTGCGGCAAATATTTTTTATATTTGTCAAAAAAATAAAATACCAATGGACTTTATATATCAGGATCCTTATCCAATTTTAAAAGACGATACCCAATACCGCAAAATCACTTCTGATTACGTAAAAGTAGAGAAACTCGGCGATAGAGAAATCTTAACCGTTGACCCAAAAGGTTTGGAATTGCTTTCGCAGGAAGCAATGAAAGATGTTTCTTTTATGTTACGTACTTCGCATTTGGAAAAATTAAGAGCTATTCTTGATGATCCTGAAGCAACAGACAACGACCGATTCGTGGCTTATAATTTATTGCAAAACGCTGTTGTGGCTATTGATGGCGAATTGCCTTCATGTCAGGATACGGGAACAGCAATTGTAATGGCTAAAAAAGGGGAAAACGTATATACTGGTGTCGATGATGCCGAATGGCTTTCTAAAGGGATTTTTAACACCTATCAGGAACGCAACTTACGTTATTCGCAAATTGTGCCAATCAGTATGTTTGAAGAGAAGAACTCTGGTTCTAATCTTCCGGCGCAAGTTGATATTTATGCCAAAAAAGGAAGTTCGTATGAGTTTTTATTTTTAGCAAAAGGTGGAGGTTCTGCCAATAAAACGTATTTATACCAACAAACGAAATCCTTGTTGAATGAAAAATCACTGGATGCTTTCATTCGCGCTAAAATCATGGATTTAGGAACTTCTGCTTGTCCGCCTTATCACTTGGCTTTGGTAATTGGAGGAACTTCTGCCGAAGCAACTTTAGCAGCAGTTAAAAAAGCTTCTGCAGGGTACTACGACAATTTACCTACTACAGGAAACATGGCTGGTCAGGCTTTCCGTGATTTGGAATGGGAAAAACGTGTTCAAAAAATCTGTCAAGAAAGTGCTATTGGAGCTCAATTTGGAGGAAAATATTTCACGCATGATGTACGTGTAATCCGTTTGCCACGTCACGCAGCTTCTTGTCCGGTTGGATTGGGAGTTTCCTGTTCTGCCGATAGAAATATCAAAGGAAAAATTACCAAAGACGGAATCTTCGTAGAGCAATTAGAAGTAAACCCGAAACGTTTATTGCCTGAAACACCACCACATTTAGAAGAAGCTGTTGAAGTTGATTTGAACCAACCGATGGCTGATATTCTTAAAAAATTATCACAATATCCAATTAAAACACGTTTGAAACTAAACGGAACTTTGATTGTAGCCCGTGATATTGCTCACGCTAAAATCAAAGAATTATTGGATGCTGGAAAACCAATGCCGGAATACTTTAAAAACCATCCAATTTACTATGCAGGTCCTGCTAAAACACCGGACGGAATGCCATCAGGAAGTTTTGGACCAACAACTGCAGGACGTATGGACGTTTATGTAGAAGAATTCCAAAAAAATGGCGGAAGTATGGTAATGCTTGCCAAAGGAAACAGAACTAAAGATGTGATGAATGCCTGTAAAACTTACGGTGGATTCTATTTGGGTTCTATCGGAGGTCCGGCAGCTATTTTAGCTAAAGAAAACATTCTTTCGGTTGAAGTAGTTGACTTTGAAGAATTAGGCATGGAAGCCGTTCGTAAAATCACTATTAAAGATTTCCCTGCTTTTATTATCACTGATGATAAAGGAAATGATTTCTTTGAGAATTTATAATCTGAGGCACTAAACTACTAAGGCACTGAGATTCTAAATTTATATTTTTTAACCGCAAATTCGCAAATTATTTGAAAGTTTTTGAGCTTTTAAATTTGTGAATTTGCGGTTTGTATTTTTATTCAATCACCATTTCAGGAATATCGCCTTCTATAATCAATTCTGCTTCGGTCGAAGCGATGATATGCTCTACTGTTACTCCGGGAGCTCTTTCGAGTAATTTAATCCCCCTTGGAGTAATTTCCATAACTGCTAATTCAGTCACGATTTTTTTAACGCAGCCCACACCTGTTAACGGCAAACTGCATTTTTTTAGAATTTTAGATTCCCCTTCTTTGTTGACGTGCATCATGGCCACAATGATATTTTCAGCAGAAGCCACTAAATCCATCGCACCCCCCATTCCTTTAACCATTTTACCGGGAATTTTCCAGTTGGCTATATCGCCGTTTTCGGCTACTTCCATGGCACCAAGAATAGTTAAATCGACATGTTTTCCGCGAATCATTCCAAAACTTAATGCCGAATCAAAAAAGACAGCTCCGGGAAGCGTTGTTATGGTTTGTTTTCCTGCATTAATTAAATCAGCGTCTTCTTCACCCTCGAAAGGAAACGGACCCATGCCTAAAACGCCATTTTCGCTTTGAAATTCGACGTTTATTCCTTCAGGTATATAATTGGCCACCAAAGTAGGAATTCCTATCCCTAAATTAACGTAAAAGCCGTCTTGAAGTTCTTGAGCAATTCGTTTTGCGATATCTTCTTTTGTTAACATGATTTCGAACTTTTATTTTTTTGAACCATATAAGTCATAAAAAAACTATTTAAGTTTTGATTAAAAAAGCATAATCTATACCCTTTTTCTATTATCCTTCCAAAACTCTAACTGTTAGCAAACGTTATTTTATTCGTTTCATTATTATTTCTGTGATTGGAAGACAGTCCCTATCTAAACTGTCTTTTTGGATATATTTGATTTTTACTTTACTCAAATCGGTAGCCAATCTAATTCCAACAAGATATTTTTTTTCTTCTTTAAAATACTCATCTACAAAATATCCGCCATCTTCATCTTCATCAATTTCACCATCTCCATTCCAATTTTTATTTTTTGCAATTCCCCAATATTCTGTATCACAAGGAAGTGTTTCTGTGAAAAGATAGAATTTAATAGTTTTTTTATCAACGATATTTATTCCGAGTAATTGATTCTCTTCATCTTGTGAATATTGAAAAACTAATGAATAATCTTTTTGAGAAAACTTAGAAGGAATGTTTTTTTCAATGTTTTTATTCTCTTGAGTTTTAGCTTCAACTGTTTTAACATTTTTAGAAGCTTCATTATTTTTGCAACTAATAAAACCAAATGTTAGGATTAAAAATATTTTCTTGTATTCTTTCATTTGTGATATAATGTTTGCTAACTATTTTCTTTCTCGAACCGTTCTTTTCTCAATCCGTTTTTCATATTTCTCACCTTGAAAAATCCGTTGCACAAATATTCCGGGAATATGAATTTGATTAGGATCTAAAGTTCCTGCTTCAACTAGTTCTTCTACTTCGGCAATAGTGATTTTGGCAGCACCGGCCATGGCAGGATTGAAATTTCGGGCAGTTCCTTTAAAAATTAGGTTTCCTGCCGTGTCTCCTTTCCAGGCTTTTACAATGGAAAAATCAGCATTGAAAGCCAATTCCATCACGTGCATTTTTCCGTTAAATTCCCGGGTTTCTTTACCAATTGCAACTTCAGTTCCAAAGCCTGCCGGAGTAAAAAAAGCAGGAATTCCGGCCTGAGCCGCACGACAGCGTTCAGCTAATGTTCCTTGTGGAATAAGTTCTACTTCGAGTTCACCTGAAAGCATCTGACGTTCAAATTCGGCATTTTCACCAACATAAGATGAAATCATTTTTTTGATTTGTCTTTTTTGCAAAAGCATCCCCAAACCAAAATTATCCACTCCGGCATTATTAGAAATACAGGTGAGATTTTTAATTTCTTTTTGGACTAATTCGGCAATAGAATTTTCTGGAATACCACAAAGTCCAAAACCTCCCAACATAATAGTCGCATTGTCTTGAACATCACGCAGGGCTTCCTGAACAGAATTTACTTTTTTACAGATCATAACGAATTGATTTCTTTTGATTCTTAAAAATAAGTCTTTATTTCCAAAAGAAAAAACAATATTACTATTCGCCCCTAATTAAAGTTTTAGCTCTATATTTTTATGAAAATGATAAGCACTGATTGTAAAATCTTCTTTGAAATAGAGTTTATGAGCAGTGGTTCTAGCCGGACCGGAATCCAATTGAATGGAAACACATTGCTGTTCCAAAGCAATTTCTTTTAGGTAGTTTAGAAGTTGCGAAGCATAACCTTTCCCCCTAAAATTTTCCAGAGTAGAAAGATCATCCAGATAAAGCATTTTACCGCAATAGAGCATCGTATAAATGCGATAACCAGCAATTGCAACCGTTATACCCTCTTCCTGAATATAAAGCAGCTGATAGCCTTCTTTTTGTAAATCCTTTATTAGAGAAACAAAATGTTCTCTTTCTAACATTGGTCGTAATACAGAAATAGCTTCCCAACAGGAAGCTATTTCATTATCGGTAATTGCAATTTTAATTTCAGTCATAATGAACAAATTAAAATAAAACGTTTTTAGAATTCAAACTCGTCTGTATCCTGAATAACTGCAGTGGTATCCTTTTCTACTTTTGGACGCGGTTGATAACAATCTACTTTTATAGAAAGATTAGCCGGTCTTTCAAATGGTTCTTTTGAGACTTTTAGATTTGGATCCTCATAACATAATTTCATAAAATATCCCCAAACCGGTAGTGCTGCTGTAGCTCCCTGACCATAAGTAAGACTTTTAAAACGAGCTGAACGGTCTTCGCAACCTACCCAAACTCCTGTCACCAAATTTGGAACCATTCCCATGAACCATCCATCAGATTGGTTTTGTGTTGTTCCTGTTTTACCGGCAATCGGGTTTTTAAATACATACGGATAACCTGTCCAACGGTTGTCTCCGCTACCTCCGTATTCAGTTCTTAATCTGGATCCCGAACCACCTTCGGTAACACCTTCCAGTAATTTCACAACAGCAAAGGCAATATCTTTGTTCAAAACATCATGCGATTCCGGTATTGGCTCATAAATAACAACACCACTTTTATCTTCAATTCGAGTTAAAAACTGCGGTTTGTTATACACTCCCTGATTAGCAAAAGTACTGTAAGCAGCTACCATTTCTTCAACAGTAATATCTACAGCTCCAAGTGCGATCGAAGGCTGAGCAGGGATTTCAGTTTTAACCCCTAATTTATGCGTTAGTTTAATTACTGCTTCCGGGCCGGTTTTGTCAATTAATTTAGCCGAAACGGTATTAATCGAATTGGCCAATGCTTTCTTCAAAGTGACCATTCCAAGATAAGTATTGTTTGAGTTTCTTGGAGTCCAGGTTTCTGTAACGTGATGACGACCAACAG
The DNA here is from genome assembly GCF_001857965.1 of Flavobacterium commune. Lineage (NCBI taxonomy): Bacteria > Pseudomonadati > Bacteroidota > Flavobacteriia > Flavobacteriales > Flavobacteriaceae > Flavobacterium > Flavobacterium commune. Next base: position 1,592,141 of record NZ_CP017774.1, on the reverse strand, counting down.
GAATAGTGAATGGTGCATCGATAATAGAATCGCAAGGAGACATGTTCAACTGCTCTATGGCTGTTGCATACACAAAAGGTTTGAAAGTAGAACCCACTTGTCTGGCTCCCTGAGCTACGTGATCGTATTGAAAATACTTATAATTGATTCCTCCTACCCAAGCTTTGATGTTTCCTGTTTGAGGCTCCATAGCCATCAATCCGGATTGCAGGAAATGTTTGTAATAACGAATAGAATCCAAAGGCGTCATAACCGTATCTCGCTCTCCTTTCCAGGTAAAAACAGTCATTTTTGTTTTCTTATTGAAAGATTCAATAATTTCATCTTCTGATTTTTCCATTGATTCCATAACAGTCCAACGGTTAGAAGCTTTCATAGCCAATTTTAAAATTCGATTGGTTTCTTTCTCAGAAATACCAACAAATGGCGCATTTTTATTGGTTTTTGCCTCAATAAAAAACTGTTCCTGAAGATTTGCCATGTGCTCAGTAACCGCCTTTTCAGCATGCAATTGCATTCTGGAATCGATAGTAGTGTAAATTTTTAATCCATCTTTATAGATATCATAATCTGAACCATCCGGTTTTTTATTGGTTTCTGCCCATTTTTTCATGTAGTCACGTAAGTATTCTCTGAAATAAGTAGCGGTTCCTTCTCGATGACTCTCTAATTTAAAACGTAAGTTTAGAGGTAGTTTTTTTAATTTTTCTTTTTGGGCTTCAGTAATCATATCCGACTTTTCCATTTGTCCCAAAACCACATTTCTACGGTTTTTTACACCCTCAGGATTTCGAATTGGATTATAAAGACTTGAATTTTTAAACATACCCACCAAAATTGCCGACTCGTCCACCGTTAATTCTTTTGGAGTTTTTGAAAAATAAGTCTGAGCTGCCGAACTTACTCCTACAGCTGAGTTTCCAAAATCATATACATTGCAATACATCGCCAGAATCTCATTCTTAGTATATTGTCTTTCTAATCGAATAGCAATAATCCATTCCTTCGCTTTTTGAACAATACGAAAAGGCAGGAATTTAGATCCTTCACCATGAAACAATTGTTTAGCCAATTGCTGTGTTAAGGTACTCGCACCACCATTTGTTCCTAAACTTACAATAGCTCTTAAAGTTCCTCTTCCGTCAATACCTGAATGTTCGTAGAAACGCTCATCCTCAGTTGCAACAAGTGCATCTACTAGATTTTTAGGCAAATCAGAATATTTTAATTGCGAACGGTTCGTTTGAAAATACTTTCCAATAACTACTCCATCAGCAGAAATAATTTCGGTAGCCAAATTAGAATCCGGGTTTTCTAAGTCTTCAAATGAAGGCATGGAACCAAAAAGTCCCCAGGATGCAAAAAGGAAAAACAACATAATTCCTGCCATTCCATAAAAGAAAAACTTCCAGAATTTTTTGGTGTAGTACTTAAAATCGTGTTCTGTAGTATTTGTTTTTTTATTAGTTGCCATAACTATTTATTCTTTTTTTTCAATTCTTAAACCTACTTCGGTAATGCCTTCTAATTCTGTAACTCCCGGAACCTTACCACCTTCTCTAACAGCTTGCTTTATATTGAGTTTGTATTTTCCTCTGAACCTTACATTCTCTTTAAAATACAATTTGCTCTCTTTTATATCGGTAAACCCATTCCCTAACAATGTGCCATCAGCCGCAGCCATTTGGTATTCTAAGGTATCCACTTTAGTGTAACCATTTGGTTTTTCAAGTGTTACAATCAAAAATAGATTACTAAAAGGATAATTATTATTATCTCTGATGTTTATAAAAAGATCATATCTTTTTGTAGAATCCAATTCAGGCAAATTAAAGGAAACGACGCTATCTTTATGCCAGGCACTACCAACGGATTTATATTCATCAAAAACTCTTTTTTTATCACAGGAGAAAAAAAGTATGCTAACTAAAAGTAATACAACGCTATTTTTTAGCCTCATTTTTTTTAATAATTATAGGTTTTCTAGGTCCTTTAGGTTTCTTTTCTGACGGTTGTTTGGGCGCAGATGGAGCTGCAGCCGTATTATTGTTGTTATTATTTGCCGGTTTGTTTTGCTGTTTTTTGGCATTTGGTGCTCCGGCATTATTTTCAACTGTCTTTTTGGGTTTTTTATTGTGTCTTTTGCTCTTTTTTGGTTGATCAAAACGAGTTAAACTTTCTTGTCCCATGGCATTATTAAAGTCTTTTTCAACTTCCTGAACAACTTCAATTGCAAAATCTTCTAAGGACGAAACTTTATTTTTTAGCTTATTTTCAGCAACAATTTCCTTAACCTTATCAATTTTTAAAACATGCCAATTGGCAAAATTGTTCGTGTAAGCAAACCACATCAATCCTTTAAAAATATCTTGTTTTTGACAAACAGCATCACCTTTTTCGGTAATCAATTTGGTGTCAAAATCAGGAAATCCTTTTAAAGCATCCATGTAAGTGTCTAATTCATAATTCAAACAGCACTTTAATTTACCACATTGTCCCGCTAATTTTTGCGGATTTAAAGACAATTGCTGGTAACGTGCTGCCGAAGTATTGACACTTCTAAAATCAGTCAGCCAGGTAGAACAACACAGTTCTCTGCCACAAGAACCTATTCCCCCCAAACGAGCCGCTTCCTGACGGAAACCAACTTGCTTCATCTCGATTCTGGTATTGAATTCTTTGGCAAAATCTTTAATTAATTGTCTGAAATCGACTCTGTCATTAGCCGTGTAATAAAATGTTGCCTTAGAACCATCTCCCTGAAATTCGATATCCGAAATTTTCATTTCCAGTTTTTGAGCAATAGCCAATTCGCGGGCGCGAACTTTCATTGGCTCTTCTTTACTGCGAGCCGCCGACCAAATATCGATGTCTTTTTGAGATGCTTTTCGGTACACTTTTGGTACTTCATTGCTATTAGGATCTACTCCTTTTTTCTTCATTTGGATTCTTACCAATTCTCCCGTCAAAGTAACAATTCCAATATCATGCCCAGGAGAAGCGACAGTTGCCACAATGTCTCCCATGCTTAAAGTTAATTTCTCGGTATTGCGATAAAATTCTTTTCTTCCGTTCTTAAAACGAACTTCAACACAATCAAAAGGAGCTTCACCACCCGGTAAACTCATATTCGAAAGCCAGTCAAAGACCGTTAATTTGTTGCAGCTATCGGTGCCACAAGTCCCATTATTTTTGCAACCTTTTGGTGCGCCACCATCAGAGGTTGAACAACTTGCACATGCCATAATTTTATATGTAGTGTTGTGACTGGCACAACTTAAGTTCTTAAAACGTTTAATCCGTAAAGATAGTATTTTTTAATCTTAAGATGCAAAATTAAGAATTTCTCAAAACATTAAAATTTTTATAAAAAAAGCCTGTTTCAAAATGAGTTGAAACAGGCTTTAAAATAATTTATAATTGAAATTTTATATCATTTATAAGACAAACGAATTCTGAAAGAATTAAAACAGATACAAGTTTCTTTTGACTTTATGACTTTTAAAATTTTGTCTTACGTATTGATTATTATTGTTTTAAACTTTTAAAATCTTCAATATACAATCCTTTGGCAGCATTCGTAGGATTGAACGAAGCAAGATTGTCGTTTCTAAAAGACAATGAGGTGTTGGTGTTTTGAGTATTAGTCCGCAAAGTTTGCCCAGTAATCAGTTCGAGAGCCTTTTTTAAACATGGATCTTTTACGTTTCCAAATTCAACCAGATTTAAGAAAGTAGAATAAGGATTAATCTCGTGATTAGGTGTAATTTTAGTTGGATTTACGTCTTTGTCTTTGTTGTAATAGGTAAACGTAATGGGTTGCAATTGCCATTGGTGTTTGGTACTTCTATTAGCGTATGAGGTATAATTTGATGTAGGAGAATCATATAGTGTATTAGATCCTACAAATTTACCTACTGTTTCTTCACCAATTGTAATTACGCTAATGTATTTTTTTAGACATTGAATAGTGAGTTCGCTGGCAGAAGCCGTTTGAAAACTTACTAAGACATATATTTTTGTTAAAGAAAGGCTATTGATACTTTCGTCTCTCTGAAAAGTGGGTTCGTTATCAACCAAATTGAAAATTTTTACTTTATCGGAAAGGTTTTCAAAACCATCGTTGCTATTATGTTTAGCATTGAAATCTAAATAAGCATACGGCTTGTTAGTAAAACTTCCATTGATCATTTGTGCCAAAGCTACTGCTGTTTCTAATGATCCGCCTCCGTTATATCTTAAATCTAAAACCAATTCGTTAATTCCATCCGATTGCATTTTGGCGAAAGCAGCATTAAGTTCATCATTATAATCGGATTTGAAACTATTATACACCAAATAGCCAATGTTTTTACTGCCATATACTTTCTTTTCGTAATAAGCAACCGGGTTTTCATCAATTTCTGTTTGAGTTACATTTACAGTACCTGCTTTGTCAGTAGTTACTAAACCAGTGCTTATAAATCCTACACTTGCTGCCAAAGTAAGTGATACTTGAGTATTGGCTAGTTGATCATAATTACTTGAGGTAAGTTGATTACCATTTATTTTTGTAATAACGTCACCCCTTTTCAATCCCGCTAAATCCGCAGGTGAACCTGGTACAATATAATTTATCAAGGCTACCAAATTTACATTATTCAAATCCTTAGGATAAACTCCATAACTAAAACCGCCACTTTTTTTGACTTCGGCAATTTTTGAAACATTCACCACTTCATTACTGTTTTCAATCCAGGAAAATCTATCCACAGTTCCTCTTTGATAAAGGAGCGAATAAAAAAGAGCATCTGGAGTTTTTCCGTTAATAAAATTAGCATAGTTATTGCTGGAAGTAATTTTGCTATCGGATAAATTGGCAACATTGGATTGCCAATAATACCAGGAATTCATCGCTTTCCAAACAAAGTCATTAATCTCATCAGGTACAACGGTTTTGACTGCATCAGAATCAGAATCAGAATCCTTACTGCAAGAAGTAAAAGCCAATCCAACAAGCAATATTAAAATTAGATATTTTAGTTTCATTATTAATCAATAGTTTAAATTAAATTTGTGCGAATAAAACATCAAAACTATGAAAAATAGTACACCAAAAGTCATTATTTTATTACTTTATTTAGGATCTTTCTTTATTTTCTCCTGTTCCAAGCAATTATTAGATATTAAAAACCAAACCTATAAAAGCTATAACAGAGATAGTGAAAAAGGATATACAGTTAGTTTTGAGCTTATTAATACTGAAATTATTCCAAAATCGATTGTGATTAATGGTATAGTTCAAAATATATCATTAGCAAACAAAACTGGTAAAAACTACCAAGTAAATGTGATTGCACAAACTAATATAATTCATAACTACCAAGTAAAATTAGAGAAAAAAGAAAACGGAATATATTTTGAAAAAGATTCAAAGTTGTTTTTTCAAGCTGTGAAATTCAAATTAATTAAGGATTAATTTTTCGCTACTCTAAATTAATCTTATGTTGCAAGATTAAGAACTGTTTAAAAAATTAAAATTTTTATAAAAAAAGCCTATTTCATTTTACTGAAATAGGCCTGCTTATAATTTTATAACTGTATTTAATCTAATATTTTAAATAATTTATCAGATAAACGAATTCTGAAAGGAACGGCAAAAGTTAGTTTGTCTCCTGCCTTGGCTTGAGTTCCCTCATAACCATTAACAAACATTTTTTCTAAAACCAATTCCTGATTTCCGGTTGTTGGTCCTGAAATTAGGATTTTATCGCCCAAATTCAATTCATTATTTTCAATGGTAAAAAGACCAATATTCGCTTTTACATAATAATGCTCGGCTTTACCCACTAAGGTCTTTTTTACTTTTATTTTTTGACGGATATCCGCCGATTTTGCTGCTGTCGCCAAAGCTGTATCGGACAGTTCACCCGAATGTTTGAACTTCAAACTTTCTGATTTTCCTTTTCTAAAAACCTTATTCCCTACTTGTTTTCCTCTTCTTAATTTTATTTGTTCGTCATAAGGCAAATGGATTGTTTCCTGACATTCAGTAGAACAACAATTTTCCATAGCTGCTTTACATTCATCACATTGGATAAACAATAAATGACAACCATCGTTAGCACAATTGGTGTGATTATCGCAAGGTTTTCCGCATTGATGACATTGGGAAACAATATCATCAGTAATTCTCTCCCCTAAACGATTATCGAAAACGAAGTTTTTTCCGATAAATTTACTTTCCAGTCCTTCCTCTTCAATTTGCTTTGCATAATTGATGATTCCGCCTTCTAATTGGAAAACATTTTTAAAACCTTGGTGTTTAAAATAAGCACTTGCTTTTTCACAACGAATTCCTCCGGTACAATACATTACCAGATTTTTGTCTTCCTTATAATCTTGAAGTTGCTCGTTGATTATGGGTAAACTTTCTCTAAAAGTTTCTACATCAGGAGTGATAGCCCCTTTAAAATGTCCCACTTCACTTTCGTAATGATTTCTAAAATCTACTACAATAGTATTTGGATCTTCCAGAATTTCATTGAATTCTTTGGCTTTTAAGTGTACGCCTTTATTGGTTACATCAAAAGTATCATCGTTAAGTCCGTCAGCCACAATTTTGTGACGCACTTTTATAGTCAATTTTAAAAACGCGTGATCATCATGTTCTACGGCTACATTCAAACGAATGCCTTTCATGAAATCATAAGCCTCCAAAGTTTCTCTAAAAGCTTCAATATTTTCGGCAGGAACGTTCATTTGAGCGTTAATACCTTCATGGGCAACATAAATTCGCCCCAGGGCATCAAGTGCATTCCAGGCTAGAAATAAATCGTCGCGAAATTTTTTAGGATCTTCAATTTTGGCATACGCATAGAAAGACAACGTAAGACGTTGTTTACCCGCTTGATCAATGAGTTCAGCTCTTTCTTCTGCGCTTAAGGTGTTGTACAGTTGCATGCTATAAACGGTTTAAGTGAGAATATTTTTTGCAAAAGTATAAAAAATAAATGGTTTAGCTGTTACGCAAAGATTCTCAAAGAAATCTCATTTGCAAATCAAGCGTTGTATAGCTCTTAGTGAGATTGCTTCGTTCCTCGCAATGACTTTTTAATTCAAACTCGCCTTAAACATTCGCAATTCTTCCCAACTGTATTTCTCTCCCAATTGTTCTTTCATTGGAGTAAGCGATTCTTCTTTGTAATATTTAAAAGCTTCGGCTAATTCATCCATTTTATCCTGCGGTAAGACTTCGCTAATTGAAACTCTTTTGGCTTGAATCAATTTAACCAAATGACTTTGAATAGTATTAACCGTTAATTTTCGAATATCGGCAATATCCTGAATCGAATTTTTAGCAATCCACAAATCAAAAGTTTCCTCAACTGTTGATTTTTTAGGTTCTTTTTGTCCTTTTTTCTTAGAAGTGTAGCGATTTACATCTTCTTCATCTTCAATCAACGTAATATTAGCTTCCTTGAATTGATTTTGAATAGCTTCTTTTTTCCTCGAAAGGTATTTTTTGATCTCGTCTGAAGTTAGTTTTTCTTTCGAAATAGCCTCGTTTGCAATAACGGTTTCTATCAACAATTTGGTTTTCATCAAACGCAAAACGGCTTTGGATTGTAACTCTTCTAATTCAGATAATTCTTCGAAATAGGCTTTGGCTTTCTTCAGTCGTTTGATTTCTTCAATTTTCCATAAAACCTCAAAAACCAAATCGTCCATCGGCTTGAAAAAATAATCAAAGGCTGCCTGAATTCGGGCAGAAACATGAATTAAATCCACCGTTTCATTGGCAAATATTTTATTCAATTGTATTATGAATTTTTTGGATGGATCCAAAAGCGATTCGATATTTTCTAATTGTTTTGCTGCCCAAAGTGCATTTTTAGATTTTGCCGAACTTTCCGTTTTATCCGAATAACTGAATTTATGATTGCGCCATTCCTGAGCCAAATCATGCCAATCAAAGCTATTAATCAAATAATTATGGATGAAATTCTTGGTTTCAAAATGCAGGGAATTCTTCAACACCTCTTCCGAAGCTTTATTTTGGGCATATTCCATCACATCCTGGTCGTTAGAAATACCATTCATTCGCAACGGAGAAAGCAAAACTAAGCCCTCTAACGAACGTAAACGCGATAAAGCCACATAAGCCTGTCCGGGCATAAAAACCTGTGAAACATCAATCGCTGCTTTGTCAAAGGTTAATCCCTGGCTTTTATGCACCGTAATTGCCCAGGCTAATTTGATAGGATAATGCACAAAAGTTCCCAAAACCTCCTCTTCCACTTCCTTGGTCAATGGATCCACTTTGTAACGAATATTTTGCCATTCGTATCGTTCCACTTCTATGGTTTTATTCTCTTCCGGAAAATGAACCAGAATTTCCTGACTTGAAAGCGACTTGATAATCCCCATTTTGCCATTGAAATAGTTTTTTTCGAAAGCCAAATCGTTTTTGACAAACATAATTTGGGCTCCTACTTTCAATTGCAAATTATACTCTACAGGATAAATTTTCTCTGGAAAATCTCCAATAATTTCAGACGTATAAGTAATTAATTCTCCCTTTAAATCTTCTAAAGCTTGTGCATTCATCGCATCCGCTTTAGCATTATGAGTCGTTAATGTGATATAACCTTTATTGGTTTTTAAATCAAAATCAGGTTTAACATATTGATTTAAAACCTGAACATCTTCGGGAGTAATTTGGTTATTCCTCAAATTATTTAAAACCGAAATAAAATTGGTATCTGTCTGGCGGAAAATCTTCGATAATTCAATATACAAAGGCGGACTTTGCTGAATAACATGCGAATGGAAAAAGAATTTTCCTTTGTAATAATTGCGTAACGTTCGCCATTCCTCATCTCTAATTACGGGCGGCAACTGCAATAAATCGCCAATAAAAAGAACCTGAACACCACCAAAAGGAATCGCTTTTTTACGAACGGTTTGCATCATATAATCCATCGCGTCAAGTAAATCGGCACGAAGCATACTCACTTCGTCAATAACCAGCAATTCCATATTTCGAATCACTGCTTTTTTCAAGCCATTCATCTTAAAATGCCTGCGTAAACTTTCCTTATTTTCAAACTTCACCGTTTCTGAAAATTGAGATTCGGCTGTATGCGAAGGAATAAATCCGCTAAAAGGCAGTTGAAACATCGAATGTATGGTAACACCTCCAGCATTCAAAGCAGCAATTCCTGTTGGCGCCACTACCACCGTATTTTTATGTGTAGTTTGAATTATTTCACGCAATAAAGTTGTCTTACCCGTCCCCGCTTTTCCAGTCAAAAACACCGAACGCTGGGTTTGATTGATAAACTGTAAGGTATATTTAGCGGCTTCTGATACGGTTTGCATGTAATGAAAAGATTTGGAGCAAAATTATAATTCAAAAAACTATTTCAAACTACAATTGATCATCAAACATTTCACAAAAATAACTTTTTTGGGCTATTAATGTTTCAAAATCACCTTTCTCCACGATACACCCATTCTTCATGACATAAATGACATCAGCCTTTTTCAATTGAAATAAACGATGAGAAACCAAGATAATCATCTTTTCTTTACCCCAATCTCTAAGTGAATTGTACAATTCACTTTCTGAAAAAGCATCCAAAGCACTTGTAGGTTCATCCATTACAACCAAATCAGCATCGCGATAAAACAATCTGGCTAAAGCTAATTTTTGCCATTCTCCACCACTAAGCTGTTCCCCCATCCAGAAAGTACGTCCTAATTTAGTATCCAATCCGTGTTTCATTTTATCAATAAAAACCTTTGCTCCACTGTTTTTTACAGCTTCATTTAGTCGTTCTAAATTCACTTCCCCTTCGGCTCCTAAACTAATGCTTTCAGCTACACTTAAAAAATATTTTTCGAAATCCTGAAAAAGGAAAACACTATTAGTTCTAAATTCTTCTTTATTAATATTTTTCAACGAAATGCCATCAATGGTAATGGTTCCGTTTTTATAATCGTATAATTTACCTAAAAGCTTTACCAGAGTCGATTTTCCTGAACCATTAGCCCCAACAATAGCAATAATTTGTCCTTTTTCACAAGACAAAGAAATGTCTTTTAGAATCTCTCTTTTGGTATCCGGATAAGTAAAATGGAGATTCTTAACTTCTAATTTTGAAGGTTTTACCGGAAAAGGAACTGTATTTTCTTTTAAATTTCTTTCAGGAATATCAAGAAATTGGAAAAGATGATTAATAAACATCCGATGTTGAAATAATTGTACCAAAGCAGTTAAAAAGCTTTTTGTCCCTGATTGTAATTTCTGGAAACCCTGAAGGTAAATTACAAAAAGTCCTGGTGTAATAATTTGCTCCCAAGTATTCTGAGCCAACGATAAAAAGATAAAACCCACTAGAATAATTTCACCAGCTTCAATAATAACGCTATAAAAATTTTGCTTGTTTTGAATGGATTTTCGTTGCGTGAACAAATATTCTCTTAAAGCACTATAACGGCTAATGAATTTTTGTCCAAAACCAAAAAGACGTACTTCCTTTGCATAACTCAATCCCGTTAAAACCTGCTGTAAATAATTGGATTCCCTTTCGGCTGCTGCCAGTCTTTTTTCTTCAGTAAAGCTTTTTCGAGAAAAAAACCATTTTACGGCAAACAAAGGCAGAGACAGCACCACAATAATTACAGCATATTGCCAATAATAATAAGCTAACATACTCGCAATCATAATAACGCTCGAAAACTGCATCAACAAATTACTGAATCCATTCAACAATTGGGCAGCTTTAAAAACCGCTTGTTGTTGTGCCAAATGCAAAGTATCATGATAAACAGGGTTTTCATAATACGAAAAATCAACCGAAATAGCTTTGTCAAGCACTCGTTTAGACAAATAGTCGCCTACTTTTTGTTGGTAAAGCGAATTAACATAAGTTGCCATTTGACTGCAAACCGAAGAAATAAGTTGTAAAACACAAAATCCTATGACCAACTTAATAATTTCATTAAAATCATGTCCTTTGGGAGTTGTTATAATATCAATAATTTCTTTAGTAATATAAAGCGACAAAACCGGAACAACGGACTGTAACAATACCAAAATAAAATAACTCACCGCATTTCCCGGAGAAGCTTTGTAAATGATTTGTAAAATTTGGACATAGTCCTGAAGGATTTTTTTGAATTGGAATTGTTTTTTCACAATGTATTATAGCTTTAATTCAGTAACCGTTTGCAATTTGTTTTCTAACAACCAATCGGTTATGATTTGTAAAGAAGTTTCAATAGTATCAATAGTAGTATCTACAACAATATCAGGATTGGATGGCACTTCGTAAGGACTATTGATTCCTGTTAAATCCTTGATTTCCCCTTTTCGTGCTTTTTCGTACAATCCTTTAGCGTCTCTTTGAATACAGGTTTCTAAAGGCGTAGCAATATAAACTTCCACAAAATGTTTTGCTCCCACAATGGCTTTAGCCGATTTTCTATCTTTCTCAAAAGGAGAGATAAAAGAACTAATCACCACTACTCCGGCGTCATTAAAAAGCTTAGCCACTTCTGCCACACGGCGAATATTTTCCTTCCTGCCTTCACGGCTAAAATCCAAATCACGGTTAAGATGTATACGGGTATTATCACCATCAGTAATATAAGAACGAATTTGACGCTTATAAAACCATTGATCCAGTGCAGCTGCAATAGTGGATTTGCCGGAACCCGAAAAACCCGTAAGCCAAATGGTAAAAGAAGCATGTCCATTCAATTCCTCACGTTCTTTTCTTGAAACCGAATAGTTTTCTTGGAATAGATTATTAGCTGCACTCATTATTGTAAATTTATTTAAGGTTCAAATTTACTCTTTTGGATTTAGTTTTTATAAAAAAAAAGCTTTTTGAAATTTTTGAACCTTTCGAACACTTTTTTCTGTTTTATTCTTTGGTGAAGTTTTTTATTACAAAAAATAAGTGTATTTTTGTTTCACTTTTTTAAACCTACAAAAAACAAAACGTATGAACACAGAAAAAAAACAATGGATAGCACCTCAGGCTACTGAAATTGAAGTAAATGGTGGATTAACATCATTTCCACAAGAGTCAACTATTGGTCAGTCATAAAAATTTAAATTAAACCATCTTAATAGCCTTATTTTTTAATTGTTTATTAAGCCAAAAAGAATTAAAGTTCACTTTAAAAGTGAACTTTTTCATTTTAAAATGAAATTGTTCAATAATTTCTTTCACAAAGTTTTTTATTACAAAAAAAAATATATTTTTGCTTCAATATTTTAACAAATAAAATCATATCTTATGGATACAGAAAAAAAACAATGGATAGCTCCTTTAGCTACTGAAATTGAAGTGAATACTGGAACAGTAGTATCTCCTCCAGAATCATTTAATTGGCGTTCATTTTCATAATGTTTAATTCTATTAATGTCCTATTCATTACGCTTAATGGATAATCATCGGTGTCAATTAAAAAATTAGTGACTGAACTACTCTGCACTTGAAAGTGCAGAGTTTTTTTTACGCTGAACTGAAACAATCTCTTTATCTTTCTCATTCAAAAATGAAATTTTAATTCTCAGCTTCATCATTTTAAGATACTCCCAGAATTAATTCCATCTTATCAATGATATTTCTGGTACTCTAAACTCCATATCTGCTTCTTCAAAAATGCTTCCCCTTGTAAAATTCATTTAATTCTTGAAACTACATCTATAATTTTATTGAAGTACTTCCTTTAAAACTCTCCAGGATTTCTAATATTTTACTTTGGTGTGTATTCTACATGTATGTGAACATAATCAGAACTATCTACTCCTTTTAGAGTTTCAATTCCTTCAGATTCACATATTTTAGTAGTTCTTGACTATCGCTTTTAAATATTCCATAAAACTTAAAACTATATTTATTGACCCACTACTAACAAATTAAACAACTTACTGCATACTAACCTTTTGTTAATCTGTAATCATAAAAATATAATTTATTGTATTACCAAATTACTGCAATAAATTACAAGGTTTAAGACAACAGAAATAAATTAAAAACATACTCAAAAATATTTTAATACGGCTTCTTTTTACTTTATATCATATTGATAACAAGAATATTAAACCTTAAAAAAAACACTATATTCCTTTACATTACATCTCCCACAAATGAATCTACCATTCACTTTTACCCAAGAATGTCCCTCTTTAATGGATTTTGTTTTATCAATACCTACAAAATAGTCAAAAGGAATCTGATATTTTAGAAGTAAAGATACTGCCTGCCAGGATTGATGACGGCAAACGTTTTTCCAGGGAAGGTAATTATTCACAATATGTATCGCCATGGTAATATCTTTTGCAATGGCTATTTTTCCATCTGTTAAAACTGCTTTTACTTTTTGATTTTGTAAAATATGCTCGGTAAAAGCTTTTTTAGAACCGCATAACAACAAAATATTTCTATAAATAGAAAGCCAAAAAACGAGAAAAATTAATTTTCGTTGTCGTTGACTTAAAATAAAGACATTTTTAAACTTCCTAAACAGTAGCTTCATTAATATAATCTTTAGCTATAAGATCGGAAATTACGGAGTTCAATTGAACTTTACACACCTCTTGATCCACTTCATATTCTTCCATTAATTTTGCTACAATAGTATTAAAATCTAAACCATCAGTAACATATTGAATAATAGAAGTATAAGTCGTATTCAAACTGATATATTTATTTTCTTCAATAGCATACAAAACCCCTTCTTCTTCTAAAGGCGTAAACAATACTTTTTCTGTATTTAAAAGGTATTTTTTATTTTCCATAATCTTCTAATTGTTTTATTGTTTCTTCCCAGTATCCCAATCGTTTCATCATCGATTCGTTCACGGTCATAATTTTTTTAATTTGTTCTATAGTTAATTCCTTTTTCCAGCGTCCTGTCTCTCCTTTAAAAAAGAAAGCCAAAGAAGGAATTGCTTTTTCTTTAAATCCTTTATTTTCTTCCTGTTTTTTTAATTTCTTAAAATCACAGGCCTCAATAGCTTTAAGAATTGCTTCATCACTATAATTCAACTGCATTTGTTCTACAGCTGCCTTAAAAGTTTCAAAAGCATTAGCTTTCATATCCTCATACCGAATAATATGCACAGGAATATCATTTTGGTTCATCCAGCTGGTAGCATGCATAGCCCAGGTACCCATCAATTGGTAATATTGCTGTGCTGTTTTCCCTTTTTTAACAAAAGCCCCTTCTTCACAATTGATATATTTATCAATGGTATCCTCAATATTCAAACCGGTATGATTGCCTAATGAAAGCACTACATCCAGAGGATTTCGAACCAGATAAATGGCTACCCGACTTCCTTCAGCAGGAATTAATGGTAGCCCATCCCATCGGGAATAAGTATAAGCATCATGTATTTTCACAAAAGATTCCTTAGTTATTTCATTTGCTTTATAACTAAAAGCAAGCTTTCTATAGGTTTCCAATTCCCTTGGTCTTAAATCATCGGTACATAGATCTAAAATACTTTCAATATATTCTTTAGACGAATAAATACCATCTGTTTCCATTTTATTGATATCAATCTCACCCTGATTCAATAAGGCGGTCAAAAAACTGCGAAACCAGGTGTTCCCAGATTTGGGATAAGATGCCAGCCAAATGATATTATTTTCCATCCGCCTCAATAATTTGTTCAATTATAGCATCGGCAAAACTATCAAAACTAGGTTTGTCTTTGGGTCTTGTAGCTACCCAAAATGGTACTTTTTGTGAAATAGCACTCACGGTCTTAAATTGCAACAATTGTTTGTTCATTCCATGAACCCATTTATTTCTATAAATGTTATTTCCTAGGTGTTGCATACCTTTAGCTGACTTCATTCGTTCAATTTGAATAGAATCACCTTGCATTTCCAGGAAAATAATTCCTTTTACTTTTTGGGATGAAGACACAAAATCATCATGAAAAGCAATACCAAATTTATTGATTTCGGCACGCAATTGTTTCCCTTCAGACAAGGCATATACCTGTTGATTGTTCATAGTATTTTCCCAGGCTCTTAAAACAGGATAAGAAGCAATTGCCACACATTCATTATTTACAATTGTAATCAATGCTGTATCATCAGTAAACAAGGCATAACCCTTTTCTTTTAATTTTAGAGCCGTTGTCGATTTTCCGGTTCTGGAAGGAGCTGCAAATAACCATAATCCTCCTTTGTTATCCAATACTCCTGAAACATGAAAAGGGATTAAATTTTTTTGAAATAAAATTGCTGCAATACTATTTGAATAAAAAAACAATAAAATACTGTCCCAATCTTCACACAAAGGCTCAATTACGACCTTATTACCATCGGTAACAAAATATTTAGCAATATCGGGTACCTGGTAAAAAAATTCATTTTCATTAAATTGGGTAAAAGGCTTTGTTACTGTTGGTTCCTTTTTAAAATTAGGTTCTACATTACCTAAAACAACTTCAAAATCAGGAATTGTATCCTCTACATCATTAACAATAAACGAAGGAAGTGGTATAGTTGACGTACAACATAGATTAAAAACCCTGTAATTGTATTGCATTAGCTAGCTTTTTTTTGATATTTTATTAACTTCGCAAATGTAAAAAAATACAGTGAAATGAAAGGATTTTTTGGAATATTAAACTTAAATAATGGTTATTTTGATAATGCTGCTACTAAGTATCTCAATACTAAATCGCTAAACCATGAAAATACTTCATTCATAACTGATAAAATCCTACTGGAAAATTTCACTACTCCGATTTTCAAAAATAATAAATTCCCTAATCTTCAATTTGTAGGATGGTGTCGATTAGATAATATTGATGAATTACAAAACCAATTACCTCTTTCTAAAAATCCTAAAGAAGAGGAAGTAATTCTTACTGCATACCTAAAATGGGGAACAGATTGTGTGAAACATCTAATAGGTGATTTTAGTTTTGCTATTTGGAACGAAGCCAAAAAAGAACTTTTTTTAGCTAAAGACCAAATGGGCATTCGTCCTCTTTTTTACATTGAACATGACGGATTACTTTATTTTAGTACCAGTATTCCTTTAATAAAATCTGCTTTACTTGAAAAACCAAAATTAAATGAAAGTTACATAGCCAAAGAATTACGCAATTACCCACAAGAAATAGAGGACACTTTTTTTAAGAATATTAAAAGACTCAAACCAGCGCATTATATTTCGATTTCAACTGGAAAAACAATAGAAGAAGTTAGATATTGGGAACTTGGAACTGTTGATTTAAGTCATTGTAAACAAAAAGAAGATTATTATGCTCTTTTAAGAACGACACTTGAAACAGCAATAAAATCTAGAATTAGAGGCAAAAAAAACGTGGGATGCCAACTTTCAGGCGGAATGGATTCTTCAGCAATTGCAGTACTCTTATCCCGATTAATGGACAAAAAAAATCTGCATACCTACTCTTTTGTCTTAGACGAAACAACAAAATCGTACTCTGATAATGGAATTGACGAACAAGGAACGCAAGAAGAAATCATATCTTATGCTAATTTAATTCGAGAGAATCACCACCACATTACTTCATTTTATTACAAAAATGTCTTTGAAGAATTCGCTAAAAAAAATGAGGTTATGGGAGGATATGCTAATAGTGATTGTATCTGGCAAGATAGCCTTTATAAAGTAGCTGCTGCTAAAAACCAGATAGAGGTTATTTTTAGTGGATTCCCCGGAGATGAAGGTGTTTCCCAAAACGGAAACAATTATTTTTACGATTATTTAAACGATTTTAATATTCGTGGTTTGTTCCAATTTTTAATTGATTTTAAACACAATGCTTTACGAAAGACTCTTCACTATTATAGAGCCAAAAAAGCAAAAACTACAGCGTTAAACTATTCAGAAATACAAAAGAAAAGAAATTTATTAAGTCCCAAGTCTAAATTTTATAACGAATTAAAAGATAGTTCTTTTTCATTTAATCCAAGTTTTAAAAGTTGGCAAAAACAACAAATTTGTAGAGCACATACCACATTACGAACCGAATCAGAAGGTGCCTATGCTAATCAATACGGTATAGAAACAGCGTATCCGTTAGCCGATATTCGTTTATTGGAAATTATGTATAGTTTACCTGCTGATTTATTTAAACCGAAACCATATTCAAGAGCATTATTTAGAAATATATGTGAAGGAATATTACCCGATAAAGTACGTCTCCAACCAAAAAGAAGCGGTGCTAAAACACTAGCTTTTGCAGATTATTGGATTTATACAAAATCCGAGGAATTAAAAAACTACAAGATTAAAAATCATACAGGTTTAATGCTTTCTGAAGAAGAATACCAACTTAAAGAGGCTGAAAATGAATTCATGAAAACAAAACGCTTAAATAATTTAAAAGAAATAGATTATTTAATTGATTTAAATTTACCACACAATCATAAAAAAGAATAATTTCTATCAAAAATTACTTAATTTAAATACCTCTTAAACATCATAACTCGATGATTTCTATTTCAGACATACAAACCAATTACGGAAATTCTATGGCATTAATTCTTTTATGCTGTAGAACATACTTTAGAAAGACTGAAATAAGCGATTTAAACGACTTTATTAGCGGCAATAATATAGATTGGTCAGATTGTATAAAAACCAGCAGAAAACATCAAATTAGTCCCTTAATTTTTAAAATCCTTTTAAAAGCGAATTTACCGGAAGAAATACAAAAGAAAATAAGTAATCTTTTAAATAAATCAACCCTACAGAGTTTTGAACAGGCAAAAGAAACCGAAAGACTCATTTATTTACTTAAAGAAAATAACATTCCGGTAATTCCATACAAAGGAACGTCTTTTTCCAAACAATTTTTTGGTAATATCAGCATGAGACAATCCAGCGATATTGATTTTGTAATCAATCCAAACGATTTGTCCAAAACTATTAAAATTTTAGAAAAAGACGGTTTCTTAGCATATCAAAAAGAATATTACCATTGGATAGGACATTCAAAATTTATTCTAAAACATAAAGATTTTAGCTTTGATAAATATAATGGAAACCAAAGAATTCATCATGTAGAATTTCATTTTAATATCATAAATAAAAACACACATTTACCAGATAAAACTAATACGTTTGATACGAATGAAAAAACTAAATGTCTTTTGTTTCAAAAAGAAATTGAATGTCTAAATCCTGTAGTACATTACAGAGCCATTGCACTTCATCATATGCTTATGGATAATATGGGGTATTTAAAAACTTTGATTGATATTACACAAATTCTTATTGAACTAGAAAAACTGATTAAAAATAATAAAATTGTTTCCACTGATCAAATCATTATAAATGAACTAAATAGCAATTATAATTTAAATTCTATTCGGAATGCAATAACAAATATTATTGGAATTAATTTTAAAGAAAATCAAAAATCAGAAAATCCTTTAATAAACAGAATATTAAACAGCTCTTATAGAAAGGTTAGAGAACATAAATTTCCCTTGTTTGATGCCATTTCTTATAATTACTATCAGTTGAAATTTACTGCTAATTTTTATACCAATAAAAGAGATAAAAACCTCTATATATTAAAAAACTTAATTAGCATTAGTTATCCTCAACCTGAGGATTATATGGCAATTAAACTCAATAGAAAACTCTATTTTTTATATTATTTAATTCGTCCTTTTAGGCTAATTTTATTCCCTGGTAATCCAAATAAAAAATAAAATTTATCAATAAAAAAATGCCTTCATTTATAATTTAAATGAAGGCATTTTTTAAACTTTAAAAGAAAGAATTATTTCTTTTCTTCAGCTTTAGTTTCTGATTTAGAAGAAGCTTTGTACTTCTCATTCAAGGCTTTAATGATTTCTTTAGTGATATCATACTTATCTTCAGCATATAGAATAGAAGCAGCATCTCCAGTACCGTAGATATAAGAATAACCTTTTTCTTTTCCGTAATCCTTGATAAATTTCTTAACTCCTTTGATAAGCGTATCCATTTCTGCACCACTTTCTTGTTGTAATTGCTGCGCCAAAGCTTGTTGAGCATAACCTAATTGTTGCTCTCTTTTTTGCAATTCAGCTCCTCTTTTTTGAGCCCATTCCTGACCGTTTGCCTGAGCCTGGGATTGGAAATTAGCAGCATCCTGCTTAAAACGATTAATCTCAGCTTCTAACTGTCTTCCTTTTTCCTCTGATTGTGCTTTATACTTTGCTTCAAGATCTTTTGCCTCTGTATATTCTTTCATTAATTCCGAAGTATCTACATAAGCTGTTTTCACTTCTTTAACTTCGGCAGTTTTGTTACAAGCAACAACTGAAATAGAAATTGCGATAATTAATAATACTTTTTTCATTTTAAATTAAATTGTGTAATTGATGTGTTGGTAGCAAAAATATAAAAAAATAGATAGCATCCTATAAAAGGCTGAAAAAATGGGAAAATTTTACGGTATTAGATTTTATTATTAATAAAACGAAAGCTATAATTTAAAGCTATAAAAAACGAATTAAATAGATTGAAAATAAAGCCAAAATAAAAAACAGACAATAAAGTTACCGTAAACACCAAAAAAGCCTCTAAAAAGGCTTTAAAATAAGTTTTAGTTGTTTTTTAAGACGTAAATCAACGAAGAATACTCCGAATTCTGTTTTGCTTTCCAATTCGATTGTAATCCGATAAAAAATGCTTTAATAAAATTCATTTTTCCGTTTTTATATTTTTCTGAAAGCAAACTAACATAAAACGAATCAAACTTCATAGGAAGTACTTTTTCTAATTTCATATTTTCTTTTTGAAAAAGTATTTGGATTGCTTTTTTTGAAAAATGCCAAAAATGGATTGGCACATCAAAAGCAGCCCAAAAAGTTCCATAATGTTTTGCGTCGAAAGATTTAAAATTAGGAACAGCAATAATTAAAGTTCCTGTTGGCTTTAGCAAACGTTTTAATTCTTTAATCTGAAAATCCAAATCGGGCACATGTTCTAAAACATGCCACATGGTTATCACATCAAAAGAATGACTTTCTAATGCAGTTGTATTTTCTACAAATGAAATTCCTTTATTGATTGCAATTCCTTTAGCTCTATCGCTAGGTTCAATTCCAACAGTTTCCCAACCGTCATTTTTAGCAACAGTTAGAAAATCTCCTGTCCCTGCTCCTATGTCTAAAATTCGTCCTTTAGCAACTTGCTGAGAATTGATTAAATTCAATTTGTTTTTTAAGGCGATGCCTTTTACAAAATGATATGCTTTTTCAAATAAAGAACGTTTGTTATCTGTATGCGAAATATAATCTTCGCTTTCGTAATACTTCCCTAAATTTTCTAAACTCGGTTGGGGATGCGTGATTAACATATCCAAATCTTCATCATGATACAATTCGAAAATTTCTTTAGAAACTGAATGGTCTTTAACCGTAAGGAAATGCTTTTTATTTGAAATATCCATTTTTTAATTTTCAGTGGTTGGTTTAGAATGAGGTAAAATTTTATACTAAATTTTAAAAAAGAGTAATAAATCGAAATCTATTACTCCTAGTTTTTTTATTTTTAAAATCACTTTTCTTAGTAATGACAAGGTTTTCGAGCGTAGTTTCACGTGGAACAATTAAAGTTAGAGGATTGAAATTAGAGGTTAGAAGTATTATTGTAAACTTCTAACCTCTAATTTCAATCCTCTAACTTCATATTATCTTCCCATGTAAATCAATAAAACCGAAATATCGCTAGGTGAAACTCCGCTAATTCTTGAAGCTTGTGAAATAGTTACTGGACGAATCTTATTCAATTTTTGTTTAGCTTCAATAGACATTGATTTAATTTTATTATAATCAAAATCGGCTGGAATTTTCACATCTTCTAGTCGAGTCAACTTATCTGCATTATTTCTTTCCTTTTCGATATAACCAGAATACTTCACCTGAATTTCGGCTTGTTCCAAAATTTCTTGGTCCAAATCATTTTCTGCTACATAAGCTTGAACTTTTTCAAACTTAATCATATCCTCCAAATCAATTTGTGGACGAGAGAAAATCTTAAACATCTTATCTCCCTGAGAAATTGGTGCGCTTCCTTTAGATTCCAAAATTGGATTGGTCTCTCCTATCGAAACACTCGTTTCCCTGAAAAATGAAACCATTTTTTCTGATTCATTAAGTTTACGTTCCATTCTTCGTAAACGTGCTTCTGAAGCCAAACCTATTTCATACGACATTGGTGTCAACCTAAAATCGGCATTATCCTGACGCAACAAAGTTCTGTATTCTGCACGAGAAGTAAACATTCTATATGGTTCTTCTGTTCCTTTCGTGATTAAGTCGTCAATTAAAACTCCAATATAAGCTTCATCTCTTTTCAAAATTAATGGTTCTTTTTCATGCACTTTTAAATGCGCATTAATTCCAGCCATTAATCCTTGAGAAGCCGCTTCTTCATAACCGGTAGTTCCATTAATTTGTCCGGCAAAATACAAACCTTCAACCAACTTCGTTTCCAAAGTATGTTTTAATTGTGTTGGTGGAAAATAATCATATTCGATTGCATAACCTGGTCTAAAGAATTTCACCTTTTCAAATCCTGCAACAGAACTCAAAGCTTTAAATTGAATATCCTCAGGAAGCGAAGTAGAAAATCCATTCACATAAACCTCACAGGTATTCCACCCTTCTGGTTCTACAAAAAGCTGGTGTCTTTCTTTATCAGCAAAACGATTAATTTTATCTTCAATAGACGGACAATATCTTGGACCCAAACTTTTAATTCGTCCGTTGAACATTGGCGAACGATCAAAACCTTCTCTCAAAATATTGTGAACTTCCAAAGAAGTATAGGTCATGTGACAAGATCTTTGATGTGTCAATGGAGTGGTCAAATCAGAATATGAAAACTTATCCGGTTTAGCATCTCCTTTTTCTTCATTCATTTTAGAATAATCTAAAGAACGTCCATCGACACGAGGAGGTGTTCCCGTTTTCATTCTGCCGGCTTCAAAACCCACTTGAATCAAATCTTCGGTAATTCCGTAAGCAGCACTTTCTCCTGCTCTACCTCCACCGAATTGTTTTTCTCCAATATGAATCAATCCATTCAGAAAAGTTCCATTGGTCAACACAACCGACTTGGAACGAATCTCTATTCCTAAAGAAGTTCTTATTCCTTTTATTTTACCATTTTCAATAATCAAACCTTTTACCATTTCCTGATAAAAATCAAGATTTGGAGTTCCTTCTAACATCATTCTCCATTCCTCGGCAAAACGCATACGGTCACTTTGAACTCTTGGAGACCACATTGCAGGCCCCTTTGATTTATTCAACATTTTAAATTGAATCGCAGTTTTATCAGAAACAATTCCTGAATAACCACCAAGCGCATCAATCTCGCGAACAATTTGACCTTTTGCAATTCCACCCATTGCAGGATTACAAGACATCTGGGCAATGTTTTGCAAACTCATGGTAACCAACAAAGTTTTGGAACCCAAATTTGCAGCAGCAGCAGCAGCTTCACAACCTGCATGCCCAGCACCCACAACAATTACATCATACTCTTCTAGAAACATTTTTTTATATTTTTCCTGAACACAGGGCTTAAATTAAAACTTAAAACAGCGAACGTTCCACGTGGAACACTTAACTTCGAATCCAGAAATTAATTTTACTGTTCCACGTGGAACATTGCTATTTTTTCATCTTCCTTAGAACGCATCAATCGTTCATCCTCTTCTCCCTTATCTTTATAACCGCAATAATGTAAAACTCCATGAACCAAAACACGCTTCAATTCTTCTTCAAAAGAAACATTAAAATCATTAGCATTGTCCTGAACACGTTCAACAGAAACAAAAATATCTCCATTTAACTCATTTCCTACCGTGTAATCAAAACTAATAATATC
This sequence comes from Flavobacterium commune, assembly GCF_001857965.1. Taxonomy (NCBI): domain Bacteria; kingdom Pseudomonadati; phylum Bacteroidota; class Flavobacteriia; order Flavobacteriales; family Flavobacteriaceae; genus Flavobacterium; species Flavobacterium commune. Next base: position 1,569,242 of record NZ_CP017774.1, on the reverse strand, counting down.
AGTAAGTGTATCGTGATTTAAATATTCTAGATTGATTTTATGAAGATAATCATCATCGCAAAAGATGTAATTAATCTCTCCTTCCTTCTTTTTCTCCGATGCAATTACAGCCGACAACCAAGTAGAAATAGCTTCTTCGTTATCTAAATTAAAGTCGTTTTCGTAATTAAAATTTATCATTTTGTTTTAAAATATTCTTGAACCTTGCGGTTAAAATTGGAGCGCAAAGGTAATGATTGTCTGTTTAATATCTCTATGCTATTCATATATTCTAACAAAGAATTAGGTAAAACTCTTGAATGATTAAGAAATTCTTTATCATTGGTTTGCGATTGTCTTTTATTTTCTTCTCCTTGTTGCTGAACCGCATTATTTAATTTTAAGAGCTCCTGCTTTAAATTCAAAACTTGTTGAAGCGTTTCGTTTTTAAAACCTTTATTCAATAATTGCTTTTCAATCTGTTTCATTTGCTCTAAAGCATTCTGACCTTTACTTCCTAAACCTTGCCTTTTTAATTCACCATCTAAAGCTTCACGCAGTTCTTTCTGCTCTTTGTAAATTTCCATTATAGATTTGGCATCACCTTCTCCGCCTTCACCATCTTCATCGCCTTTACCCGAATTAGGTTTCCCTTCTTTTCCTTCTCCGGGTTTAATTCCTTTTTTAATTTTATCTCCTAAGCCTTGTTGCTTCGAAATAATATCAGGCAACTGCATACCTTCTCCTTGACCCGGTTTAGGTTTTCCCTGTCCCATAGAAGACAAAGACATTTGCATATTATTCAGCATTTCACTTAGAAAATCTCCTAGTTTATTTGCAGAAGCTATCACATATTGCTGATGAGAAACTCCTTTAGGAATTTCAGAATCGGATAATTTATCAATAGCCTTATCAATGTTGTACTGAACATTTCCAACTTCTTTCGTAATATCTTCAGTGAATTTTGGATTTCGTAAAGACATTGCAAACAAACTATCATCAACATGTTTGAACTGAATTCGTAAATCCTGTTGCAGTTTTATATTTTTATTAAAAGCTGGAGAAGCAGAATTAAGAGATTTAAAATTCAACATTATGGATTCCTGCGAAAGAGAAAAAGCCAATAAATTATCTAAGATTTGGCGCAGCATTTTAACGTCTTCTTCCAGCTCTTCCATCTCGGCTCCGTCCATACCCTGATCCATTTTCATAGCCATTGATTTCATTTTCTTAGAAGCACTTTTCTGATTTGGCTTTGCTTTTGAAGTATTATTTTTTTGCAATTCTTCTGAAGCTTTCTTCAAATCTTCCTCAATACTTTTTTCAGTTTTATCATCTTTAGGAATGTCTAAAGGTGATTTTAACTCTTTATTGTCTTTTTCTAGATCATTCAAATCTTCTTGAATTTTATCAAAATCCTTATTTATTTCTTGTTGTTTAGCATTAGTATTTTCCTTTTCATGCTCTGAAAGTTTATCTTGCTTGTCTGATAATTTTTCTAATTTATCAGCAATTTGTTCTGCCTTTTTTTGAACGTAATACTTCTTAGTCAATTCGACTAATTGTTGTAAATTCTTAACCTGATTTTTACTCTTCTGTTTAAACTGATCTAACTTTTCAAGTAAATCTTCATTCTTCATTTTATCATTTAGCGCCTTTAACTCGTCTAAAAGTTTTTTGTTTTTTTCTAATTCCTCTTTGTTATTATCAAGACGTTTTTCCAGTTCTTTTTTGAAATTATCCTCAGGTTTTGATTTAGATTCATCTAAATTATTTTTCATTTTATCCATAAAATTCCGCATCATATCATCCTGCTTCTTTTGCTGTTGAATAAAATCGTTTACTTTTTGTTGGTCATTGAATTCAAAATTTTCTTTTTCTTTTCCTGATTTTTGAATCTTATCCAATTGTGAAAATTGCTTGTCTTGACTCTTTAATGATTTCTGTAAACCTTGAATGTTATCATTTTGTTGTTGCAAAATTAAATACTGCTTTTCCTGAGCAGTAACAATTCTATTAGAAAAAACTGCCGATTTAGAACTTTTAAAATGATGTAAAACATCATTATCAAAAACTTCGAAATAATAATCATAAGTTACTCCTTCGATAACCGGAAGATTAGCTGGAAATGAAAAAACAAATTGATCAAAAACTCCATACTTGATAGCAATTGTTCCACGTTTGGCAGTAGCCGGTTTATTAGATTCATAATAGACAACTTGTAATTTTGACAAACCATTATCATCCCCTATTTTCCCTAAAAGATAATTGGTAGCCAACTTCAAACTGTCTGGAGCCTGGTTAACTGTAATCGTTGGATATTGATCCTTGATAACTGTAAGCTGATAATTCAGTTTTTCGAAGTTAGAAACCATATTATTTGAAGTAATAATCTGATAATCTGTATTTTCTAAAACTTTTTTTGATAAAACAAAGTTGTTTTCTGATTTAGCAAACGGATAAACCGTGTTTGCATTAGAAAATAACACTTTTTGGGTTGCTTGTGTACTCATTCTCCAGGTTACCAATGTTCCTTCGGGAATAATGGCATTTCCTGTACCTTTGATAATTTCAGCTTTTCTATTGAGATGCGAAGGGAAATTCAATTGCATTTCGAAATTTAAAATAGAAGGAACAGCCACAACTTTTAGTTCATAATCATCGGATGAAACTGAATTTCCTTTAATATAAAAAGAAACATTTTGAGTGGGTTTTTCAATCTTAAATTCAAATTCACCTGGCTTGGTGTTCTCCATAAAATAACTTTCATCATTAATGAAAATCATTGCATTTTCAGGAATTACTTTACCCACCGTTTTTACTTTAACAATAAAATCTTTGTTTTGCTCCGTTTGTAAACTAGAATTCAAAAGCACAAATTCAAAAGGAGCCGGAGGTAAAAAAGAAGCATTAAAATGCACTACCCTATTCAAACTTTGAGTCAGTATCGATTTATTTCCAGAAATATAAAAAGCAGCAAACATCAAAAAAGGAATAAAAGCAAGCGGTAAATATTTTTTATTCGAATTAAAATTAATCGCATTAGAAAAAGGAATGGGTTGCAAAGCATTGGCTTTTTGCTCAATCGAAGCCAAAAGCAATTCGGATTTTGCTGTGTTATTTTCAGGATTTGAAAGCTGAATAAAATTAAGCAGCTTATCTTTTACATCCGAAAAATGATTTCCAATTATAGCCGAAGCATCATTATAATCAATTCCTTTTTGAAATTTAAAGAGTTTAAAAATTGGAAATACAATATAACGGAATAGTAAAAAAATTTCTACCCCGACAAAAGTCCAAAACAAAATGGCTCTTCCTGTAGGCTTTAACCAAAGGAAATATTCAATAAAAAGCGTAAAAAGAAAATACAACAAACCAAGCCCGATAAAGAAAACCACTCCTCTTATCAACTCGTTTAAATAATACTTTCTAATAAAAGCTTCTAATTTTTGAAATATAAAATTGGAACTATTCAAGGTATTTTTGCTTTATAATTACCCATAAAAGTAATAATTATAACATTATCAAATTCAATGACAATAACAATATCAACAAAAATCAACAGCTAGTTATTGAAAAACTTCTAACTTCTAACTTCTGACTTCTAACTTCTAATTATCTTTGCTACAAAATTTATAAAAAATGTCAAACCCAATTCGTGTGCGTTTTGCACCAAGTCCAACGGGACCTTTACATATTGGCGGAGTTCGTACTGCCTTATTTAATTATTTGTTTGCCAAAAAAAACGGTGGAACTTTCTTTTTAAGAATTGAAGATACCGACCAAAACCGATTTGTTCCCGGTGCCGAACAATACATCATGGAAGCCTTGGAATGGTTAGGAATTTCTCCTGATGAAACTATTGGAAAAAATGAAAAATTTGGTCCTTACCGTCAAAGCGAAAGAAAAGAATTATACAAACAATATGCTGACCAACTAATTAATTCAGGTTGGGCATACTATGCATTTGATACTCCAGAATCTTTAGATGCATACAGAAAAGCGGAAGAAGAACAAGGAAAAACATTTATCTACAATCATACTAACAGAGAAAAACTGGATACTTCATTAGTTATTTCTGCTGAAGAAACAGCGCAAAGAATTGATAATGGAGAACATTATGTCATTCGATTTAAAACTCCTGTTGACGAAATTTTACATTTAAAAGATATCATTCGTGGTCATGTAAAATTTGAAACTAATCTTTTAGATGACAAAGTTTTGTTTAAAAGTGACGGAATGCCAACCTATCATTTAGCCAATATTGTTGATGATCATTTAATGCAAACTACGCATGTAATTCGTGGTGAAGAATGGTTACCATCCATGCCTTTACATGTTTTATTATATCATGCATTTGGCTGGGCTGCTCCTGAATTTGCTCATTTACCTTTGATTTTAAAACCTGTTGGAAACGGAAAATTATCAAAACGTGATGGTGATAAATTAGGCTTTCCGGTATTTCCTTTAGAATGGAAAACCGAAGAAGGAATTTCATCAGGATATAGAGAAAACGGATTTTTCCCGGAAGCCGTGGTTAACTTCTTAGCTTTATTAGGCTGGAATGATGGCACAGAACAAGAGTTGTTTTCGTTGGAAGAATTAGTTGAAAAATTTGATTTGAACCGAGTTCATAAGGCTGGTGCCAAATTTGATCCGGAAAAGAATAAATGGTTCAATCACCAATATTTAATTAAGCAAAAAAATGAAGATTTGGCGAAAGCCTTCGCTCCTATTCTTAAAGAAAAAGGGGTCTCAACTACGCTAGAAGTTATAACGAAAATTGTATCGTTGATAAAAGAACGAGCTAATTTTGTTTCTGAATTTTGGGATTTAAGCAATTTCTTTTTTGTTGCTCCAACTGCTTATGACGAAAAATCAAAGAAAAACTGGAAAGAGGAAACACCTGCTTTAATGCAAGAATTAATTTCAGTACTGGAAGAAATCACCGATTTTACTTCAGTAAATATTGAAACTATTGTCAAAGATTGGTTAACTAAAAACGAAATTGGAATGGGGAAAGTAATGCAACCTTTCCGATTGAGTTTAGTTGGAGCTTTAAAAGGTCCTCACCTATTTGATATTGTGGAAATCATTGGAAAAGATGAAACAATTTCAAGAATTCAAAAAGCTATTGAAACTATATAAAACTAAAAGTCCCGATTTTGTCGGGACTTTTTTTATAGATAGAAAATTACATTACCGTTTAGAATCCCTGGATTTCCTTTAAAATCATAACCCGGATTTTTAGAATTTAAACTGCCTAACATATTTGAAATTCCATATTGATAAGAAACATTTACTCTAAAATGTTTTGCTCCTGCTGTAATTCCAACCGTTGGATAAAAATTAAATTTACCGATATCAGTTATATCTTTGGCCAATAAAGTAGTTCCTGAAATTATATTATTTTCCTTATCAGCATCAATTTTAAATTTTCCGTTTACCTGAACCAAAGGACCAAATTCAATTGATAAATGATTGTCGATTAAAACATAGCTCAATTGTAAAGAAATTTGAGCTGAAGGTAATTTGTAATTCACATCTTCACTGATTATAAGCGATCGATTTGTGGCTACCGAAAAATTATTTTCAGAAAATTGAATAGCATAAACCATATCCCAATTATCATAAAAATTACCTCGTATTGAAAGGCCGGCATTCCAACCCATTTCAGGTTTTGTATCAAAATTAGTAGTGTTTAGAGTAAATTGATTTACTCCTCCTTGAATTCCAATTCTATTGGAATCGCGATAACCGTATTGCGCGAAACAAAATACTGAAATTAGGAGAAAACAAAAAGTTAATGAAGACTTTATCATAATGTGAATTTTAACTGACACAAACCTAAAGTTTTTTTGTAATTTAACAGAGAAAATTTAACTAAATATACAACTTATGAACACTTCATTTATTTTTCTTTTATTTATTGCATTCTTTATTTTGCTTTCCTCCTTCTTCACCGTTAAACAACAAACGGCTGTAATTATTGAACGTTTTGGAAAATTTTTAAGTATCAGACAATCCGGTCTTCAACTTAAAATTCCTTTAATTGATAGAATTGCCGGACGTGTGAATCTAAAAATCCAACAGTTGGATGTTATCATTGAAACCAAAACTAAAGACAATGTATTTGTAAAATTGAAAGTTTCGGTTCAATTTATGGTGGTTAAAGAAACCGTTTATGATGCCTTTTATAAACTGGAATATCCACACGATCAAATTACTTCTTATGTATTTGATGTGGTTCGTGCCGAAGTTCCTAAATTGAAATTAGATGATGTTTTTGAACGAAAAGATGATATTGCTGTTGCTGTAAAAAGTGAATTAAACGAAGCCATGACAACTTACGGATACACAATCATCAATACTCTGGTTACTGATATTGATCCTGATATACAGGTAAAAAATGCGATGAACAGAATTAATGCTGCCGACAGGGAAAAAACGGTAGCTGAATATGAAGCCGAAGCTTCGAGAATCAGAATTGTAGCTAAAGCCAAAGCAGAAGCTGAAAGCAAGCGTTTACAAGGACAGGGTATTGCCGATCAAAGACGTGAAATTGCCCGTGGATTAGTAGAAAGTGTGGATGTTTTAAACAAAGTTGGAATTAATTCGCAAGAAGCCTCTGCCCTGATTGTGGTAACTCAACATTATGATACATTGCAAGCCATAGGTGCAGATGCTAATTCTAATTTGATTTTACTCCCTAATTCTCCACAAGCCGGAAGTGAAATGCTGAACAATATGGTCGCTTCTTTTAGTGCTTCGAATCAAGTAGGTGAAATGATGAAGAAAAATAAAAAGAGTACTCCTAAAAAAGCAGAACCAAAATTTGAAGAACCCGAAAATCCTCTAGAAGAAACAGAAGAATCGGATGAAGTATAAATTACAAACGAAAAAGAGGCTTAATTGCCTCTTTTTTTGTTCCTAAACCATTTTATAATAATTGGTATCACTAATCTCAATATTGTGCCGTAGGAACTAAAAAAAGTGCTTTTTACAGTATCTACAACATTAGAAGTAATATTTAAGAACGAAAAACTTTCCTTCGTTTTTTGAACACTTAAAACTAACTTTTGATAGCTGATTTCTTTTTCAACTTTTAAAATTTCAAGTTCCCTATCAATTTGAGCATAAGAAGAATATTTTTTTGTTTGCATAATAATTAGTCGTTAAAAAATATTTCTGAAAATTTCTCTAAAATAGGTCCTTCCACAATTTTATCTCTAACTAAAAACAATAAAGCTGTTAAAATAACATAAATTAAACCAACGGATAGAAAACCAAGGGTATAGCTGCCAAAATAATTTCCAATAGCAAATGCCAATGCTATAGAACAAAATAACAAAACCATACATATACAAAGCAAAATCAAGGTGAACTTAAAAATCATTGTAGTTGATTTCATAGCCATCTTAAACGCTAATAATTTGTAGTAAGAAAGATTCTTTTCTATATAATCTTTAGTTTGTTCCTGAATATTCTCAGTATGTTCTTTTAACTCATCAAAAGCCATAGTTTTTTATTTCAATATTATAAAAGAAATTATTGTTTATGAAGTTTAGCATTTTGTTCTTTCAAATCAGCTAATTTCTTTTCTAAAAAAGTAATAACATCTTCTGTTTTATAACTCATATTAGAAACTAAATTTTCATAAGTATCTTCTAAATCAACTTTTGCATTAGCTAATTTAGCTTTCATATCTTTTTCAAGATCTTTATATCCGTCTTTAATTTTTTTTCTTGTTTTTTCTCCTTTATCCGGAGCAAACAAAATTCCTAATACAGCTCCTATTGCAGCACCACTTGCAAGAGCTATTAAAGTTTTTCCTGTACTACTTGCCATAATATATTATTTTTAAGTTTCTTATAAAGATACTAATAAATTTAAAAAAAAATCTTCATAAATGTTATTATAAAAAAGTTAGAATATTTTTCATTATTTAAAATTATATAAATAGCATTCTATTTTCTTAATCGAAGTCTAAAAAATGGTAAAAATTAAAATAAAGCTTTGTATTAAACGAAAAAACAAAGAATGAATATTTCTATCAAAGCTTTTAAAAAAACGTTTTAAAATTAAAATATGAAAGCCATTTTTAATTATAAAATCCTATATATTTTAAATTAAAAATAGATTTTAATAATAATAAAAAAAAAGCGCTGATTAAGCGCTTTTTGATAGTTATAATTTATTTAAAAATTCTTCAATAAATTCCTTCTCTCTTTCGGTAGAACTTTTTGGAGGATTGGCTTCAAGTTTTAAAATTTCATCTTTAAAAGAATTTCTAAAGTCCAAATCATAATCCAAATGATTTAAATTTAAAATTGCTCTTGACCGAACAAAAGTGGATTCACTTCTAAGAGACATTGTATATAATTTATGCAGCTCTTCTTTATCATAATCTGAAGATTTTAAAGGAGCATATTTCAAAATCAAATTGGCAAACAACAATGAACTTTTATTATTGTTGATATTTTTCTTTAATGAATTTTGCAATAAACTATAATTAGAAATTCCGGCTAAAGTCTCCCCTATTGCTTTTCTAATGGCAATACGCTCTTCACGCGTTTCCACTTTAAAATATTTATTAATTTCTTTTAAAGAATTATTGATACTGTTGCTGTCTTTTTTTCCTTTTTCTTCCCAGGCATCTTTTAGTCCAACAGTCTTGTTAAATACTAATTTAGAAGCAGTTGAATCTTTATCAACATTAAAATAACCCAAACGTTGAAACTGAAATTTATCGCCAGAAACTGCTGTTTCTAAACTTGGTTCAACAAATCCTTTTATAATTGATAAGGAATTTGGATTGATAAAATCAAGAAAATTTTTCTCTTTATGACTATCCGGTGCTTCATCAATAAACAAACGGTCATACAAACGAACTTCGGCTTCAACAGCATGTTTAACTGAAACCCAATGCAAGGTTCCCGCTACTTTACGTTTAGAAGCTTCTGTACCACTTCCACTCAAAGAATCAGTATCATAAGTTACATGAATTTCAGTAATATTTCCGTTTTCATCTTTTACAACACTTTCTCCTTTAATGATATAGGCATTTTTTAAACGCACTTCGTTACCTAAGCTTAAACGGAAAAATTTAGCCGGAGCCACTTCTAAGAAATCTTCTCTTTCAATATATAATTCTCTTGAAAAAGGTACTTTTCTAAAACCAGCACTTTCATCTTCCTGATTGTTTTCGGCATCCAAAAGTTCTTCTTTTCCTTCAGGATAATTAGTAATAATTACTTTTACGGGATCTAAAACTGCCATAACTCTTGGAGCAGTTTTATTCAAATCGTCACGCAAACAAAATTCTAATAACGAATAATCAATGATATTTTCACGCTTCGCAACTCCAATATTTTCACAGAATTTTCTAATTGAAGCAGCTGTATAACCTCTTCTTCTTAAGCCGGAAATAGTTGGCATTCTAGGATCATCCCAGCCATTCACCACATTTTCCTGAACTAATTGTAATAGCTTTCTTTTACTCATTACAGTATAATTCAAGTTCAAACGGGCAAATTCATACTGATGTGGTCTTACTAGATTTTCATCATAAATTTGGTCTAAAAACCAATCATATAATTCGCGGTGCATCACAAATTCTAAAGTACAAATAGAATGCGAAATTTGCTCTAAATAATCGCTTTCACCATGTGTATAATCATACATAGGATAAATACACCAATCATCCCCTGTTCTATGATGTTCTTTGTGTAAAACACGATACATAATTGGATCACGCATCAACATATTTGAAGAAGTCATATCAATTTTAGCTCTTAAAATATGAGTTCCTTCTTCAAAATCACCGTTTTTCATTCTTTCGAATAAAGCTAAATTCTCTTCAACAGAACGATTTCTATACGGACTATCAACACCTGCTTGACTTGGCGTTCCTTTTTGTTCCGCCATAGCTTCAGAAGATTGACTATCAACATAAGCCTTGCCTTTTTTGATCAAAAGAATTGCCCAATCATACAATTGCTGAAAATAATCAGATGCATACAATTCCTTATCCCATTGAAATCCTAACCATTGTAAATCTTCTTTGATGGCATCTACATATTCCTGTTCTTCTTTAGCAGGATTGGTATCGTCAAAACGTAAATTTACAGGAGCATTGTATTTTAATCCTAAACCAAAATTCAAGCAAATTGATTTAGCATGTCCAATATGCAAATATCCATTAGGTTCAGGTGGGAAACGAAATCTTAATTTATCCTGAGGAAAACCATTCGTTAAGTTTTCTTCGATAATTTGTTCTATAAAATGGAGTGATTTTTCTTCGGTTGACATGTCTTAATTTTAAAAAAAACAAAGTTATCAAAATAGTTGGTTAATTACAGATTTGAGGAAATGCAAATTTGCTTAAAAACCATAAATTTCAAATATTTTGTACTTTTGCAACAAAATAAAACACAACAATACCAAAAGAAATATGGAAACTATTAAATTAAAAAATATCCGCACTTTTTCCTACCACGGATGTTTAGTTGAAGAAGGAAAAATAGGTTCTGAATACACTGTTAACTTAGAAATTAAGGCCAATTTACAGCAATCTACCCAATCAGATGAATTAGCCGATACAGTAGATTATGTTCACTTAAACCGTATTGTTGTGGAAGAAATGGCTATTCGTTCCAAATTATTAGAACATGTTGCCAAAAGAATTAACAAAAGAGTTTTAGCTGAACTTCCAATGGTAATGAAAACCATAGTTGAAGTTTCTAAAATCAATCCTCCTATTAGTGGTGATGTTGAGTCAGTTACCCTTATTTTAGAAGAAAGCAGAAATTAAATTCTATCCTGATAGCTATCGGGATAAAAATCCCAAATTCTAAATAAAATACATAATTGTATTATTTTGGAATTTGGGATTTGCTTTTTGTGTTTTTTATATTACCTTTGCAGTCCATTAAAACAATGGCGTCGTGGCCGAGCGGCTAGGCTGGGCTCTGCAAAAGCTCCTACTCCGGTTCGAATCCGGACGATGCCTCAGAAACCTCTAAAGTAATTTAGAGGTTTTTTTTATGTTTAATTTTTAAGAAAAATTAGCTAAAGTTTAGGTTCAAATCCAGACGATTACTTTAGAATCTATAAAGAAATTTAAAGTTTTTTTATATCTAATTTTTAGAAAAAATTAATTAAAACATAGGTTCGAATCCGTCCCGATTGCTATCGGGAGATGCCTCAAGAAGAGATACATTTTTGTATCTCTTTTTTTTATGCCTTTTATTTAGTCATTGCGAGGAACGAAGCAATCTCATTTAGTAACTCTATAAAGTTTTTATTTTAACATAGAATTCTGTTCAGAAATAGTTTAGTGTGATTGCCACGCTAACGCTCGCAATGACTAAACACAAAAAAACCGCTTGAATTAAGCGGTTTAAATATTACTTCTCGATATTTTCAAAGGCTTGTTTAACCATTTCTTTTTCTTTTGGAAACCAACCTTGAACCATTAAAACAATCCCAAAAACCATCAAAACAATACTGATTCCTTTTTTAATTCTCAAAATATTTGAAGGTGTCATTTTAGATTGTAATTGTTTAGCTAGTAAAATTTTAATACAATCAACTAACAAATAAGTGATAATTACGGTACTAAAAAAAGTGATCATTCTTGAGGTTTGCATATCTAATTTAGGACCTACAGAAATAATTACAGCCAACCAAAATCCTAAAACCCCAATGTTAATAACATTCAAAAAAAGACCTTTTATAAACAAACCTAAATAGTCTTTTTTTATGATTTCCTTATCAATTTGCTTGGTATTAATTCGCTTTTCTTTGTGTAAACCTATATAGGAAATCACTCCATAAGCGAGCATTACAATACCTCCAAAAATGAAAAGTGCGGGCTTATCTTTTAAACTTTGAATCAATCTAAAACTACCCAAATAAGCAATGGCAATAAAAATAATATCACCCGAAACTACTCCTAAATCAAAAAAAAGAGCGGCCCTGAATCCTTTTATAATACTGGTTTCCAATAAAATAAAAAAAACAGGACCAATCATAAAACTCAGGAAAATTCCCCAAGGAATCCCTGATAAAATATCATTAATCATTAATTTTAGAATTTATTAAAGAATAAAAATACATTTTTTTTATTCTTTTTCTTCAATTTTTCCTCCTAAAATTGTTTCCTGATTAATTTGTTTTGGTTTTCCGTAGATAGAAACAGTCCCTCCTGCTTTTACTTTAGCATCTACTAAAGTGCTTGCATTTATCTCGGCATTTCCTCCAGCTGAGAGACTTACAGTAGTTTGCGAAGTATGTAAATTTTTAGATTTTAACACACCACCTGACATGATAATTACATCTTGATTCACTGCTTCACCACTCAATTCGATAATTCCTCCGGTAACTGCTTTTACATTTACTTTTTGAGCATCAACTTTTAAATTAATTTTAGCCCCTTCTTTAACGCTTAAATCAAAAATAGTTTGTTTAAAAACCGCATCACTGGAAACAGATGAACCCTCAGTTGCTGAAATTTCATCTATGTTTTTATAATATAATTTAATTGTAACAGCATCACCTGATAGCATTTGTTTCAATGGCATTCTTAGTTTTAATTCCCCGTTGTTATTCACAACTTCTACTTCTTTTTCTTTGTCACCACTAATAACTGCCTTATTTTCATTTGAAGCTATTAATTTTACTGTGAGTTTGTCAAATACTTTTAAACTGTTAAACTCACCTAATTTTTTTGTTACTTGCGCAAATGTTGCCTGTGATACAATTGCAATTGCTACTAAAAATACTTTTTTCATTTTCATTTTCATTAATTTACTTTTTATTCTGATCTTCTTAAAAAATTAAAATCCAATTGTTTTTTAACTAAATCGGCATTTTTAACTTTAACGTAAATTTCGTCTCCTAATTGTAATAATTTATTTGAAGTTGCTCCAACCAAAGCATATTGTTTCTCATCGAATGTGTAATAATCTTCTTTTATGTCTCTAATTCGGACCATACCTTCGCATTTATTTTCTACAATTTCAACATAAATTCCCCACTCGGTTACACCCGAAATAACTCCCAAAAATTCCTGATCCTGATGATCTTGCATGTATTTTACCTGCATGTATTTAATAGAATCTCTTTCAGCGTTAGTTGCTAAACCTTCCATGGTGGAACAATGCAAACATTTAGTTTCAAATAATTCTTCATCAGCCGATTTTCCTCCGTCTAAATAAAATTGTAATAAACGATGCACCATAACGTCAGGATAACGACGAATAGGCGAAGTAAAATGAGAATAATAATCAAAAGCTAATCCGTAATGTCCAATATTATCCGTAGAATATTTGGCTTTACTCATTGAACGAATTGCCAGTGTATCAATAAGATTCTGTTCTTTTTTACCACTTACATCTTCCATTAATTTATTCAACGATTTTGAAATATCACCTGGATTACGGAAATCAAGTTTATAACCAAACTTAGCAATTACGGTTTGCATCGCTATTAATTTATCTTCATTTGGTTCATCGTGAATTCTATAAACAAAGGTTTTCTTTTGTTTTCCAATGTATTCCGCCACTTTTTTATTGGCTAAAAGCATGAATTCTTCAATCAGATGATTGGCATCTTTAGCTATTTTAAAATAAACACCTTCCGGTTCACCATCGGCATCCAAATTAAATTTTACTTCAACCTTATCAAATGAAATAGCACCATCATTCATTCTCTTTTTACGGAAAATTTTAGCTAATTCGTCTAATTTAAGCGTTGCTGAGACAATTTCTGGAGCAACTTTATAAGAAGTACCCGTTAACGAAATTTCAGCCGGAATAACATCGTCTTTCGTTTCTATGATGTATTGTGCTTCTTCGTAAGCAAATCGTTGATCCGAATAGATTACTGTTCGTCCAAACCATTGATTCACCACCTGACATTTTTCGGTAATTTCAAATACTGCCGAAAACGTATATTTTTCTTCTTGTGGACGTAATGAACAGGCAAAATTTGATAAAACTTCTGGTAACATTGGTACTACCCTATCTACCAAATAAACCGAAGTCGCTCTTTGATAAGCTTCATCATCTAAGATGGTTCCTTCTTCCAAATAATGCGAAACATCGGCAATATGTATACCTATTTCGTAATTTCCATTTTCCAGTTTTTTGAAAGAAAGTGCATCATCAAAATCCTTTGCATCTTTTGGATCAATGGTAAAAGTCAAAGTATCACGCATATCGCGACGCTTGGCAATTTCAACTTCAGATATTGAAGTATCTATTTTTTGAGCATAAGTTTCTACCTCAATTGGAAATTCGGCAGGTAAACCATATTCGGCCAAAATAGCATGAATTTCAGTATCATGTTCTCCTGGTCTTCCTAAAACTTTTGTTACTTTTCCAAAAGGACTATCGGCTCTTTTAGGCCAATCTTCGATATGAACCAATACCACATCCCCATTTTGAGCCTCTCCTAAATTATCTTTTGGAATAAAAATATCAGTATACATTTTTGGATTAGCAGTCGATACAAAAGCAAAGTTCTTTTGAATATCAATTACTCCTACAAAATCCGTTTTATGTCTTTCTAAAACTTTAATAACCTCACCTTCAGCGCGTCTTCCCTTTCTACGATTATAAACATAAACGCTTACCTTATCTTTATCTAAAGCACGATTCAAATTATTCGTTGGTATAAAAACATCTTCTTCAAAATCTTCACAAATAAAATAAGCCGTTTTACGACTAGTCATATCTATGGTTCCCTCATAATAATCCTGACTTACCGCTTTGATTAAATATTTTCCAGGTTCGGATTCTATAATTTTCTTTTCGGCTGCAAGAATTTTCAAATCCTTTATAATTTGATTTCTGCTTTGAGTATCATCTACTTCTAATTTTGCTGCTATCTGCTTATAATTAAAGGCTTTATTAGCACTATTCGATAATATTTTTATAATTTTATCTGAGAAACTTTTCTCTTTCTTAGCAGGCTTTCTTAATCTTTTTCCCATACGTCTTTTCTTAAAAGTCGAAAATTACGAAATAGTTAACAGTTAAAAGAATATAAGAACAGTTTTAAAGAAAATATAACGCATTAGCAATCGTTTCAACTTTGTAAAAAATTAGATATGGAAACTTTTATCACCATTGCCACTTTTAATTACATTCACGAAATCGAAATCCTGAAACACCGATTAGATCAGGAAGGTCTGCAATATTACTTTGAAAACGAAATCATGTCATCCATCGCTCCAATGTATTCAACAGCATTGGGCGGAATCAAACTTAAAATTCATCCTAACGATTTTGAAACTGTAAAAGCAATTCTTCAGGAAATGAAATACAATAACAATTTAAAAATTGTTTAATCTTTTCAAAGTTGTCAACATATATTAATATTATAAAAAAGAAAATTTTAAATTAATTAAATTATTGTTTGTTATTATAGCGTGTTAATAGTCGCAATAATTTTTTTAGAAATTGTTTCTAAATGAAGTTTTACCATGTTATAAAGACTTATTAACATAGTTATATTTAGCTAAATATTTAGTTTCAAAGTCTTTTTAAAATTTAGTTAACAACCGTTGATAACCTAAAATCATTTTAAAATGTAAATAAGTAATTTTTGAAATTGTATTAATAAACTAGTTTTTTCTGTTTATAACTTTTCTAAAAATCATTCAAACTTTTTTAGGTTATTAAATTCCAATTTTGGATTAGATTTTTTTTCGATACAACCAAAAAAAACTTCTAATTTTCTATCTCAACTTATTAACAAAAGATGTTAAATTAAGGTTAACTGAAAATCAATCAATTATGAATTGCTATTAACAATGTAAAAAATTAACAAATTAATTATAGAATACTAATTGATTTTCAATGTTTTATAAATTATTATAAGTGTTAATAAACTCCTATCCTATTAGTTATCTGATAATTATAAAATAAAAGGAGATATAGCTTTTTACATTTTTTTAAAAAAGAAATACAAATTGTTTTGGTAAATTTGCAGAAAATTAAATAGATATAAAATGAAGATTTCAATTGGAAATGATCACGCTGGACCAGAATATAAAAAAGCAATTGTTCAATATTTAGAATCAAAAGGACATCAAGTAACCAATTACGGAACAGATACAGCAGCTTCTGTTGATTATCCTGATTTTGGACATCCTGTTGCTTCAGATGTTGAAGAAGGAAAAGCCGATTACGGAATTGTAATTTGCGGAAGCGGTAATGGAATTGCCATGACTGTTAATAAACATGCAGGTGTAAGAGCAGGTTTGTGTTGGACTAAAGAAATTGCTTATTTAACACGTTTGCATAATGATGCTAATATTGTGAGTATTCCGGCGCGTTATACTTCAATTGAACAAGCTATTGAAATTGTTGATACTTTTTTAACTACAGAATTTGAAGGTGGAAGACACCAAAACAGAGTAGATAAAATTTCTTGTAAATAAAATTTTCGCGGTGCTACGCACCAAAATAAATAGTTAAGCTCGGTAATTCACCGGGCTTTTTTATTTTCTATTGACTGAATTTACATTAATTCAGTCAACGTACTGACGGAATTAACGTTTTTTAGTGTATTTATCTTTTTAAGAGACGCAAATTTTGAAGTGATTAATAAAAGTAATTATTTAGATTTTATTAGTTAAAATTTTAAAATGATAGCCCAGATAAATCAATATAATTTGGATAAAAATAATAACCCAAAACTTCCATAAATAACGAATTTTATTGGTTTTGTGTCTGAATAGGAGCATGGCTAATCCTGAACCAATTGTTCCGCCAATAAATGCAAAATTAAGAAGCATTCGTTCAGAAATTCTTCTTTTTTGTTGAATGGCTAATTGCTTGTCATAGCCAGTGATTAAGAAAGCGATAACATTTATTGTCAAAAAGAAATAGAATAAAATATCCATTTGGATTAAATTAAAATCAAAGATATTATTTTAGCCAATAGAAAAATATACCAATGACTAATATAGAATTCATATCAAAATCAGTTGCTACAGCAGCTATAAATATTAAAAATACCATTCAGTTATTACAGGAAGATTGTACAGTTCCTTTTATTTCCCGTTATAGAAAAGACACTACAGGAAATCTGGATGAAGTACAAATTGAACAAATTGCTAAACTTCAAAAAGAATACGAAGCGATTGTAAAACGCAAAGAAGCGATTTTGAAATCAATCGAAGAGCAAAACGGATTGACGCCGGAATTAGATAAAAAAATACAACAAAGTTTTGATTTACAGGAACTGGAAGATTTTTATCTGCCGTTCAAAAAGAAGAAAAAAACTAAGGCTGATGTTGCCCGTGAAAATGGTTTGGAGCCTTTGGCGAAAATCATCATGGCGCAAAACAATGATGATGTTGATTTTCTGGCAACGAAATATTTGAATGACAATGTGATTAATGAAGATGCAGCTTTACAAGGCGCACGAGACATTATTGCTGAATGGATTAACGAAAATATTTTTGTTAGAAAACAGTTGCGAAGACTTTTTCAACGCAAAGCTACCATTACTACAAAAGTGGTAAAAACAAAAAAAGACGAAGCAGACGCTCAAAAATTCAATCAATATTTCGATTGGTCAGAACCCTTGACAAAAGCGCCTTCACACCGTTTATTAGCAATGCTTCGTGCCGAAAATGAAGGTTTTATCAAGTTTAAAGTCGAAGTGGATATTGATGAAGCTTATGATATCATTGACGAATTGGTTTTAAAAGGGCAAAATACTACTACACCACATGTTCAATTAGCCATTGAAGACAGTTATAAAAGATTGTTGAATCCTGCTATTTCAAATGAAACTTTACAGGAAGCCAAAGCCAAGGCTGATGCCAATTCTATTCAGGTTTTTGCTAATAATTTAGGACAATTATTGTTGGCACCGCCATTGGGTGAAAAACGTATTTTAGCCATTGACCCCGGATTTAGAAGTGGTTGTAAAGTGGTTTGTCTGGATGAAAAAGGCGATTTGTTGTACAACGAAACCATTTATCCACACGCACCACAAAATGAAAGCGCGATGGCGATGAAAAAAATTCGTTCGATGGTGAATGCTTATAATATAGAAGCAATTTCAATTGGAAACGGAACGGCTTCCCGCGAAACAGAGTTCTTTATTAAGAAAATTGCTTTCGATAAACCAGTTCAGGTTTTTGTGGTTTCCGAGGCTGGAGCTTCGGTGTATTCGGCTTCTAAAATTGCCCGTGAGGAGTTTCCAAATTATGATGTGACAGTTCGTGGTTCGGTTTCTATTGGGAGAAGATTGAGTGATCCTTTGGCCGAATTGGTAAAAATTGACCCAAAAGCGATTGGCGTAGGTCAGTATCAACATGATGTGGATCAAACAAAATTGAAAGAAGAATTAGATACTACAGTTGTTCGTTGCGTGAATTCTGTTGGAGTAAATATCAATACAGCGAGTAAACATTTGTTGAGTTATGTGAGTGGAATAGGAGAGAAGCTGGCCGAAAATATTGTCAATTACCGTTCTGAAAACGGACCATTTGAAGATAGAAAACAATTGAAAAAAGTACCCCGATTGGGCGAAAAAGCGTATCAGCAAGGTGTGGCTTTTATTCGAATAAAAGACGGAAAAAATCCATTGGATAATTCGGCGGTACATCCGGAAGCCTACCCGATTGTGGAAAAAATGGCTAAAGATTTAAAGTTAAAAGTAACTGATTTGATTGGAAATAAAGAAAAAACAGCACTTATTAAAGCTGAAAATTATATTACGTCTGAGATTGGTTTATTGACTTTAAAAGACATCATTAAGGAGTTGGAAAAACCAGGATTGGATCCAAGAAAAGCTGCTAAAGTATTCGAATTTGACCCGAATGTAAAAACGATAAAAGATTTGAAAACAGGCATGATTTTGAACGGAATTGTCAATAACATTACCAATTTTGGTTGTTTTGTTGATTTGGGTATCAAAGAAAGCGGCTTAGTTCACATTTCTCAGCTTAAAGCAGGCTTTGTAAGCGATGTTAATGAAGTGGTCAAATTGCATCAACAGGTTCAGGTAAAAGTGACCGAGGTGGATGAGGACAGAAAGCGTATTCAGCTATCGATGGTTTTGTAAAATCTCAAAAATAAAAAATCCCAAAATCTAATTACTATAATCAGATTTTGGGATTTTTAATAAAAAACAAAATTTTTTATTTAGTCTCTTCTTCGCTTTTTTCTTCTTTTTTATCAGCTGGTTTTTGGTCTTCTTTTGCAGCGTTTTTGAATTCTTTAATTCCGCTTCCTAGACCTTTCATTAATTCAGGAATTTTTTTACCTCCAAAAAGTAATAAAACAACTGCCAATATAACCAGGATTTCTGTAACTCCAAATCTTCCCATGATTGAATAATTTATGCCGAAGCAAATTTGTAATAAAAACTGGCAGCAAAGATAATTAGAATAACTGAACAGGAACTCATTTTAAGGCAATTATTTAGTTTATATAACGTTAAAAATTATCTAATTTTTTTTCTATTATTTATAATGATAAGCTAATGCTGGCAAAGCACATTGATTGACATTAATTATTATATTTGTGAAATAAAGAAAAAGCATGTCAGGGAAAAGATTGAAAAGAAAGAAACTTCACAGGAAATTATTCACTAAAAACCGATTGGTTATATTGAATGAGGATACTTTTGAAGAAACTTTTTCTTTAAAACTGACTTTAATGAATGTTTTTGTGGTGGCTACACTGGGTGCTATTTTCCTGATTGCAGTAACCACTTTTATCATCGCTTTTACACCGCTGCGAGAATATATTCCTGGATATTCTTCCACCCAATTGAAGAAAGACGCAGCCGAACTGGCTCTAAAATCGGATTCCTTAACTAATATTTTAAAGAAAAATCAGGCTTATATTTCATCAATACAAAAAGTATTAACGGGTAAGTTAGATTATGCTAAGTTCAATAAAGATTCGATATTAGCATCAGCGACAGATACGATTCAAAAAGTAGATTTATCGCCTTCCAAAGAAGAATTAGAACTGAGAGCTGAGGTGGAAAAAGAAGAGAAAAAAGCACAGCAAACTGTTGTAAAAAAGAAGAAATAATTAAAGATTTAATTTCTTAATTGAAACCATTTATTTTCTTCAACAAATTATAATCAGCAAACAAAATGTCAATAAAATCAATAGCGGCAAAACTATTTGCTAAAAATATTTATAAAAAAACACAGCTTTGGGCACGCAACCCTGTGGCGACTCAACAAGCGGTTTTTGAAAGTTTAATTAATGATGCACAACAGACGCAATTTGGAAAAGACCATCATTTTGACCAAATTAAAACCACCGCCGATTTTGCCAAACAAGTTCCTATTCGTGATTACGAAGATTTAAAACCTTATGTTGAAAAAGTCGTAAAAGGCGAGGAAAATGTGTTGTGGAAAGGCAAGCCATTGTATTTTGCCAAAACTTCGGGAACGACTTCGGGGGCTAAATACATTCCTCTTACCAAGGAATCCATGCCGTATCATATTGAAGCGGCTCGAAATGCAATTTTGCATTACATTCACGAAACGGGAAATGCCGATTTTGTTCATGGTAAAATGATTTTTCTGCAGGGAAGTCCCATTTTAGAAGAAAAATATGGAATTAAATTTGGACGACTTTCAGGAATCGTGGCGCATTTTGTTCCGAGATATTTACAAAAAAATCGCATGCCTTCTTGGGAAACCAATTGCATGGAAGATTGGGAAGCTAAAATTGATGCAATCGTCGAAGAGACTTTTGATGAAAATATGACTGTAATTTCGGGAATTCCATCCTGGGTGCAAATGTATTTCGAGAAATTACAGCAAAAAGGAGGGAAGCCCGTAGGCAAAATCTTCAAGAATTTCAATTTGTTTATTTACGGCGGTGTCAATTATGAACCTTACAGAGCCAAGTTTGAAAATCTAATAGGAAGAAAAGTAGACAGTATTGAATTGTTTCCGGCTTCGGAAGGATTTTTTGCCTATCAGGATTCTCAAAAAGAAAAGGGAATGCTGTTGTTGTTGAATTCCGGAATTTTCTACGAATTCATAAAATCGGATGAATTTTACAATGAAAATCCACGTCGTTATACAATTGGTGAAGTCGAATTAGGAGTGAATTATGTGTTGATTATTTCTACCAATGCGGGACTTTGGGGCTATAATATTGGAGATACGGTTCAGTTTACAAGTTTAAAACCTTACAGAGTAATCGTTTCGGGTAGAATTAAACATTATATTTCAGCTTTTGGTGAACATGTTATTGGCAAAGAAGTAGAATGTGCTTTGCAGGAAGCTATGGAAGGAACTAACATTCGGGTGAATGAGTTTACCGTGGCACCACAAATCAATCCTGCCAGCGGTTTGCCGTATCACGAATGGTTTATTGAATTTGATCCTGAAGCTTCGGGAGAACCCGATAATTTGGAGGATTTTGCGGAAGCGATAGACAACGCCATGCGCAAGCAAAATATTTACTACGACGATTTGATTGTGGGGAACATTTTGCAAAAAGTAGTGGTTACCAAAGTACCAAAAAACGGTTTTCAGGAATACATGAAATCCATTGGAAAATTGGGAGGTCAAAATAAGATTCCAAGACTTTCCAACGATAGAAAAATTGCAGATTTTTTATCTAAAAACTCATGAAAGAAGCTAAAAACATATCCAGAACCAGAGCCCAGGAATCATCGGCGGCTATTGAAAAAATGTACATTACGATGCGTCATTTGTTCAATAGGGGTTTTTACAAACCGATGGGTGTTTCGGGCGATACTTTGCGGGAAGCATTGATGACTTTGCGTCCCGAAATTTACGGAAATATTGCTGACGAAAAAGTAGAATTAAAAGGACTTTTGTACGTTATCGAGCGCTTGCCGTTAGGAATTGAAGAATGTCGTTTTATTAACCTGACTTCTGATGAGGGTTATTCGAAATCACATTTTCAGGCGATTGTTCCGCCCAAAAGAAAACGAAATTGTTACCGAATTGACGAAGAGCAAATGAATATCGAAATTACCCGTGGACGCTCGGATATTTATGATATTCTGACGCATCTGACTTTTATTTTTATCGAATCGCATAAGATAAAAGACAGGGTTTTACTGGATGATGGAGGCGAAGTTTCGCGCGATTGGCAGAAATTAGAACAGGCGGTTTTACAAAATGAAAAATTAACCTTGGTCGAAAAGGAAATTGCCATTTCGCATGCGGCTAATATTTTAGGCAGAACCTTTGAAGATGTATTGGATATTTATGATGATTTTGGTTCAAATGAGCTGCCGGATCGTTTTTTACATATCATTTTTTGGCTGGGAAAATTAGCTATCGAAGAAGTGGTTCACAACAACAAAAGAACCATTACTTTCAGCCCGATTCTCAGAGAACGTTTAGGGCATCATATTCACGGCGAAATATGGGCAACGAACATTAAGGAAGTTTTAAAGGAAAATCAGCTTTTAGGACGTCCTATTCACATTATTAGTGCCAATATGCACTCGGTAATGAACTCTATTTTTGCAAAAAAGGTTTTAAAAACTACTTTCAAAGGCAAATCGGATTTCGATATTTTCGAAGAATTAAGCAAACCTACTGCTAATGGATTCAGAACTAAGGTTGTTGAAGAAGCTTTAAAGCAAGGAATGATTTCACTTCCGGAGACGGTAGGAACCAATATTGACGTTCAAATTTTTGATACCGCTAAGATTGACTGGGCTACAAGTGCTTTTCCGGAGGCTTATTTTGAAGGAGAAAAACCGGTGCTTATTGTGATGGATTATGCTTTTGGCGAACAGGCTTATGAAACGGTAGACGAGTTATTAAAACCTTATAAAAAGAATATTTTTTTAAATATTCAGTCGGTTTCAATCATGGGAAAAGCAGGAATTCTCGAAGGAGGAAAAGGCGATATCATGATTCCGAATGCGCATATCAATGAAGGAACTGCTGATAATTATTTTTTCGAAAATGAATTAACCGCCGAAATGTTTCAAGGCAATGGAATTTCGGTTTATGAGGGTGCGATGGTAACTGTTTTAGGAACTTCGTTGCAAAACAGGGATTTGTTGAAGTTTTTCCACGAATCGACCTGGGGTGTTATCGGATTGGAAATGGAAGGTTCTCATTATCAAAAAGCTATACAATCGGCTTCTAAAATCAGAAAAAGTATTCCAAAGGATGTCAAAGTGCGTTATGCTTATTACGCTTCGGATAATCCACTGGAAACAGGAAGTACACTGGCTTCAGGCGGATTAGGAACAACGGGGGTAAAACCTACTTATTTGATTACCATTAAAATATTAGAACAAATTTTTAATATCAATTAGATTAAATAGAGGAATAGATTGCTTTGCCACGTGCCTCGCAACTCCTCGCAATGAAATAGTTATGAAAAGAATATTGATTACAGGTGCTGCGGGATTTTTAGGTTCTCATTTATGCGATCGTTTCATCAAAGAGGGTTATTTTGTTATAGGAATGGACAATCTCATTACAGGAGATTTGAAAAATATTGAGCATTTATTCAAACTGGAAAATTTTGAATTCTATCATCATGATGTTACCAAGTTTGTTCATGTTCCGGGTGAATTGGATTATATTTTGCATTTTGCCTCACCGGCAAGCCCAATCGATTATTTAAAAATCCCGATTCAGACTTTGAAAGTAGGTTCTCTTGGGACGCACAATCTTTTAGGATTAGCAAGAGTAAAAAAAGCCCGAATTTTGATTGCTTCTACTTCTGAAGTTTATGGAGATCCATTGGTTCATCCACAAACCGAAGAATATTATGGAAATGTAAATACCATAGGACCAAGAGGAGTTTATGATGAAGCGAAACGTTTTCAGGAATCCATAACGATGGCATACCATACTTTTCACGGTGTAGAAACCAGAATTGTCCGAATTTTTAATACTTATGGTCCAAGAATGCGTCTTAATGACGGTCGTGTAATTCCGGCGTTTATTGGTCAGGCAATTCGTGGAGAGGATTTAACCATTTTTGGAGATGGATTGCAAACTCGTTCGTTTTGCTATGTAGACGATCAGGTGGAAGGAATTTTCCGTTTGTTACATTCGGATTATGTATATCCGGTAAACATTGGTAATCCGGACGAAATCACCATTAAAGATTTTGCCGAAGAAATCATTAAATTAACAGGAACCAATCAAAAAGTAGTTTATCATCCATTGCCAATAAATGATCCTTTGCAACGTCAACCGGATACTACCAAAGCCAAAGAATTATTGGGTTGGGAAGCTAAAGTAGGTCGCGCTGAAGGAATGAAAATTACTTATGAATATTTCAAATCTTTGTCTCCTGAAGAACTTTCTAAAGAAGAGCATAAGGATTTTGCGGATTATATTAAGTAAAAATGGAAAAGCCTTTAGTATCTGTAATTATACCAACATTCAATTCTGAAAAATACATTTCAGATACTATTATTTCTGTCCAAAATCAAACGTACCAAAACTGGGAAATGTTATTGGTTGACGACGGTTCGACTGATGAAACCCAAACTATAATTACTACTTTTTTAACGGATAAAAGGATTCAATTTTATCCGTTAGAAACGAATTCCGGAACCGGAGTAGCACGAAATTTTGGGGTTTCTAAGGCTGCCGGAAAATACATTTCGTTTCTGGATGCCGATGATTTGTGGAAACCTGAAAAATTAGAAAAGCAAATCAGTTTCATGCAAAAGCAAAATGTACCATTTACTTTTTCGTTCTACGATTGCATTGACGAGCAAGGAAATTCATTAAATAAAAGGGTAGAAGCACCGCGAAATTTGTCGTATCTCCAATTGTTTTTCTGTAATTATGTGGGGAATCTGACCGGGATTTATGATGTAGAATATTTTGCAAAAATCGGTATTTCTTCCATTCGAAAACGTCAGGATTGGATGCATTGGCTGACCATTTTGAAAAAGATTAAAACTGCAAAACCGGTTCCCGAGAGTTTGGCTTTGTATCGCGTGAGAGATAATTCCTTATCCACTTCTAAAACTGCCTTAATCCAATATAATTTTGCGGTTTACAGGCAATTTCACGGCTTTAATTTGGTAGTTTCCAGCTTGTGTATGATTGGGTTTTTATTTACCCAATTAGCCATAAAACCTTTTTATTCTAAGGAGGGTTAACTATTTTTTGTATCCAATTTTTGTTCTTGGTTTCTGCTCCTCTTTTTTCTCAGTTAACTCATCTAAATAAGAGAAAACCAATTCAATATTTTTGCCTTGATTTTCCAGTTTTTTCTGAATTTGAACAATATCCAATTTCATTTCGGTAGTGTCCAGAAGCATTTGTCTTACTTTGGTAAATATCCTCATGATTTGAATATTCGTTTGAATGGCTTTTTCGCTATTCAAAACGCTAGATAACATTAAAATGCCGTGTTCTGTGAAAGCAAAAGGCAAATATTTTTGATGTGTACCTCTTCCTTTCTTTAAGGTCACAATTTGTGATCTTAAAGAATCATATTCTGTTTTTGAAAGTTCAAACATAAAATCTTCTGGAAACCTTGTGATATTTCTTCTTACGGCTTGTTTTAAAACTCTTGTTTCAATGCCATAAAGTATTGCCAAATCGCTATCCAGCATTACTTTTTGATTTCTAATGTAGTAAATGTTATTAGAAATTGTTTCTTCCGAAAGAATAAGTTCTGAGTTCATCGCTTTATAGTTTATATAATACTAATATACGATTTTATTTACATTATAAAAATGATGTAAACTGTTTCAATTTTCCTCTGGCGGTTCTTTCTAAAGTGTTTTTTCTAATAAATGTAAAATGCAAGTTGGGCTCTAGATATAATTCAATTGCTTCTTCTATTTTTTGAATTTGTGTTAAATCTAATTCGGTTTCGCTTACGTATTCAATCTCAAAACTATCTATTTTGGTTTGTTTGATAACAAATTCTTTGACGTTTCCATCATTTTCAATAATTGATTTGGTTACATAATAAAACGTCAATCCAGGCGATTTTTTTCCACTAGGTAAAATCGCAATATCATTGGTTCGACCAATAAGTTGTTTTAAAATGGGTTTTTCTAAAGTACTTCGTTCGTCCAGAATTCCAATATCACCAATGTCGTAACGAATAAAAGGATGTGCTTTGTTGAACAGTGAAGTTATCACAATGCGACCTTCTTGGCCATAAGGTAAAACCTGATTGTTTTCGTCCAGAATTTCAACAAAAAGTGTTTCAGAATTGATTTGCCATTCGCCTTTAGGATTTTCAAAAGCAATTAAATCCAGTTCTGAGGCTCCATATTCATTGACAATTGGAATTCCGAATTGCGTTTCTAACAATTTTCTATCGTCTTTAAAAAGTATTTCGGAGGTTACCATGCACACTTTTAAAGTAGGACAAATAGCTGTCAAGATGAGGTTTCGCTTTCGCAAAAATTTAGCAAACAACACAATCGAACTCGTGTAACCGTTGAGGTATTCGAATTTTGTATTTTGAAATTTTTTCAGCATTTTTTCTAAAACCGCATCCGATAAATCAAAAATTGGAAATCGGAAACGTTTGCTCAAAAAGTCCTTAAAACGTTCTTTTTTGTATCCAATAAAATCCAGTGGAATACCATAAAATCTTGCTTGCAACGAACGATTAAAATCAATTCCAAACCAGCCAAAACGATACATGTTAGAAGCCCAAGTCAACGCATGAGCATATTTGTCTTTGGCAAAAATAAAAGGTTCACCACTGGAACCGGAAGTTTTGTTGATGTAGCTGTTTTTAGTTGTAAAACCTTTCGAAAGCCGGGATTCTAGCGGACATTGGAGATTGGTTTTGTTTAAAATGGGTAAGTCTTCCCAGTTTTTATAGTCTTTGGAACCAACTAATTTTTGATAAAAAGCATTGTTTTCCAAATGAAATTCCACAATAGCTTGTTTCTGATTTTCAATAAATTGCTTTTTTTCGGATGGAGAAAGCGCAACTATTTTGTCCAAATCGGATTTTGCTTTCCTGATCGGGAAAGCATTTAATTGGAGCGAAAGGTCGAAAATAGAAAACATGCGAGTGTTTATTTCCTCAAAAATAATATTCTATCAATAACTAATGGGGAAGAATCGACAACTTTTTAGAAAATAATTATTTTTTACGTTTAAAAGCAATTATTTTTGCAGCACTCTAAAAATGAGTTTTTGCAATTAAAAATTAAAGACATGAATATATTATTATTGGGTTCAGGCGGAAGAGAGCATGCATTTGCATGGAAAATGGTTCAAAGTCCATTATGCGATACTCTTTTTATGGCACCTGGAAATGCTGGAACGGCTGAAATTGCTACGAATGTAAATATAGCCGTAACCGATTTTGAAGCGATTAAAGCTTTGGTTATCAAAGAAAATATCGAAATGGTTGTTGTAGGTCCTGAAGATCCATTAGTAAAAGGTATTTATGATTTTTTCCTGAATGATGCAGAATTAAGTCATATTCCGGTAATTGGGCCATCAAAATTAGGTGCTACACTGGAAGGAAGTAAAGAGTTTGCTAAAGAATTTTTGGTAAAGCATAAAATCCCAACGGCCGCTTATGATAGTTTTACTGCTGAAACAGTAGAGCAAGGTTGTGCTTTTTTAGAAACATTAGCACCTCCTTATGTGTTAAAAGCCGATGGATTAGCAGCAGGCAAGGGAGTGTTGATTATTCAGGATTTGGCTGAGGCTAAGACCGAATTAAGAAATATGTTAGTAGGTCAAAAATTTGGAGCTGCGAGTTCAAAAGTAGTTATCGAAGAATTTTTGGATGGAATTGAATTGAGCTGTTTTGTATTAACTGATGGTAAAAGTTATAAAATTTTGCCAACGGCTAAAGATTACAAACGTATTGGTGAAGGCGATACAGGATTGAATACAGGCGGAATGGGAGCGGTTTCTCCGGTTCCTTATGTTGATGCTGTTTTGATGGAAAAAATTGAGACACGCATTGTAAAACCTACTATTGAAGGATTCCAAAAAGATGGAATAGAGTATAAAGGATTTGTTTTCATTGGGTTAATCAATGTTAACAATGAACCATTGGTTATCGAATACAATGTACGTATGGGAGATCCTGAAACTGAAGTAGTTGTTCCAAGGTTGCAATCGGATTTAGTAGAGTTGTTTTTGGCTGTAGCCAACCAAAAACTAGATGAATTCGAATTGAAAATCGACCCTAGAAGTGCTACTACAGTAATGTTGGTATCTGGAGGTTATCCTGAAGATTTTGAAAAAGGGAAAGTAATTTCAGGTTTAGATAAAGTTGAAAATTCAATAGTTTTTCACGCAGGAACAAAATTAGACAACGGTAATGTGGTTTCTAATGGAGGACGTGTAATGGCTATCACTTCTTATGGAGATTCTTTTCAGGAAGCTTTAGCTCAATCTTATCAAAATGTAGATAAAATTACTTTTGATAAAATGAATTTTAGAAAAGACATTGGTTTCGATTTAGTATAATCGAAACCATATTCAATAAAAAAACGTCCTGATAGAGCTATCAGGACGTTTTTTTTTTAAACTTTTCGTTCTATTCTTATTTTAAGAAAGAGTGAGCTGTAGTATCTTGATTTTCAGTTCCTGCATCGTCAAAAATACGTAATTGTTTAATCCAGTAAACAATAGCTGCAGTACAGATAATCATAAAAATCCAGTTTAGTGTATTAGCACCAAACCAAGAAACTAGTTCTAATGAACGTAACCAATCTAATGGTTTGAAAAGAAAATCTACAAAAAGAGATTGTATTCCTTCGAAAAATGCTTTCATGATATAGAATTTTAAATTTTATGAATCGTTTTATAATTGGGTAAATAATTAAAAATTTCATTAACCCAATAAAATTTTAGTATAACTCGTTTCCTTTTTAAACAAGTATTATATTTACAGTCACAAAAGTATAAAATATCCTTATGATTACAAGTGTTTTTAAAAAATCTACACTATTAAATTTTTCTTTGATAGTATTTTTGATATTGTTTTTCGATTTTATATATCAAATTCAGGATTTAGCTTGGTCAAATTCTGCTGTTTTAGTCATAAAAAAAATAGCAATAGGAGTTGTAGTTTTGTTTTCGGGATTGATCACTAATTTTGTATCTAAGCGCAACAATATTAGTAAAGACAGTGGTTATAGCCTATTATTCTTTTTGTTATTCTTGCTTTTCTTTCCGACACTTTATGATAACATCAATCTTGTTTTTGCCAACTTTTTTATCCTTTTAGCTCTTCGCAGACTGATTTCGTTACAATCTCAAAAATCTTCTAAGGAGAAAATTTTTGATGCTTCTTTATGGATTTTTGTGGCTTCCTTATTCCATTTTTGGTGTATAATTTTTTTAGTATTGGTTTTTATTTCTATTATTTCTCATGTTTCGGGAGATTACAGAAACTGGCTTTTGCCTTTCATTGCTTTTTTTGCCATAGCTATTGTTTTTGCTATGTATTCGTTAGCATTTAATAATGATGCCATTAGTTATATTACCAATGGAATAGAAACTAATTTTAGCATTGATTATTTTACTAATAATTACCAGAATGCAGCCTTGTCTATTTATGCTACGGTGGCTTTATTTTTTGTTATTTCGATGGTCATGACTTTGTCTTCCCGACCATTATTATTGCACGCTTCGTTTAAGAAAATTTTGTTTGCGTTCTTTCTGTCAGCAATTATCTATGTGATTTCTGATAATAAAAGCAACGATTTATTAGTGTTTACCATTGCTCCTTTGGCAATGATGGCGACAGCTCATATCGAAATGCCTCAGTCAAAATTAAACCAGGAATTGGCTTTGGGAGTATTGATGTTGTGTAGTTTATTTGTTTTTTTCTCTCAATTATAATTTGATTCCGTAAGCCAAGTCGCCAGCGTCTCCAAGACCCGGAACTATATAACTATGTTCATTTAGTTTTTCGTCTAAAGCACCAATCCATAAATGACAGTTATCCGGTAAATGTTTTTTCAGGTAAGCAATACCTTCAGGAGCGGCGATTGTCACGGCAATATGAATTGTTTTAGGAGTTCCTCTTTCCATTAATCTATTGTAAACAGCAACAATGGATTGTCCTGTTGCCAGCATGGGATCTACTAGTAATAAGCATTTATCATTAATATCAGCAATGGCCTGATATTCGACTTTGATTTCAAAAAAATCGTCTTTATTTGGGTGAAATCGATAAGCAGAAATAAATCCGTTATCGGCTTGGTCAAAATAATTTAAAAACCCCAAATGCATACTCAAACCTGCTCTTAAAATCGAACAAAGCACAATGTTATCGGCAATTTGAGTTGTTTTTTTGATCCCAAGCGGAGTTTGAATTTCAATGGTTTTATATTCCAATTCTTTGCTCAATTCGTAAGCCATAATTTCGCCAATGCGTTCTATATTTCGTCTAAATCGCATAGAATCTTTATGGATATTTACATCTCTTATTTCTCCTAAAAAATGATTTAGAATACTGTTTTTTTCTGATAAATGATGGATTTGCATAAGAGAAGATGTTATTTAAGATGAGCTATAGAAAGTTACAATGTAATTTTTTTATAAAAGTATAAAAAGTATCTTTGTCTAAATAAAAAGATAAAGATGTTTTCAAAATTAGCCTATTCCGTTTTTGAACAAAGTATAAAAGATTATCACCAATTTGATAATGTAGATCAACCGATAAACAATCCTTATCCTAAGGAACAGTTTGAGCATTTATTGTACCTAAAAAACTGGATTGACACTGTTCAATGGCATTTTGAAGACATTATTCGTGATCCACAAATTGATCCTGTTGCGGCTTTGACTTTGAAAAGAAGAATTGATGCTTCTAATCAGGAGCGTACTGATATGGTAGAATATATTGATAGTTATTTTCTCCAAAAATACAGCAAAGTAGTTGTAAAAGACAATGCTAAAATTAACTCAGAAAGTCCAGCCTGGGCATTTGACAGATTATCAATTTTAGCTTTAAAAATTTACCACATGGCCGAGGAAGCCAATCGTGCAGAGGCTTCGCAAGAACACAGAGATAAATGTCAGGAAAAACTAAACGTACTTTTAGAACAAAGAACAGATTTATCAACAGCCATTGATGATTTGTTGACTGATATTGAAAATGGAGATAAATTCATGAAAGTGTACAAGCAAATGAAAATGTACAATGACGACGAATTGAATCCTGTTTTATACCATGGGAAGAAATAATTGAAAAGTCAGTTGACTCCAAAAATAAAGCATATCGCCGTCATGAGACTCTCCGCAATGGGAGATGTCGCCATGACGGTTCCTGTTTTACGAGCCTTTGTAAAACAGCATCCTACCGTTCAAATTACGGTGGTTTCCCGTCCTTTTTTCAAGCCTTTTTTTGACAGAATTCCGAATCTCTCTTTTTTGGCTTTTGATGAAAAAGAACGTCATAAAGGTTTTTTAGGTTTACTGCGTTTGTTTACTGATTTGAAACAATTAAAAATCGACGCTTTTGCCGATTTGCATAATGTACTTCGCTCTAAAGTGGTACGAACACTTTTTGCTTTAAGCGGAAAAAAAGTAGCCGCCGTTGACAAAGGGCGTGAAGCTAAAAAAGCATTAACCGCTCTTGAAAACAAGGTTTTTAAACGACTCCCAACAATGTTTGAGAACCATACTCAGGTATTTGAAAAATTAGGTTTTGCCATTGATTTATTGAATCCTGAATTTCCTAAAAAAGCGGTTTTAAGTGCTGAAATTATTTCGATAATAGGTGAAAACAATCAGAAATTAATCGGAATTGCTCCTTTTGCACAATATGATTCTAAAGTATATCCTTTGGATTTAATGCAGGAAGTGATTTCGAGATTAGCAGAAAATAAAAATCATACTATTTTGCTTTTTGGCGGAGGAAAAAAAGAAATTGAAATCTTAGATTCTATTTCGTCTTCATACGAAAACGTCATCAATATGGCGGGAAAAATCAAATTTCAGCAGGAATTAGAACTCATCAGCAACCTCGATGTAATGCTTTCTATGGATTCTGGAAATGCACATATTGCGGCCATGTTAGGGGTAAAAGTAGTCACACTTTGGGGTGCTACACATCCTTTTGCTGGATTTTCACCTTTTAATCAACCACTGGAAAACGCCTTGGTTTCCGATAGAAATTTGTTTCCTAAATTACCCACTTCTGTTTACGGGAACAAAAAAGTTGAAGGTTATGAAGATGCTATGCGAACAATTACAGTTGATTCAATTGTGAAAGTTTTAAATTAGTGTAAACAAGTATATTGTACTTTTTCCAGATTTTACAGGACTTTACAGTTGTATTTTTTTGAAAGAATAACTTTACCAATAATTTAACAAATAGCTTTTGATTTATAAGTGTAAAAAATACTATTTTGGCTCTCTTGTGAGTTAGGTCTTACGACTCAGGGTGTAATACTATAAAAAAGAACTATTTATGCAAAGAATTACCGGATTAATTACAATTTTGTTTTTTTTCTCTTTTTCAGCTTTTTCTCAAAAAGCCAATATTTCGGGTGTTTTAACCGATGGAAATGACAAAACAGCCGTTCACAATTCGGTCGTGGCGTTATTAACTCCAATAGATTCTATTCTGTACAGATTTACCCGATCGGACAAAGAAGGAAAATTTAATCTAAAAAATGTAAAACCGGGAAATTACATACTGATGACTTCTCATAATCAATATGCGGATTATGTTGATGAAATAATGGTTAATGAAGGCGAAAAAAAATTGGGAACTATCGCTTTGAAAAATAAAATAGAACTGCTTCGAGAAGTAATTGTAAAGTCGGGTTCAATCAGGATTAAAGGAGATACTACCAGCTACAGAGCAAGTGATTTTAAAGTGGATGCTAATGCCAATGTTGAAGAATTACTTAAGAAATTGCCCGGAATTCAGGTGGATAAAAACGGAACTATAAAAGCCATGGGAGAGACCGTCCAAAAAGTATTGGTTGATGGCGAAGAATTCTTTGGTGATGATCCGGGTATGGCTGTTAAAAATTTACGGGCGGATGCAGTGAAAGAAGTTCAGGTTTTTAACAAAAAAAGCGATCAGGCTGAGTTTACAGGAATAGATGATGGCAATTCTAAGAAAACAATCAATCTGAAATTAAAAGAAGATAAGAAGAAAGGGTATTTTGGTAAAATTGATGGAGCCAATCAGCCGTTTACAGATGCCGATTCCAGATACAACAGTAATCTGATGTTTAGCAGTTTTAAGGGGAAAAGAAAGCTTTCGGCATTTTTATTAAATGGAAATACAGGTCAGGATGGTTTGAACTGGGAGGACAGCGAGAAATTTGGAGCTCGTGAGAACAATTTCAGTATGAATATGGACGACGACGGAAATGTAAATTATGAATGGGTAGGAGGTAATAATGATGGAGAACCTTATATTAATACTCAAAATGGTTTTATCAAAAACACCAATGCCGGTTTGCAGTACAGCAATAAATGGAATGATAAACAAACGCTTAATGTATCTCCAAAATTCAATAAGCAAATTTACACTAATAACAACAGTAGAATTTCGCAAACACAGGTGGGAGATACTCAACTAAATGAAGACAGAACCACGGTAACTAATGTTGACAGGAGTAATTTTAAACTCAATGCTACTTACGATGTAAAATTAGACTCGCTAAATTCAATAAAATTTACAGCCAGAACTAATTTTTATAATACGGAAAGCGATGAATTTACAGATGGAATTACTACCGGAAATGATGGAGTTTTAAAAAATAAACAGCAAAGATTGTTTACTACAAATTCGGATAAATCCTCTTTGTATGCCGGTATGCTGTTCAAACACAAGTTTGCCAAAGCCCGACGTACATTTTCTGTAAATAGCAGTTGGAGTCTTTTGAATACCAATTCAAATAACTTTTTAAAGTCTTCTAACGAAAGTTATGTTGATGGAGTTCTTGATTCTAAAGTGGATGTGGATCAAAATAAAATAGGCGATCGTTCCAATCAAAATTTTTCAGCCAATTTTACTTATTCGGAACCCATTGCTAAACAATTCTCACTTCAGTTTGCTTACCAAATTGCTTTTGATAAGGGAAAAAACAATTATTTCACCTATGATTATTCCGAAGATACAGGTAAATATGATGAAATAGTGACTTCGTTATCCAATCAGTTTGAGCAAACAGTAATTACCCAGAGACCCAATTTAAAGTTGAGTTACAATGCTAAAAAAATCAATTACAGTATTGGAAGTGGTTTCGGGTTTACAACTTTCGATTTGTTAGATAAAACTATGGACAAACAATACAAACGCAATTATACTAACTTTTTTCCTTCGGCAAGTTTCTCCTACAGGTACAAAAGCAACAGCGACTTACGTGTGAATTATCAGGGAGCAACCCGTCAGCCTACTCTGGAACAATTACAGCCTTTGACAAACAATCAGGACTTTTTTAATCAAACTTTAGGAAATCCTGATTTAAAACAGTCTTTTACCAATAGTGTGAACATTTATCAGAATAGTTATGATATGCTGACCGAAACTCAAATTTATCAGGGGCTTTCTTTTAGTACAACGAGCAATTTAATTACTTATAGCAGAGTGATAGATCCGGAAACAGCCAAAACAGTTTCCAAACCAATAAACACTAATGGCAATTTTTCAGGAAATTTCTATTTTGGATATGGATTTAAAGTAAAAAAGATAAACTTAAATGTTAATCTTAATCCATCCGTTAATTACAGTAAAACAGTACTTAGCATTAATGATAAAATAGGTAATTCTAAGAATTTAAACACAGGATTTGGCGTTTATTTATACAAATCAAAAGAAAAGAAATACGATCTTAGTTTGAGTAACCGATTTTCGTTTAATCGAAACAGTACCACTCAAAATGATGAAATCAAATCGTTTAACACCAATAATTTGAATCTGGATATAGGCGTTTATTTAGATGAAAAATGGAAACTATCAACCGATTATAATTTGAATACCCGACAAAAAACAATCGATTTTCAGGATAATTTAACTAATCAGTTGTGGAATGCAAGGTTACAGCGTACTTTCAAAAAAGACGAGTTTACAGCTTATATTTTGATTAGGGATATTTTAAATCAAAATATAGGAATTCAAAGAAATGTTTACGAAAATACCATTAGTCAGGAACAAAACGATAGACTCAAAAGATATGTCA
Organism: Flavobacterium commune; assembly: GCF_001857965.1. Taxonomy (NCBI): domain Bacteria; kingdom Pseudomonadati; phylum Bacteroidota; class Flavobacteriia; order Flavobacteriales; family Flavobacteriaceae; genus Flavobacterium; species Flavobacterium commune. The sequence continues at coordinate 1,534,133 of NZ_CP017774.1, read as the reverse complement.
TGGTAGGTTTTACCTGGAATTTTAAAAACGGTGGCGGAACATCCCAAAAATAAATTCAAAGACAATTTCACAACTCATAACTTATAAACGATGAAAACAATATATTTTTTTATAACCGTACTCATTTTTACAACTACCATAAGAGCGCAGCAATTTGTAGATAAGGCTGTAATTGAATATGAGGTAAGTACCAATCTCAAAAAAACAATGAGTAATGATAGTTGGGACGAAATGATGAAAGACAATCTTTCTGATCTTAAAATTTCTTATTTCAACTATACTTTTGAAGACAATAAAAGCATATTCAAATTTGACAGATGGAACCCAAAAACAAGAGTTCCAAAATACTACAAAGAGGTCGATGAAGAAAATATTTGGTATTTTGATTTTACTTCCGGGACAATGAACATGCAAAAACAGATTGTTGGAACTAATTTTGTTATAGCCGATAGTATTCCAAAAATTGAATGGAAAATTACCAATGAAAACAGAGAAATAGCCGGATATAATTGCCGAAAAGCCGTTGGCAAAATAATGGACGACGTATATGTATTTGCTTTTTACACGGATGATATTACCATTTCGGGCGGTCCCTGTTCTATCAGTGGTTTGCCAGGTATGATTTTAGGGCTTACCATACCACGATTATATACTTCTTATATTGCGACTAAAGTTGATGTGACTTTTGCTAATGCAGCTGATATAAAACCCATCGCAGCCAAAAAGACCTATGATTTTGTAGGACTGAAAACATTGATTGAAGAAAAAACAAAGGAGTGGTTCAGCTATGGCGAGGATAAAGAAGAAAACAAAAGGCAAAAAAACATGTTTTTGTGGAATGCTTTCTTGTAGTCATTGCGAGGAACGAAGCAATCTCATTTTGTTACTCTCGACATGTGATTGCTTCGTTCCTCGCAATGACTTACAAATAGATCTTTTCATCCCGGCATCTCTCATAAATATAATTCTTTAGATTCGAAATAGTTTCCTGATAATCAGGTGGAGGATAACCAAAGCGTTCGTGTTCCATTTGCTCTTTTTCGACGGCATTGCAGCCTTTAATGACTTCTTTGATCATATCGAGCATAGGGAGTTCTTTATTGTCAGTTTTTTGAAATTTAAACTCAACAATTTCATCCTGTAATTCCTCACAATATGCGATAAGTTGCATTACTTCCGGTTCGTCAAGAAGAGAAGGATTGTTTTTGAATATTTCCCGAATGGATTTCATGGTATGAAGACTTGAAATGATTAGTGTTTATATTTTAGTTTTTTATTCTGTTAAATAATCTGATGTTTTTTCATTCCAAAAACATTTTATACATCTTCCGTTTTCAAATTCGTGTTTACAATTAGTATATCCATATAATTTATGGGCACAGTCAGGACATAAACTCAACATTTCCGAACTATCTTTATAGTATTCTGATTCGCATTCATTACAAATTTTTATTTCTCGGTACATCAGCTAATTATTTTATATTAGTTTAACGATGAGATACATTAAACAACAAACCGAAAGAAGAAGAGAAAGTAAAGAAAGTCTTGTTTGTTGATTAATTTTTTTACCATATCCTTCTCTTTCTACATTGTTCCATTCTTGTTCTCCAGTTGCATATCTATGTATTTCCATTTGTCTTATATCAATGTAAATCATAAATACCATATTTAATATTGGGAATATAATTGTCCAAAGTTTTACGTGAGGATTATCGTTAGGAAATGTTCCAAGAACTAAAAATGCACCAATTAAAATATTATTAAAATTAAATATTTTATCATGTACTCTGTCAAAAGTATTTTGAATCTGGTTTGTTGCAAATTCAACACGTCTATCTGATTTGTCAAATAGTTTATTAGTTTCTTCCATCATTTCAGAAGTTCGCTGTCGAATATTTATTTCAACAAGCGATTTATCAATTTGCTTTAATATTGTTAATATTTCTTCATCCATAATGTTTCCATTTACCTTAAATATTCGCTAATATAAGAAAAACCCCAACATCCCTAAAACAAAAAAACTTCCCTTTTCAGAGAAGTTTTAGTTATTGGAATTTTAAAGATTATACATCATCAAAATCTACATAAATAGTGTCCGATGTTGGATGTGCCTGACAGCTCAGGATTAAACCTTCGGCAATTTCTTTATCGGTAAGGATGGAGTTTTTCTTCATTTCGGCGCTTCCTTCGGTTACGCGACAAAGACAGCTGCTGCAAATTCCGCCCTGGCAAGAATATGGCGCATCGATTCCTTGTTTTAAGGCTGCTTCCAGAATGGTTTGTTTTTGGGACATTTCGAACGAAGTTTCTTCATCGTCCACCATAACAGTAATTTTTGAGTGTCCGCTCAAATCTTTGATTTCATTTTCAAAAGCCGAAGCTGTAAAAAGCTCAAACTTTATAGCCGAATCTTTTACGTTTTTCTCTTTTAAAATGCCAGATACGGTATCTATCATTTGTTCAGGACCACACAAATAGAATTTTTCAAATTCTATGGCAGCGTGTTTGTTGTTCAAAACATAATTCACTACCGATTTGTCAATTCGACCAAATAAAGCTTCATCAGCCTTAGCCTGGCTATAAACATAATGAACTAATAATCGGCTTACATATTGCAGGTGTAAATCGTGTAATTCCTGGTGAAAAATGGTTTCTTCGGGCGATTTGTTTCCGTAAACCAGCACAAAAGAACTCTTAGGTTCACTTTTTAAAACCGATTTGATGATAGATAAAACAGGCGTAATTCCGCTTCCGGAAACGAAGGCCACATAGTTTTTTTGTCGGTTAGTATCAGGTTCAAAAGTGAATTTTCCTTCTGGTTTTCCTACTTCAAGGACATCGCCTGCCTTTAGTTGGCTATTGGCAAATTGAGAAAACAAACCATCTTTAACGGCTTTCACAGCAATACGCAATTCGCCACTTTCAGGCGAAGAACAAATGGAATACGCACGACGAATTTCTTTTCCGTCCAATGTTAATCGGATGTTTACGTATTGTCCCGCGATGAATTTATAGTTGTCTTTTAATTCTTCAGGTACATTAAAAAGGATAGAAACAGCAGCGACAGTTTCTCTTTTAACCTCTTTTATAATGAGTTTAAGAAAATTTGGCATGTGATATAATTTTTTACAAAAATAGAAAACGCTACATAATTAAGATACTGAATTTGTGGAATATTTTGCGGAATCATTAATTTTGATTCCCTAAAACAAGCTTATCTGAAAGTTCAGTTTCAAAAAAGTAGCTTTTTTACTAGTCTTAATTTTTTGTTATTGTATTTAAACAGTTGATTTTGATTTTTTTGAGAATTTAGATAAGAATTTTAAAAGTGTATTTTGATTAATTTCAAAACTACTCAAAAGCTTTTCCGGCTTTAAATTTCTATATTTCAAAAAGAAACGTATTTTTACCAGTCATTATACTAAAAAAACTTTTTAAAAGTTTAATGATAAAACCAGCGAATCATTGAAAACCAACAAAATTAAATATTCAATTCCCCTAGGGTGTTTGTGTATTTTGGTAGCTTGTTCTACCAGGAATGATACTTTTTTGGCTCGAAATTCACATGCTTTAAGTACAAAATATAACATTTTGTACAACGGTCAAATAGGATTAGACAAAGGAATTAAAGGTATTGAGGCCAGCAACGAAGATAATTTCTGGGAGCGTTTGTCTATTGAACCCATGCACATCAATGAAGATATTGTAGTAGATACCACAAAAAATGCCGATTTTAAATTGGCAGAAACCAAAGCGACCAAGGCTATTCAAAAACATTCGATGAACATTGGCGGCAGGGAGCGCAATTCTCAAATTGACGAAGCGTATTTATTGTTAGGAAAATCCCGTTACTACGATCAACGATTCATTCCGGCACTGGACGCTTTTAATTATATTTTATACAAATATCCTAACAGCAGCCGAATAGAAGAAGCTAAAATTTGGCGTGAAAAAACCAATATGCGTTTAGGCAACGATGCTTTGGTGGTGAAAAATATCAGCAAAATGCTCAAAGATCACAAACCTAAAAAACAGGTTTTGGCTGATGCCAATGCGCTTTTGGCGGCTTCTTTTTTAAATTTAGAAGAAAAAGACAGTGCGATTGTTACATTAAAAAAAGCCGTGATTTTTACCAAACGCAATAATGAAAAAGCCAGATACCGTTTTATTTTGGGGCAATTGCATGAGGAAATGGGTCAAAATGAAATTGCAAAAGAGTATTATCAGGCGGTGATTAAGATGAATCGTAAATCAGACAGGAAATACATGATGCAATCGCAGGTCAGATTAGCTGCATTGTTTGATTATCAAAATGGTGATAAAATGGCCTTTGATGAGAAATTCCATAAATTGTTAGAAAACCGTGAGAACCGTCCTTTTTTGGATATTTTAAATTACCAGATGGGTGTTTTCTATGACAAGCAAGACAAGGACGAAAGGGCTTTAGAATATTACAATGCTTCTTTAAAAAAGGCTCAATCCGATAATTATTTAATAGCGTCCGATTACAGAAATATAGGAAACATGTATTTTAAAAATGCACGTTATCCGCTTGCGGCTAAATATTACGACAGTACTTTGGTAAAACTGAATCCTAAAACCAGAGAGTTTATTCACATTGAAAAAGTGCGTAAAAATCTCGATGAAGTAATTTTCTATGAAGACATAGCCACCAGAAACGACAGTATTCTACATATAGTTTCATTACCTGAATCCGGGAAAATAGCTTATTTTGACGGTTACATAGAGAAGTTAAAAAAATCAGATGAAGCCAAAAGAATTTTAGAGGAGAAAGAAGCCGAAAAGCAAAAAAATATCGAAAGAAACAGTCAGTCTTCGGTTGCTGATGCTGCTAAATCAGCTAATCCTGCTGCTAAAACGCCATTTGCTCCGCCATCTATGGCGAGCATTCAAACAGAAAACAGCTTTTATTTTTACAATCCTTCCACGGTGTCTTTTGGGAAAATTGCCTTTAAGAAAAATTGGGGGAAACGCGTTTCAACAGGATTTTGGAGAGTTAGTTCCTCAATTAATTTGAATCCGAATAATGCAATTGCTAACGATTCACTTAGCGTTCAGGAACAGGAAGTAGTGGCTGAGAAAGTTTCGAAAGAAAAAGAAGTTGAACCTAAATACACGGCTGATTTTTATTTAAAACAGCTTCCCGTAGCAGTGACAGCTATTGACAGCATTGCCAAAGAGCGCAATGATGCTTATTATCAGTTAGGTGTTATTTATAAGGAAAAGTTCAAAGAATATGATTTGGCTGCAAAAAAATTAGAACAATTATTAGCCAATCAACCCGTAGAAAAATTAGTACTTCCTAGCTTATATAATTTGTATAAAATTTATCAAGTTACAAATAATGAAAAAGCTGAGGAAATCAGGAACAAAATTATAAGTCAATATCCAAATTCGCGGTATGCTCAAATTTTAAACAATTCGAATGTGATAGTTGAGGAAGGAAGTCCCGAGGAGGTTTATAAAAAATTATATCAGCAATACAACAACGAAGAATTTGATGCTGTTTCGGCCAAAGTGGACGGATTAATCAATCAGTTTTCGGGTGAAGAAGTGGTACCTAAATTTGAACTTTTAAAAGCCAATACCATTGGAAAACAAAAAGGATTAGTTGCTTATAAAACTGCATTGGAATTTGTGGCAGCGACTTATCCAAATACCGAAGAAGGTAAAAAGGCACATAGCATTCTGGCAGAGCAAATACCGTCATTAGAACAAATGGATTTTGATTTTAAAGAGTCCACTCATTGGAAGATATTGTATCCGGTAGCTCTAAATGCTGCTAATGATAAAAAAACAATAGAGGAAAAAATCAGTAAGTTTATTAATGCTGAGAATGCTCAAAAATTAAATCTGGCTTATAATTCCTATGCTGAAAACCAGGGATTTGTAATCGTTCAGGGTATTTCCACACAGGAATATGCCACGAGTGTAGCAGGAGTTTTAAAAGAAAATCCAAGTTATCAAATCACAACTGTTCCTATAATTATTTCGAACGAAAATTATAAAATAGTTCAAATCAAGAAAAATCTAAACTCATATTTAGAAGCCAAAAAATAATTGCAATGTTTAATAAAAAAGAAAAACCCTATACCGAGCTTTTAGGTAAAACTAATAGAATCGTTGAAGGAACCATTATAAAAGGAGATATTATTTCGAAGGCTGATTTTAGATTAGATGGCGAATTAATAGGGAATTTTCAATCTATGGGTAAGTTAGTTATAGGCCCTACAGGAAGTGTTACGGGAGATGTTAGTTGTAAAAATGCTGATATTGAAGGGAAATTTAACGGAACAATTATAGTAGCCGAATTATTAAATATTAAATCCAAAGCAAGTATTCAGGGCGATGTTACCGTGGGAAAATTAGCAGTAGAACCAGGAGCCGATTTTTCTGCCTCCTGTACAATGAAAGAAAGTCAAAACATATCAAGTGATGGAAACGAATCCTAACGATAAAAAGCCTGGTAAATGGCTCGCTTTGATTAATATTCCCATACAAATGGGAGTAATCATTTTTTTGTTTGCATATTTAGGTGACTGGCTCGACGAAAATCATCCGCATCCTAAGATTTATTACAACAAAATATTTGTCATGATAGGGGTGTTCTTAGCATTGTATAATGTAATAAGGCAGGTTAACGAGATTAATAAAGATAAAGAATGAACCGTCTTTTCCGGACAAAACAACAATTATGATTTTAAAAAATTACAAGTCTCTTCTCTTTTTATTTATTTCGGTAGTTGTAGCTTATGTAGTGCATCAATTGGTTTTTTATTTTTTCAAAATCGACCAGCAGACGTTTTATTACAGTTTAGAGCAGTTGTATGGCATCTTTTTTATATTGTCTTTTGTGATTGTTTTTATTCTTTTAATGATAAAAAAACGCAATTTTGATCAGTTGGGAATGTCTTTTTTGTTGTTAACCAGCAGTAAACTTGTTTTCTATTATTTACTCCTAAAGCCGATTTTGAATAGGACTCATTATGACATTAGAATTGAGAAGATAAATTTTTTTGTACTATTTGTCCTTTTTTTGACAATTGAGACTGTTCTAACTATAAGAATATTAAGCAAAAAGCCTTAAAAAAGAGCCTTAAATCAGAGATTAAAAAAAATATATTTTTATATCCTTTTAGATGTAAATAAAAAATGTACCTTTGCGCCAAATTTTAGAAACGTAAATATAACATATTTAGTAATTATGGTGATTTTAAAGAGACCACTTAGATTTATAATAGCAACATTTTTAGCGTGTCTTCCATTGGTAAGTTTTGCAAATCAAGAAGTTGATTCGGCACAAGTAAAGGTAGAAGCCACTCACGAAGTAGCAGCCGAGGGGCATCATGAAGGAGCTCATGCTGAACCAACAGATTTAAAATCTAAAATTAAAGCGTTCATTGGTCACCACGTTTTGGATTCTCATGATTTTTCATTAACTCAGGATGATGAGACAGGAGAAAGCTGGGGTTTTCCATTGCCTGTAATTTTATGGGACAATAATGAATTACACGTTTTTTCTTCTGCAAAATTCCATCACGGAAAAGAAGTAGCAGAATCTAAAGGTAACTTTTATGCTATCAATCATCATGATGGTAAAATTTACAGAACAGATGCTTCAGGAACAATTACTGAGGATGAAGAAACTGGTTTCCCGACTAATGTTCGTCCTATTGACTTTTCAATTACTAAAACAGTAGTTTCAATTATTGCTGCTGCTTTATTAATGTTTTTCATTTTTACTAATTTGGCTAAATCTTACGCTAAAAACGGAGGAATTGCTTCTGGAGTAGGTCGTATTTTTGAACCATTAGTAGTATATGTTCGTGACGAAATAGCTATCCCAAACATTGGTGAGAAAAAATATAAAAACTATATGAGTTATTTATTGACAATCTTCTTCTTTGTATTGTTCTTAAATATCTTCGGATTAACTCCACTAGGAATTAATGCTACTGGTAACTTAACAATTACTTTCTCGTTAGCATTTTTAACTTTCCTAATTACTAACTTAACAGCTAATAAAAACTATTGGGGACACATTTTCTGGATGCCGGGTGTGCCAAAACCAATGCGTATTATCTTAGCGCCAATTGAATTGTTAGGTGTTTTCATTAAACCTTTCTCATTAATGATACGTTTGTACGCAAATATTTTTGCAGGACACATTGTATTGATGAGTATTATCGCTTTAATGTTTATCTTTAAAAGCTGGATTGGAAGTCCGTTATCTTTTGGGTTAGCATTTGCACTTTCTATTCTTGAAATTTTAGTTGCATTCTTGCAGGCTTATATTTTCACAATGTTATCGGCACTTTATTTTGGTGCGGCTGTTGAAGAACACCACCACGAAGAAGGTCACCACTAAAATGTTTATTGTTTGTTGTTTGTTGTTTAGAGTTTGTTGTTTCGCAACGATAAACCATAAATCACAAACGATAAACCCAACAAAGAATGTTTAATTTTTAATATATATATCATGGAAATTCCACAAATTATTGGAGCTGGATTAATCGTTATCGGAGCAGGTTTAGGTATTGGTAAAATTGGTAGTTCAGCAATGGACGCTATTGCTCGTCAACCAGAAGCTTCAGGAAAAATCCAAACAGCTATGCTTATCGCTGCTGCACTTATTGAAGGTATTGGTTTCGCAGCTTTATTCGCAGCTTAATTAAAACTAAAAAAAGACAATAGTTGCAACGGTTGGTTGTAACTATTGCTTTTAAAATTAAAACATTACATTGCAGCAATGCAACAAGATTAAATTTAGAATATAAAACTTAGAATTATATATAATGGAAAAGTTAATAAATCAGTTTGAGTTTGGTTTGTTTTTTTGGCAAGTATTAATATTTGTTGGATTAATATTATTATTGAAAAAATTCGCTTGGAAACCTATTCTTGATGCAGTTAATGAAAGAGAAGAAGGAATCAAAAACGCATTAGAATCTGCTGAAAATGCTAGAAAAGAAATGCAAAATTTGCAAGCTGACAATCAAAGAATTTTGAACGAGGCAAGAGCTGAGCGTGATGCTATGTTGAAAGAAGCTCGTGAGATGAAAGAGAAAATGATTGCTGATGCTAAAGGTGAAGCTCAGGCACAAGGTGAGAAAATGATTGAGCAGGCTAAAGCAGCAATTAACAGCGAAAAAAATGCAGCTATGGCTGAATTGAAATTGCAGGTTTCTACTTTGTCATTGAGTATCGCAGAGAAATTATTGAAAGACGAATTATCTAACACTGAAGCTCAAACTAAATTAGTTGAGAAAATGTTAGGTGACGTAAAGCTAAACTAATATTATGGCAGGTACAAGAGCAGCAATTCGTTACGCAAAAGCGATTCTTAGTATGGCAGACTCAATAGGAGTTGCTAACGAGATTAATAACGATATGATTTTAATTGCTTCAACTATTAAAGGAAACTCTGAATTAAATGCGTTTATTCAAAGTCCAACAATAAGTGTTGAGGTAAAAGAAAATGCACTATTGGAAGTTTTTGCTAATGTTAATGGCGTTACTAAAGGTTTCTTTCATTTATTATTTGAAAATAAAAGATTTGAAATCCTTGAAGCTATTGCAGTAGCATATTCTGAATTATTTGATGAGGCTAATGGTTTAGAAGTAGCTATAGTAACTACTGCTATCCCTTTGGATGCTGATTTAGAAGCTAAAGTTTTGGCTAAAATTGCATCTTTGTCAGATAAAAAAGTAACAATTGAAAATGTAGTAGATCCTGCTATCATTGGAGGATTTATTTTAAGAATAGGCGATAAGCAATACAATGCTTCAATTGCTAACAGATTACAAGTATTAAAAAGAGAATTAAGTAACTAGTTTTATTGCACATTAAGTGTCTAAATTATAAATTAAGATGGCGGAAATCAAACCTGCTGAAATTTCAGCAATATTAAGAAAGCAAGTAGAAGGTTTTGAATCTGGCGCTACGCTAGAGGAGGTAGGAACGGTACTTCAAGTTGGAGATGGTATTGCTCGTATTTACGGGCTTTCGAATGTACAATATGGAGAGTTAGTAGAATTTGAAAATGGTCTTGAGGCTATTGTATTGAATCTTGAAGAAGATAACGTAGGTGTGGTACTTTTAGGACCATCTACAGGAATCAAAGAAGGTTCTACTGCTAAAAGAACTCAACGTATTGCTTCTCTTAAAGTAGGAGAACAAATGGTAGGACGTGTAGTAAACACTCTTGGTTTTCCAATTGATGGAAAAGGACCAATCGGTGGGGACTTATACGAAATGCCTTTGGAAAGAAAAGCTCCTGGAGTAGTTTTCCGTCAACCAGTTACTGAACCATTACAAACAGGTGTAAAAGCGGTTGATGCTATGATCCCGGTTGGTAGAGGTCAACGTGAGTTGGTTATTGGTGACCGTCAAACAGGTAAATCAACTGTTTGTATTGACACTATCTTAAATCAAAAAGAATTTTATGATGCTGGTAAACCAGTATTCTGTATCTATGTTGCAATTGGACAAAAAGCGTCAACTGTAGCAGGAATTGCAAAAATGTTAGAAGAAAAAGGAGCAATGGCTTATACAGTTATCGTTGCTGCTAATGCTTCTGACCCAGCTCCAATGCAAGTTTACGCTCCATTCGCTGGTGCTGCTATTGGAGAATATTTTAGAGATTCTGGTCGTCCGGCTTTAATTGTTTATGATGATTTATCTAAACAAGCTGTGGCTTACCGTGAAGTTTCTCTTTTATTAAGAAGACCACCGGGACGTGAGGCATATCCTGGAGACGTTTTCTACTTACACTCTCGTTTATTAGAAAGAGCTTGTAAAGTTATCGCTGATGACGGAATTGCTAAAAACATGAATGATTTACCGGATTCTATCAAAGGAATCGTTAAAGGTGGTGGTTCATTAACAGCTTTACCAATTATCGAAACTCAGGCTGGTGACGTTTCTGCCTATATCCCAACAAACGTAATCTCGATTACTGATGGTCAGATTTTCCTTGATGGAGATTTGTTTAACTCAGGGGTTCGTCCGGCAATTAACGTTGGTATTTCTGTATCTCGTGTTGGAGGTAATGCTCAAATTAAATCAATGAAAAAAGTATCAGGTACTTTAAAATTAGATCAGGCTCAATTCCGTGAATTAGAAGCTTTCGCTAAATTTGGTTCTGACCTTGATGCTGTTACTTTAAACGTAATTGAAAAAGGAAAAAGAAACGTTGAAATCTTGAAACAAGGTTTGAATGATCCTTATACTGTTGAAGACCAGGTAGCTATTATCTATGCAGGTTCTAAAAACTTATTAAGAAATGTTCCTGTAAATAAAGTAAAAGAATTTGAGAAAGATTTCTTAGAATTCTTAAACGCTAAGCACAGACCAACTCTTGATGCTTTAAAAGCAGGTAAGTTGACAGACGAAATTACTGATGTAATCGAGACTGTAGCGAAAGAAGTTTCAGCAAAATATAATTAAGATAGAAGTTAGAAGCTGGAAGTAAGAAGTTAAAATCTTACTTCCTACTTCCATCTTCCAACTCCAAACTTTTACAAAAAAATGGCAAATTTAAAGGAAATCCGTAATAGAATTACTTCCGTTTCATCTACGATGCAAATTACATCGGCGATGAAAATGGTATCTGCAGCCAAGCTTAAAAAAGCTCAGGATGCAATTACAGCCATGCGCCCTTATGCCGAAAAATTAACGGAATTATTACAAAATCTTTCTGCAACTCTTGAAGGAGGAACAGGAGAAGAATTTACTACACAACGTGAAGTGAAGAAAGTATTATTAGTAGCGATTACTTCTAACAGAGGTTTGTGTGGTGCTTTTAATTCGAATGTAATTAAGGAAGCTAAAAATCGTTCTGAGTTTTATGCTGGTAAACAAGTTGATATTTTTGCTATTGGTAAAAAAGGAAATGATGTTTTAAGTAAGACAAATACAGTAATTGAAAATCAAAGTGCTGTATTTGATAATTTAACTTTTGATAATGTTGCTGCTATTGCTGAAACATTAACTCAAAAATTTGTTGGTGGTGAGTATGACAGAATTGAATTGATTTATAACCAATTTAAAAATGCTGCTACTCAAATTGTTCAAACAGAACAATTTTTACCATTAGCTCCAGTGAAATCTGATTTGAATGTTGCAGCCGGAGATTATATCTTCGAACCATCTAAAGAAGAAATTGTATTGACCTTGATTCCTAAATCATTGAAAACACAATTGTACAAAGGAATCCGTGATTCATTTGCTTCTGAGCATGGTGCGCGTATGACTGCAATGCACAAAGCAACAGATAACGCTACTGAATTGAGAAATCAATTGAAATTAACATACAACAAAGCACGTCAAGCTGCAATTACTAACGAGATCTTAGAGATTGTTGGTGGAGCAGAAGCTTTGAATGGATAAGAAAAAAGTAATTTTTCTATATAAAAATAGCCTCGTACTTACGGGGCTATTTTTTTTTGAAATTTTTTAAAAAGAAATTAGAATAGGTGTAAAAGCTACACCGATTAAACCAAAGATTTAGTTATTTTTGTTTTCTAAAAAGTATTAAGACATATCATTTTGGGTTTATATAAAAATCTTTTCAAACAAACAGCCATTTACGGACTAGCTACAGTTTTGCCTAGAATGTTTAGTTTTCTGCTGGTGCCACTTTATACCGATTTGCTTCCCAAAGCAGAGTACGGAAAAGTGACTATTATATTTGCCTGGATGATTTTTTTTAATGTGATTCTGGCTTACGGAATGGAAACGGCTTTTTTTAGATTCTACAATAAAGAAGAAGATAAAAAAATAGTGGTCGAAACTTCAATGGTTTCTATTTTTTGGACTACCATAGTGTTTTTATTTGTTGCACTTTTATTCCGAACTACCTTAGCCGATTGGTCCGGAATCGATTCCCAATACATTACCTATACCATTTGGATTTTGACATTGGATGCTCTGGTTATTATTCCTTTTTCAAAACTACGAGCTTTTCAAAGACCGATGATGTATGCCATTATCAAAATTGGAAATGTGTTAGTGAATTTATTATTGAGCATTTTGTTTTTGATTTATTTACCTAAAATGGCAGAATTAAATCCTACGGGTTTAATCAGTTCGTTTTATATAGAAAATTTTCAGGTAGGCTATATCTTTTTGGCAAATATAATTGCCAGTTTATTGACTTTTGTGGTTTTGTCTCCTGATTATGTTTTTCTAAAATGGAAGTTCAATTTTAGTTTGTGGAAAAAAATGATGGTTTATGGGTTACCCATTTTGGTTGCCGGAATTGCTTTTGCCATCAACGAACAATTTGACAAAATTCTTTTAGACCGATTATTACCCCGCAATATTGCTGAAGATGAAGTAGGAGTTTATTCGGCTTGTTATAAGTTAGGTTTGTTCATGGTTTTGTATCGAACGGCTTATACACTTGGTATTGAACCTTTCTTTTTTAGTCATGCTAAAGACGAAAACGCACCACAAACTTATGCAATGGTAACCAAATATTTTGTCATATTCGGTTCGTTTATTATGTTAAGTGTGATTGTTTTTGCCGATTTATTCAAGTTTATAATGATTCGTGACGAATCCTATTGGGTAGCAATGAAGGTGGTGCCGTTGATTATTCTGGCTAATTTTTGTTTGGGAATTTACACGAACCTTTCAGTTTGGTACAAATTGATTGATAAGACTTATATTGGTGCTTATATTTCTATTGTGGGAGCTATCATTACTTTGGTTCTGAATTTCCTGTTAATTCCGTCCATGAGTTATACCGGTTCAGCTATTGCAACATTGGCTGCCTATGGAAGTATGATGTTGATTTCGTATTATCTTGGAAATAAATATTATCCTATTCCTTATGATTTTAACAAAATAGGAGGCTATCTTGGTTTGTCTGTAATTTTCTCAGTAGTTTCATTTTATGGTTTCAGAGAAAATTATTTTGTTGGAATTGCGTTACTGCTTTTGTTTCTCTATTTCATTTACCACAATGAAAAAGAAACGTTGATGAGTATTATGAATCGAAAAAGTAATCAGAAAAAATAAGTGCCACTTATTTCTATATAAAATAAAAAAATGAAAATAAATATTATCAATAAATCACAACATGCCTTGCCTGGTTATGAAACTATAGCTTCGGCAGGAATGGATTTAAGAGCTAATTTAACCGAATCGATAATGCTACAACCTTTAGAAAGAACCATCGTTAAAACAGGTCTTTTTATCGAATTGCCGATAGGTTACGAAGCGCAGGTGCGACCAAGAAGCGGATTGGCATTTAAAAATGGAATTACCGTATTGAACAGTCCCGGAACCGTTGATGCAGATTACCGTGGAGAAATTGGAGTAATTTTAGTTAATTTATCCAATCAGGCTTTTGAAATTCAAAATGGAGAGCGCATTGCTCAACTCATCATAGCCAAACACGAACGTGCCGAATGGGAAGAAGTCATTGAATTGACTGAAACGTCTAGAGGAGCAGGAGGTTTTGGGAGTACAGGCGTAAAATAGGAGCATACAATTCTGATTTAAAAAATAAAGTAAATAACCAACAATAGTGAAATTTTCGGTTCCATTTGTGCCATACATTTGGATTGAAATTTTCATTCAAACTTAAGAACAATGAAAATAATCGTCCCAATGGCTGGTAGAGGTTCTCGCCTACGCCCACATACATTAACCATTCCTAAACCTTTAATTCCAGTTGCCGGAAAACCTATCGTTCATAGATTAGTAGAAGATATTGCCGGTGTTTTGAATCAGGATATTGAAGAAGTTGCTTTTATTATTCACGAAAGTTTTGGCGAAAAAGTAGAGCAGGATTTAATTGCTATTGCCGAAAAACTAGGTGCAAGAGGAACTATTTATTATCAAAATGAAGCTTTGGGAACAGGTCATGCGATTATGTGTGCCAAGGAATCACTTTCTGGTCCGGCGGTAATTGCTTATGCCGATACTTTGATTAGAGCTGATTTTGAATTGGATCCTGCTGCTGATGCGGTGATTTGGGTAAAACAAATTGAAAATCCGGAAGCTTTTGGTGTAGTTAAACTAAACGATAAAAATGAAATCATCGAATTGGTAGAAAAACCAAAGGAATTTGTGAGTGATTTGGCTGTTATTGGAATTTATTATTTCAAAGATATTGCTGTTTTAAAACAAGAATTGCAAAATGTTTTAGACAATAACATCCAAAATGGTGGCGAATACCAAATTAACGATGGTATCAAAAACATGATGGCCAACGGAAAAGTATTTAAAACAGGTGAAGTAAGTGCCTGGATGGATTGCGGAAACAAAAATGTAACTGTTGAAACCAATTCGAGGATGCTTGCTTTCTTAGCAGAAGATAAAGAAAGTTTGGTTTCGCCAAAAGTAAAAATTGAAAATTCGACTATTATTGAGCCTTGTTTTATAGGTGATGATGTGGTTTTAATTAATGCTACTGTTGGTCCAAATGTTTCCCTTGGAAACGGATGCCATGTAGTGGATAGCAGCATCAAAAACAGTTTGGTACAAACTCATGCGCATATTAAAAATGCTAATTTAGACAACGCCATGATAGGAAATCACGCTAGTTTTGATGGTAATTTTACAAGTATAAGTATTGGGGATTATTCGGTTTTAGAATAATGACAATAACTATAAAAATTTACCATTAAGAAAATTAAGTTGATTAAGCTTAATGGCTTAAATTCCTTAATGGTAAAATAATAAAGTGCTTTTGAAATTTAATTGGTAAAAATGAAAAAGGTAATTTCTTTACTGATAATGTTGGTTTTGCTATGCAATTCGGCTTTGTTATGGGGGCAAACGGAACCTGAAGAAATTAAACTCGAAGACAATAAATTTAAAGAATATTTTTTTGAAGCTTTAAAGCAAAAGGCAATTGAAAATCACGATAAAGCCATAACCGCTTTAGAACGTTGCCTGAAATTGGATTCCAATAATGCCACGATTTACCACGAATTAGGCAAAAATTATCTGGCTTTAAAAGAGTATAAAAATGCCTATTCTTCATTCGAAAAAGCCAATTCGATAGACCCCAAAAACAAATGGTTTTTAATTGGTATGTATGATGTGGATTATGAAACCAAGGATTATATCGATGCAATTAAGGTAATTAACAAACTCATTCCGTTTGATCCCAAGTTCAAAGAAGATTTGACTTCCTTGTATATGAATACAGCTGAATTTGATAAAGCTTTATTACTTATCAATGAATTGAATGAAACTGTGGGCAAATCAGAAAGGAGAGAAAATTACAAGCTTCAGATTTTGTCCCAAGGAACTTATCAGGACGCTGAAATAACTAATTTGATAAATCAAATTAATCAATATCCTAAGGAAGAGTCTAATTATATTTCGTTGATTTATTTGTATTCCAAGAAAGATAATTTAGAAAAAGTACTCGAAACGGTTCGAAAGTTAGAAAAAGAAATTCCTAATTCTGAATGGGCTCAGGTGAGTTTATTTAAAGATTATTTAGTTAACAAAGAAAGTCAAAAAGCAATAAAAGCCATGAATACGGTGCTGGCAAGTACAAAAATAGACAGCAAAATAAAACATCGTATTTTTAATGAATTTTTAATTTATGTCAATACTAATCCGCAGTTAGAGACTGATTTAGATAAGGCAATTGCTTATTTTGATGAGGATAAAAATGTTAATGTTGCTAAGGAAGTTGGTAAATATTACCACAACAAAAAGCAATGGGATAAGGCAATAAAGTATTATCTCATGGCACTCAAAAAAACAGGAGAAGCCGACGTAGAAATTAGTTTGCTTTTGATAGATGTATATTCGCAATTGGAGCAATTTGATAAAATTGCTCCAATTGCTAACGAAATGATTGAATTGTATCCGGTTCAGCCTCAATTTTATTATTTTGCAGGATTAGCTTACAATCAGTTGCGAGAGTTTAAAAAAGCGAAGGAAATATTAGAAATGGGCATGGATTATGTAGTGGAAGATGTATCATTAGAAATAGGTTATAATATTCAGTTAGGAGAAGCCTATAATGGTTTAGGAGATAATAATAAAAAAGAGTTCTATTTTTCGAAAGCAAACGAACTATTAAAAAAGCAAAAATAAAATGAAGAAGTATTTAGCAATAGTAGCAATTGTTTTTATGGTTTCCTGTAAACCAAAAGCAGTTGTAACATCAACAACAGTTACCGAACCGGTTGACGAGATGAAGGCAACTAAAATAATTGACAATCATTACAGCAATAAAAGTGATTTTTCTACATTATATATCAAAGCCAATGCCCGTTATGCCGATGATAAACAAGCCCAAAATGTAACTGCAGAAATTAAAATTAAGAAAGACCAGCAAATTTTAGTAAGCATTCGTTTTATAGGTATTACCATGGCAAAAGCTTCGATAACACCTACATCGGTGAGTTATTACGAAAAAATTAAAGGCACTTATTTTGATGGCGATTTCAGTGCATTAAGTCAGTGGTTAGGAACCGATTTGGATTACAATAAAATTCAAAACATGTTAACAGGAGAGGCTTTGGACGATTTGAACAAAGGAAAATACACTAAAATTCTGTTAGACAATCTCTATCGATTAGACGATTCGAATAATGGAAATACTAAAAAAAGTTATTATTTTAACCCAACTGATTTTAGTGTTAACAAACAAGAAGTAGTACAGGAAGCTGAAAACAGAAGCATTCAAATTGCTTACCCGGAAAGAGTAGCTCATAAAGAAGCTAATTTACCATCATCGGTTGAAATTAAAACGGCTCAGCCTAAAGGAAAATCTGAAATCAATTTGAATTACAATTCGGTTTCCTTTAACGAAGAACTTTCTTTCCCATATAGCATTCCTGATGGTTATAAAAGAATAATAATTAAGTAAATTTGCAAAAAAATATTTTTTAAGATGCCAAAATATCTCCTTAGTCTGTTATTTCTGTGTTTGACCTCTACTATGTGGAGTCAGTCCCAGCAAGAAAAATTAGAACAACGCAAAGCTCAAATTCAAAAAGAGATTAGAGAGAATGAAAAGATGCTGAAAAGTGTCAAGTCAAAGGAAAAATCAGCTATGAATGTTTTTTTGATTCAAAAGAACAAGATTAGACTGAAAGAAAATCTGATTCATACCACCGAAAAGCAAACCCGACTTTTAGGCGATGATATGTATCGTAATCAGCTTAAAATAAACAAGCTCAATAGAGAATTGAAAGTTTTAAAAGAAGATTATGCTAAGAAAATTGTAAATTCATACAAAAGTCGTTCAGAGCAAAGCAGAGCGATGTTTATACTTTCGTCAGAGAATTTTTTACAAGCTTATAAAAGGGTACAATATTTAAAGCAATATACCAGTTTTAGAAAATCCCAGGGAGTGGAAATTAACGCTAAATCGACCGAATTAATTAGTTATAACGAAAAATTAAAGCTTCAAAAAATTGCTAAACAAAAATTGCTTGCCGAAAATCAAAAGGAAAGGGAAGCCCTTGTCAAAGAAAAACAAGAGCAGGAGAAATTAGTCAATTCGATTAAAAAAGATAAAAACAGGATTGTTTCTGAAATTAGAAAAAAACAAAGAGAATCCAGAACTATCGATGCTCAGATTAACCGTTTAATTCGTGAAGCCATTGCCGAAGCGAATAGAAAAGCAGCTGCTGAGCGTGCTAAAGCCGCAGCATTAGCTGCAGCTGAAAGATCAAAGTCTTCTTCCAAATCTTCAGCTACAAAAGAGGTGAAAGAGGTAAAAGAAACCGTTTCCAGAGCTTCAGTTTCTTCTTCAAGAATTGAAATGACTCCAAGTGACAAATTAGTTGCCGACAATTTCAGAGCAAATCGTGGTAATCTCCCTTGGCCAGTAGAAAAAGGATTTATTTCCTTAGGCTATGGCGATCAGCCGCATCCTATTTACAATACGCTAGTGGTGCATAATAGTGGTCTGGAAATTACAACAAATGAAGGAGCCAATGCCAGAGCTGTTTTTGGCGGGGAAGTTGCTAGTGTGATGGTTTTATCTCCGGTAAATAAAGCGGTTATGATTCAGCATGGAGATTATTTTACTATTTATCAAAATCTAAGTTCAGTTTCAGTAAGTAAAGGGGATAAGGTGAGTATTAAACAAAATTTAGGAAGAATACGTACCAATGGCGATACGGGTAAAACAGTAATTAAATTTTTGCTGTTGCAAAATACAACTTATAATAATCCACAAAGCTGGCTGGCAAACTAATTCAGGTTTTCTATAAAAAGCAATATGACTTCCGTTTCTTATACCAATTATTGAGAATGGCACACGGATAAAACTGATTTTAAAAGATTTTCACTGATTGTAATTTACACAAAAAGCTTAAAAAATCCGTTTTTATCTGTTCAATCAGTATAATCTGTGACCTATTTTTCATTTGGTCCGCTTAGCGGACAGTCATAAAAAGCAAAAAGCGAGTCAGAAATTTGATTCGCTTTTTTTTGTGTTTAGAAATGGAGTTTTTTTAAAAATTACTGCTGCTGTTGTTCGGCATAATCCAATTGTTGTTGGTATTCAACAGAGTTTTTTTGTAATTCTACATCGTTGATTTCTTCAAAATGTCTGCCGTCTTCATAACCAATAGAAACACAAACAGAAAGGGTTTGTTTAGAAACTCCTTTAAAAGTTCCTTTTACCGGCGTACAATCTATAAAATTATGTCCTACAGCAAGTTTGACATGGTTGTCCATAGTCCAAATATTATTAGTAGGATCAATACCCAGCCAGCCTTGTTTAGGTGTATAAATTTCGACCCAGGCGTGTGTGGCACCTTCTCCTCTAAGTCCGCTTTCGTTAGGACAAATGTAGCCACTTACATATCGGGAAGGAATACCGGCAGTTCGTAACAATTGCAGTAATACGTTGGCAAAATCCTGACAAACGCCTTTTCGATGTCCTAAGATTTCATCAACGGTAGTCTCGATATTGGTGATTCCTTTGGTATAGGCAAAATGGTTATAAATGTATTTACTGCACTCATAGGCAATTTCGATGATTGATTTATCGGAGCAATCAATTTCTTTTAAAATTGCATCAATTTCGTCTTGTTTTGCAATGGTTTCAGGATAGCAAAGACGCAACAAATAAATATCGTTGTGCAAATTCAAATCGGAAACCTTAGTATGGTCTATTTCGGGTATTTTAAGCGAATGATTCACACGCACCAGCATTCTTGATTCAATCGTCATTTCGGTATGCGATTCCAGTGTATTGAAATTCCCAACCCTGTTGCCATGATAATCGTTGCTTATAGCCACATTAGGATTTTGTGTAATCGAAAGTTGGTATTGCAATACATCCTGATTTTCAAAGTTGTGCGGAAACAAACGAATTTCGTTAATACTTTCTTTGATGGGTAAGTTGTATTGGTATTTTGTAATATGTATAATATTGAAAACTGCCATTGTGTTTATGTGTATGAAAAGAATAATTTAGAGAAATCCATCGAAAATTCATTCAGTTGATCTTTGGTGTTTTTTAATACCTCCTCTAATTGATAGTTACTAAGATGATGGTAATCGGTGTATTCGACATAACTTTTTAATCGTCCAAACTGATTGCGCATTTTGCGGGCTTCCATGAGATTATTATTTTTAAAAACACAGTCTAAATAAGTTTCGATTAGTCCCAAAGTAAATATCACCGAATGAGCAAAATCAGGATTGAAAATCACATGTTGGATTACCTTTCGATTGTGCGGAATATTGCTATAACTTTTTAAATACAATTCGTAACCCGATAAAGACAATAATAATTTTCGCCAATACAATAAATCTTCTTTTCCTTCCAGATTGTATTCAATGGGAGCATAGTACGATTGGGTCATCGAAATGGTTTGCAAACATCTTTCGATATGTTTACCAATGCTTGAAAAACACCAGCCTAAACCTCTGGGCATGGTCACATGAAAGATTCCATTGTAAAGCAAAAAATCTTTATTTAGTTTGGCCAAAATACTAATAGCTTCAGGTGTTTCCAGCCTTTTAGGTAAATCGGCAGCATTGATGTAATGGTACATCGAATTGATGTGTTCCCAAAGTTCCTTGGTAATTTTATCCTGAGAACCTCGGGCATTTTCTCTGGCTTTGGTAATTAAATTTCGAACCGAATTGAGATTTTTGCTGTCGCAAATGACATATTTCAACACAAAATTAGTGTCATGCTGAAATTCGGCAATGTATTCAGGAGGCAAATCGGTATAGTATTTTAATAAGGGTTTGTATCCTTGGTAATCATTAGTCTCCTGGTCAAAAGACATGATGTACAGCGTGTTTAGGGTAAGTAACATCCCATCGGTTCGTTCCATATATCGGTTAAGCCAAAACATTCCGTCGGCTACACGACTCAGCATATTTACTTCCATAGTTATTTCTTTAAAAGTTTAAAAAACAATTTGTGTGCATTTATTTCATAATCCAGGTATCCTTACTTCCGCCGCCTTGGGAGGAATTCACCACTAAGGAACCTTCGGTTAGTGCCACCCGGGTGAGTCCGCCGGGAACTATTTGAACTCCGTTAGGGCCACATAAAGCATAAGGGCGCAAATCAACATGGCGTAGTTTTAGCTCGCCATCAATGTAGCAGGGAACGGTACTCAACTGAATGATAGGTTGGGCAATAAAATTGCGCGGATTATTTAAAATTGCCACTTTGGCTGCTTCCAGTTCTTCTTCGGTTGCTTTATTTCCCATCACCATTCCGTAACCGCCACTTTGGTTGGTTTCCTTAATCACCATGTTTTCCATGTCGGCAAAGACTAATTCTCTTTCTTCCGGATTTTCCATTTGGTAGGTTGGAACGTTCTTTAAAATAGGTTCTTCGTTGAGATAATATTGAATCATTTGTGGCACATAAGCATAAATGGCTTTGTCATCGGCAACACCATTTCCTACTGCGTTTACAAGAGCAACATTCCCCATTTTATAAGCACTTATCAATCCGGGAACGCCCAGTGTACTATCGGGTTTGAATACCAATGGATCTAAATATTCGTCGTCCAATCGTCTATAAATAACATCTACCTGTTGCAAGCCCGAGGTGGTTTTCATATACACTTTGTGATTGTTCACCACAAGATCACGACCTTCTACCAGCGGAATTCCCATTTGCCTTGCTAAAAAAGTATGCTCGTAATAAGCCGAATTATAAACTCCCGGAGTCAATAAAACTACATTGGGATTAGAGATGTTCCTTGGCGAAAGCGAAATTAAAATGTTATGGAAAATCATAGGATAATTGGCCACCATGCTTACATTGTTGGCGCGAAACATTTCCGGGAAAATCCTTTTGGTAATTTCCCTGTTTTCCAGCATATAGCTCACTCCACTGGGACACCTTAGGTTGTCTTCCAGAACATAGAATTCCCCTTTTTCGCCTCTGATTAAATCAATTCCGGCAATGTGCACATGAATGTTGTGCGGTACTTTGATTCCATGAACTTCCGGAATATAATGCGGACAGGAAGCAATTAAGGAAGCCGGTATAATACCTTCTTTGATAATTAATTGCTCGTTGTAAATGTCTTCCAGAAAAAGGTTTAAGGCTTTTAAGCGCTGACTAATTCCGGTTTCCACTTCCAGCCATTCGTTTTTGGTAATTATTCTGGGAATAATATCAAAAGGAAATATTCTTTCGATTCCCTGGTTGTCATCGCTGTAAACCGTAAAAGTAATCCCCTGGTTCATAAAAATATCCGAAGCCTGTTTCTGTTTCACATTCAGCTTATCAATATTTAAACTCTCTAATGTTTGTAATACTTGTTTGTAAGCGTCTCTTACTCCATCCCTGGAAAACATTTCATCCCATCCTCTTGGACTTAAATTTGGTGTTAAATTTACCATTCTATAAATTATTGAAAAATTAATAAAAACCAATTTTGATTATAAAAACATCAGTCTTTAGGCTAATTTAACAATTTTATTGATAAGTATTTGAAAATTTGTTGCGAATAGTGTAATTAATACAGCATTCTTTTTTTGACTATCTGTTTTTTGAGAATTAGTGTTTTTAAATTCTTTTTTTTCGGAATTTTTCAATAACCAAAAATAATGGAACAGCAATGCAACTCCATTAGAAACAAGGAGTTTGGAAAAAGAGTAAAAAGAAATCTGATTAAGAAAGATTTTTTAGCTAAACAAAAAGCTATTTTTTATTTGCAAAAGTAGTTTCCATGGATTTCATCATGCGGTCAGTGGACCAGTTTCCGGACACAATCATGCGTCGGATGGTGAATAAAGGATCAATCGAATCTCTTTTAGTCGAAAGAATATAAGCCATTTTATAACCGCTTTTTTTAATTTCAGGAATGGCTGCTGCGTTCCATAATCCAAAAGGATAAGCAAAATTAGTTATCGGTTTTCCAATGATTTCCTCCAGTTTGGCTTTTGGTTTTACTAATTGGGTGTTCCAGTCGTCGCCGGCATATTTAGTTACCATGTGATGATCCCAGGTATGAGCCGCAATACAATTTCCGGAATCAGAGAGTTCTTTAATATCTTCTTTGTTTAAATAATTCGGTCGGTTGATGGAAACGGTCATCACAAAGAAAACGCCTTTGAAATTGTATTTTTTCATTTCGGCTGCGCCAATGCTGTATTGCTCGCCTCGGGTATCGTCAAAGGTAATCATGACTGGTTTTTCAGGCAATGGCTTGTTATAGACCAAATAATCATACAATTGATTGGGTAAAATGCTGTGGTAACCGGCATTGGCCAAGGCTTTCATTTGCTCGGCAAAGTTGGCCGGTTTTACCGTATAGGTTTTAGTCATTTCACCAGCAGAATCCGTAAAATCTTTGATATTATGATAGCATAAAATAGGTACTTCTTTTCTAGCCAATATAGCCGCAGCATTGTTCATTACTAATTTTTCTTCCTCTTTTGGAGTTGCTTTAGTATCCGGAACAGCAGTTTTGGTTTCAACGGGAGCAGTTGTTTTTTGTTGGCAACTGAACATCAAAAAAAGACCAATTGTACTTAAGAATATCAATTTTTTCATTTTGGAATAGGCTTACAATTATTGAAACTGAATGTAACTTGGTTTGGGCGAAAATTCTAATAATTGTTCCGGAGTGTATATTTTCCAGTCGTTCCAATTGTCATTTTTGTAGAATAATTTAAAACCAGTAAACTGAACCGGTTCTCTGTAAATGTATCTCAAATAAGTAGAACGCTTTAAAACCTGACTACCAAAACCGTCCATGTGCATCACAATCTGAACTTCGGGAACAGTCTTGATGGCTTTGTAATTAGTCACCATACCCTGGGTAAACCGATGTACCACTAATATTTTTGGTGTCAATTTCTTTTCGCGAACAATTCGGGCCAAAATATCAATGGCATCATTGATATCATCGGCAGACATGGTTCCAATTTTTTTGCCGGGAACATGACCACTTTTCATTGAAAACTCAGGATCAATTCCTAAATGAACATTTGGTAAAGCCAGATATTCTTCAAGTTGGCTTACTTCTTCCTTAACCGTGCTGTGTCCCACCTGAATATCTAAAAAAACCAAAGCATTTATAGGTTTTGCCCAGCTTAAAAGCGTATCGATTTGTTTAAAAGGCATTCGCATATTGTATCTGTTGGCTTTTCCCGGCTGACTTTGAGCCGAAACGGCAATATAATGAAAGGCAGGAATGGTGGTTACACTGGAATCGACAGCCTGCCATTTGGCTACTTCTCCCTGTAGTTTTGCTATCATTTCGTCTTTTGGGTATTCGCCCAAAACCCCCATTCTTTTCGAATACAAATTTCCGTAAAAAGCAATAATTCGGTTATAAGGCAACAAAGCTCCTGGCAAAGGATACGGTGCTTTAACAGGCCACATTCCGGTAGTGTCTTTGTTAGCCAAAGCAATCATTCTTTGGTTGTAATCAACGGTGTCAATTGCAGTAATCGGCTTTTTTTCGGGCGAAGTTTTTACAGCAATACTGTCTTTTATACTACTTTCTTCGGTATCGGATTTACTTTTGTTGCAATTACTAAAAAGAGAAAATACAAAAGAACTCACTAAGATTGCTAAGGCATATTTTTTCATAAAAAAGGCATTTGAGGCAGATAAAAAAGAAATACTATTTGGAGGTTTTTAACTAAAATTCAGCATTAGAAAATATGATTATCCGTTTCTTATACCAATCACTAGGCAAACGCACGAGTTTTATTTTTGCCACGAACCTGTCTGCCGACAGGCAGGTTCCACGAATTAGCACAAATATTACTGGTTTTAAAATAAATTACACCAATTTTTTATTTGTCTTTGGCAGATTCGTGGAATATGATGACATTCCAATTTGTGTTATTTCGTGGAATTCGTGGCTGTTTTTTATTTAGTCCGCTAAGCGGACAGTCATATTAGAAAATTAAGGTTTTACTAAAGCAACTTCTTTATTAGTAACCATTTTTTTGCTTTTATTAGTCCAGGAATTAGAAACATAATTCATCACATCGGCTACTTCTTCATCGCTTAAACCCATTGGCGGCATGATGCCATTGTATTTTTTTCCGTTTACCACAATTTCGCCTTTCTGACCGTATTTTATGGCATGAATGCTTTCGGTTCTTTTCTTTTTCAACCAGTCAGAGCCATCCAGTGGCGGAAAAGTGGTTCCGTTTCCTTTTCCGGTTGCTAAATGGCATTGGATACAAAAATCGGTATAGACATCTTTGCCACGAGCCATGCTTTTTTGCAAAGGCGTTTGCTGTTGTTGTTTTATAGATAAATACTCTTTTGTGGAGTCGGTTAAAATTGTTGGATTTGAAAAATACAAACCACCTAAGAGTAACAGGCTTAAGCCAATATTTATTTTAGTAAATAGCATTTTAATTTTATTAAGTTTAATTTATTGAAGCACCACTGTTTCAGTCTTTTCACCGCAGATTGCTTCGCCTGTTCGCTATCGCTTGGATTGCATATTTTTTATGATAATCTGCGAATCTGAGGTAATTTTTTAAATAGTTGAGAAACTCTAATCTGCGGTAATTTAGTTTGGTATAATTTTTAGAATTCCTTTTCCTTCTACGCCCATGTAAATAAATCCATCAGGACCTTGGGTTACATTGCGCAAACGACCAATGTCAGTTGCGATTTTTTGTCGGCCAATGATTTTATCACCGTCTAATTTTACCAATTCCAAATATTGAAATTTAAGCGAACCTACTAATAAATGTCCTTTCCAGTCCGGGTATTTATCACCGCTTACAAAAGTCATTCCGCTTGGTGCAATGGATGGAACCCAATAATAGATAGGATTTTCAATGCCCGGTTTTTGTTGTTCATTACTAATAATGCTGTTGTTGTAATCAATTCCGTAAGTGACTACCGGCCAGCCGTAATTAGCCCCTTTTTTGATAATGTTGATTTCGTCTCCGCCTTGTGGGCCGTGTTCGTGTTCCCAGATTTTCCCGGTAACAGGATTTTTTACTAATCCCTGTGGATTGCGGTGTCCATAAGAGTAAATTGCTTCTTTGGCATTGGCTTGTCCCACAAACGGATTGTCTTTTGGAATACTGCCGTCGTCATTGAGGCGGTAGATTTTTCCGTTGTCACGGCTGATGTCCTGCGGATTCACAAAATGATTGCCGCGTTCTCCTGCCGAAAAATACAAATAACCTTCGTTGTCAAAAACAATTCGCGAACCAAAATGCTGTCCTCTGGTAGTATTAGGCCCGCATTTGTATAAAGATTGGATTTGGGTTAAGCTTTCGTTTTCCAGTTTGGCTCTGATGAGTTGGGTATTGCCGCCTTCACCTTCGCCCTCGGTAGAAGCATAAGTAATGTAAATCCAGCCATTAGTACTGTAATTTGGATGTAAAACAATATCCATCAAACCGCCCTGACCACGGTTGTACACAGCAGGAACATTTTTAACCTCGGTTTTTGTGCCTTTTGTAATATGGTATAAAGTTCCTGATTTTTCGGTCACTAACATCGATCCATCGGGAAGAAAAGCCATTCCCCATGGGTTATTAATACCATCAGCCACCGTTTCTAAGCTGTAATTTTTTGCATCTTCCTGTAGCGGAATAGCATCGTTCGTTTTTAACTGCGCCTCACAGTTGAAAATGAAAAAGGAAAAAAATAATAAGGATAAAGTCTTCATAGTTTTATGGGTTAAACTCGGACTTTAAAGGTAGTGAAAAAGTTGGATAAGAGTGTTTCAGGATTTTGATAACGTTTTTTCGAATTATAATTAAAATAAATAATAATTTACTTTCAACAAGTAATCGTTTATTTTAAAATTAAATTTTAAGTTTATAAAAAAAATGAACTATGATTAATGTTACATGTGCGATAATATTTTTTGAATCTAAAATATTAGTAACTCAACGCAGTGAAAAAATGAAATTGCCTTTAAAATGGGAGTTTCCAGGAGGAAAAGTTGAAGAGGATGAAAATGAAATTGAATGTATTAAAAGAGAAATTAAAGAAGAAATAAATATTGAAATTGATGTTTTGAAAAGACTTTCAAATAGTATTTATGATTATGGAATTTTTAAAATAAAGCTTATCCCTTTTTTAGCAAATTATATTTCAGGAGACATTGTTTTGAGTGAACATACAGATTATAAATTGTTAGATAAATCTGAATTATTGAATTTAGATTGGGCAGAAGCAGATTTGCCAATTGTTGAGGAATTTTTAAAACTTGAATTATGAATCAAGGCTTGTATGAAGAATTAGTTACTAAGCTAATAAGTTATAAAATAAATGAGCTTGATAAAGATAAGTTTCAAGTAAAGAAAACTACAATAGATAAAGCAGAAGCCTCTCAATTGTTATCGCAGCATATTGGTAAAACTATTAAGCATGCTTTCACTTTAATTAAAGGAGAAGATGCTATTGAAACACAAATCGAAATTTCAAATAAAATCATTTTATTTCTAAAAGAAGAACTTAAAAAAGAAGAATTTGAGGATGATTTAATTGAAACAGAGGGAAAAATTTTAAAAGCCGTCTTTAGTAAAGTTGATTCTCATTTTACAGATTTAGATTTGCATTTAAGTGAGATTACTCCTTATACAAGATTAATTCATAGTGAACTTTTTACTGGCGGAAATTCAGGAACAACTTTAGAAAGTGAATTAAGAAAAGAAATATTGTCATCAGATAGAATTGATTTATTGGTTTCTTTCATTAAATGGAAAGGAATTCGAATTCTCGAACGTGAGCTTCGAGAATTTACAGAAAGAGGTGGGAAATTAAGAGTAATTACAACTACATATATTGGAGCCACAGATTCCAAAGCAGTTGAGTTTTTGGCTTCTTTAGAAAACACAGAGGTAAAAGTTTCTTATAATACAGGTAATGAAAGATTGCATGCAAAAGCTTATTTATTCGAAAGAAACACAGGCTTTCACACTGCTTACATTGGTTCGTCTAATTTTTCTCGTTCAGCATTAACAGATGGTTTAGAGTGGAACTTGAAAGTAACAACCAAAGAAGTTAGTCACATTATTGATAAATTTAAGAAAACATTTGAAGCGTATTGGCAAAATACAGATTTTGAATTATATGACCAAAATATTCACTCTGAAAAATTAGTAGATGCCCTAAAACAAGGGGGTTTTTCAAAAGAGAATACTTTTACTACAGCCTATTTTGACATAAAACCTTATTCTTATCAAAATGAAATTCTTGAAAAATTAGAAGTTGAAAGAACAGTTCATAATAGATATAGAAATCTTTTAGTTGCAGCTACTGGAACAGGAAAAACGGTAATTTCTGCATTCGATTATAAAAAATTTAAGAGTAATAACAAATCATCAAAATTACTTTTTATTGCACATAGGAAAGAGATTTTAGAGCAATCCTTATCAAAGTTTAGAGGAGTTTTAAAACATAATGATTTTGGGCAATTATGGGTGGATGGTATTGAGCCAACAAACAATGAACATGTTTTTGCTTCAATTCAGACTTTAAAAAATAGATTAAAAGGAATAAAACTTTCACCAGATTATTATGATTTCATAATTATTGACGAAGCACATCATCAGAAAGCGTTTAGCTATCGTCCTATTCTAGATTATTTTAAACCAAAAGTATTACTTGGTTTGACCGCTACACCTGAAAGAATGGATAATAAGAATATATTAGAAGATTTTTGTAATAGAATAGCAGCTGAAATTAGATTGCCTGAAGCAATGAACAAAGGTTTACTATGTCCATTTCAATATTTTGGTATTTCTGATAGTATAGATTTAAAAAATATAAGTTGGGCAAACGGAAAGTATTTAGCAAGTGAATTAACTAACGTCTATACTACAAATGACGTACGAGTTGGTGAAATAATTAACAGTTTAAATAAGTATACAAATGATATTCATGATGTTTGTGCAATTGGATTTTGCGTTTCAATCAAGCATGCAGAATATATGACCGAAAAGTTTAATCTAGCAAAATTAAATGCAAAGTATTTGACTTCAGATAATAATAAGGAAAGAGAAATTATTAGAAATGAATTTAAAAATAAAAAAATCAATTATTTATTTGTTGTTGACATTTTTAATGAAGGAATTGACATTCCTGAAATTGATACTGTCTTGTTTTTAAGACCTACAGAAAGCTTAACAATATTTCTTCAACAACTTGGAAGAGGATTACGTTTATTAGAAGGAAAAGAGTGTTTGACTGTATTGGATTTTGTTGGAAATTCAAGACCTGAATATGATTTTGAAAGTAAATTCAGAGCGTTAATTGGAAAAACTACAACTTCAGTTCAAAAAGAAATAGAAGATGATTTTCCACATTTACCATTGGGATGTTCTATTGTATTAGAGAAAAAGGCAAAAGAAACAATTTTAGAAAATATCCGAAAAGCAACATCTCTAAATGTGACTCAATTGATAAATAAAATTAGAGGCTTTAGCGAACAAACTAAATTGCCTTTAACATTAAATAATTTCATAGAGTTAAACCATATTTCAATTGAAACAATTTATTCGAAAAAAGAAACTTGGTCAAGATTGTGTCAAAGAGCTGGTATAATTGAAGATTTTAATAACATTAATGAGAAACAAATTTATTCTGCTATAAGTAATAAATGGCTCTCTACAAACTCAGCTAGTTATTTTAATTTTATTCTTAAACTAGCTAAACAAGGATTTGACATTAATATAAGTGATTTTAATATTAATGAAAAAACGATGTTGCTAATGTTGCATTATGACATTTGGCAAAATGCTGGTGGTTATAAGTCGTTAGAAGAAAGTATTAGAACTATTGGAAAGAATAAAATTTTGGTTGATGAAATTATTGAGGTATTAGAAATATTAATCGACAAAATTGATTTTAAAGAAATAGATATTCAATTGCCTTATAGCCAACCTTTGAAATTACATGCTAGATATACAAGAGATCAAATTTTAGTTGCATTCAGAATGTCAACATTTGAAAAAAAATCATCAAATGCTATAGGAGTTGGAGTAGCAGAAAATAAAGAATTAAATACAGAAATATTATTTATAGATTTAATTAAATCAGAAGAAGATTACTCGCCAACTACTTTATACAATGACTTTGCAATAAGTGAAACGTTATTCCATTGGCAGTCACAGAATCAAACTAGAGATGATAAAGGAAAAGGCTTGACTTATATAAATCATAAAGAATTGGGAAAAAATATACTTTTATTTATCAGGGAAAAATCAAAAAATGAGTTTGGAAATACAATGGGGTATGTTTTTATAGGAGAAGGAAATTTTAAAGAAAATGAAGGTTCAAAACCAATGAGTATTAAATGGGAACTTAATGAACCGATACCAAACTATCTTTGGAAAGAATGTGCTAAAATGTCAATTGACTAATTAAAAGAAAATTCTATCTCTGAATTCTAGCCCTGACCGAAGCGAAACTCCTTATGCGGGAGGCCTGTGATTTTTTCTTGTGCTAAAAGAGCGACTGAAAGAAGCTCCTTTTTGGTGCTTAGAAAAATCCGGGACTCCAAATAAGAGTGAAGCGAAGGGCAGGAAGTAGCTTCTTATAAAAATAGTTCTCGATACTTTACAAAGTTTTTTTGTCGCAATATTTTTCTTTTTTGCTTGATCAAAAAAGAAACAAAAAAATCAAGTCTTACGCTTCCTCGTCGGTCAAATTAGTTTTCGAATGCTAAAAGAAAAGAACTCTCCGCCGCGGCGGATCAGACAGCTTTTCTTTTTACGCATTCTTTAAACATTTGACGCTCGACTGCGAAAGCTAAGGACGGTAAAAGCGTAAAATAAGAACGGGTATTTTATTGTGATAACATCCTATAATCTTTTGAAAAAATTTCATAGGAAATCGTTGTAGTTTTCGGATACATTTGTAAAATCATCAATACATTGTACGATATGCTTATTTGTGTTGAGATATTAAATATAAAATCCCATCTTTAATAAATGAAAAATTTACCATTATTAGATATCGCTATAATTGCGATTTATTTGATTGCTATGGTTGGCGTGGGAATTTATTTCTCCAGAAAAAATAAGAGTGCAGAGCAATACACTAAGGCTTCGGGTAAAATTCCCGGTTGGGCCATAGGACTGTCTATTTATGCCACATTTTTAAGCAGTAATACTTTTTTGGGAGTTCCTGGTAAGGCTTTTGGAGGAAACTGGAATGCTTTTGTTTTTAGTATTTCGATGCCATTTGCAGCCTGGGTAGCGGCTAAATATTTTGTGCCATTTTACCGCAGTACCGGAGAAGTTTCGGCTTATACTAACTTAGAAAAACGTTTTGGTCCCTGGGCCAGAACCTATGCCGTTGTTTGCTTTTTGCTAACGCAAATTACCCGAATGGGATCGGTGTTTTTTGGAATTTCCCTTACGTTGCAAGCCCTGACAGGTTTTAGCATGGAAACCATCATGCTGGTTACCGGAATCTGTATTGTGATTTATACGGTTTTAGGAGGCATTGAAGCGGTAATCTGGACCGAAGTGGTTCAGGCTATATTGAAAACAGGAGGTGCTTTATTGATTTTGTATTTGATAGTTTCAAAAATGCCGGGAGGTGTTTCTAAAATAATGGAAATTGGGCAGCAAAATGATAAGTTTAGTTTAGGTAGTTTTTCGTTTGATTTTACAAGCTCTACTTTTTGGGTGGTGTTGCTGTATGGTTTTTTTATCAACCTGAATAATTTTGGGATGGATCAAAATTATGTGCAACGTTACCATGCCTCGTCTTCAGCTAAAGAGGCTTCAAAGTCAATTTGGTTGTGTGTTTGGATGTTTGTTCCTGTTTCTTTGGTGTTTTTTGTGATAGGTTCTTGTTTGTTTGCTTATTATCAAATGACTCCTTCATTGATAGAGCCCATTAAACTACAGGCAGCTGCAGAACATTTTGGAGCAGGGGCTTCTCAGACTGATATAGCCAATTATGCAAAAACATTACAACCATCCGATTATGGAGATAAGGTGATGCCTAATTTCATGGTCAATATGATTCCTACCGGTTTATTGGGGTTAATCGTTTCGGCGATACTTTCGGCGGCAATGAGTACCATCAGTTCAGGAATGAATGCTTCGGCAACGGTGTTTTCAGAAGATATTTACAAGCGATATTCGAAAAAGAAAGTCAGCGACAAACAAAATATGCGTTTGCTGTATATCGGAACGGTTATGTTTGGATTGGGCGGAATGGCCTGTGGTATCGCGATGATAGGGGTGAAGAGTATTCTGGATATCTGGTGGCAACTATCAGGGATTTTTGCAGGAGGAATGTTGGGGCTTTTCCTTTTGGGAATTATCAGTAAAAAATCAGGTAATACAGAGGCTATGGCTGCAACAGTTATAGGGATAATGGTGATTCTTTGGTTGTCACTTTCGTACTTGATTCCTGATGGATATAGTTTTTTAAGAAGTCCGCTTCATGCTAATATGGTGATAGTGATTGGAACACTTGCTATCTATTTGACGGGTGCATTTATAGCAAAATTCAGAAGCGTAAAAGCTTAATAATATAAAAAAAGAGAAAATAGAATAACGATGAACAATTCAAAAAAAGGATTTATTCCGGTAATGTTAACGCCGTTTAATAATGATGGTAGCATTGATTACAAAACATTAACAGCTCTTACGGAACTTTATTTAAAGTCGGGAGTTACTGGTTTATTTGCTAATTGTTTGTCAAGCGAAATGTTTGAATTGTCAGAAGCTGAACGTCTTAAACTAACAAAACATGTAGTAGATGTTGTGGCTGGTCAGGTGCCAGTGGTAGCTACAGGAACTTTTGAAGGAACAATTCAGCAACAGGCTGATTTTACCAATAAAATTTACGGAACAGGAATTGATGCCGTGATTTTAATTTCGGGTTTATTGGCTAAAGAAACCGATTCGGATGCTGTTTTTGTTGACAATGTACATCAGTTATTGAATTTAACGCCAGGAGTTCCAACAGGATTCTACGAATGTCCGGTGCCTTATAAAAGAGTGCTGACAGCTGAGCAATTAGGAGATTTTGTCAATACAGGAAGAGTGATTTATCATAAAGATACCAGTTTAGATATCAATCAGATTAAGGCTAAATTGAGTGTGGTAAAAAATCCTGATTTTGGTTTGTATGATGCTTATATGGTACACGCCATCGAATCTTTAAAAGCAGGTTCGGCAGGATTGTCCTGTATTCAGGGGAATTTCTTTCCTGAACTGATTGTTTGGATTTGCGATAATTACAATGATGCTTCTAAGGCCGAAGAATTAGCAGCAGTGCAACAATTTTTAGAGTCTAATATGGGAGTTATGCACGATGTGTACCCTATTGTGGCTAAGTATACCTTACAAAAAAGAGGTTTGTCTATTTCTAATTACACGCGTAGGGAAGTAGGTAATTTTACTCCAATTGTAAAAAATGCAGTGGATCAACTGCAAAAAGAGTACGATATTCTCCAGAATGAGTTGTCATTCTAGTTTATATATTTTGGTTAGTGTTAGTGATTATTAAGTCGTCTGTTCGATTGTTTTTAAACAATGTCCGCTCCTCCCATTTTTTGGGCATTGTATAAGGATGTAGGAGTCTTTTTTTGACCATAATTTGGGCTCTTTATACAATTTCTGAAACAGAAGTTTTTCGGGCAGATGGGTTAATAATTGATCTAAACTAATATTCTTGTTGTTAAAAATATCTCTGATTTTTTTTGGAACACAGATTAGAAAAATTAAAGAAATAAACTTAGCGTATCTTTGTGGTTTTTTTTGTGAATCTCTGCGAAATAAAATAAATCACTGCAAATTATTTCTTTTATTTTCAGATATGAAAATAAGCTTATCTGTACTTTTTTATCACTTTTAGGATAACAAAACTTATATGTCTTATATGGTGAAAAATTCTTAGCGTGACTTTGCGAAACCCTCGTGCACTTTGTGGTTAAAAATTACCGCAGATTGCTTCGCCTGTTCGCTATCGCTCGGGTCGCAAATTTTTCCCCCAATCTTTAAGTTTAAAAATTAGCCACAGATTACACAGATTATCACAGATTTTGTCTTTGTCTTCTTTGCGGAAATCTTTGCTTCCTTTGCGGTTAATAAATCCGACACGAATGCACTATTGATTTTCTAATCTTTGTGTTTAGAATTACACGGATTTATATTTTCATAAATGAAAATAACTTATCTGAACTTCTAAATTATTTATAGAAGTAAAGAAAACTTATATGGCTTATATGTTTAGAAAAAATTGTGCCTTTTTCGCTTGCTTCGTGCACTTTGCGATTAAAGATCAGTAAAAATCCCTATTTTGTCTATTTTCTTTGTTCTTTCCTCTTCTTCTAATTCGACAAATACCTTTTCTTATATTCCATAGGAGTAATTCCGGCGACTTTCTTGAAATGACGGTAAAAATTGGATACATTATTAAAACCGCATTCAAAGCAAATCATTTCGGTAGGGATTTTGTTTTCAATCAATAATCTACACGCATGACTGATGCGAATTTCTATTAGAAAATCATAATAGGTTTTCTTCGTCATTAGTTTAAAATAGCGACAAAAAGAAGTAACGCTTAAGTTACTAAAAGCTGCAATTTCTTTTAGAGTGATTTCTTTTTTATAATTCGAAAGGGTATAACTACATATTTTATTCAGTCGAATCGAATCCGATTCATTGGATTGATAAAACGCATGCGAAGAAGTGATTTCGGTATATTCTTCGGTTTCCGATAGAAATTTCAAGATGTTTAACAGGATAATCAGCTTGTCAATATGATTGGCAGTAGATGCTTTTTTCATTTGTTCCATGACTAATTCCCGTGTTTTTCCATGAATAATCATTCCTTTTTTTGCCTTTTCAAAAAGTTTCGGAATCAGGAAAGATTCGGGTAAGTGTATGAAATCTTTGCCTAAACAGTCAGGCAAAAACTGAATCACAATGGCTTCCACATCTAATTCCTTTTTGTTCTGATAATATTCTTCATGACAACGCCAGGTATGAGGTAAGTTTTCACCCAACAAAATAAGTTCTCCTGAGCTGAAATTACTGATGTTATCGCCTATAAAACGCACTCCCTCGCCTTTGATTACATAATGCAATTCCAGTTCAGGATGGTAATGCCAAATCTTACCAAAGTTGGGTTCTTTGTTATGTCTTACCTCAAAAGAACTTTGAATGCTGGTAGGAACTTTGTGAAATAAAGGCTTCATAAACAATGCTTTTGGATTGATTACGCTAAATTAGTGTTATTTTTACAATTGCAAATAATTTTATGATAATATCCTATAAATACATGCAAATAAATAATAAGAGTCTAAGTCTAATTTTTAGCATATTTGAATATAGACTGCAATCGTTTCAATTTAGAGTTGGTTGATGGTTTAAGGAAAAATAAATCATAGCGTATCACAAAACAATTTGAATAAAAAATTCGAATTGTCTTTGTGTTTTATTGCTTATAAATAATTTAAAATATGAACATCTATTTAGTAGCAAGTGGCGATTTGCGTTTATCAGCAAATCAGGTATGTTGGGATGCACAAGCCCAAATGGAACAATTATTATCAGAAGCTGTTGCCGAAGCAGGCGGAAAAATCATCAGAGCGCATGCTTATGATGAGAAAAAACAGCATGGTTTTATTGACAGCCAAAAAATGGGAATGCAGGTTTTTAAAAATATTGACCCAACGGCACCACTGATTGTTGCTGAAAGTGTCTGGCAATATTCACACCATGTTTTGGCAGGTTTGATTACGCACCAAGGGCCAATTTTAACAGTGGCTAACTGGAGTGGCGAATGGCCAGGTTTAGTAGGAATGCTAAATTTAAATGGTTCGTTGACTAAGGCAGGAGTGCAATACAGCA
Organism: Flavobacterium commune; assembly: GCF_001857965.1. Taxonomy (NCBI): domain Bacteria; kingdom Pseudomonadati; phylum Bacteroidota; class Flavobacteriia; order Flavobacteriales; family Flavobacteriaceae; genus Flavobacterium; species Flavobacterium commune. The sequence goes on along the minus strand of NZ_CP017774.1, from coordinate 1,497,862 downwards.
CGTTGTGGAGTGTAGATTTTAGCGATGATTTTTTCAAAAACAATTTGAAAAATTGGTTGCAAACGGCTACAGTTCAGCCGGATTTTAGTCACGTAAAAGCGTTTGATAAAGCACTTATTCCTGCTGACGAATTTGCTAAAGGAACTGCTTTTGCAAAAGCTTTCAGAAAAGAAAAAGCCATTATGGGTGTTTTTGACGAAGGTTGTATGGGAATGTTCAATGCGATTGTTCCTGATCATTTGTTGCATCCAACAGGAATTTATAAAGAAAGATTGTCTCAGTCTTCGCTTTACGCTAAAATGCTAACGGTGAAAGACGAAGAAGCTGAAGCCGTTTTACAATGGTTGCTTGATAAAGGAATGAAATTCGATTGGGGAACGGATGAAGTTACTCAATTAACTAAAAAGCAAACGCTATTGCAATGCAAAATGTATATTGCCGCTGTGCGAATTGCTGCTGAATTTGGTTGTGATACTATCGGAATTCAGTACCAACAAGGTTTGAAGGATTTAGTGCCTGCCAGTGATTTGGTCGAAGGTTTATTAAACAATCAAAACAGACCTCCTGTTTTTGATGAAGAAGGAAACGAATTGTTTGCCGGTGAAGCTTTACCGCATTTCAATGAAGTGGACGAATGTGCCGGAATTGATGCTTTAGTTACTTATAACTTATGGCGTTCTATGGGATTGAAAGGCGAGAATACACTACATGATTTGCGTTATGGAGAATATTATAAAAATGAAACTGTTGACGGATTTGTTTGGGTTTTCCTAATCAGTGGAGCGGCACCGCCAGAACATTTTGTAGGTGGTTATGAAGGAACTTCCAGTGAAAGACAGCCTGAAATGTATTTCAGATTAGGTGGAGGAAGTGTAAAAGGAGTGAGTAAACCGGGTTCAATTGTTTGGAGTCGCGTTTATGTGATGGACGATGCCTTGCATTGTGATTTGGGAATTGGAGAATGTGTCGATTTACCAAAAGAAGAATTAGACAGAAGATGGAATATGACTACGCCACAATGGCCTATTATGAATGCTATTTTAAAAGGAGTGAGTCGTGACCAGATGATGGGACGTCATAAGGCGAATCACATTCAGGTGGTATATGCTGAAAACGAATCAGAAGCTAACAAATTGTGCCGAATCAAGGCTGCAGCCTTGCAAGAATTAGGAATCCAGGTTCACTTTTGTGGAGATGTTGCAGTGTAATTTTATTCTAAAAAGTAATATAGATAACGTTATTTTGAAATAAAATTTTCCTCTTATTTGCGAATTTCAATTGTCCTTAGCTTTCGCAGTCGAGTGTCAAATGTTTGAAGAATGCGTAAAAAGAAAAGCTGTTTGATCCGCCGCGGCGGAGAGTTCTTTTCTTTTAGCATTCGAAAACTAATTTGACCGACGAGGAAGCGTAAGACTTGATTTTTTTGTTTCTTTTTTGATCAAGCAAAAAAGAAAATTAGTAAATCATAATTTCACTTTTACTAAAAACGGTTCTCGATACAAATTTTCAGAAAAAGCTATTCGCGTTTTCTGAAAATTCACTCGAACTGACGAAATTCTAATATAGAACCAATATGTTAATTCGAGTGTTTTTTGTTCCGTTATGTTGCAAAAAAACACTCGAATTGACGTTTTAATAACTATATTCACAGTTGTTTTAAAATGAAAAAAATAGATAGAACACAGATAATAACGGATAAAAAAGAATTAATTAGTTTTCTTAATTTTAATTTTTGGAAATTTATGTTCTAATAAAAAATTGAAAAGTCAAAAAATGAAGAAATTGAAAGGCATTACATGGAACCATACAAGAGGCCTTTTGCCTATGGTTGCTACTGCTCAGCGTTTTACAGAGCTTTATCCAGATGTAGAAATTAGTTGGGAAAAAAGAAGTTTACAAGAATTTGCGGATGCCTCAATCGAGGATTTAGCTAAAAGATTTGATTTATTAGTAATTGATCATCCATGGACAGGTTTTGGTGCTGCTACCAATACCATTGTTCCTTTATCGGATCATTTTTCAAGCGAATATATAAAAGATCAGGAAGTCAATACGGTAGGGAAATCATACGAAAGTTATGTTTTTAACAACAAACTTTGGGCTTTGCCTATCGATGCTGCCACTCCGGTAGCTGCGGCTCGTTTGGATATTTTAGAAAGTAAAGGATTAAAAGTTCCTGAAACTTACGAAGATTTATTGGCTTTAGCCAAAAAAGGATTGGTTGCTTTTGCTGGAATTCCGGTAGATTCATTAATGACTTTTTATTCGTTTTGTTGCAGTTTGGGTGAAGCACCATTTTTGTCTCAGGAGAAAGTTATTTCAAATGAAACAGGAATTAAAGCATTGCAAATGCACCGCGAATTAGCGCAGTTGATGGATCCGGCTAATTTTAACAGAAACCCAATTCAGGTGTACGAAGCAATGGTGAATACAGATGAGATTGCTTATTGCCCGTTTGCTTACGGTTATTCTAATTATTCACGAATTGGCTACAGCAAACACCTACTTCATTTTTATGACTTAGTAAAATTGAACGATCAACCCATGATTAGTTCTTTAGGAGGAACAGGATTAGCTGTTTCTGCTTTTAGTGAAAATCTTCCAGAAGCATTGAAATATGCTGAATTTACTGGTTCATCCCATGTCCAACAAAATATTTTTGCTGACAATGGTGGACAACCAGGACATTTACAAGCCTGGAAAAGCGAAAGAATCAACCAAATCACTCACGATTATTTCAAAAATACTTTGCCAGCTTTAGAGCGTGCTTTCTTGCGTCCAAGATATTCTGGACACATGTATTTTCAGGATCATGCTGGTGACTTAGTGCGTGATTATTTGATGAATGGTGGCGATGAGGTAGCAGTACTTGAAGCAATGGATGCCTTGTATGTAAAATCGCTTAATGCAGCAACAGTATGAGACCTTTAGAAGGTGTGGTTGTTTTAGAGTTTTGCCAGTTTTTGGCAGGACCTTCAGCAGGATTGAAACTAGCCGATTTAGGCGCCAGAGTCATCAAAATTGAAAGACCCGTAAAAGGAGAAGCTTGTCGCCAATTGAGTATCAAAGACTTATTTGTGGACGAAAGCAGTTTGTTATTTCATACCATTAACAGAAATAAAGATTCTTTTGCTGCCGATCTTAAAAATTCGGACGATTTAGAATTAGTCAAAAAACTGATTGCTAAGGCTGATATTATGACACATAATTTCAGACCGGGGGTGATGGATAAAATTGGTTTGGCTTTCGCCGATGCTATTGCCGTCAATCCGAAAATTATTTATGGAGTAGTTTCAGGCTATGGTGACGAAGGACCTTGGTCTAAAAAACCGGGACAGGATTTATTGGTGCAATCTTTATCAGGATTAACATGGTTAAGCGGACGAAACAGTCAGGGACCGGTTCCTTTTGGTTTATCTACAGCCGATATTATGTGCGGAAATCATTTGGTTCAGGGGCTTTTGGCGGCTTTATTAAAAAGAGCCAAAACGAATAAAGGTGTTTTGGTTGAGGTTTCTTTAATCGAATCCATTTTAGATGTTCAGTTTGAAGCCATTACTTCTTATTTAAATGATGGTGGAAAATTGCAGGAAAGAGGTGATGTTGCAGGAAGTGCACATGCTTTTTTAAGCGCGCCTTATGGGGTGTATAAAACTCAGGATGGTTATCTTTCTTTGGCTATGGGCGATTTAATGTTCATCAGTGAATTGTTAGAAGTAAATCTAGAAAAATACAGAGAAAAACATCTGTGGTTTGAATTCCGCGACGAAATCAGAACACTTTTAAGCGAACGAATCATTCAGGAAGCTACAGACCATTGGTTGAAATTGTTGCAGGAAAAAGGCGTTTGGTGCGGAAAAGTATTGAATTATCAGGATTTGGATCAAATTGATTTTGGTATGCCAATGAAGCAAACCATCGAAAATTCAGAGAATAAAAAAATTGTCACTACCAGAAGTCCGATTCAGTTAGACGGTCAGATTTTGACCAGCACTAAAGCAGCGCCAAAAGTAGGAGAGCAGAATAAAATGATACAGGAAACTATTTTAAATTAGAAGATGAAACCATTAGAAGATTATTTAATAATAGATTTCAGCCAGTTTCTTTCGGGGCCTTCGGCAAGTTTACGCTTGGCCGATTTGGGTGCTCGTGTGATTAAAATTGAGAAACCGGGTACAGGTGATATTTGCAGAACCTTATATACTTCGGATTTGATTATGAACGGAGAATCCTCCGTTTTTCATACGATAAATAGAAATAAAGAATCCTTCGCGATTGATTTCAAACAGCCCGAAGAATTAGCAAAACTGAAGAAATTATTAGCAAAAGCCGATGTGGTGATGCATAATTTCAGACCGGGTGTTATGGAACGCATTGGATTGAGTTATGAAGAAGTACAAAAGATAAATCCTAATGTAGTCTATGCCTCGATAAGTGGCTATGGTTCAAAAGGTCCTTTTAAAGATTTGCCGGGACAGGATTTGTTATTGCAATCGTTAACGGCTTTGACCTGGTTAACAGGAAACGAAGGTGATGGCCCGGTTCCTATGGGATTGTCTATTGTGGACATGTTAGCGGGAGCGCATTTGGCTCAGGGAATTTTAGCCGCTTTGTATCGAAAAGTGACCCAGAATGTAGGTGCTCTGGTAGAAGTAAGTATGCTGGAATCGGCATTTGATTTTCAGTTTGAAACCATCACAACTTTCTTTAATGATGGTGGCGAATTGCCTGTTCGAACAAAAACAAATAATGCCAATGCTTATTTAGGTGCGCCTTATGGAATTTACGAGACTAAAAATGGTTACATGAGTTTGGCTATGGGTTCTATTCCCGTTTTAGCCGAATTGCTGTCTTGTGACGATTTGAAGCAATTCCCGGAAAATAAATTTACCTTAAGAGACGATATTAAATCTATTTTAGCAGCGCATTTGCGTACACAGGATTCAGAATATTGGCTGAATATTTTAGAACCGGCTGATATTTGGTGTGCCAATGTGTTGAACTACGAGCAGCTGTTTGCTCAGGAAGGTTTCCAGATTTTAAACTTTGTACAACAAGTCGAAATGATAGACGGTTACAGTTATAAAACAACCCGATGTCCTATCAGGATTGATGGGGAATTGTTTACTTCAGGTAAGGCTTCGCCAAAGTTGGGTCAGGATAACGAGCGAATTATTAAGGAGTTTTTAGTTTAGAAATTGGACTAAAGTCCAGCCTTACAAAATGGGTCGAGCCGATGGCTCTATTACGTAATGTGAGAGTCCGCTGTAGCGGACGAGACATATTGTAGCAACGGATTTTAATCCGTTGGATAATGGAAAAATACATAGTAATGGAAAACACAACATTTAGAATCGCGGTTAGGAAATTTGGGCCTTTTGAAAGTGCCTTACACAAATTATGGGATGCGTTTTGTTTAAAATACGATATCAGTATTGCGGTCGAAATGGTTCCCATGGAATTGCACGATTTGTACGAACAAACCATTACCGAAGGAGGCTTGAAAAAAGGCGATTGGGATATTGCCCACATCAACACCGACTGGATTTTTGATGCGGCTCAGGCTAATGCAGTTCAGGATTTAACGTCTTTCATTGCTAAAAAAGCACCTCAGGATTTCCCTGAAGGCTGGCACAATTCGTTGTTGCATTTACAGGAAATTGATGGAGGAATTTACGGTTTACCTTTTCACGACGGCCCTGAATGTTTGATTTACAGAAAAGATTTATTCGAAAATCCGATAGAAAAAGAGAATTTCAAAAAGCAGTTTGGTTACGAATTAGCGCCACCTAAAACCTGGACGGAATTCGAGCAAATTGCTACTTTTTTTAATCGTCCGGACGAAAATTTATACGGCTGTGTTTTTGCCAATTATCCTGATGGGCACAACATGGTTTTCGACTTTTGTCTGCATTTGTGGACACGCGGAGGTTCCTTGTTGAATGCCGAAAACCAAATGGATATTAACACACAGGCCGCCATTGACACCTTAGATTATTACCGTTATATCGTTAAAAATACCGCTGCCGTTCATCCCGGTTCTGCCGATTTTGGTTCTGTCGAAGCCGGTATGGCTTTCGCCAATGGTGAAGCCGCCATGACCATTAACTGGTTTGGTTTTGCTTCCATGTGTGAAGTCATTGCCGAATCGAAAGTGAAAGGAAAAGTAGATGTTACCACTTTGCCTTTTGCTGTGGGTGGAAAAACCGCTTCGTTAAATGTGTATTGGTTATACACCATAGGAGCCGGAAGTAAAAACAAAAAATTAGCCTACGACTTTTTACGATTTGCCACCACTGCCGAAAGTGACAAATTATTGACAAATGAAGGCGGAATAGGCTGCAGAAAATCGACATGGAAAGATGCCGAAATCAATGCCACCATTCCTTATTACCACAAGCTGGAAAGTTTGCATGAAAATGCTCTGACCTTACCTCAAATAGCAGTTTGGCCAGACATTGCCATACTGATAGACCAGATGGTTTTAAAGGCATTAAAAACAAATATTCCATCGGCAGATTTATTAAAAGACACACAAATAGAAATTGAAAAAATACTATAATTATGCAAATTCCTTATAAACCAGAACTGCCAAAAACCAACCAACCCATAGTAATTATTGGCGCTAGTGGAATTGTAAAAGATGCGCATTTGCCTGCTTATAAAATGGCAGGATTCGAAGTTTTTGGGATTACCAACAGGACTTTTGCCAAAGCTCAGGCAATGGCTGCGGAATTTGGAATTCCTCATGTTTTTGAAACAGTGGCGGATGCTGTTCAACACGCTCCTGCCAATGCTGTTTACGATATTACGGTTATGCCGGAACAATACATTGAAATATTAGAGCAGTTGCCTGATGGAGCTGCCGTTTTAATTCAGAAACCAATGGGAAATGATTTGGCTGAAGCCAAAGAAATCTTGGAAGTTTGTGAAAGAAAAAATTTGGTAGGCGCTATTAATTTCCAATTGCGATTTGCTCCTTTTGTGGCTGCGGCCCGTTATTTGATTAATGAAGGAATCATTGGCGAATTGTATGATATGGAATTTAAGGTGACCGTGAATACGCCTTGGGAATTGTTCCCATTGGTTAAAGTACATCCTAGATTAGAGATTTTATTCCACTCTGTACATTATATAGATTGTATTCGTTCGTTTGTTGGAGATCCAAAAAGTGTTTTGGCTAAAACCTGGAGACATCCATCGAAAGATTTATCATCTTCACGTTCTACTATCATTCTGGATTATGGCGATACGATGCGTGCGGTAATCAATACCAATCACGATCATCATTTTGGACCGGAGCATGAAGAAAGCTACATTAAATGGGAAGGAACCAAAGGTGCTGTAAAGGCTAAAATGGGATTATTGATGAATTATCCTGCCGGATTAGAAGATGTTTTTGAATATTCAGTTCAAAACGAAGCAGGAAAGTACGAATGGAAGAAAGTACAGTTAGAAGGTTCCTGGTTTCCGGAGGCTTTTGTGGGTACCATGGCTAACCTGATGCGTTACAAAGAAGGTTCGGACAGCGAATTGTTTGCCAGTGTAGAAAACGTACTGGGAACTATGAAAGTGGTAGAAGCCTGTTATGTCAGCAATCGAAATGGGGGCATTTCATTGGGAGAATTATAAAACAAAATGTAGTCCTTAGTCCCTAGTCCTTAGTTTTTTGAGGCTACACTAATTGCTAGGGACTAACAACTAAGTACTAAAAAACTAAAAATATGTATTTTAAATCAACATTTTTTGAAGATTACCAATTAGGAGAAAAGCGCGTGACGCTGGGGAGAACCATCACAGAGACTGATTTTGTGGTACACGCAGGGCACACAGGCGATTTTTTTCCGCACCACATGGATGAAGAATGGTGTAAAACCCAGCCTTTTGGTCAGCGTATTGCTCATGGAACGATGGTACTTGCCATTGGGGTAGGATTGACGGCATCGGAGATTAATCCGGAAGCTTTTTCTAAGGGTTATGACAGAATGCGTTTTGTAAAACCGGTACATATTGGCGATACGATTCACTCAGAGATTACCATTTCAGAGAAAGGTGATGCTAAAAGACCAGAGATGGGAACTGTGACGGAACACTTAGAGATTATTAATCAAAGAGGCGAGGTAGTAATGGTTTGTGACCATTTGCTACTGGTAAAAAGGAAAAATTAACCAACCAATAAATATAAAACATGCAAGTAACCAATCAGTTGGGTGACCAACATTCAGTGCCAACCGAAAAGGGACAAGGGCCAAATTATGTATTACCTTTTATTTTAATAACGAGTTTGTTTTTCCTTTGGGGAATGGCTCACAATCTGGATTCAATTTTGATTCCGCACCTTAAAAAAGCCTGTCAGTTAAATAACCGTCAGTCTACATTAATTGACACTTCGGTGTTTTTAGCTTATTTCCTGATGGCAATTCCTGCGGGAATGATTATTAAAAAAGTAGGTTATAAAAACAGTATTATCATCGGACTTTTGGTTTTTGCAGCGGGAGCTTTCTTGTTTGTTCCAGCAGCGAATTCACAGGCATATGAATTGTTTTTAGTTGCCTTATTTATCATTGGTTGCGGATTAACCATTCTTGAAACCAGTGCAAATCCTTATGCGGCTATTTTAGGACCACCAGAATCGGCTTCAAAACGATTGAATTTGGCAGCTTCCTTTAATGGTTTAGCAGCAATGGTAGCACCTATAGTAGGTTCGCTTTTTATTCTTTCAGGAAAAAGTTATACTCCTGAGCAAATGGCAGCGATGCCTGAAGCGGAAAGATTATCTTATTTAGCTGGCGAAGCAGCAGCAGTAAAAATGCCTTATATTGTTTTAGGAACCATATTGGTTTTGGTTGCAATTTTGTTTTATTTCATGCATTTGCCATCTATGAAACCAGAGCATATTGAAGTCGAGGTGAAACCTGGTTTTTTCTCTGTTTTAAAGCACCGTCATTTGAGCTGGGCTGTGGTAGCACAGTTTTTCTATGTGGGTGCACAGGTTTGTGTAACGAGTTTCTTTATTAGAATGGCGGAACAAGGTGCTAATATGGACGAAATTACTGCGGCTTATTATTTAGGACTTTATGGAGTGTTATTTATGGCAGGAAGATTCATCGGAACATTCTTTTTGAAATATGTAAAAGATTATGTGTTACTTTCAATCTATGCTGCATTGAGTACTATTCTTTGTGCTGTGGCAATTTACGGAACGGGAATTTATGTAATTTATGCTTTGGGTGCAATTGGATTTTTCATGTCTATTATGTTTCCAACGATTTTCTCTTTAGGTTTAGTAGGCTTGAAAAGCAATACTGAAACAGGTTCTTCCTGGTTAGTAATGGCCATCGTAGGAGGTGCTATTTTGCCATACGGAATGGGAACTTTGATTGATATGAATCATGATGATATTCAATCAGGTTATTTGATTCCTTTAGTGTGCTTTTTGATTATTCTTTACTTTGGTGTTTTTGGACATAAGGTGAAAAAAGTAGCTTAGTCACATTTTTTATAAAATAAATAATTAAACCCGACCGCTTTCAAAAAGCGGTCGGGTTTTTTGTAATAACTTGTTTGCTTATTGTAATTTGTAATTATAAAGTGGTTAATTTTACCCATTTATTTTATAATTCATAACCAATCAAATAATAAAAAACCAGATGACACAATTTAGAATTTTCCTTTTTACCTTTTTTATTATAACGCAAATTTCCCTTGCTCAGGTACGAACAGTTAGAGAATTAGACTCGAACTGGAAGTTTCAAAAAGGAGATTTCGAAAATGCTCCCCAAACCAATTTTAATGATTCGAAATGGGAAAAAGTGAGCGTGCCCCACGATTGGGCCATTTATGGTCCTTTTGATAAAGAAATAGACAAACAGAGCGTAGCCATTGTTCAGAATGGTGAAAAAGTGGCTTCTGAAAAAACAGGAAGAACAGGTGCTTTACCTCATATTGGGACGGCCTGGTACAGAAATAAATTTACGATTTCGGCTGCCGAGAAAGGAAAAAAAGTGATTCTGCTTTTTGAAGGTGCCATGAGCGAACCACAGATTTATTTAAACGGTAAAAAGGTGGGCGAATGGGCTTATGGTTACAGCTATTTTTATTTTGATATCACTGATTTCATTTCAGCAGGAGAGAATACCCTGGCGGTAAAGTTAACCAACAAAGAATTTGCTTCCCGTTGGTATCCGGGTGCCGGTTTGTACAGAAAAGTAAGCCTTATCATTAAAAATAAGGAAAGCATTGATCAGTGGGGAACTACTATTACAACGCCTTTTATTAGCAAGGAGGTTGCTAAAGTAAACGTTAAAACAAAGGCTACAGGTGAAAAGGGCTATTTAGTGACTACCATTTTTGATGCCAATGGACAAAAACTAAGTTCAGATAAGGCAACAACAAAATTTGGGAATGAATTCGATCAAAATATCAAGGTTGATAATCCCAAGTTGTGGAGTCCGGAAAGTCCTTATTTGTATAAAGCCGTTTCGCAATGGTTTGTTGGAGATCAGTTAAAAGATGAGGTGACTACCCGTTTTGGAATTCGTGACATAAAATATGAAGCTAATAAAGGATTTAGTTTAAATGGCGAAGTACGAAAGTTTAAAGGAGTTTGCCTGCACCACGATTTAGGACCTTTGGGAACAGCAATAAATGTGGCAGCCTTACGTCGTCAATTGACTATTTTAAAGGATATGGGTTGTAATGCCATTAGAAGTTCCCACAACATGCCATCATTGGAGCAATTAGAATTGTGTGACGAAATGGGATTTATGTTCCTAGCTGAAAGTTTTGACGAATGGGCAAAGCCAAAAGTTAAGAATGGATACAACCGCTTTTTTGAAGCGTATGCCGAGAAAGATTTGGTTAATTTAATTCATGCCACCAGAAATCACCCTTCTATTGTAATGTGGAGTTCCGGAAATGAAGTTCCTGATCAATGGGGAGAAGCCGGAGTAAAACGTGCCAAATGGTTACAGGAAATTTTCCACCGTGAAGATCCGACTAGACCGGTTACAGTAGGTATGGATCAGGTTAAGGCTACTATGGAGTCCGGTTTTGGAGCTTTGTTAGATGTTCCGGGCTTAAATTATCGAGTGCATTTGTATGAAGAGGCATTTAAGAAATTCCCACAAGGATTTATTTTAGGTTCTGAAACGGCTTCTACCGTAAGTTCAAGAGGGATTTATAAATTTCCTGTGGTAAAAGAAAAAAATAAACAATACCCAGACTTCCAGAGTTCATCTTATGATTTGGAAGCCTGTAGTTGGTCTAATGTGCCTGATGAGGATTTTGTGTTGCAAGATGATAAGCCATGGGTTATAGGCGAATTTGTCTGGACAGGTTTTGATTATTTAGGAGAGCCTACTCCTTATGATGAGAAATGGCCATCCCGTAGTTCTTATTTTGGTATTAGTGATTTGGCAGGTTTGCCTAAAGACCGATTCTATTTGTACAGAAGCCGTTGGAATACCGAAAAAGAAACCTTACACATTTTACCGCATTGGAATTGGGAAGGACGTGAAGGTCAGGTGACACCGGTATTTGTTTACACCAATTATGATAGCGCTGAGCTTTTTGTAAATGGAAAAAGTATGGGAATTCAAAAAAAGAATAACACAACACCACAAAACAGATACCGTTTGATGTGGATGGATGTTAAATACGAACCCGGAACATTGAAAGTAGTTGCTTTTGATAAAAATGGAAAAGCAGTTGCCGAAGAGGAAATTCATACCGCTGGTAAAGGATACCAAATTGTATTGGATGCTGATAGAAAAACCATAAAAGCAGACGGAAAAGATTTGTCTTATGTTACTGTTTCGGTAGTGGATAAAAATGGAGTTCCGTGTCCTACACTTACTAATCAATTGCAATTTAAGGTAAAAGGAAAAGGAACCTATAAAGCAGCTTGTAATGGTGACGCAACTTCGTTAGAACAATTTCATTTACCAACAATGAAACTGTTTAGTGGAAAGTTAGTAGTTACAGTACAATCCCTTAAAGAAGCTGGAAACATGGAATTAACTGTTACTGGAAAAGGTTTAAAAACCGCAACATTAAGTATAAGTTCTACTAATTAAGAATTACTATTAAAAACACGAAGCCCTCTTTTCAGAAATGGAAAGAGGGCTTTTTTGTTTATCGAATTTCTAAATGTGTTCTCGAATTTTTGTTATCAAAATAGCCGTTTTCTTTGGATTATAAATTTTAACAGTAAAGTATCGAAAAGAGTGGTATGCTTATTGACTAAAAATCAATTAATTTTAAATATATTTGTAAGGCAATCGATTACATTAATTATTAAAACCAAAAAATAATCCAAAAAAAAGAAGAATGAAAAATAAATCAAGAAATTTTCTGTTTGCTGCTTTTGTTATCATGCTATCGGGCTGGTCGCAAAACAGTGCTGCTCAAAATTCAAATTCTGAGGAATTTTATCAGGGAATTGAGTTTAAAATGGCTAAAGTTCAGGAGCCAAAAATTCCAAATAACACAGTAAATATCAAAGATTTTGGAGCGGTTAATGGCGGTTATGTGTTAAATACCAAAGCTTTTGCTGATGCTATTGATGCGGTGTCGCAAAAAGGAGGCGGAAAAGTTATTATTCCTCCGGGAATTTGGTTAACAGGACCAATTATTTTGAAAAGCAATCTGGAATTACATGCCGAAAGAGGAGCATTAATCAAATTCTCGACAGATAAAAGTTTGTACCCTTTAGTTGAAACTAGTTTTGAAGGATTGAATACCTGGCGTTGTATTTCGCCACTTTATGGTAAGAATTTAGAAAACGTTGCTTTTACAGGAAATGGAGTTTGGGATGGTTCAGGCGAAGTGTGGAGACAGGTTAAAAAGGCTAAACTTACCGAAAGTCAGTGGAAGAAATTCGTTGCTTCGGGTGGTGTGCTTAATGAATCCAAAACAAGTTGGTATCCATCAGAAGTTTTTATGAAAGCCTCTGTAGGTGCGGATCAAAATGTGCGTTTGGATTTAAAAACCAAAGAAGATTTTGAAAAAATTCACGATTTTCTTCGTCCTGTGTTAGTTAGTATTCAAAACAGTAAAAGAGTATTATTTGATGGGCCTGTGTTCCAAAATTCACCTGCCTGGAACATTCATCCTTTGATGGTTGAGGATTTAATTGTTCGAAATGTAACAGTTCGTAATCCTTGGTTTTCTCAAAATGGGGACGGTCTTGATGTGGAATCCTGTAAGAATGTTATCGTTGAAAATTCCAGTTTTGATGTGGGTGATGATGCTATTTGTATCAAATCAGGAAAAGACAAAGACGGTCGTGATCGCGCTGTTCCTTGCGAAAATTTAATCATCAGAAACAATATTGTGTATCATGGACACGGTGGTGTAACTGTGGGAAGCGAAATGTCGAGCGGTGTAAAAAACATGCACGTATCTAATTGTTCTTTTATTGGTACTGATGTTGGATTACGTTTCAAGAGTAATCGTGGTCGTGGAGGAGTTGTGGAAAACATCTTTATTTCGGATATTTTCATGACTGATATTCCATCTCAGGCTATTTCTTTCAATTTGTATTATGGCGGAAAATCAATTGCTGAAACTCTGGAAGAAGGTGGAACTCCGGTTGAAAACAAGATGGTTCCGGTTGATGAAAAAACGCCGCAGTTTAAGAACATTTCGATGAAAAACATCACTATTGCCGGAGCGCAACAAGCCGTGTTTTTACAAGGTTTACCTGAAATGAATCTTGAAAACATCTCTATTTCTAATTTGCTTGCCAAAGCCGATAAAGGAGTTACCATTGTTGACGCTACGGGAATCAAAATTAGCGATGCAAAATTTGATATTAAAGAAAGCAATGTTTTCGATATTTATAATGTAAAAAACAGCTCTTTGAAAAATGTTGAAATCAATTCGACTTCTCCTAAGGCTGTTACTATTAATGGAGCCGCTTCTGAGAATATTGATTTAACGTCTTCCAATTTGTCTAAGAAAACTTTCATAGGAGAAAAAGTTCCTAAAAAAGCAGTAAAATTATAATAGAAATAAAGTTCGTAAAATCTCCAAAGTCGCCTGATTTTGGAGATTTTTTTATCCAATGCTTTTAAACCAAATGTGTTTTTAATATTCTAAGCTATTACCACCCTCAAAACCAAAAATGATGAATCCAACAAAAAAGAATTATTTAGCATTGTTGATGGTGTTTGCGCTGGCAACTACTTTTGTCAATGCCCAATCCGATAAGAAAGCTGCTGATATTAGTACGAAACCATTTGGCGATAGCGAAAGACATTGGTACGGTATTAAAGATGAAAGTAATTTGGTGAATCCAGTTCCGAATCAGCCAAAATATCCCGAATCCGATTATACTAAAATTGCCGATAATATGATTCTTTTTCAGTGTGCCAATGGCGGCTGGCCTAAGAATTATGATATGAAAGCGATTCTAACTCCGGAGCAAGTCGAAAAAGTAGCTTCGACCAAAGCTATTTTGCACACTACTTTTGACAACGAGACTACTTATACTCATGTTTATTATTTGGCACAGGTTTATACGGCTACCAAAATTGAAAAATACAAAGTAGCCTGTGAAAAAGGAATCCAGTTTATACTCGATGCGCAATATGCTAATGGAGGCTGGCCACAATATTTTCCTTTAGAAAAAAACTACAGCCGTCATATTACTTTCAATGATGGGGCTTATATGGGAATTATCAATTTGCTGGATAAAATAGTCAACAATAATCCCAATTTTTCTTTCTTAGATGAAGCATTAAGGGCGAAAGTTACTCAGGCTTACAATAAAGGAATTGATTGTATCTTAAACATGCAAATTAAGGATAAGGGTAGACTTACCGCCTGGTGTCAGCAACATGACGAAGAGACTTTAGCTCCGGCCTGGGCACGAAAATTTGAACCGCCAAGTATTTGTAATGCCGAAAGTGTTGGTGTTGTTTTGTTTTTGATGAAAATTAAAAATCCAAGTGACAGAATTATTCAATCGATACAAAGTGCTGTAAAATGGTTTGCCGATTCTAAAATTTACAACACTAGGGTTGAATCTTTTGAGATAGAAGCATTCGAATCTAAATATAAAACGGTGAAACGTGACGTTAGAGTGGTAGCCGATGCTGTAGCTCCGCCTATCTGGACGCGTTATTATGAGTTAGGAACCAACAAACCTTTGTTTTCCGACCGCAATAGCGAGTTGTTGTATTCATTGGCTGAGGTGAGTGTGGAACGACGCAGTGGCTATGCCTGGTATACATATGAACCTCAAAAAGCCCTTGATAAATATGCCGAATGGCAACAAAAATATGCGCCATCTGATAATGTTTTGAAATAATAAAGAATTTAATTTTGAATGAAAAGACAGTGAGAGCTGTCTTTTTTTATGCTTTTTAGTTAGTTGCTTCTTCGTTTTGTATAAATAGTGTTAAATCTACACTTTATTGCTTTGAAACCAATAAATATTTGATATTTTTGGCTTTACTAACCTTAATTATAAATTTAAAAATGACCATTTCTGTTTTAAATCATTTGAAATTGATCAATTTCAAATTCTTTTTTCACCTCTTTTTATTCAGCTTTTTTGTTGCCAATGCGCAGTCGCAACAAGTTGCTGTAAACAGTCCTGACGGAAAACTGACTGTAAATTTAGCTGTCAATAATGGAACGCCAACCTATAGTGTTTCCTATAAAGGCAAGTTGTTTTTAGAACCATCACCTATTGGATTAAAAACGAATATAGGAGATTTCAGCACAGGCTTAGAATTAAAAGCTAATCAAGTTCAAAACAAAATTGATGAAACCTATGAATTACCTAATATCAAGCAAAGCAAAGTTCATTATGTAGCTAATGAGGCTATTTTTTCTTTTACCAAAGACAACAAAGAAGTGATTGATATTATTTTTAGAGTGAGTAATAATGATGTGGCTTTTAAGTATAAAGTATATCCGCAAAAATCAACGGTTGCTGCAGTGGTTCAGGAAGAAGCATCTGGATTTTTATTCCCTGCGGGAACTACTTCGTTTCTTTCAGCACAAAGTAAAGCTATGGTAGGTTGGGAGAGAACGATGCCTAGTTACGAAATTCCGTATGTTGTTGATGCGCCAGTAGGCGAAAATGGAAAAGGAGAGGGTTATACTTTTCCTTGTCTTTTCAAGCTTAAAAATAATGGCTGGGTTTTAATTTCAGAAACAGGTGTTGACAGTTATTATTGCGCCAGTAGATTAATCGGTCATGAAAAAGGTTTATACACTATTGGTTTTCCTATGCAAGGCGAAAACAATGGCGTTGGTTCATCAACTCCCGGGATTAGACTTCCTGGCGAAACACCTTGGAGAACAATCACTGTTGGCGAAACTCTAGAACCTATTGTGACTACGACAGTTCCTTTTGATGTAGTAAAACCTCGTTACGAAGCTTCTCAAAAATACCAATATACTAAGGGAACCTGGAGCTGGATTATTGGTATGGAGAAAAGTATGAATTATGATGAACAACTGCGATATATTGATTTTAGTGCCGACTTAGGTTATGAAACACTTTTAGTTGATGCGCTTTGGGATACTCAGGTAGGGCGAGACAAGGTAGAAGCTTTGGCAAAATATGGTGCCAGTAAAGGTGTTGGTTTGTATTTATGGTACAATTCTAATGGATATTGGAATGATGCGCCTCAAACGCCTAGAGGAAAAATGGATAATAGTATTGTCCGACGTAAAGAAATGGCTTGGATGAAAAGTATTGGTATTAAAGGAATCAAAGTGGACTTTTTTGGAGGTGACAAACAGGAAACAATGAAGTTGTACGAAGACATTTTATTCGATGCCAATGATTACGGAATTATGGTCATTTTTCATGGAACGACTCTGCCACGTGGATGGGAAAGAATGTATCCTAATTATGCTTCCAGCGAAGCGGTACTGGCAAGTGAAAATCTTTTCTTTACTCAGGAGAGTAATAATTTAGAGGCTTTTAGTGCTACGCTGCATACTTTTATTCGAAATACGGTAGGAAGCATGGATTTTGGCGGAAGTGCTTTGAATAAATTTTACAATGATAAAAACACGCCAAACAAAGGTTCTAAACGACTAACTTCTGATGTGTATGCTTTGGCTACGGCGGTGTTGTTTCAAAGTGGTGTGCAGCATTTTGCTTTGGCACCAAACAATCTAACCGATGCACCAAAATGGGCTATCGATTTTATGAAGGCAGTGCCTACAATCTGGGATGAAGTTCGTTTTATTGATGGTTATCCTGGAAAATACGCCATATTAGCGCGCCGTCACGGGGATAAATGGTATGTAGCCGGAATCAATGCCCAGAAAGAAACAGTTAAGCTTAAAATAAAACTCCCAATGATTGCCGGAGGCACTGAACTGAAACAGTACGCTGATGATGCACAATTGAATGGAAAGTTAACAACCACAAAGCTGAAAAAGAATCAGGAAATTGAAGTGACGATTCCTTGTAATGGAGCTGTGGTTTTGGTGAATTAGTAATTAGGTTTTTTTTTCAGAACATAATTTAGGGTTGTAAGAATGCGATGTAAGTCGTATTCTTACAACCCTTTTTGTTTTGGAATGCCAAAGGCTATTTATAATTTTAAAAAAAACGGCTGTTTATTTCGAAAAAGTAATGCGTTATTTACAAAAATATTTTTTATATTAGCGGGAGACTTCTCAAGTGCCCCAAAACTTAACTGAAGCTACAGTTCTTTTTTGCTTTGTATTTCGATATTTAAAAATCGAAATGTAAAAGTGTAAGTAAGAATTGTTTTTAAATCAAAAACAATAAGGATTTTTTTCTGAAGTCTTTATTCAGTACCTACTATTGTAAAACAACAAGCATTAATAATAATAGGTTATGAAAACACATACAGTTGATTTCCAGAAAGTATTTTTATCAGCTCCGAGCTTGTTTTTAATTTTATCGACTGATTTTACCATCTTAGACCTGAATGACTCCTATGAAAAGGCAACAATGAAAAAAAGGGAGGAAATGATTGGTCGGAATTTATTCGAAGTTTTTCCTGACAATCCTAATGATAAGTTGGCCGATGGTGTGTCTAATTTATCGCAATCGCTTCATTCGGTATTGAAAGAAAAAAAACGACATGTTATGGCGGTACAGCGTTATGATGTTCAGGGTCCCGATGGAGTTTTTGAAGAGCGCTACTGGAGTCCGGTGAACATCCCAATATTGAATTCTGAAAATGAGATGGATTGTATTGTGCATCGTGTGGAAGATGTAACGGAATTTGTGATTTTAAAAGACGAACAATTAAAGTCTAAAAATCAGACTGAAAATTTGCAGAAAAAAGTTGATGAAATGGAAGTTGAAATTATCAAACGCTCCAGAGAAATTCAAAAAATGAATTTCGAATTGGAACAAAAGGTAAGAGAACGAACAGAAACTTTGTTAAAAAGAGAAGCTTTGCTTGCGGAACAAAACAGAAAATTAAAAGAACAAAATAAGGAACTGGAACAATTTACCTATATCACTTCTCATGATTTACAGGAACCTTTACGTTCATTAATAAGTTTTACCGAATTACTCCAAAAAGAATTTGCAGGAACATTAGACGGAAACGGTAATCTCTATATTGATTTCATATCTCAGTCTTCCAGACGCATGCAGGCATTGGTCAAAGGGCTGTTGGATTATTCCAGAATAGGTCGTAAAAAAGAATTAGTTGAGGTTGATTGTAACCAAATTGTAGATGAGGTACTTTCGGATATAACCCTAACTATTACAGAAAGTAAAGCCAAAATAAACGTGGGTAATTTACCTCAGATAAAAGGTTATTCAACCGAATTGAGACAACTTTTTCAAAATCTTATCAGTAATGCTATCAAATTCAGAAAAAAAGAGGTCTTGCCCGAAATCCGAATTTCTGCTCAGGAGCAGGAGAACGATTGGCTTTTTTCAGTTCAGGATAATTCCATAGGCATCGAATCAAAAGATATGCACAAACTTTTTGTGATTTTCAAAAGATTGCATGATCGCGATGAATATGAGGGAACAGGTATTGGTTTGGCACATTGTAAAAAAATAGTGGAACTGCACTGTGGCAGTATTTGGGCCGATTCAAAGTTGGGCGAGGGAAGCACTTTTTATTTTACAATTCCAAAATTTTAAATAGCTATGAAGAAGAAACTCAATTGTGTACTATTAGTTGATGATGATAAAGGAACTAATTTTATCAACCAAATGATTATAAAAAAAGCAGATGTAGCCGAACGAATTCAAACCGTATTGAATGGCAGGGAAGCACTAGATTTTATTACCAATAAAGGAAAGTACGAATCGGCAGGTGACGTATTTCCGCAACCAATGTTAACCTTACTGGATATTAATATGCCGGTTATGGATGGTTGGGAATTTCTGGAAGCTTATCACGCCTTAGAAGAACATCAGAAGGGAAAAATCATTATCGTCATGCTCACCACTTCGCTTAATCCGGATGATAAAACCAGAGCTGAAGGAATCTCTGAAGTTTCCGATTTTAAAAACAAACCACTATCGCATGAAGCCTTTGCCGATATTATTAAAACCCATTTTCCGGAGTGTTTTTAGAAATATTATTTTATTTTTGGTCAGGATTTTAGTTGTAAAATTACTTTTATATAAAAAGATAAACATGAAAAAATTATTCCCAATTCTACTATTATTAGGTTCAATTAATTTGTTTTCACAAAATTTGGTTGAGGATTTCGAAATACAGATTCAAAATAGAGGTTTGAAAAGTAATTTTAACAAAATTATTGTATTGGATTCAAGATTAGATACTACAAATGTTGGAGTAATCCAAAAAGGAGCTTTTAACAGGAAAGCTTTTTTAAAAGCAAAAGTACCATTGAATCATCAAATTGAAAATGTTTTTAAGGCTTTAATTCAAAGTGATGCAAAAGAAGGGGAATTGGTATTGAATTTAAGAGATTATAAATTTACAGAAATAACAGAAGCATTTTCTGAAACCGGATATTGTTACTTAAGGGCTGATTTGTTTGTTAAAAAAGAATCGGGATATGAAAAAATTGATTTTATAGATCGTGTTTTTGAAGTTAACGCAATGGATGTTACTAAAAAAAATATTAGAAACGGTTCTGAAAAGTTGATACAATTTATTGAAGGTAATTTAATGTCGTTCAAAATAGGAGAGGCTTATACTTTTGATGAAATAAAAAATATTAGCAATATCGAAAAACGAAAAACTCCAGTATATAATACAAATATATATGTAGATGGAATTTATAAAGATTTCGAAAGTTTTAAGAATCAGATTCCGAGCTCGAGAGAGTATAAAGTAACCAGAAATAAAAAGAATGTTATTACTAAGCTTGAAGGAGTTTCAGATGGAGTTGCGTTTAAAGTGGATACTGATTTTATTTATTGCTTAATTGATCAAGGTAAAATTTACTTGATTCAGAAGAATTTGTTTGTTCCTGTTGAATTTAAAGATGATGACTTCTACTTTAAAGGAAGGGCAAAAGTAACAGCAAAAACAGGTGATGTAGTATTAGCCAGTGCCTTTTTTGGTATCATAGGAGGTGCTTTAGCTTCTAATGCAACTTCCGAATTCCTTATGAAAATTGATCATCAGAATGGCGCAACCGTTCAGGTGACCGAATTAAAATAGATGATTTTTAAATTTATTGCTAATAATTTTACTTTTGTGATAAGTCATTTATGTATAACGAAACAGCTAATATAGTATGAAATACAAGTTTCTAAGTTTATCCGCTTTTATAATACTAAGTTTTACCACAAAAGCCCAACAGCTTTCAAAACCGATTTGGGAAAGCAAAAATCTTCGGGTACCGGAATCAGTACTTTACAGCGCAGCTGACAAAAAACTATATGTAAGTCTGATTGATGGTGCCGGGAACGTAAAAGATGGAAAAGGAGGTATTGCTGTTCTTGATACAGATGGTAGTGTGAAAAATGCAAACTGGATTGAAGGCTTAAACGCGCCTAAAGGTTTGGTACGTTTTAAGAACACGCTTTTTGTGGCAGATATCGATGCTGTGGTAAGTATTGATATTTTGACGGGAAAAATTATTGATAAGGTAGCAATTGAAAATGCTGTTTTTCTGAACGATGTAACGGTAGATGACAAAGGAGTTGTTTATGTATCTGATACGCGTACCAATAAAATCCATCGTATCAAAAATGGACAAAGCGAACTTTATTTAGAAAATGTAACCAATGCCAATGGTTTAAAATGGATTAATAAAAACCTGTATGTTTTAGCTAATACAGAACTTCTAAAAATTGATAAAAATAAAAATAGAACTGTTGTGGCTAAAGGTTTTGAAAAGCAGGGAGATGGTGTGGAACAGCTTAAAAACGGAGATTTTATAGTTAGTTGTTGGGCTGGCTTGA
This sequence comes from Flavobacterium commune, assembly GCF_001857965.1. Lineage (NCBI taxonomy): Bacteria > Pseudomonadati > Bacteroidota > Flavobacteriia > Flavobacteriales > Flavobacteriaceae > Flavobacterium > Flavobacterium commune. The sequence goes on along the minus strand of NZ_CP017774.1, from coordinate 1,476,501 downwards.
TTTATTATGTGAAAGCCAATGGTGAAATAAGTAAACTACAGGATGTACAAGGGCAAATGAACACCGCTGATTTGGGTTATAATCCAAAAGAAAATATATTGTACATCCCAACTTTTAATCATAACAGTGTAATTGCTTATAAGTTGCTGGCAGATTAAGTTTTTTTAAAAAAATTTAAAATAGAAAAGCCTTTGCAGTGATGTGAAGGCTTTTTGGTATAAAAGTTTAGAGCAAAAAAAAGACCATCATTTCTGATAGTCTTTTCTAAAAAAAAGCTCCTCCGCCGTGGCGGACTCGAACCGGGTTCGAAATATTTTTAAAACAAAAAATCCAGTCTAAATGAATAAACTGGATTTCTTTAAAAAAGCTCCTCCGCCGCGGCGGACTCGAACCAAGCTGAATAAGGTTAGGTTTTAAACAAAAAAAAAGACCATCATTTCTGATAGTCTTTTCTAAAAAAAAAGCTCCCCCTCTTGGGCTCGAACCAAGGACCCTCTGATTAACAGTCAGATGCTCTAACCAACTGAGCTAAGGAGGAAACTGTATATTTAATATGCGTAAGGAACGTTTTAGGTGCTATTGTTAAGCTGTGTTAGCTTGTTCTTAGCGGATGCAAATATAGTAGGTTTTTTGAATGTAGCAAATAAAAGAGTTGTTAATTCGTGATAAGATTTGGAAAATTTAGAGCAAAAAAAAAGACCATCATTTCTGATAGTCTTTCTAAAAAAGCTTCTCCGCCGCGGCGGACTCGAACCCAGGTTCGAAATATTTTTAAAACAAAAAATCCAGTTTAAATGAATAAACTGGATTTCTAAAAAAAAAGCTCCCCCTCTTGGGCTCGAACCAAGGACCCTCTGATTAACAGTCAGATGCTCTAACCAACTGAGCTAAGGAGGAAACTGTATATTTAATATGCGTAAGGAACGTTTTTAGCCGCTATTGTTAAGCTGTGTTAGCTTGTTCTTAGCGGATGCAAATATAAGATGTTTTTCGAATGTGGCAAACAAAAAACGAGATTTTTTTCAAATTTTTTACTTCCCAACAACAGCCTTGTAAATGTCGTTTCCGTTGGCAAATAGTAATAGTGTGATAAGTAATACAAAACCAACCATTTGAGCATTCTCCAGGAATTTATCACTTGGTTTTTTACCTGAAACGATTTCGTATAATAAAAACATTACATGACCACCATCTAATGCCGGAATAGGCAATAAGTTCATTACACCAAGCATAATTGATAACATAGCTGTGATGTTCCAGAATGCTTCCCAGCTCCAGGTGTTTGGGAAAATATTGAAAATTGCTGCAAATCCACCAACTTGTTTGTAAGCTTTAGTTTCTGGATTAAAAATCATTTTAAGTTGAGCTCCGTAAGAAATTAATTGGTTTTTCCCTTTTTCTAAACCAGCTGGAATGGATTCAAATAAGCCGTACTTTTGTGTACTTATTTTATAATAGCCTAATTTTTCTAAAGAATCTAGATTTAAACCACCAATTTGAACACCCAATTTTCCTTCGTTGTTTACAATGACTGGAACTGTTGTTTCTTTTTGATTACGCAATACTACAGCCGGGATTGTCTTTCCTTTGTTGTTGTCTAAAATCGTTTTGGCTTCGTCAAAATATTTGGTTTTTTGACCATTTAATGTAAGCACAATGTCTTTCGATTTTAAAGCCGTGTTTTTAGATTCTTCGGTAACAGCACCAATCACAAATGGCATACGAATACCAACAATAGGACCCTTTTTATATTTGGATAACTGATCAACAATATCATTAGGCATTTTAATGGTTTGTTGAGCACCGTTTCTTTCGATAAGTACTTCCTTAGCCATTGCTATTTTAAGGTCGATTGTATTATCAAATTTGATAATTTTAGTTCCATCCACAGCAAGAATTTTATCTCCGGTTTTAAAACCAGCTTTGATCATTGCAGGGCTTTCAATTAAAAGTCCGTCTTTCATGTCAGAATTAGCAATATACGTATCGCCATAAACAAAAGCCATCCCAATGTAAATAATGAAAGCTAAGATAAAGTTCACTGTAACTCCGCCCAACATAATAATCAAACGTTGCCAGGCCGGTTTAGTACGAAATTCCCAAGGTTGTGGAGGCAAGGCCATTTGCTCTTTGTCCATACTTTCGTCAATCATCCCGGAAATTTTTACGTAACCACCTAATGGCAGCCAGCCAATTCCATATTCGGTTTCACCGATTTTCTTTTTTAGCAGCGAATATTTTACATCAAAAAACAAATAGAATTTTTCGACTCTGGTTTTGAATAATTTAGCAGGAATAAAATGTCCTAGTTCGTGCAGTATAATTAGTAATGATAAACTCAATAAAAATTGAGAAAGCTTGATAATTATTTCCATTTTTTAATTTTCTATTCTTTTATTTTCGGCTAAAGTAACATTTTCTGTTTTAGTTGCAAAGATTTACCATTAGCTTGGGTAATAAATGTTTGTTAATAATTTTCATTTTGCTTTGTGAAGTGTAACTTTACGTTTCTCTAAAAAATAAATACTATGGCATCTCCATTATTTTCTCCTATAAAAATTAAAGATTGTACCCTTAAAAACCGAATTGTGATTTCTCCAATGTGCCAATATTCGTCAGAAGATGGTTTTGCTAACGATTGGCATTTGGTACATTTAGGAAGTCGCGCCAGCGGCGGAGCGGGATTGATTATTCAGGAAGCGACTGCGGTAGCTCCCGAAGGTAGAATTTCGCCCGAAGATTTGGGGATTTGGAAAGACGAACATATCGAAAAAATGAAGGCTATTACCGCTTTTATCAAAAGTCAGAATGCAGTTCCGGGAATTCAATTGGCACATGCCGGTCGTAAAGCCAGTGTTTCCTCACCCTGGAAAGGCAATAAAAAGCTCGATGCTTCACAAGGCGGATGGCAAACCGTAGCGCCATCGGCAATTGGGTATCATGATGATGAAACGCCAGTTGCTTTAGATAAAAAGGCAATCCATCAATTAATTTCCGATTTTAAAGCAGCAACTAAAAGAGCGGTTCAGGCGGGTTATGAAGTGCTCGAAATTCATGCCGCTCATGGGTATTTGAATCATCAATTTTTATCGCCTTTATCGAATACCAGAACAGATGAATATGGCGGAAGTTTTGAAAACCGAATCCGTTTTACGATAGAAGTTCTTGAGGCAGTACAAACCGAATGGCCTGAGCATTTGCCTTTGTTTGTTCGAATTTCAGCTACAGACTGGGCTGAAGGTGGTTGGAATGTTGAAGAATCTATCGAATTTTCGAAAATTCTAAAGGAAAAAGGAGTCGATTTGATTGATGTTTCTTCAGGTGGATTGGTTTCGCACCAAAAAATTCCATTGGAGGCGGGTTACCAAGTCCCTTTTGCCGAAAAAATTAAAAAAGAAACAGGAATCTTAACGGGAGCCGTTGGTTTAATTACCGAAGCCAGCCATGCCGAAGAAATACTGACGAGCGAAAAAGCCGATTTGGTTTTGTTTGCCCGAGCATCATTGCGTGACCCTAATTTAGGATTAAATTTTGCGAAAGCATTAGCAACAGATGTCGCTTGGCCTTCACAATACGAAAGAGCAAAACCAAGATAATTTAATAGTAACAATGATAAATAAACCATTAAGAAATTAAGTTTCATTAGAGTCAAAGCTTAATTTACTTAATCTCTTAATGGTGAAGAAAAAATAATTTTTAATGTTTGACAAAAAATAAAAATATGAAAACAATAAAAGCAGCCTTACTTTCTTATGGAATGTCTGGGAAAGTATTCCAGGCACCATTTTTAGAATTGCATCCCGGTTTTGAATTATTAGGTTCCTGGGAAAGAAGTAAAAAATTAATCCAGGAAGATTATCCTCAAGTGAAGAGTTATGCTTCTTTGGAGGAAATTTTAGCTAACGATACAATTGATTTGGTAGTAGTTAATACACCAATCGACACACATTTTGAATATGCGAAACGAGTTTTGGAAGCAGGGAAACATGCCATTGTAGAAAAAGCATTTACCACCACCGTTGCCGAAGCCGATGAATTAGCTGATTTAGCGAAAGAAAAAGGATTGAAGTTAGCCGTTTTCCAAAACAGAAGATGGGACAGCGATTTGAAAACGGTACGACAAATTCTATTAGACGGTGCTCTGGGCGAAATTGTGGAAGCCGAATTTCATTTTGACCGATATAATCCGCTTTTGAGTCCAAAACAACACAAGGAAACTGTGAATTCAGGTTCGGGAATTCTGAAAGATTTAGGACCGCATTTAATTGATCAGGCCTTGTATTTGTTTGGTTTTCCAAAAGCTGTTTTTGCCGATATCAGAACTACGCGTGAGAATTCGGTTGTGGATGATTGGGTCGATGTTTTGTTGTATTATCCTGATTTCAGAGTGCGTTTGAAAGCGAGTTTCTTTGTGCGTGAACCGAATCCGGCTTATGTCATTCATGGAAAAAAAGGTTCGTTCTTAAAACCAAGGGGCGATGTACAGGAAGACGATTTGAAAGTAATGAAGAAACCAAATTTGGATTCCTGGGGAACGGAACCGCTGGAAAAAGAAGGTTTTCTGCATACCGAAATTGATGGAAAAATTATGCACGGCAAAATTCCAACGCTTAAAGGGAATTATTATGACTTTTTTGACGGGGTTTACAATGCCATCATCAACGATACTGTTGAACCCGTTACAGCTCAGGATGGTGCAAGAGTAATGCAAATTATTGAAGCCGCAATCCAAAGTAGTCAGGAAAAAAGAGTGGTTGATTTATAAATGTGTTATTAATGATATTGACCGCACATTTGCAGATTAAATAAATCTGCGAATGTGCGGTTATTTTTTATTAAATCTGTGTGAATCTGTCAAAATCTGTTTTATCTGTGTTCCATTATAAAGCCTTATTCCATAAACTTATAAACGATAACGATGTATTATAGGTTACTAAAACCAAATTAGCAAACTGCCAAGATTGCTTTTCGTATTTTTGCATCTTCAATCCCTAAAACACAAAGCCTTTGTTACGATTAAATTTTATAGGAAGCTTTAGAGCACAAGGAAAGATTAAGAAGAGTTTTAGAAATGCTAAACTTTCTTATTTAAACAGAGTGCGTATTGCTGTTTCGTCTTTTTATTTCGGAATGGGATTGTGTTTTGCAACCTGGGCGAGTAGAATTCCGGATATCAGAGTCGCACTGCAACTTAGTGATGCCGATTTGGGGTCTATTCTTTTTGCCTTGCCTGTGGGGCAGTTGACTATGATGGCATTTTCAGGAAAATTAGTTACTCGTTTTGGTAGTCATCGCCTGGTGGTATTGTCTTTGAGTATGTATGCTTTTTGTTTGACTAATTTAGGTTTGGCAACTACTGCCTGGCAATTGGCTTTAGGACTGTATGTGTTTGGGATATTTGGGAACATGAACAATATTGCCGTAAATACTCAGGGCGTTTATACCGAACAACTTTTTAAGCGAACTATTATGGCTTCTTTTCACGGTGTGTGGAGTTTTGCCGGTTTTACAGGAGCATTGGTTGGACTGGGAATGTTGGCTTTGAATTTAACTCCTTACCATCATTTTATTGTTGTGGGAATCATCACGGCATTACTTATTATTTTCAATTATAAATTTTTGGTCAAAGCCAAAGAAAAACGAAAAGCCCCGGAGAAGAAAAAACTATTTTCAAAACCTGATTCGGCTTTAATTTGGCTGGGAATAATTGGTTTTGGATCCATGGCCAGTGAAGGCATTATGTTCGATTGGAGCGGATTGTATTTTAAAGATATTGTTCAGGCACCTGGGCCATTAATTATTCTGGGTTATACTTCTTTTATGATTATGATGGCTACCGGACGTTTTCTGGGTGATGGAATGATTAATAAATTTGGTAGAAAAACAGTATTACAAACAGGAGGAATTTTAATCTCTACAGGACTTTTTACAGCGGTGTTTTTGCCGTTTTTAATTCCTTCAACCATCGGTTTTATGCTGGTAGGATTAGGCGTATCGACTATTGTGCCTACATTGTATAGCATCGCGGGCAAACACCCAACCATTCCTCCCGGCGAAGCGCTAACGGCTGTATCCAGTGTGAGTTTCCTTGGTTTTTTAATGGGACCGCCCGTCATTGGTTACATCGCCGAATTATTTGGACTCCGATTCTCATTTGCTTTTATCGGAGTATTTGGAATTCTAATTGCTTTATTAGTGCCAAGAATTAAAGTGATTCAGTAGTTTTTATTTTTTTGGTAATGTACTGAAAAATGCTTGGTGGTATTAATAATTTGCAGAGAGCTGTCTTACTTCTTTATTTTTTGTTATAATTGAAATTCGGGTTTCTTTTAAGCAGGCTCCTTTTTCATCTTTGCTTTCACAACGTATCAAAATTTCGTCAATAAGTTGGTTGTTTTTGTCTTTAACAACAATTCTCGAAAGTTCATTATTGCTGTAATAAAAATATTGGGTGTAAAAAGTTGTAAAATTATCTACAATCTTATCGATAGTTCCATCGGCATTGTAATGATAAATACTTTCGTTTTCCTTGTACTGTTTTCGGGTGTAGCAGCTAATGCGCTCGCGTTGCCCCGGTTTCCATCGTGTTTTACAATAATAGGTTTCCTTACCGGGATATAGTTCTACAATAAACCATAATTTCTTTTTTGTTTCCTGTATTATATTGCCCTCGGCATCAACTGTTTTAGAATGTTTTATACGACCATTTGCGGTAAAAATCATTTCTTTTTTTTGCAAAAGTTGTTGCTCATTATCGACCACTTTATATGTTTCTTCGGTTGCCGATTTAATTCCTTCAGGCAGTAGTTGTGTCTTGATATACTTTTTTGTAGCGCAGGATTGCAGTGTCAGGATCAGGATAAAGTACAATAATGCTTTCATAACCACGTTGTTTAGCGGAACACTAAGTTACGGATTTTAAAAGTTTTAAATTTCAGTTCGTCAAAAAAACATATTGTTAAGTTTGAATTTATTTCATCTCAAAAACATTATTAGTCATTTTCACATCAGCCATTAAACCGCTTGGGTCAATGGTGATTTTTTTGATAGTGCTTTTAGGTTTTCCAATATTGAATTCATATTTCGGATTTGCCCAGGCCCAATCACTCAATACCGTTCTTTTTACATCGGGATTAGGATTTTCTTTTTCAAAATACATCATACGCAACGGAATGTAAAAACTTTCCACTGTTCCATCTACATATTCTACCTGCAAGTCGATAGGCATTGGCATTCTGCCTATTCGTTCTAAATTGACAACCGTATTTTTGTCGTTTTCTGTAACGGCTGTAATTCCGTAATCGATGGTATTAGTGGTTTGCGTCCAGTCGGTTAAATACCAGTCGAGTTCTGCTCCCGAAACTCTTTCGGCAGTGCGTTTAATATCATTAGGTATAGGATGTTTGAATTTAAAATCCTGATAAAATCTTTTAATGGTTTCGGCTAATTTATCCTGACCAATTAAATATCCCAACTGCGACAGGAAAATACTTCCTTTGATATAAGACGAAATACTGTAAGGTCTGTTCTCATCATATCGGTCACTATGTGTGGTTTGTGGCTGTTCCTTGCCAGAGTTTACTAAATCAGTATAAAGAACATAATTTTGTTTAAAAGGATTTTGTACTTTTTTTGCTGCCATTTCATTAGTTACCAAATTCTGCACATAAGTGGTAAAACCCTCGTCCATCCAGGCGTGTTTTGATTCATTAGAAGCTAAAACATGCTGAAACCAGGAGTGTCCCAGTTCATGAGTGGCAGTTCCAAAAATCCCTTCCAGCGTTCCGTTTCCTAAAATCAAAGTACACATAGCATATTCCATTCCGCCATCGCCACCCTGAATAAAAGAGTATTGTTTGTATGGATAATTGCCAATGTGTTTATTGTACAAATCCATTACCTTAACCATCAAAGGCTGGACATTCTTCCAGTTTTCGATTATTTTAGGGTTGTTTTTATATAAAAAATGCAAATCGACATCATTTGGTCCTTTTACCACATCATGCAGGTATTCTTTATCGGCAGCCCAGGTGAAATCATGCACCATGGGAGCTACAAAATGCCAGCTTAGATTTTTAGTTTTCTTTGGATGTTTTACTTCTACTCCGGTTTCCTGATAACCATGACCTATTTCGTTTGGATTTTGCAAATAGCCTGTAGCTCCTAAAACATAGTTTTTGTCGATAGTTATTTTTACATCAAAGTTGCCCCAAACTCCATGAAACTCTCTGGCAATGTAGGGATCGGGATGCCAGCCTTCGAAATCAAATTCGGCTATTTTAGGATACCATTGCGCCATGGAAAGTGCTACTCCTTCTGAGTTATTTCTGCCTGAACGGCGAATTTGAACCGGAAGCTGTCCGTCAAAATTCAATGTGAAAGTAGTTGTAGAATGAGGCAGAATTGGCTTTGCCAAAAAAACTTCTAAAATTGTTCCTGTTGTTTTTGTTTTCGCAGCAACACCATCCTGTTTGAAATTACTAATGTTTAAATAGCCAATTTCATTGGGTTTTAAACTTTTAATCCGACTTTGTTTTACTTCTGTACCATCAATCTTGGTTTTTGTAACCATTCGGGCATCGGAATCTTTGATGTTTTGGGCTCTGGAATCCATTTCGCTTCCCGGTTGAAAAGCATTGTTGTACAAATGATAATATACTTTCTTTAAGGTGTCAGCCGAATTATTGGTATAAATTAATTCTTGTTTTCCTTTGTATTGAAAACGTTCGGTATCCATAAATACGTCCATTTTATAATCTGCTTTTTGTTGCCAATAGCTGGTGTTTTGGGCAAAAAGAGAAAAGCTATTCCATACAATACAGGCTGTTAAAAGAATCTTTTTCATTTGTATCTAATAAAAAAATGGAAGAATGTTGTAAGGTATTCGCTTTTGAAAAAAGTGGGACACGAATTACACGAATTGTCACTAATTCTAATCAATTAAAATCGAATAACACAAATTCTTTTTTTAATTGATTTAGTGTAATTAAACAGTTTATAAATTCGTGTTTATTGGTGTAACCTGCTTGCTGGAAGACAGCTTCGTGTGAAAATTTTTAATTGCGAGTATCCTGAGAATGTTGTCGTTCTTCCATTAGATTAATATTATTTTTTTGCCATTGCATTTGCCATTAAAATGGCATTGTAGGCGTTTACTATTTTTCCTGTTTTTGATAATTCATTAAACGGACGAATATCTTTGGCATTTCCTCCTACAACTACTTCTTTATTGATTGCCACTCCTGATTCCATCAAAATCTGTTTTACCTGAGCGGCTTTTAATTTAGGATAATAAGAACGGATTAATGCTGCAACTCCGGCTACATTAGGCGCAGCCATTGATGTTCCTTTTAAAAATTTATATTCATTATTAGGAATAGAGGCATAAATTTTTACTCCGGGAGCAAAAACATCCACATTAATTTTTCCAATGTTCGAAAAACCGGCTACAATGTTAGATCCATATTCAAAATTCAAAGCACCTACAGTGATTAGATTATCGGAGAACTCGGTTTTTCTATCCTCAGAATCATTAGGGAAATTATCGAAATAATCAATGTTTTTTGCGTCATTTCCTGCGGCATGAACAATGAGTACATCTTTTTCGGCGGCGTATTTTATGGCGTCAAAAACCCAGTTTTTATGTGGAGAAAAGGCTTTCCCAAAACTTCCGTTGATTACTTTTGCACCATTATCTACAGCATAGCGAATGGCCAGAGCAATGTCTTTGTCGTACTCGTCACCATCTGGAACAGCACGCACGGTAAGAATTGCTACATTGTCGGCAATTCCGTCTCCTCCAATATTGTTGTTTCTCAGCTGAGCAACAATTCCTGCTACGTGAGTTCCATGAAGTGCTTCGTCCTTATCAGGGCCTATCACATTATTGTTACCATAAGAGTTGTTAGTAATATCATTTGGATTGTCTCCAAGTACTTTTCGGTAATCCGGTTTTAGATTATCACCGTTTATAATCGATTCGTTTTTCTCGATTTCTTTTTTAAATGTGTCTTCTAATCCTTTTATGCTCATGCCATAAGAAAACATTTGTTTCATGACCATTTTGCTTTTTTGAACCAATTGATCTTCTGATGCTATTGCGTCTAAGTCTGCTGCCGTATAAACACTTTTAGCCAGTTGTTGAGCAATAATTTTATCGGCTTCCTGCATGTCATTCAATAACTTGGTATAGTGTTTTTTGTACAATGGAGCTTCGGCAACAACTTTGTCGTTAAATTTTTTGGCAGCCTGATAAGTGGCTTCGTCAGCAATGCTTTTGTCTTTGACAATTCTTTCGTATTCTAAATTTTCCTTAGTAATATCGCCCAGAAAATTCCATCCGTGAATGTCATCAACATAGCCGTTTTTATCATCGTCAATACCATTTCCCGGAATCTCTTTTGGATTTGTCCAAATGATTGATTTTAAATCTTCGTGTTCAATATCTACTCCCGAATCGACAATGCCCACAATTACTTTTTTGGATTTTCTTTTCTGTAATAATTCAGCATAAGCCCTGTCCACACTCATGCCGGGTACGGTATCTTTTATAATGTCATAATGACTCCAACGCTTTAATTCTGTTTCGGTTAAGGGTTTCTTTTTAGCAATACTTCCAATTTCGGTTATTGGGGTAAACGATTTGTAATTAGATGTTTTTTGGGCTCCACATCCTGCTAAAATCAAGGCAGACAATAGAGAAAGAAAGATGGGTTTTACAGTATTCATACAATATACATTTTTAGTCCATTTCAAATATAGATTAAAAAATAATTTTTCTATTCGAAAAATACCGGGATTAACACTAGATTAAGATATAATTGCAAGTGGAAAACATATCCGGAAGTTTTACTTTGGATATGTTTTTGTATAATTGGCTTGCTTTTAATTCATACTGGGGTTTTCAGGAATTTTTATTTTGACTTTCATTTTTTTTAACACTAATAAATAAGCTGAAAGACAGGCTAAAATAATATACAAAGCAATCTCAAATTGAGCAAAAAATTGATTGCCATCATGCAAGGCATTAGCTATTATCAGTGCCGTTTTGCCTTCGTCAACCTGAATTCGGGCTAAAATTGCTAAACTGCCCAAGCTTTGTTCACTTAACAAACTCATTTTTTGCCAGTTTTTATCTTTATTTTGGGTTTGTATGGCAATACATTGATTTTGAAAAATCCGGAATTGTTTTTTTTCGTCCGGAGTCAAAATTGTTTTCAGGTATTTTTTGTCAATTTGGTGAATTGTTTTTAAACGGCTTAGGATAAATTGTTGTTTTTCAAAATCGATTATTTTTAGGGTATTGGCAGTTTCTTTAATTTGATAAATAGCATGAGTGTACTGAAAAACATAGTGGCTAACCATTAAACGATCATTGTAAATGGCTTTAATTGTTTCATTGGTTTTTTTGGAATTCAAACCCATGAAATAATTGCTTATTAAAAGCAAAATGGTTACAAAAATCAGTACTGCCGCTGCTTTTGTATTTCTATTAATGCGATTGATATCTTTCATGGATTATTTTAATTTAGTTACGAAAGATAAGTCTTTGTTTTTGATTTCGAAATGCTTAGCTGTAACTAGGCATAAAAAAACCACGCGATTTGCGTGGTTTTTGATAAGTATTTCTAAAAAATATTAGAATTTGTAACCTACAGAAGCCTGGATTCCAAAACGGTTGTTTCCGTTTGCACCATGTTGTAAATCCAAGAAATTATAGGTGTATCTTGCTTGGATAAAAGCACCCATGTTAAAATCATAAGCTAAACCTGTAGCAGCAGCAATATTGTATTTTCTAAAATTAGCTTCAGCATCTTCACCAGTTAATTTTGTTTTTACAATTACACTAGCCTGAGGTCCTAATTCTAAAGACAAACCTTTAACAAGGTAAAATTTAGCAATAACCGGTACAGCTATTTCGCTAATTTCTATTTCGTTGCCACTTGTGTTTCCGTTTCCGTCAAAACTGTATTTAGAGAATGAATACAAAGCCTCAGGCTGGATAGAAAACGCATCACAAAATTTGAATTCAGCCACTAAACCTGCATGGTATCCTACTTCCGGACGTAAATCATAAACTGATGCAGCACCTGTTGATAACCAATCGTAATTAGCTCCGGCTTTAACTCCTAATTTTACAGTTTCTTTAGTTTCTTGAGCATTAGTAAATGCAAATGCTAAAACGGCTACTACCGATAAAATAACTTTTTTCATGTTTATTTTTATTTTTTTTTGAGTGTGCAAATTTAGATAAAAACACTCGTAAACTCCAGTGTTTTCAAGGGTTTTAACATAGTTTCATAGCTTGCTGACTTGCAGTCTTTTATCCAAAAAAGAGTATACAAAATAGTTGAAAACTAAAAAAAACTGAAAATATTTTGCTTTTAAAAATGTCTTAAAAACAAAGTATTTCCTAAAGTTTAAGTTAAGTTTCTGAATCCAATAAAAAAAGTTGTTATTTTAGCCTGTTGCCAAAATGTGTTCTAATTCATGAAAACCCGAAGACAAAAAATAATCTTAGTTGCCAAAATTCTTGTTGCTTTTCTATTCGTTACAATTATTGGACTTTTTAGCTTCAGAGAAATGCTTTTGCAGCAAATTATCACTAAAACGGCAAACAAGATGGAAGTAGATTACAATAGCCATTTTGTCGTAAAAAAAGCTGCTTTCGAAGGACTTTCGTGCATCAATTTAACCGATATTACTTTAGTTCCAAAAAATGCTGATACCCTGTTCAATATCCAAAGAATGAGAACTTCGGTCAATATCTGGCGTTTATTTGTTGGCGACGTTCAATTAGGAACTTTAGAAATTAAAAACGGCTATGTTCAGCTAACAAAAAAAGGGAAAGTCAAAAATTTTGCCGCTTTTTTAAAAAGAAATAAAGACGAAGAACAAAGCAGCGATAAGAGAGATTATGCCGCTTTTGCTTACCGGATTATCTCGAAAGTACTCCATTTAATTCCGACTGATATGGAAGTCGAAAACCTGAAATTCAAACTCGATGATAACGGAAAAAGAGCCACAATTGACATCAAAAAATTAGTATTGGCAAATAAAGAACTCGAAACTTCGATTCATGTAAAAACCAATACTTTTGCCCAACGCTGGAAAATAAAAGGTTTTGCCGACCCTAGAAATAAAAAGGCTGACATTCGCTTTTTTAATATCGATACAGGAGCTATCAAAGTTCCTTATTTTGATGAACGTTACAATTTGATTTCCAGTTTTGATTCCATCCGGCTTAATATTGAAAACATTGACAAAAGTGGCGGTGAATTGCATATTGACGGTTTTACTTCTATTGCCAATTTGAAAATCAATCATGCTAAAATTGCCCGAAAAGATGTACTGATTAAAAACGCCCGTTTTGATTACCGCCTGCTTTTAGGCTCTGATTTCGTTTCAGTTGACAGCAGCTCGACAGTACAATTTAACAGAATAAAATTGCACCCCTACCTGGCTTACGAAACCGAAGAAGATACCATTTATAGACTTAAAGTCAACATTCCAAAGATGAAAGCACAGGATTTTATCACTTCGCTTCCTGATGGATTGTTTACTAATTTTCAAGGTATGGAAGCCAAAGGAACTTTTGATTATAATTTGGATTTTAAATACAATAAAAACAAAGCAAACGATTTGGTTTTCAACAGTAATTTAAAGAAAGAAAATCTAAAGATTACCAAATATGGCGAGGCAAATTTAACAAAACTCAATAGTGAGTTTATTTATCGTGCCATCATTAATGGCGTTATGCAGCGTCCGGTTTTAGTGGGTACGGCTAATGTGAATTATACTCCGCTGGATCAAATTTCGCCTTATTTGCAAAAATGTGTCCTGACCACCGAAGATCCTTCGTTCTTTTCGCATCATGGTTTTATTAACGAAGCTTTCAAACAGTCGATTGCTAAAAATATTAGAACCCGAAAATTTGCCCGGGGTGCCAGTACCATCAGTATGCAGTTAATCAAAAACGTTTTTTTGACCAGAGAAAAAACTTTATCCAGAAAACTGGAAGAAATTCTACTGGTTTATATACTAGAAAACAATCGGATTGTGAGCAAAGAACGCATGCTTGAAGTGTATTTTAATATCATCGAATGGGGACCAAATGTATATGGAATTGGCGAAGCGGCACAGTTTTATTTCCAGAAAACTCCAGCCGATTTGACTTTTAACGAATGCCTCTATCTTGCCCGAATTATTCCAAGTCCAAAAAAATTCATGTATCAGTTTAACGACGAAGGCAATCTAAGAGAATCGGCGGTAAAACAAGTTTCTTTTTTAACGGATTTGATGATTCGAAGAGGATTGTTGACTATCGACGACACTATTTTTAAAAGTCAGGCTACCATTTTAACAGGTCCCGCAAAATCATTACTTCGTATAAAAGTAAAAGATACAACAGCAGTGGATTCTTTAGCGGTAAAAGAGGAATTTGAATTTTAAAATTTAACCACAAAGCCCACTAAGAAGGCACGAAGGACACTAAGATTTTTTAATTTTCCTTTGTGTTCTTTGCGAAAAAACTTTGCTCTCTTTGCGGTTAAGTAAAATTATAATACGGTTAGAGAAAAAAATTAAGGCGCAGGATCAGGAACAACAGCATGAACGGCATTGATTTCATTGATAATTTCTTCCGATAAAACCACATCAATCGATCCGATATTTTCTTTTAATTGCGCCAGATTAGTTGCTCCAATAATATTACTGGTAACAAAAGCCTGTTGGTTTACAAAAGCCAAAGCCATTTGAGCTAATGATAAACCATGCTTTTTTGCAATTTCGCTGTATAGTTTAGTAGCCTGAGTACATTCGGCGCTATTGTATCTTGAAAATTGGGGGAACAGTCTGATTCTGGCATTTGGATGATCAAAACCGGTTAAAAATTTCCCGGACAAAACGCCAAAAGCTAATGGTGAATAAGCTAGTAAGCCCAAATTTTCCCGGATACAAATCTCGGCAGAACCTCCTTCAAAAAGACGGTTTAATAAGGAATATGGATTTTGAACGGTTTTGATTTTGGGTAATTTATTATACTTGCTTTCCTCCAGAAAACGCATAATTCCCCAAGGCGTTTCATTGGAAAGTCCAATGTGTTTTATTTTCCCTTCTTTGATAAAACCTTCTAAGGTTTCTAACACCAATCGGATATTATCTTCCCAAATATCATCCTGAACTTTAAAACCACGTTGCCCGAAGAAATTGGTTTTTCGTTCCGGCCAATGCAATTGATAAACATCAATATAATCCGTTTGTAGGCGCTGTAAACTTTTGTCTAAGGCATATTTGATACTGGCAGGCGAAAAATCATTTTTCTCGCGCATGTAAGTAAAATTCGGATTCGGTCCCGCAATTTTAGATGCCAACACAATTTCTTTTCTTTTGCCCGATTTCTTAAACCAGCTTCCCAGGATTTTTTCGGTGCTCCCATAGGTTGTTTCTCGTGCCGGTACCGAATACATTTCGGCAGTATCAAAAAAATTAACACCATGTTCTACCGCATAATCCATTTGGGCATGACCATCGGCTTCGGTGTTTTGCTCGCCAAAAGTCATGGTGCCAAGGCATATTTTGCTGACTTTTATATCCGTATTGGGTAAGGTTGTGTATTTCATTTTATCTATTCAAAAAGGTTAAAAAACAAAGTTACAAAGGTTCGTGAAAAGTATTTAAATCAAAAAGGTTCAAAGCAGTACTTCGAACCTTTTTTAACTTTTACTTAAAATGCTTAGTTGATTTCGTTCAACATTTCGGCAATTTCGTCTAATCTTGGTGTCAAAATAATTTCAATTCTTCTGTTTTTCGCTTTTCCATCAGCTGTTTCATTAGTGGCCAAAGGCGAAAATTCTCCTCTTCCGGCAGCGGTCAAATTCTTTTTGTCAATTCCTCGGTTTTCACTTAAGATCCCTACGATAGCCGTAGCTCTTTTAGTCGATAAATCCCAGTTATCAGCAATTGGGCCTGAACCGCCATAAGGAACATTATCGGTATGCCCTTCAATAAGTACTGAAATCTCCGGATTATCAGCCAGAACTTTTCCTAGTTCTTCTACTGCTTTTTTCCCTTCAGATCCTACTGACCAACTTCCGGAACTAAAAAGTAATTTGTTTTCCATAGAAACATACACTTTTCCGTTTTTTTGTTCTACGGTCAATCCTTTGCCTTCAAATCCGTTTAAGGCTTTTGATAAGGTTTCTTTCAGTTTTCGCATCGTTGCTTCTTTGGCAGCAATCATATCCTCTAACTCTTTCAAACGTTGTGCGCTTTTACTTAAGCGTTCTTGTTCGATTGTTAAGGCTTTTTGTTTGGCTTCTAATTCAGCTAATAAATCACGGTTTTTCTTCAAATTAGACTGCAACGCATCGTTGCTGTTTTTTTCCAAAGCATTGTATGAATCCTGTAAACGAGCCATTTTTTCGTTTAGCGCTTTTTGGTCGGCGGTCAATTTATCACGCTCAGATTTGAGTTTGCTTAATTCGTTATTTAGCGCATCACGATCTAATTCCAGTTGATTTTTGGTTTTTAAAAGATCGGCGTTTTCATCAGCTAAGCTTCTGTTTTCTTTCTTTAAATCGGTGTATTTGTTTTCTAAATCAGTGTATATTTTTTTAGAAACACAAGAGGTCGAAAGTGCTAAAACTAACAAGCCTAAGGAGATTTTTTTTATCATTTTTATTTAATTTTATTGAAACCTAATTGTTTTTTTGTCATTGCTATTTCCATTGAAATTGCTATTTATTCTATATCTACAAGAACGGGACAATGGTCAGAATGTTTTGCTTCGGGCAAAATAAGTGCTTTCTTGATTCTGTCTTTCAATGGTTCGCTTACCAGGCAATAATCAATACGCCAACCTTTGTTGTCTTCTCTTGCGGTTTTTACACGCACCGTCCACCAGGAATAATTGCCGGGTTCTTTGTTTAAAAATCGGAAACTGTCAATAAATCCATTTTTCAAAAAAGCATCCAGCCAGGCACGTTCTTCGGGAAGAAAACCAGAGACTTTTGCGTTTCTAACAGGATCGTGAATATCTATGGCTTCGTGACAAATATTATAATCGCCGCAAATAATCAAATTCGGAATTTCCTTTTTTAAATTATTGATATAGTTTTGGAAATCATCCATAAACATGAATTTATGATTGAGTCTTTCGATATTAGTTCCCGATGGCAAATACAAACTCATAACCGAAAAATCATCAAAATCCACGCGAACAGTTCTTCCTTCGAAGTCCATGTGCTCAATTCCGGTACCATAAACTACGTTGTTGGGTTTTATTTTTGATAAAATGGCAACACCACTATAGCCTTTTTTAGTGGCCGGAAACCAATAATGATAAGGGTAACCTACTAATTCAAAGTCTAACAACGGAAGTTGATCCGGGGTAGCTTTAATTTCCTGAAGGCAAACCACATCCGGTTTTGCCAGTTCTAACCAATTAATTAATCCCTTTGAAATTGCTGCCCGAATTCCATTGACATTATAAGATACAATTCTCATTCATTTTCTTTTTTTGATTCCCAAAAATACTAAAAAATAAATCGGTCGGATTATAAAACTTTCTTAAGGTTATAGTCTAATTTAGAAAATGTTTTGTTGTTGTTTTAAAATATTGACTGCATTTATTTTGTCGATTCAGTGTTTTTTTAATACTGAATTTGCTTTAAAATCAAATTAGGCTCATAGTCGGATAATGGAGTTTTTTTCTATCTTTGTTTTTCTCTCAAAAAAAATAAAAAGTAAATGGGTTTAGTTACGGCCAAAGAAGTTGCAAAAGCAATCAATGTTGAGAAATACGGAGCATTAGGGACTTTATCAGGTTGGCTATTAATGAAAGTACTGAAAATTTCCACTTTAAATAAAGTGTATAACCGCAACAAACATTTAAAAGAAATTGATTTCTTAAATGGAATTGTGGACGACTTGCAGATAAAATTCGAAATTCCCGAAGAAGATTATAAACGTTTACCTAAAGACGGAGCTTATATCACCATTTCTAATCATCCGCTTGGAGGAATTGATGGTATTTTGTTATTGAAATTAATGCTTGAAAGAGAGCCAAATTTTAAGATTATTGCCAATTTTTTATTGCATAGAATTGCTCCTTTAAAGCAATACATCATGCCGGTAAATCCTTTTGAAAATCATAAGGATGCCAAATCCAGTGTGTTAGGAATCAAAGAAACCTTACGTCATTTAAGTGATGGGAAACCACTGGGAATGTTTCCTGCCGGAGAAGTTTCCAGTTATAAAGACGGACAACTTGTTGTGGACAAACCCTGGGAAGAAGGTGCTATCAAAGTAATCAGAAAAGCACAGGTTCCTGTTGTTCCAATTTATTTTCATGCCAAAAACAGTCGTCTTTTTTACATTCTTTCTAAAATCAGCGGGACTTTGCGCACGGCTAAATTGCCTTCGGAATTGTTTAGTCAAAAAAACAGAGTAATTAAAGTCAGAATTGGGAAACCTATTTCGGTTGCTGAACAAAACGAATACGAAAGCATCGAAGCTTATTCGGAATTCCTGAGAAAGAAAACCTATATGCTGGCTAATCCTTTTGAAAAAGAAAGCAAATTGCTTACTCCTTCGAGTCTAAAAATCACCCGAAATCCTAAAGAAATAGCGAATCCTGCCAATGGAGAAAAAATAATTTCGGAGGTAAATGCTTTAAGAGATACCGATTGCCGATTGTTGCAAAGTAAGAATTACGAAGTGTTTTTTGCACAGGCCAACAAAATTCCGAGTATTTTGCATGAAATAGGTCGTTTGCGCGAAATTACCTTTAGAGAAGTAGGAGAAGGAACTAATGAATCGATTGATTTAGACAAGTTTGATCAATACTACCACCATTTGTTTTTGTGGGATGATGAAGCTAAAAAAATTGCAGGTGCTTACAGGATGGGATTGGGTTCAGAAATTTACCCTAAGCATGGAATTGAAGGTTTTTATTTGAATGAACTTTTCCGTTTTGAACCCGAATTGTTTGAAACCATGCACCAGTCTATCGAGATGGGACGTGCTTTTATCATCAAAGAATATCAGCAAAAACCAATGCCGCTGTTCTTGCTTTGGAAAGGAATTATCCATACAACATTGCGTTTTCCGGAACATAAATACCTTATTGGCGGCGTGAGTATTAGTAATCAATTTTCTGATTTTTCAAAATCGTTGATGATTGAGTTTATGAAATCGAATTATTACGATCCCTATATTGCACAATACATTCATCCCAAGAAAGCCTACAAAGTAAAACTAAAAGATGCCGACAAGGATTTCATCTTCAATGAAACCGAAGCCGATTTGAATAAGTTTGACAAAATTATAGACGAATTAGAACCTGGGATTTTACGTTTGCCTGTGTTGATTAAAAAATACATCAAGCAAAATGCAAAAGTGGTTGCTTTTAATGTTGATCCATTATTTAATAATGCTGTTGATGGCTTAATGTATATCAGAATTGCCGATATTCCTGAAAGTACCATGAAGCCGGTAATGGAAGAGTTTCAGGCTGAACTGGAAAGGAAAATTAACGAAAAAGGGGAGTTGTAAACTCTTTTGATATAGAAAAAGTCGCTTATTATAAAGTTAGTAAGCGACTTTTTTTATGGTCTTGAAACGACAAGTTTATAAATCTGGATTACGCA
This sequence comes from Flavobacterium commune, assembly GCF_001857965.1. Taxonomy (NCBI): domain Bacteria; kingdom Pseudomonadati; phylum Bacteroidota; class Flavobacteriia; order Flavobacteriales; family Flavobacteriaceae; genus Flavobacterium; species Flavobacterium commune. Next base: position 1,456,852 of record NZ_CP017774.1, on the reverse strand, counting down.
TTGGAACACAGATTAAACGGATTCAAACGGATTTTTTAAGCATAAAATCTGCGATAATCTGCGAGACAAAAAAACAAAAAAAATCTAATGTGGATTCTGGGTAAAAACACAAAACCCATTCGCGGCGACGAATGGGTTTTTCTATATAAAATTAGGCTACTTTTTGGATCAAATCATACATAGGACAACGTTTGCAACGTTTGTTTTCTGATTTTTTGAATTTTTCGCAACAGGAAGATTTACAGTTTTCCACTTTTTTGATGACATTAAGAGCTTCTTTTTTCTTTTTGTCTTTCTTCTTGCTTTTCTTCTCTTTCTCTTTGTCCTTTTTGCTCACCTTTGCTTTTGCTTTAAAACTGAGGCAAATATAAAAAGAAAATATTATTTTTATGTATTCTAAATAAAATTTAACGTTTTTATTTTGGATTTATAGCAACAGAGCTTGTTACGGTTAGTTGCTGAATATCACGATCAAACAAGTACAATCCTCCTTTGTCGTCACCAATTAGGTTGATTTTATCCAAAATAGTTTTAGCTGTAGCCTCTTCTTCGATTTGTTCAGAAACATACCATTGTAAGAAGTTGTGAGTAGCATAATCTTTTTCGGAAAAAGTGATATGAACCAATTCGTTAATAGAATCAGAAACGAAAATTTCGTGTTGGTATAATGCTTCAAACATTTCTTTGAAAGTAGTATAAGTCGTTTTAGGAGCTTTCAAATCGGTGATTTGTGCGTGTCCGCCACGTTCGTTTACATATTTAATTAATTTAAGCATGTGAGCGCGTTCTTCGTCGGATTGAGCATACATAAATTGTGCAATTCCTTCGAGTCCGTTTGCTTCTGCCCAACAAGCCATTGATAAATAAGTTTGTGAAGATTCGGCTTCAATGCGGATTTGCTTGTTTAATGCAGTTTCTATATTTTTTGATAACATGATCGAGAGTTTTTTGTTAAACGTGGAGTAAAGTTACTAAAAATCGTATAAAAACCATTGGTGTAAGCTTATTTGATTTTTATACAACAATAGTTTTAATCTATTTAACTCAATTCCTTTTTTTTATCAATTGAATCCGTCAGTAAATTTACGCATTATAAATTGTTTTGACTCAAAATCATAATAACCCAGAATATAATAATCATTATATTTTGATATATTCTTTATTGTTATTTTTTTATTCATATCTAAAAAATAGTACAACTTATCAATCCCTATCGGCGGCTGTTCCTGATTTATAAATTCAAAATTATGATCTAATATACGTGGAAAGTAAACGGATTTAAAGTGTTCTATTGTTGAAAACTCTGCATTAAAATACGGGTCATCTTCTTCATATCTATTCACTATATAAGTTTGATTTCGAAATGAAGCCCCTTGTTTTTTAATTACTGGAACTCCTCCAAAAGTAACCAACGTATTTTCTTTATTTTTAAACACGGACAAACCTATATCTAAAGTCTGTAAATGTTGCAAAAATCTTTTAGGACTTCTTATTTCACCAGGTTTTCTTGAGTCTATTTGAATGAATAAAGGAACATCTTTAGATCTTTTATCATCTTCACTTAAAACTCTAATGGTTTTTAAAGTTTGATCCGAATTAAAATCTTTTATATCCAGTAAAAGTTCTGATTTACTTGTATTAATTTGATAAAGCTTACCATCCTGATAAAAAGAATTACTCATCTTTTTTGGATCTTGAAGAACCGTTTGAGGAAAGTTTTTCTCTATTAGTTCTTGATTTTCTATATCAATATCAAATGCCTGAGTTAGTTTTGGATTATAATCGAATGTTAGAACAATGTGATTTTTCTGAATATAAAGCTTACTTACTTTAACAGCTTTGTCCAAAGGATTATAATCATGAACATCTATTTTTTCAATAGGATAATTTTTTATTAGATTATTAAATCTTAGCATTTTGCCATTTTTATGCTGAAAAGTTAAAGAAGAAAAATCAAATCCTTTCTTTGCTACTTTAGTATCCTGAAAAGTATAAACGATTAATCCTTGCATAATTCTGTGTTTCGCCAGAATATGAAATGAATTATTCATCTGAAATACTGTTACAGCAACCTCATTAGCCGGAAATTTAAAATCGGAAATTGTATGTGTTTTATTTTCTAAGTTGCATTTTAAAATTGAAATCAAAACTAATGGCGATACATTCTCAATTATATTAGACGAGAAATAAATAGTCGGATTTCCATCCTGGCCAAAACTGCATCCTATTATTGATTTATCTGCTAAATTTTGTAGAGGAAACACATACTCACTTTTTAAGAATAATGCTCGATTATATTTTAAAATTGTAATCTTCTCAATATCCTTTATAAAAACGAATACATCATGTGTTTTTTCATTTTCAATATTTAGAATTTGATTGTTTTCTTCCGAATTTTTAAAATCAGATGTTGCAGAGAGTGCTACTTCATTAAGTGTTCTTAATTTCTCAATATTTGGTTTCTTATTGTTTTTTTTTGATTTTTTAAAATCTATAGGATGAGAAGTCAATAGTGTTTGACTTAACAATATTGATGAATAAAATAAAAACAAAAACTGGAATAATTTTTTCATACGCTATTTTTCATATGTTTTTACGTACAATAACTATTCCGTTTTTTTAGTTTATCTCATTATTTTAATTTTTTCAAAACTTCAGTAATTTTTTCAAAAGCACTAAAGTTTTCATGTTTCACTTCGTGATCAATTTTTTCATGTGCCCAGGTGGTGTGAAAAGGAACATGAGCTGCGTGTCCGCCTATGGCTAAAACCGGTAAAACATCTGATTTTAAGGAATTACCTATCATGAAGAATTCTGAGGGTTTAATTTCCAAACGTTTAATCAGATCCAGATAATCCTGTTCCTGTTTGTCTGACATTACTTCGATATGATGGAAATATTTTCCCAATCCTGAATTGTGTAATTTACGTCTCTGATCCAGCAAATCGCCTTTGGTAGCTACGACTAGTTTGTATTTTCCATGTAAGGCAGCCAGGGTTTCTTCAACACCGTCTAAGAGTACAATAGGTTTTTCCAATAGTTCTTTGCCATATTGTATAATTTTTTCGATAACTTCAACCGAAATGGTGTTGTTTGAAATAGTCATTGCGGCCTCAATCATAGAAAGGATGTATGCTTTAATGCCATAACCGTAGATTTTTAAATTAGCAATTTCTATTCTGAAAAGCTCTTGCGCAAGACCTTGTTGGGACAGGTAATCACTCATTAATTCACAAAATTTTTCTTCTGTTTCTGAAAAATAGGTTTCGTTGACAAACAAGGTATCATCGGCATCGAAGGCAATTACTTTGAAAGACATAATCATTTAATTTTTATTGCAAATTCGGGATTTATTTTCTTTTAAAGAAATCATTTCTTTAAAAAACAAAAGAGGCCAAATGAGCCTCTTTTAGTGTATGTTTAAAAAACAAATTAACTTTTTTCGTAAGGGAAATTGCGCCCCACTTTTCGCATCATGTGTTCCATCATAGCTTGAGGATTACTCATTACATCTTCATCCATTTGCTTGTAAAAACGCCATAATAAATCTCCGTCTTTGGCATTATAAAGATTCATAGTCAAATCAGAAGTGGCTACTTTTCCTGTTCCAAAACCAATTAGTAAGCTTTTTACAATTGCACCACCTTCGCTACCTGTTTTTTGATAAGCATAAGAACATTTAATTACAGCGTCAACACCAAGTATTTTTGCTAATGCATCTGGAGTCAATTCGTCAAGTTTATCAAAACTCCCATTTTGTTTCAATAGAATATTAGTTCTTTCAGGATCCTGAACTGAAACTGAATAATCTGATGATTTTCTTAATAAATAAGTGTATAGTCCTGATTGTAAGCTAAGCGCTGATTTTTTTTCCTCTTCGGCATTGGTTTCCGGATTAAAATTCTTTGGAAGCCTTTTGTATGAGATGGTTGATTTAAATGGTAATACAGCTACCGTTTTGTGTGTTGAAATGGCTTCTTTTAATTTTGGAGATTCAAAAATCTGCTTACTTGATTGCGCTTGAATTATTGTAGTTACAATCAGGCAAATAAATAGAGTAATTTTTTTCATGTTTTGGTTTATTAAGATAATTAATACGTCGCAAAAGTATTATTTTTCTTAAATCAAAAAATTATTTTGATGATTTATTTCAAAAAAAAGTGACTATAAAGAAAGATGTGTTTATCTGGATTTTTTAAAACCGATTGGTTTATTATAAAATGTGATTCGAATTCCTAAAAGTAGAAAAACGGCACCGATAATCCTGAGCCAGCTCATTTTTTCGTCTAAAAATAACCAGGCAAGTAATGTCGCCAAAACGGCTTGTCCTAATAAACTCAGTGAAACTCTTGTGGCTTGTAAATGTTGGGTCGAATAACTGATTAACAGCCAAGCGGTCAGTTGACAAACAGCACCCTGAATAAACAAAACCAACCAGGCGGTGTTTGAAAAACCACTAAAGTTTTCCTCCGTAATTCCGCAAACCAAGGCTAAAAACAGACTCGAAGAAACCAGAACAATACTCATAAAAGAGAGTATGTCAACCCGGGATAAGATGTTCTTGCTGATTAATATATAAGTAGCATAAAGCATTCCGGATAAAAGAGCGAGTACAAAGGCCAGGTCAAAGTTGAGTTGGGCAAAAGTTTCAAAACCTACTAAAGTTACCATTCCCATAAGGGCGATTGCGGTTCCAATCCAAAAGTTAACCGAGGGTTTGTTTTTTAAAATCAAAAACGAACCTATACCCACCCAAACAGGGGATAAATTAGCCAATAAAGTAGCTTGGGTTGCACTCGATTTTTGAATGGCAATATTCCAAATGGCAATATCAGTTGCAAATACAATTCCGCAGACTACTGCAAGTAATGTTGTTCTCGTAGGTGGTAATTTGAATTTTTTGCTGAGAATAACGTAAGGAATTAATAAGACCGCAGCAATAAACATTCTGTAAAAAGCAGAAATCAATCCGTTAGTTAATTGTAAACGAACCAAAATAGGAAAGATGGAAATACAAAGTATTCCAAGTGCTAAAGCCAGTTTGGGTTTTGCATTGTTCATGTTTCCTTTTGTTTATAAAAACCAATTGCCACGTGGAAGTGTGGCAATTGAGTGTAATTTATGATTGTATTTCTTTTAATTTATCGTCTCTCCGTTCCCAACACCTTCAGTATCCGGATTTACGAAAACTAGTTTTCCTTCGGCGTTATTGGTCATCAAAATCATTCCCTGACTTTCTACACCACGAAGCGCTCTTGGAGCCAAATTTACTAAAACAGTCACGCGTTTTCCGATGATATCTTCTGGTTTAAAGCTTTCGGCAATCCCTGAAACAATCGTGCGAACATCAATTCCGGTATCTACTTTTAAAATTAAAAGCTTGTTAGCTTTTGGCATTTTTTCAGCTTCTAAAATGGTTCCCACGCGTAAATCCATTTTGGCAAAATCCTCAAACTGAATTAGGTCTTTTTGTGGTTCGGCTTTTTTGTTTTCAGCGATATTGGCTGTTTTAGTAGCTTCTAATTTGTCTATTTGTTTCTGAATTTCTTCGTCTTCAATTTTAGAAAACAACAATTCGGCTTCACCAATTTGGTGTCCGGCAGGCATTAAATCAGAAGTTTCAGTAATGGTACTCCAATTTAATTTATTCTCTATTTTTAAGATACGAGTCAGTTTAGCGGCAGTAAATGGTAGGAAAGGTTCGCAAAGTGAACTTAAAGCAGCAGCGATTTGCAAAGCCACATACATTTGGGTTTGTACACGTTCCGGATTGTCCTTAATCACTTTCCAAGGTTCTTCGTCAGCCAGATATTTATTTCCTAAACGGGCCGCATTCATCATTTCGCCTAAAGCTTCTCTGAATCTGTATCTTTCCAATGAACTTGAAATCACCGCCGGATAGGCTTGTAATTCGGCTAAAGTTTGTTCGTCTACTTCCGAAAGTTCGTTTGGAGTTGGAACAATTCCTTCGTAATATTTATTGGTTAACACCACCACGCGATTGATGAAATTTCCAAAAATCGCTACTAATTCATTGTTATTTCTAGCTTGGAAATCTTTCCAGGTAAAATCGTTATCCTTAGTTTCTGGCGCATTCGAAGTCAAAGCATAACGCAAAACATCCTGTTGATTTGGGAATTCTTCTAAATATTCGTGCAACCAAACCGCCCAGTTTTTAGAAGTTGATAATTTATTTCCTTCTAAATTCAGGAACTCATTTGCAGGAACATTGTCAGGCAAAATATAACTTCCTTCGGCTTTTAACATCGCCGGGAAAATCACACAATGGAAAACAATATTGTCTTTTCCTATAAAGTGAACTAACTTGGTTTTTTCATCTTTCCAATATGGCGTCCAATCCTTTCCTTCTCTCGCAGCCCATTCTTTAGTTGACGAAATGTAACCAATAGGCGCATCAAACCAAACGTATAATTTTTTCCCTTCGGCTCCTTCCACAGGAACATCAATTCCCCAATCCAAATCACGGGTTACCGCACGAGGCTCTAATCCGCCGTCAATCCAGGATTTTACCTGTCCGTAAACATTCGGTTTCCAGTCGTTTTTATGTCCTTCAAGAATCCATTCTCTTAAAAATGCATCGTATCTGTCCAATGGCAAAAACCAGTGTTTTGTCGATTTCAAAATAGGAGTTTCTCCCGTAATAGTCGATTTTGGATTAATCAAATCAGTAGCATTCAAAGTCGAACCACATTTTTCGCATTGGTCGCCATAAGCCTCTTCGTTGCCGCATTTTGGGCAAGTTCCAATAACAAAACGGTCTGCCAGAAATTGATCAGCTTTGGCATCATACAATTGTTCGGTTACTTCTTCAATAAAATCACCTTTTTCATATAATTTTTTAAAGAACTCCGAAGCCGTTTCGTGGTGAATCTTAGCCGAAGTTCGGGAATAATTATCAAATGCAATTCCAAAATCAGAGAACGATTTACGGATAATTCCATCATACTTGTCGATAACTTCCTGAGGCGTAATGCCCTCTTTTTTGGCTTTCATCGAAATGGCAACTCCGTGTTCGTCGCTTCCGCAAACAAACAAAACGTCTCTTCCTTGTAATCTTAAATATCTGGAATAGATGTCTGCAGGTACGTAAACTCCCGCCAAATGCCCAATGTGAATGGGTCCGTTAGTATATGGCAAAGCCGCCGTAATGGTATATCTTTCTGGATTCTGTAGCATAATTCAATTTTATAGAGCGCAAAAATAAGGAATAGAATTTTTATTCGAAGCAATTTCCCGCTATTCGTTGCAATCTTTTGTGCCGAACACCGGCACAAAAGGATTTTCACTGCTATCGGGGCTAGGGATTTGGTGTTTTGATACCGATTTTTTAATAATTTAATGTTTGTTGTTTCTAGCCAACGGATTAAAATCCGTTGCTACAATATGAATCGTTCCTATGGAATTTTTACATGCCTAATAAGAGCCGTAGGCTCGGTAAATCTTGTAGGGATCGATTTTAATCCATCTACATTTGACGAAATATTAATAGAGTGCCGTCGGCACTGACAATGTTTACAATCTATTATGCAAGTAATCTTCATCAAAATAATCTTCAATTGTTGATGTATTTGCTAAATGGTCGATTAAAATTTGATTAGAACAGAGAAGATCAAAAAAGAAATTCATTTCATCGCAAAATTCTTTGGTAATGTTTTCTAAATCTGGTACTTCAACAAATACATTGCAGTTTTTTTTCAATTTTAAAGGTCTTTCACTTTTTACACTACCATAGTGTTTAAAGATAAAATCTTTATCAATTTTTAAATCAGATAACAATAATTCTTTGTGAAAACTTCCCTCCAAATAATATATTGGCCAATAAGTAAATAAAAATTCTTTAGGGTGTTTAATGAAATTTGACCATTTTCTAATAGTTTGCAGCGTGGGAAAATTTTCAAAATATTTATATTCTTTATTGATAGCTTTAAAAATTACATCAACTCTTTCAACGAATAAATATAACAGCAGAAAGTAGTTAAAAAAATAATAATCTAAATCATTAGTTGGTTTATAATTTTCAAACCAATTGTCATTTATTCTGTTAATTAATTGGTGGAAATTTTCTCCTATTGAATTTCGTTTAGAATTGTCATTGTAAATAAATTTATAATACATATCACTAGCCTTTGTACCGCCAAAATGACCTTTAAAGCCATTATAGTTCCCAAGTGGATGACTGAATAAATTTTCTCTAAATATCTTTTTACAATTTTCGTGTATGTTCCCCAAGTCGCCCATTACATTTCTTTATTTTGATATTTAACTTATCTCGGTTTAAATATAAATGATTATTATTTGTATTGTCATAATAACAAACATGTACAATAATTTGTGGATAAATATTTAGATTTTAAATCAAAGCTGTTTCGAAGTATCGCTGCTTTTATATTTTTCGATAATACCTTTTATTACTTCAGAGTTTAGTCTATATCCGGTTAATAAAGGATAGCCTTCCCAGCGGACAATACCATTGGGATCTATCAAAATGCAATGCGGAATTCCTTTTACTTCTAAGGCGTTGTACATGCTTCTTTGTGTGTCAATGGCGCTGTAATATTCAATTTGAGGAGCGGTCAATGCGGCTACTTTTTCTTTTGGTTCGTCGCTGATACCAATCACCACCAAATTATTTTCAAACTCTGTTTTAAAACGGTTCAATTCAGGAATGGCTATTTTGCAAGGGCCGCACCAGGTAGCCCAAAAATCAATCAGTACAAATTTTCCTTTTGTCTTAGGTTTTTCTGAAAGCCATTTTTCTACTACCAGTTTTGGTGCTTTTTGATTGATAATCGATTTTGCCCAGATTTTTTTCTCTTGAGAAAAAGTATTTAGTGCTAATAATAAGCATAGGGATAATAGTATTTTTTTCATCTTCGGTTGGTTGATTTATGGTTTGTTTTTTCAAATATATTGTTTTTTTCTTACAAAAAATATTGCTGTCTTCCATTTGTTATTTGTAATATATTGTCAGTTAGCTTTGTTTATCTTTGCAAACAGATTTAAAGAAAATAAATCATGGCAAAAGGACCTGAAAAAAATACCAAAAACAAGGCTTTACATACCAAATTATTGAATCGGAAAAAGGCCAAGCTTCAAGAAGAAAAGAAAGAAAGAGCCTTGCGTTTGAAAGCTTTGGTTGCCAAAATGAATCAGCAAAAATGAGCATCCCCTTTTAGAGAATTCTAAACTAGCTTTTCCGTTTTTTTACTGCATACTAAAAAAAATAATTCTAAATGTTATTTTGTTAAAAGTTTTTCTTACTTTTAATTTGTCGAAAGTGCTATTTAACTTTGTTAAGTTGTTTAATACCACCACTTTCGTTTTTTACTTATTTCCAAAAAAAACAATCCAATACTATAGCTGAATATTCCTTTTTGGGATGTTTTTGTTATGCTCAGCAGTCGCATTTTCAAGTTGTGTTACCTAAGCAATTTTCTTTTTAAACAAAGTTCATTGCCGATAATTCTATTGAGTTTATGAGGTGTTTTTTGTTTTTACTTTTCTGTATTGGGTCGGTCAATATGTTATTGGCACAAAATCAGGTTCGAATTTCTGCCAAGGTTTTAGATGCTAAAACACTAAAACCTCTGGTTTCTGCGGTGGTTTCTATTCAGAATACCAATTTTACACAGCTCACTAATAGCGAGGGAATAGTTGTTTTCGAATCCATTCCATCGGCCGATTATTTATTGCTTTTTCACAGTCAGGGTTATAAAGATGCTTTGTATCCTGTTTCTATTCAAAATACTTTAGCATTAGATTTAGGAACCATTTTGTTAGAATTAGATCAGGTTGCTGACCAACAGGCAGCTGTAATCCAACTTTTTGAAGACGATTTAACCGATGACAACAGCAGTTCCGAAAACACTTCGGGATTATTGCAATCTTCCAGAGATGCTTTTCAGCAAGCCGCCGCTTTCAATTGGGGGCAAGCCCGGTTTAGAATTCGTGGTTTGGATAGTGAAAATGCCACTACAATGATTAACGGCGTTACAATGAACAAACTTTATGATGGCAGACCCAATTGGAATAATTGGGGCGGACTCAATGATGCCACGCGAAATCAGGAATTTTCCATTGGAACTGCTCCGTCTGATTATACTTTTGGAGGGATTTTGGGAACGCAGCAAATCAATACTCGGGCTTCTATTTATCGAAAAGGAAACCGAATTACATTATCAGGAACCAATACCAATTACAATGGCCGAATCATGGCAACTCATGCTTCGGGAATGAGTAATTCGGGTTGGGCTTACGTTATTTCGGCAGGAAAACGTTATGCTCAGGAAGGACATTTTGAAGGAACAACTTATGATGCAAATTCTCTTTTTTTAAGTATCGAAAAAAGATTGAACGACCAACATTCGATAAATATAACTGGATTTTATACGCCAAACGAACGCGGGAAAAATTCGCCTAACACTGCCGAAGTGACTAATTTAACCAGCGAAACTTACAATTCGTATTGGGGATATCAAAATGGGAAAAAAAGAAATGCCCGGGTAAGAACGGTTGATGAACCCATTGTGATGTTGAATCATTATTTTAAGATAAATGATCATACGAATTTGAATTCGGCGGTGTTGTATCAGTTTGGAAAAATAGGCAACAGCAATATTGATTATCAAAATGCCAATAGTCCTGATCCTACTTATTTTAGAAAAATGCCGAGCTACTACACCTCTTTGTATGCCACAGATAATGGAGAATTCTCAGGCGAATTTACTCCGGATTATGCGAATGCTGAGCAAAGTAGGTTGGCATTTTTGGCCAATTCTCAGATTGATTGGGAGGCGATGTATCGGGCGAATCGAAATCCTGTGATTGATGAACATTCGAATATTATTGGTTACGAAGCCGCTCAAAGTCATTATGTTTTATATGAAGACCGAGCAGATGATAAAACGATGGCGTTTAATTCTAACTTTAATTCGCAGGTTTCTGAAAATTTGATTGTGAACGCGGGAATTTCATATCGGGATTTGAAATCGCATAATTATCAAAAGTTACTGGACTTATTAGGCGGTTCTTTTTTCGAAGATATTGATGGTTTTTATAGCGGAACTCAGGCGCAATCGGATTTGAATAATCTTAACAGAGCTGTGAAAGTTGGGGATACTTATGGTTATAATTATAGACTTTCGGCAGCGGTGTTGGAAGCTTTTACGCAGTTTAAATTTTCTTATGATAAGATTGATTTTTATCTGGCGCAGTCTTTTTCGAAAACGAATTATCAAAGAGAAGGTTTGTATAAAAATGGAATTTATCCGACGATTTCCTTTGGCGAAAGCCAAAAATTGAACTTTGAGAATTTTGGTTTTAAAGGCGGAATGCTATTTAAAATTTCAGGAAAACAATCCTTGAATTTGAATGCTGCCCATTTGACCAAAGCACCTAATTTAAGAAGTAGTTTTTCGAATGCCCGATTGAATAATACCGTAGTTGATGGTTTAGAAAGTGAAATACTCAATAGTGTTGATGCGACTTATGTTTTTCGAACTCCAAAACTAAAAACAAGATTGACAGCCTATTATTCGACCATTAAAGATGCTACTAAAATTAGCTTTTTTTATGCCGAAGGAATATTTGATAACGAAGCAGGTTATAGCAATACCAATGCTTTTGTGAGTCAGACGCTGACGGGGTTAGACCGGAAAAACCTTGGAGCCGAATTGAGTTTTGAATACCAAATAAATCCAACTCTCAAAACGAGTTTTTCAATGGCTTATGGGCAATTTATTTATGATAGTAATCCGAATGTGAGCATCAATAATGATGCGGTGGCCACGGTAGAAAATACAAATCCGTCTTTTGATTTTGGTACGGCACTTTTAAAAAATTATAAACAAGCGGGAATGCCGCAACAGGCGTATAGTTTGGGTTTGGAATATCGCGATCCAAAATATTGGTGGATAGGGACGAATGTCAATTATCTGGCGGAGAATTATATTGATGTTTCGCCTATTTCCAGAACCAATCGGTTTTATACCAATCCTGCGAGTGGATTTCCTTTCCCGGAAGCTACTGAAGAAAGAGCAGCCGAGTTATTAAAACAAGAAAAATTTGACCCTGTGAGTTTGCTCAATTTAATTGGTGGAAAGTCCTGGCGTATTAAAGGAAAATTTCTGGGACTTTTTGTGAGTATCAATAATGTGCTGGATAGCCAATACAAAACCGGCGGATACGAGCAAGCGCGGAATGCTAATTTCAGGCAACTCAATCAGGATGTTTCCAGTGGCACACCTTCTTTTGGTAACAAATATTTCTATGGATACGGCAGGACATATTTTGTGAATCTCAATTTTAGTTTCTAATTTAAAATTTTGGTTATTATGAAAAATTATACTTTTCAGTTTTTATTAATGATGCTAGTTCTGGGAGCTTGTGCAAATGACGCAACAGAGATTCCGAAACTCATTTGTAATCAACCCGATATTCCCGTAAACAAAACAGTAGCTGATATTAAAGAAACTGCTGCCGAAATTGTTGCTCAATATCCTTATGACGATGTGATAGAAGCCTATGTGGTTTCCAGTGATGAAAAGGGTAATTTTTTTAAAAGCATTTCGTTGCAAACTTTGGCTACAGCCACAACTCCTTCAGTAGGATTTAGCGTTCCCGTTGATGCTACCAATTTATATGTTGATTTTCGGGTGGGGAATAAGGTGTATGTGAAACTAAAAGATCAATATACCGATTTGTATTATGGTGGTTTGCGCATTGGTAGTTTGTATGTGAATGCTTTTAACCAAGGCGGAGTAGGGCGGCTTTCGCAAAACGATTATAAAAAGGTCTTGAATGCTTCTTGTACGAATGTGAAAGAAGAGCAACTGGTGCGTTCAGTTGATTTAGGCGAAATTAACGATAGCCATTTGAACACACTCATTGAATTATCGGATGTACAGTTTACAGAGTCGGCTATTGGGCGTCATTATTATGAAGAAACAAATGATGTGGGCGGTGCGACCAATTGGAATTTGGTGGACAAAAATGGCAATCAATTGATTTTTAGAACGAGCAGTTTTGCCGATTTTTCAAAAAGTATTGTCCCGGATGAAAGTGGAAAAGTAAGAGGTGTTTTGACTAAATTTGATACCGATTATCAGTTGATTGCCCGAAAAGAAACAGATGTTGTAATGCTTGGAAAACGCAACATTCCTTTTTTTGTTGAAGATTTTCAATCGGTTTCGGATGGGACAAATTTGAGTTTACCGGGTTGGGGTAATATTAGACAAACTGGAGCCATTTTTTGGAAAGGCGGTATTTCATCGACTAATGGTTATGCCGAATTTGCAATTACAGGAACTAAAGTAGCTTCGAATATTGTTTGGTTGATTTCGCCAAAAATCGATATGGATACGCATACCAATGAAACACTTTCTTTTAGAACAGCGCAGCATCATTTAGATGTAGATTCTCCATTAAATACACTTGAAGTTTATATTTCGAAAAATTTTGATGGAGTAAATATCAATACCGCGACTTGGACCCGACTTGCAGCAAAAATTCCTAATCAAGCAACGCCCTGGAATGAATTTATTGGTTCAGGAGCTATTGATTTGTCAAGTTATACAGGAAAAATCAATATTGCTTTTAAATACATTGGCTCGGGAACTAATTTAGCTTTAGATGGTGCTTTTATGGTAGATGATGTTCAGGTTTATGGGGATTAGTTTTTTATTATTTTACTATATTTGGCTTCTCTAAAAAATAATTTTACTATGAAACATTTATTATCAGCACTATTGATTATGACCCTTTTTATTTCTTGTAAAAAAGAAACTAACAGTAACAATACCAGCGAAGCACCAAGTGAGATTCCGTATGTTGCTAAAAATGAAAAGGAAATTGAGGAATATGTTGCTAAAAAGGGACTAAAAGGGACTAAAAGCGAATCAGGATTATACTATGTAATCAAAGATCCGGGAACAGGTAAGCAGGCTACTCCGGCTTCAAATGTTACTGTGGCTTACAAAGGTTATTTTATGGATGGAAAAGTATTTGATCAAAGTGACGAAAAAGGAATTTCTTTTGGTTTGAATCAGGTAGTTAAAGGCTGGACAGAAGGGATTTCATACCTAAAAGAAGGAGGAAGCGCTATCCTTGTTATTCCTGCAAAGTTAGGATATGGAGGAAGTGATAATGGAAGTATTCCGGGAGCTTCTGTACTTGTTTTTGAAGTAAAATTAATTTCGGTGAATTAGTTTTATTATTACAAAAAATAGAAAAACAATTAAAATACCTCCAAAAAGTTAAATACTTTTGGGGGTATTTTTTATGTAAATAAAAGTCAATTACAATTTGTAAATAATGGCTTCATAAGGTCTTAACAAACCATCTTTAGCAAGATTGTTATAATTAGCAATCAGTACTTTTGCGTTTTTGATATTGAAACCAGTATTTATTTTTACATTTTTATCAGAGAAATTGAGTACTACCAGTACTTTTTTTCCTTCTAATTCGCGTGTGTATGCAAAAACATCCGGATTGTCTTTATCTATCAAAGTATATTTACCGTAGATTAAAATTGGGTTTTCTTTTCGAAGCTGAACCAGTTTTCTAAAATAATTCAAAACTGAATTTGGATCTTTTTCCTGCGCTTCTGCATTGATTATGGCATAGTTTGGATTTACTTTTAGCCAAGGAGTGCCTGTTGTGAAACCTGCATTAGCTGTGGTATCCCATTGAAAAGGAGTTCTTCCGTTTTCTCTGGCCGTTTGTTTTTGTTCTTCTAAAAAGGCTTTTAAATCTCCGCCACGGTTTTTTAGTCCAAAATATTTGTTGCGGGTATCTACATCATGGTAATCGTCAATAGAGTCAAAACGGATATTAATCATACCTAATTCGTCTCCATGATAATAATAAGGCGTTCCTCGCATGCTCATCACAAAAGTGGATAGCATTTTGGAAGATATTTCTCTGAATTCCGGTGTGTCGTTTCCAAATTTACTGACCATTCTGGGTTGGTCATGATTGGCCAGGAAAATTGATAACCATCCTTTGTCTTTGAATGTTTTATCATATCTGGAAAAAATCTCTTTGTATTTTACTAAACCAAAATCTTTTACATGTTTTCCAATATCTACACTTTCAAAGTGATAAGCCATGTTTAATTCTTTACGGTTAGGATCAACAAAAAGCAACGCATCTTCCGGGGAACTTCCGGCACCTTCTGCAACGGTCATGATGTCGTATTTGCTAAAAACTTCCCGGTTCATTTCTTGCAAATATTCATGCAAATGTGGGCCTACACCATAATATTTGATGATGTTTTTTTCAAAACCTTTTGGGAGCTCTGGCCAGCTGGTGTCTTTAGAAGCAAATTGAAAAGCATCCATTCGGAATCCGTCGATTCCCTTGTCAAGCCAAAAACGCATAATGTCATAGACTTCGTTTCGCACTTTTGGGTTTTCCCAATTTAAGTCCGGTTGTTTTTGCGAAAAATAATGCAGGTAATAGGAATTAGTTTGGGCATCGTATTTCCAGGCATCACTGTTTACATCAAAAAAACTCCATCGGTAAGGCGGTTTTCCTTTTTCGGCAGGCCACCAATGGTAATAATCTCTATACGGATTGTCTCTGGAACTTCTGGATTGTTTGAACCATTCGTGTTCGTCACTACTATGATTGACTACTAAGTCCATGATAAGTTTGATGTTGCGTTTGTGCATTTCTTTTAGCAACAAATCAAAATCTTCCATGGTGCCAAAATCGGCCATGATTTCACGATAATTACTAATGTCGTAACCATTGTCGTCATTTGGTGAAGTATAAATTGGATTCAGCCATACCGCATCAATTCCCAGACTTTTAACATAATCCAGTTTGGAAATAATTCCTTTTAAATCGCCAATGCCGTCGCCATCGCTGTCCTTGAAACTTCTTGGGTAAATCTGGTACACTACGGCTTCTTTCCACCATTTAGAATCTGTCGCTGCCTTGTTTTCTTGTGCTGTGATTGGATTTGTTGACAACAATCCCATAAAAAGGATAGGAATTGCCATGCACTTTGGAAATTGTAATTTCATTTGGTTGGTTTTTAGTTTTCGTTTTTAATGAAAGCAACTCATCAAAAAGGCAAAAACGGGTTAGAGGTGTTTTATAGTTTCAAAAAAGTAAAGTTAGCGGCTTTATTCTTCTTGGTTTTTTGTTGTTGAAAAAAAGTAGAATGAAAATCGGTTTTTTAATAATAAAGTTAAGAAAATCAATGGTTTGAGATAGGGGTTTAGCTAAAAAAAGTAGTGCTTTTAGAATATAAAAAAGGTGCATTTGTATCTAATTTGAGTAATCTGTCTGTCGGCAGACAGCTTAGTTGTTTACAAAACAGCTTTTGATAGTTATAAGGGTTAACGATAAATTTTTATGAACACATAAATTCTATTCCTAACGGGCAAATCATTAAATTTGTAGCCTTATTTAGAGACATGTTAGAAAAAGAAGTAATAAATTTCGAAAAAACAGCCATCGTTGGTATTGTAACTCAAAATCAAAGCGAAGAGAAACTTAATGAATATCTTGATGAATTAGAGTTTTTAACCTTTACAGCAGGTGGTCAGGTGGTGAAACGTTTTTCGCAAAAAATGGACAAACCCAATCCTAAAACTTTTTTAGGTACAGGAAAAATAGACGAAATTCATCATTATGTAAAAGAAAACGGAATTTCGACCATCATATTTGATGACGAATTAACGCCTTCGCAACAAAAAAATATTTCCAAAATTATCGATTGTAAGATTCTCGACAGAACCAATCTTATCTTAGATATTTTTGCCCAAAGAGCCGAAACTTCTTACGCCAGAACCCAAGTTGAACTGGCGCAATGTATTTATTTGCTGCCAAGACTTTCAGGATTGTGGACACACTTAGAACGTCAAAAAGGGGGTATCGGGATGCGTGGTCCGGGGGAAACTGAGATTGAAACCGACCGTCGTATTGTGCGTGATCGAATTTCGTTGTTGAAAGATAAAATCAAAGCTATCGACAAGCAAATGGGGACTCAACGCAGCAATCGCGGTGCGATGGTTCGTGTGGCTTTAGTAGGTTATACCAATGTGGGAAAATCAACGTTGATGAACGCTATTGGGAAAAGTGATGTTTTTGTTGAAAATAAATTGTTTGCTACGTTAGACACGACTGTTCGAAAAGTGGTAATCAAGAATTTACCTTTCTTGCTTTCGGACACCGTAGGTTTTATCAGGAAATTGCCAACACAATTGGTAGATTCATTCAAGAGTACGCTTGATGAGGTTCGTGAAGCCGATTTATTATTGCATGTGGTGGATATTTCGCATCCGGATTTTGAAGATCATATTGCTTCGGTAAACCAAATTTTATTAGACATCAAAGCAGGGGACAAACCGGTAATTATGGTTTTTAATAAAATAGATGCTTACAGGCACTTGACTATTGATGAAGATGATTTAATGACCGAAAAAACTACTAAACATTATACATTGGAAGAGTGGAAATCGACCTGGATGAGTCGTGTAGGAGAGCAAAACGCCTTGTTTATTTCGGCTACCAATAAAGAGAATTTTGAAGAGTTTAGGGAAAGAGTTTACGAAGCCGTGCGCCAAATTCACATTACGCGTTTTCCTTATAATAAGTTCTTGTATCCCGATTATAAGGATGCAATGGAGAAAGAAGAATAGCATTTCTAAAATATAAATTGTATTAAATCCCTTTTGAATTTTCGAAAGGGATTTTTTTTGGATTAGTTCGAAATTAAAAACCATAATTAATGCCTAATCCAAATATCTCTCTTACCTGAACCGCTTTGATAGCATTGTGATCATAGATGGTTTGCAAAGCAATGTTTGCCGAAAGGTATTTGTTGATTTTCATTACCACATTCATTTGGTAATCGATATCAACATTTTGTGGGTCGTCTAAATAGTTCGAATATAAATTCAATCGATTTTCGATGGAAACATTGGTGATAGCATTGAATTTAAAATAGCCCGAAATGCTTGCTCCAAATTCTACACGGGAATTATCGCCTTGCAGGACTCCAAAAGAAGATCCCAGTTCGGTAAAATGTTTGTGAACCAAAATTAATTTTCCAGCTGCCGGAGCAATGTTGATGCTTACATTGTCGTCTTTTTTCCACAAAAAACCAGGTCCAAACTGGAAGTAAGCAGGCGAGAAAAAATGAGATATTTTTAAGTTGTTTTTGTCAACACCAGTATCCATTTGGGATCTAAAGTTAAAATACACGGAGTAATACCAATTTTTGACCGTCGATTTTTTACCCCAAAGTGAGTTTAATTCAAGGCGGTCATCGGTTTTTGCGGTGTTTTCGTTTCCTTTTATTTTACTTAGTCCGTAAGCCAGAATAAATTTGTTGTCCCAAACCACATCTCCTTTTTTGTAATTGAAATCGTAATTTAAATTAAAATTTCCTGCTACGTTAGAAGTTCCACCGCCAAGCCATTGTCTGTTATAGGCCGATTGACTTAATAATAATGACATATTGCCTTTTTTAGTCCAAAGTTTTGTAGTGTCTTTGATGGTTTCTTGGGCTTTTATCGAAAAAACAGAAAATGTAAACACAAAGAGTAGAAGCAGTTTTTTCATATTTGAAGTAGTTTTTGAATAGTAAATATAAAAAAAATGCTACTGGAAAAGTAGCATTTGATTTAATAAATATAGCATTTAAGCTTTTTTAGGTGCTTTGTATAGCGGAACTGCTGAACAGGCTTCTCCATACATAATACTTCTGGCAAATGGCTGCAAATTGTGTGCTGCCAAAACATAAGCACGCATAGGCACAGGTTTCTTAGAACAACCTTTAATAATCACCGATTTATTTTCATAAGTCGTATAATCCAGTTTAGGAAGTAATTCTTCATATAGTGCTGCATCCAAATCTTCGATACTTCCATTGATGATTTTCTTGGCAAAAGGAGCTAATTGTATAGCAACTAAAATGGATGCCCAGGCCGGAACTATAGCATCGGTACTGCAATAGATAGCGACATAATGATCCTGGTATTGCGACCAATCATGATTTTTTAGCTGTTCCCTAAAGTCTTTTTCTTTTAATAAAAATCCTTCGAGTAACCATTGCGAAATATCAATTTGCGTACGAATGCCCTTTGGATAGTAATCTTCTAAATCGAATACTTCCAAGGCACTATTAGCTACTTTGTTAATTATCTCTTCCATTTTAAAAGTTTATAGTTTTTAGTTTATAGTTTGAGGTTCTAAAACAGCCAACCATAAACCATAAACAAATTAACGGATTAAAGCATTCCTAGCTCTAGTTTAGCTTCTTCACTCATTAAATCTTTGCTCCAAGGTGGATCAAAAGTGATTTCTACTTCGGCACCTTTTACATGCTCAATCGATTTTATTTTTTCTTCAACTTCTCTCGGTAAACTCTCGGCTACCGGACAGTTTGGAGAAGTAAGCGTCATAAGGATCTTTACTTCGTAATCAGTGTTTACCATTACATCATAAATCAATCCCAGTTCGTAAATATCTACAGGAATTTCCGGATCGTAAATGGTTTTTAACTTCTTTACAATCGCTTCTCCTAATTCGTTGGTGTCTATTTCTTGTTCCATTTTATTTCGTTTTTTTGTTAAATTATATGACTTATTTTTTTAACATATAAGTCATATAAGTTTTTTGTTTTCTATTTTTAAGTTAAATATAAGTTCATATTAGCTTTTTGGCTTAGATGATTTATATGTTAAGTTTATTCTTCAAGTCTGCTGTAAAAATCATTCACCAATGTTTTTTGACCTTCATAGAAAATATTTTTTACATTAAAGTTAATAAGCAAACCAATTGGTGCGTTTAATAAGTTCATATAAGTTCATATAAGTTAGTAATTGTGCTTCATAAATCGGGTTGATTTCATTCACCGATTTTAATTCAACAACTAGCTTGTTTTCTATAAATAAATCACATCTGAGTTTAGATTCTAATTCATGTCCTTTGTACTTTAAAGGAATCAAAAGTTCTGAAGAATAATTAATTTTTCGTAATTCTAATTCTTTTTTAAAGCATTGGTGATATATACTTTCTAAAAGTCCTGGACCTAAACTTTTATGAACTTCAATAGCTGCGCCATTAACCTGATAAACTAAATCTTTGAGATAACTTTTTGTTACATTCATAATCTTAAAGAGTTTGCTTATATGACTTATATGTTTAAAAAACCTATCCTTTAGTATTGAATGCCAAAGCATACATTTTAATATTCTTAATCATAGATACCAGTCCGTTAGCTCTTGTAGGCGATAAATGTTCTTTTAAGCCTATTTCGTCAATAAACCCCATATCGGCATCAATAATGTCTTTTGGTGTTTGATTTGAAAAAACACGGATTAATATAGCAATTATTCCTTTGGTTAGTATGGCGTCACTATCGGCAGTGAAGACTATTTTGTCTTCGTTTTGTTCTCCTTGTAACCAAACTTTAGATTGACAACCTTTGATTAAATTTTCATCAACTTTGAATTCTTCTTTGATTAAAGGAAGATTTTTTCCTAACTCGATGATGTATTCATAACGTTGCATCCAATCGTCAAACATCGAGAACTCGTCAACAATTTCTTCTTGTATATCTTTAATTTTCATTATTCTGTTTTGCAAATGAATTTATTTTAGTCACTATTTTTTTTATTTCAACAGGAGGAAATCCGTGATCAAAACTTTGTGATTCATAGTTTCTTCCTTTGTAATTTATTTTCAAATTAGCTATCGCTGCACCATCATAGAAACGTTTTTCAGTAGGCGATTTTAAATTTTTGATTTCTTCTAAATCGACTTTCTTAAAAAGAGTAATTAGCTCTTTCCAGTCAGCATCTGAGATTTTAGTTTGGATAGTTTTTTCTTTTCTGTCTTTTTTTATAATTGCAATATGATTTTCAATTACTATTTCCTGATGAAATCCTCTGGAGTTTGCGGTGTAAATTAACTGAGCTGCTTCCAATTTTTTTTGTGCATCTCCATCACAGCCTTTGCTTAGAAAAATGGTCAGGAATAATAAAGATAGTAATTTCATATTTTAGCTTTAGGATAACATTAACTGCGCCTTTTTAACAGCATCAACTAAGGCATCAATTTCTTCTTTGGTGTTGTAAAAAGAGAATGAAGCTCTTATAGTACCCGGAATTCCGAAGAAATTCATAATGGGTTGCGCACAGTGGTGTCCTGTTCTTACTGCAATTCCTAGTTTATCAATAATACTACCAATATCATATGGATGAATCCCTTCTATATTAAACGAAATTACCGAAGTTTTATTCTTAGATGTTCCATAAATACGTAAGCCTTCAATCTCTGATAAACGTTCGGTTGCGTAAGCTAATAACTCCAATTCCTGTTTTTGAATATTTTCAAAACCGACAGAATTCATATAATCAATTGCTGTTCCCAGAACAATTCCTCCTGCAATATGAGGTGTTCCTGCTTCAAATTTATGAGGCAATTCGGCATAGGTTGTTTTCTCGAAACTAACTTCCTTAATCATTTCGCCACCACCCTGATAAGGAGGTAATTTGTTTAACCAGGCTTCTTTTCCATACAAAATTCCGGTTCCTGTTGGTCCGCACATTTTATGTCCCGAAAAAGCATAAAAATCGCAATCTAAAGCCTGAACATCCGGTTTTAAATGTGGTACCGATTGGGCTCCATCAATCAGGATTGCAGCACCTACTTCGTGTGCTTTATCAATCATGTATTTGATTGGGTTGATAGTTCCCAAAGCGTTTGAAATATGATTTACTGCGACAATTTTAGTTTTCTCTGAAAGTAATTTGTCGTATTCAGTCATAACCAACTCTCCTTCTTCATTCATTGGAATGACTTTTAGAGTAGCTCCGGTTTTCTCGCACAACATTTGCCAAGGCACTATATTACTATGGTGCTCTAAATGGGAAACAATTACTTCGTCACCTGGTTTTAAAATTGAAGCAAAACCATTGGCAACCAAATTGATTCCAAAAGTAGTTCCTGAAGTAAAAAGTACTTCATGGGCGTGTTTAGCATTAATGTGGTTTTGAACTTTGCCACGGGCAATTTCGTAAGCATCAGTTGCTAATTGGCTTAGTGTGTGAACGCCACGGTGAATATTAGCATTTATTTCCTGATAATATTTTGAAATGGCATCAATAACCACTTGAGGTTTTTGCGAAGTAGCTCCGTTATCGAAATATACTAATGGTTTTCCGTTTACTTTTTGATTAAGAATAGGAAAATCGGCTCTTATTTTTTGAATGTCTAGCATAACTATTTAGAAAAATTCTATTCTACAAAAGTACTAAAACTAAAATTGTTTTTTGCTTCAATTATTTGTTTTGATTGATTGTAGTATCAGTTTAACTTATTGAGTTAAAATTAATGGTTTTTTTACCGTTTTTATATTTTTCCCGACTGATATTTAATCAGAAAGGGCACAAAGCTTATTTAACTTTGTGCCCTTAGCGTAAACCTTATTTAACTTTGCGGTTAAAACTTATAAATCAAATCCTAGTTTCACACCTAATTTATTGGCGATGATAGTAGTGATTCGTTTTTTTAATTCCGGTATTTTGATGTTTTCGATAACTGCGTTAGAGAACGCATACATCAATAAAGCTTTGGCTTCTTTCTTAGGGATTCCGCGTTGTTGCATGTAGAACAAAGCGGTTTCGTCAAGTTGCCCTACGGTACAACCGTGCGAACATTTTACATCATCTGCAAAAATTTCCAATTGCGGTTTAGCGTTGATAGTCGCTTTATCGCTTAAAAGAATGTTGTTGCTTTTTTGGAACGCATTGGTTTTTTGAGCTTCTTTTTCTACATATACTTTTCCGTTGAAAACTCCTGTTGAGCGATCAGAGAAAATTCCTTTATAATCCTGGAAACTCTCACAATTAGGTTGTGCGTGATTTACCAAGGTATAATGGTCAACGTGTTGTTTTTCGCCAATAATGGTAATTCCGTTCAAAGTACTTGTCAACCTTTCACCATAATGGTAGAAATTCAGGTTGTTTCTTGTCAGGTTTCCACCAAAAGAAAAAGTATGAACATAAGCATGACTTTCCTTTTGTTGCGAAACATACGTATTGTCGATTAAGTTAGCTTCAAGGTCGTCATTTTGGATTTTGTAATAATCTACAATAGCACGTTTTTGAGCAAAAATTTCAGTAACTGAGTTGGTAAGAACCGGATTCCCGCTTAAACTTTGGTGACGCTCAATAATTTGTACATGAGAATTCTCACCTACAATTACTAAGTTTCTAGGCTGAACCATTAATGCTGATTCGTTTCCTGTTGAGAAATACATAATCTCAATAGGTTTGTCAGCAACCTTGCTTTTAGGGATATTAATGTAAGCTCCTTCATTGGCGAAAGCCGTATTTAATGAAGTCAGACTATCGTCTTTGCTTGCAATTTTGTTAAAATAGTTATCAATAACCATTTTGTATTTTGGTTTTGTCAATGCCGAAGACATTAAACAAACATCGATTCCATCGTGTGTTGTAGAAGATAGGTGAGAGCTGAAAATACCGTCAATAAAAACAACTTTATACGTATCGATTTCGTGGATAAAATATTTTTTTACCTGATTAAATTCAATAGCGCTATCTTTTTTAGGAAAAACGGTAAAGTCATTTTTTAGAATGGCATTTAGCGAAGTATATTTCCAAGCTTCTTCTTTTTTAGTTGGGAAGCCTTTTATCTCAAAGTTTTTTATTGCTGAAGTTCTAACATCATGCAGTTGTGAATGAACATCAACACGCTCTTCAAAAGCCATAAAAGACGATAGTAATTTTTCTTTTAATTCCATTTTTATAATGTTTATGGTTTATGGTTTTTTGTTTGTTGTTCTTGCCAGAACAACAAACTATAAACTATAAACAAATTTTAATTTTCTGCTTTAATCCAGTCGTATCCTTTTTCTTCTAGCTCATGTGCCAAATCAGCTCCGCCAGATTTTACAATTTTTCCATTGTATAATACGTGAACAAAGTCAGGAACGATATAGTCTAATAATCTTTGGTAGTGTGTAATTACGATGATAGCGTTTTTGTCGCTCTTCAATTTGTTTACTCCATTGGCAACAATTCTTAAAGCATCGATATCTAAACCAGAATCGGTTTCATCAAGGATAGCTAATTTAGGTTCTAACATCGCCATTTGGAAAATCTCGTTACGTTTTTTCTCTCCACCAGAGAAGCCTTCGTTAAGAGAACGAGATAAAAATTTACGGTCGATTTCTAATAATTCTGATTTTTCACGAATTACTTTCAGCATTTCGTTTGCTGGCATTTCTTCCTGACCGTTAGCTTTACGTGTTTCGTTGATAGCCGTTTTCATGAAGTTTGTTACTGAAACACCTGGAATTTCAACCGGGTATTGGAATGAAAGAAACACTCCTTTATGTGCTCTTTCTTCAGGAGCTAATTCTGAAATGTCTTCGTTTTCTAATAGGATTTCACCTTCGGTTACTTCATAATTTTCGTTTCCTGCAATAATTGCCGAAAGTGTACTTTTTCCGGCTCCATTTGGTCCCATTATTGCATGGATTTCTCCTGCTTTTACTTCTAAATCGATTCCTTTAAGAATTTCTTTATCACCTATTGAGGCGTGTAGATTTTTTATTGATAACATAAATGTTTTGTTTTGATATAAAGTCTTAAAAAGATTATCCTACTGATCCTTCTAATGAAATTTCTAATAATTTTTGTGCTTCTACGGCAAACTCCATCGGCAACTTGTTTAATACGTCTTTACTGAAACCGTTTACGATTAAGGCAATGGCTTTTTCTGTAGGTATTCCACGTTGGTTGCAATAGAAAACCTGGTCTTCACCAATTTTAGATGTGGTTGCTTCGTGTTCTATTTTAGCAGATGGATTTTTACTTTCGATATAAGGGAAAGTATGTGCTCCACAATTGTTACCCATTAATAATGAGTCACATTGAGAGAAGTTACGGGCGTTATCAGCTCTTGGGCTAATTTGCACCAATCCTCTATAACTGTTTTGCGATTTTCCGGCCGAAATACCTTTAGAAATAATGGTCGATTTAGTGTTTTTACCCAAATGAATCATTTTAGTTCCTGTATCGGCTTGTTGGAAATTATTAGTAACAGCAATCGAATAGAATTCACCTATTGAGTTGTCTCCTTTTAAAATAACAGAAGGATATTTCCAGGTTATCGCAGATCCTGTTTCAACCTGTGTCCAGGAAATTTTAGCGTTAGTTTCGCAAAATCCTCTTTTGGTCACAAAATTGAAAACTCCACCTTTACCTTCTTTATTTCCAGGGTACCAGTTTTGCACGGTAGAATATTTAATTTCGGCATCGTCCAAGGCAATTAATTCTACCACAGCAGCGTGTAATTGATTCTCGTCGCGGGTTGGAGCTGTACATCCTTCTAAGTAAGAAACATAGCTTCCTTCGTCAGCAATTAACAGTGTTCTTTCGAATTGTCCTGTTCCCGCCTGATTGATACGGAAATAGGTAGAAAGTTCCATTGGACATTTTACGCCTTTTGGAATATAACAGAAAGAACCATCTGAGAAAACAGCTGAATTCAACGCTGCATAAAAGTTGTCTCTTTGCGGGACAACAGTTCCTAAATATTTACGAACTAATTCAGGATGTTCTTTGATGGCTTCAGAAATACTCATAAAGATTATTCCTTTTTCGCCTAATGTTTTCTTGAATGTTGTAGCTACCGAAACCGAGTCAACTACGATATCCATGGCTACATTATTCAATTTTTTTTGCTCATCAATAGAGATACCCAGCTTTTTGTACATCTCCAGTAATTCTGGATCTACATCATCTAGGGTTTTGTTTGGGTCTGCTTTTTTTGGAGCTGAGTAATAAGATATGGCTTGAAAGTCCGGTTTTTGATATTTAACGTTTGCCCATTCTGGCTCAATCATCTCCTCCCATGCCCTGAAAGCTTCGATTCGCCAATCGGTCATCCATTGTGGTTCGTCTTTTTTCTGTGAGATGGCACGAACAATGTCTTCATTTAACCCAATAGGAAACGTCTCCGATTCTAATTCGGTGTAAAATCCGTATTCGTATTCTTTGTTTTCGAGTTCGATTTTTAAATCGTCTTCTGTATATTTACTCATTTTTTTTATTTAAAGATTGGAAAATTTAAAGATTAAAAAGTCCTTAAATAGTTTTTAAATTCTAAAAGATTTAAAGAGAAAAACTTTCTCCGCATCCACAAGTTCTGGTAGCATTTGGGTTGTTGAAAACAAATCCTTTTCCGTTTAATCCACCTGAAAACTCAAGAATAGTTCCAGCCAGATATAAGAAAGATTTTTTTTCTACAGCAATAGTTATATCATTGTCTATGAAAATCTTATCATCTTCACCTTTGTTTTTGTCGAACTTTAAATCATAGGATAAGCCCGAGCATCCGCCGCTTTTAACACCTACTCTTACATAATCTGTGGCGGCATCAAAACCATCTTCTGTCATCAAGTCGATGATTTTCTTTTTGGCAGTATCAGAAACCTTTATCATTGTGTGTTGATTTTGTCTAAATTAACTGCAAAGATAAGGCATAAAAACCGTATTCTACAACAGATAACATTTTTATAACTAATAAGGAAATAGATAATAGTTATTTTTTTCGTTTAGTAAAAAAAATAGTATATTTTTATAATCTATTTTTTAATCAGAAAAACAATAAATAATTATGGAAGAATCTTTAGAAAAAAGAGTGGAATACTCGTTAAATTACAATGGTAAAGGGAGTGATTTCTTTGGAATTATAATGGTAAATTGGTTGTTAACCGTAATAACTTTAGGGTTTTATTATCCTTGGGCAAAAGCCAAACAACTGCAATATATTTATAATTCAACTTCTCTCAATGAGGATTCATTTGCTTTTCATGGTACAGGAAAAGAAATGTTTAAGGGGTTTTTAAAAGCAATTTTGATATTTTCGATATTGTATGGAGTGCTTATTTTTTGTGTTCTTCAACAAATGCCGGGAACAGGGGTGTTAATATTTTATATAGGTTTAGTAGCTATTTTACCTATCGCAATTCACGGTTCGTATCGTTATAGAATGTCCCGTAGTTCATGGAGAGGTATTCGTTTTGGGTATAGAGGAGACAGAAAAGAATTTACATTGTTATTTTTTAAATGGATTTTCTTTACTATTATAACCTTAGGAGTTTATGGGCCATGGATGGCTATGAATATGCGAAACTATTTATTGGGAAATGTTCGTTTTGGCGATGTTGAATTTCAATATGATGGCGATGGCGGAGAGTATTTTGCACTTAACATTAAAGGTTATTTATTAACGATTGTTACTTTGGGTGTTTATTCTTTTTGGTGGCAAAAAGAGTTGTTTGAATACTATGTAAATAATTTAAGTTTAAAAAGAGGCGATGCTAAAATTTATCTTAATTCTAAAGCAACAGCGGGTGGATTTTTCCAATTGATTGTAACTAATATTTTGTTGTTAGTCTTTACTTTAGGCTTAGGTTACGCCTGGGTAGCAACCCGAACTATAAAATTTATTCTTGAAAATATTGAAGCCGAAGGAAATATTAATTTAGATGCCTTAACGCAAACCGAAGAAAATTATAAAGATGCTACTGGCGAAGATTTAAGCGATTTCCTGAATCTGGATACCATAATGTAATGTTATGAACAATACAACAACTGCTGTTTTTTATGACGGAAATTCGTCTGTTCCACAACAGATAGTATTGTCATTGAACAGTTTTAACAGAACCTTAGAATTTCAATTAGCCAATGGTTCAACTTGCAAATGGCTTATTCAGGAAGTAACTTTTGATAAGCGAGCGACAGGATTGCATTTAGAACACGGATTGGATGTTTTACAGCATATCAAAATCAAAGATGCCCATTTTATTGATTTAATTCAAAATTTTAGAAAAGCAAATGGACATATTGGCTGGTATCAAAAATTGATTGATTTAGGATTTGCTACCCATTTTGGGATAGCTGTGGTTATTATGGCGCTTATTGGTTTGTGTTATGTGTATATTATTCCCTGGGCGGCAGAACAATCGGTGAGTTTAATTCCTGAAGAGTATGATAACGAATTAGGTACTTCGGCCTGGGCAGGAAATCAATATTTTATGGATGTTGATTCTGAGAAAACAAAATTACTGAATGATTTTGCAAAGGAATTGAAACTTCAAAACACCAAAAAGCTCAAATTTACGGTTGTAAACTCAAATGAAATTAATGCTTTTGCCTTACCCGATGGAAGTATTGTAGTTTTTACTGGTATTCTTAAAGAAATGAAAAATTACGATGAACTCGTGGGCTTATTAGGTCATGAAGCTTCTCATGTGAATAACCGTCATTCAATGAAAATGCTTTGTCGCAGTTTATCAGGTTATTTGTTTATTTCGGTAATTTTAGGAGATGCTAACGGAATTATGGCAACCATAGGCGACAATGTAAACAGTTTGCAATCCTTATCTTTTTCAAGAGAATTTGAACATCAGGCCGATGCAGATGGTTTTAAAATATTGTTGGAAAACAAAGTCAATCCTAAGGGAATGTCTAATTTATTCAAGCGATTACAACAACAATCGTATGCCATTCCGGAATTTTTGAGTTCGCATCCGGTGACCGAAAACCGAATAGATTTTATTGATAAAATGATTAAAGACAAAAAATTTCAAACAGTAGCGCATCCGCAACTAGAACGTTTGTTTGTTCAATTAAAGCAATAAAACGTTTAACTTACTTTTGTTATAAAAAAGCATACTAATTCAACAATGAAACTACAATTATTTAGTAGTTTTATTGTTGAATTTTTATTTTACACTGCATGAATCTTTATCCCATAGAAACAGGAAATTTTAAATTAGACGGAGGCGCTATGTTTGGCGTAGTTCCTAAAACTATTTGGAACAAAACCAATCCTGCTGATGCCAATAATTTAATTGATATTGCTGCCCGTTGTTTATTAATCGAAGACGGAAATCGTCTGATTTTGATTGATACCGGAATGGGGAATAAGCAATCGGAGAAGTTTTTTGGGTATTATTCACTTTGGGGAACACATTCTATGGATCAATCGTTGGCGCAATTTGGTTTCCATCGCGATGATATTACCGATGTGTTTTTGACCCATCTGCATTTTGATCATTGTGGAGGTGCTGTCCAATGGAATAAAGATAAAACAGGTTACGAACCCGCTTTTAAAAACGCTAAATTTTGGACAAACGAAAATCATTGGAAATGGGCAACCGAACCCAATTCCCGTGAAAAAGCGTCTTTTCTGTCCGAAAATATTTTGCCAATGCAGGAAAGCGGTCAGCTCAATTTCATCAAAAGAAATGAAACCGATTTTTTGGAAAAATCCGAATTGGATTTTGGAATTTTCTTTGTCGATGGACATACCGAAAAACAGATGATTCCGTATATTCAATACAAGGGAAAAACCATCGTTTTTTGTGCCGATTTATTACCAACAGCAGGGCATATTCCTATTCCGTATGTGATGGGATACGATACCAGACCACTTTTGACAATGGATGAAAAAACAAAATTCATGAATGCCGCCGCTGATAATAATTACTATTTGTTTATGGAACATGATGCCCATAATCCAATAATCACTGTGCAACATACCGAAAAAGGAGTGCGAATCAGTGAAGTTTTTTCTTGTGAGGATATTTTAAAAAGTAATATTTTATAGTAACTGCATCAAAATAAATTATTCAATTTTTGTACTATCGACCGGAGGAGTAACCGTTTCAGTGGGATTTGGAATTATTGATTTTTGCTCAGTAACCTTTACAGCTTCCTGAATGATTCCGGGACTTGGTTTAATGGTTTTTTTAATTGCCACGGCATCATTAAGTACAAATGGGGTTGGCATCATCCAGTCGGCTCTTTTGCGGATATTGAATAATGGATTTTGCATTAAATCAAAGGAACTTTCCAGTAGTTTCATGTCAAATACAGTAGCTGCATTGATGTTAAATTCCAAAAGTAGCGGTTCATTATCGACTACATAATAGCTGAGTAATTTTTTTCCTTCTCTTTTGAATATTTTTCCGTTTTGTTGTAAATGCGAAACACCATTTGTCTTGATATTGTAAATATCCATTTTTTCATTGGCAAAAATATCGTAACGATTGACTTTTCGATTAGGCGAAATACGAATTTTTAAATAGCGTAGATTATCAGCAATACTATCGGTTAGAAATTCGATGGTAGGTTGGGGAATCCTTTGTAATGGTGCCTGAGCTGCAAAGGTAAATTGCGAATCGTATTTGCTGAAAAGCGGAATATCACTGATGCCTTTGGGGGTTTTTGGGTCTTCACCCAAGTAGCTTTTGGTCCAGGAATCCAGATTTTTATCATAAGTTAACCATTGCGCTTGGTTGGTATCGGCATCATAAAGATAAACCAGACTGTTGGATTTTGCTTTTCCTTTTTCGTAATCAGCATTGGAATGTGCTTTGGCAAAAAAGCCAATGGAAGCCAGTAAGAAAAGGATAGACCAGGTTCCCTTTTGGACATAATTGCCTAAAGTAGGCAAGAGTAATCCAAAGGATAAGACAGTTAAAATAGCACTACCAAATAGTATTTTAAGTCCTAATCCTATTGGGAACATTTGGATAAAAGGAGCAATAATCAATAAGGCAGGAATACTAAAAATGAGGTTGAAAACAGGGCTGTATTTTTGCGTGAGAATATAAAAACCAAACATAAAAATGCCAAAATAAACCGGAATAATTAAAAATCCTGCTCCTTGTAAACTAAAAGCAATGCCGGTATTGATAAGTAGCCAAATGAATAATGGTGCTACAAAATGATTGGCTGTGATTTTATTGGGAGTAAAGAAGTGATAAAACGCAAAACTGATGGCAATACTCAATAAGACAAAAGCGGCAATGTAAGCGTGTCCGTTGTAAGTGAAGCCATTTAGTAAATCGTTGTATTGCGGATAGATTTGTAATAATGCCTTCCAACCTAGAAATGTAATTAATGCTGCTGAAAACAGCGAACCCAATAACGGAACAAATCCCTGAAGTATTTTTTGGATGGTTAGAATTCTTTTGGCAATTCCTAAGAAAATAAAGAAAAAGAAAAGACCAAAAGCGATGATTAGCATTGGAATTACCCAACTAAAAGGATAACTGATAAAACTAAAAGGAATCGAAAAATAAACATAATCTTCAACGGATTTAGTGGTATTCAAATTAGAATTAGAGAAGTGATTCAGTAAAGGCATCAGGTAAGAACCTTGATGAGTTAGCGAATTGGGGTCTAAATGATTGTAGTCGTCCTGGGCGGTGTGGTAGTTGTAATGTCCATCGATAAAAGCAAAATTAAATCCCTGAATATTGCTTTGTTCTCTGAAAATAGTCAAATCAGTATCGTTAGGCAGCATTTTGTATATGCTGTACATTAGCGAATTGGATACCGGAAAAGTAGGATTTGCAGCAGCGAAATTTTGAACCATTCCAGCATTTCCATTGTTGGTTTCCATCAACATATAACTAGGTCCGGAGCTTCCACGTGCTTCAAAGTTAAGTACTAAACCCACGTCTTTTGCCCATTGGTGTTGGGTTGCAAAAAGTGCAGCACCGTTGAGTCCTAATTCTTCGGCATCGGTAAACAGAATAATGATGTCGTTTTGATGTGGTGTTTTATTGTGTAAAAAAGTACGAACTCCCTCCAGTATGGTTGCAATTCCGGCAGCATCGTCACTTGCGCCGGGTGATGCCGAATGTGGAGCACTGTCATAATGCGACAATAATAGCAAAGCTTTAGTGTTTTTACTTCCTTCAATCCGGGCGATTATGTTTTTGGATTTTACTAAATTTCCCCAATCGGTTAGGGTAAATCCTTGCTGAATACTTGGTTTTAAGCCTAATTTAGTCAGTTCGGTTTGCAGATAATTGGCAACCTGATTGTGATTTTCTGAGCCTACATAGTGAGGTTTTTGGCTAATATTTTTTACATGAGTTAAGGCTCTTTTGGTCGAAAATTCCGTTAGTGCTTCTTCGTTAGTAAAAGTCCATCGGGGCATTATACTGAGATAAATAAAACTGAGAACAGCTATAAAAAAAAGGGTATAGATTATCGAGGTTAGGTCTTTTTTCATTTTAAGTAGGTTTGGGGTAGGGCAACTAATTGTCTTTTTTTACAAGAATATATAAATCATTTTCTAATAACATATAACCTTGGTCATACAGAAAATAGTATGTGTTTCCTGTTTTAGTTTTTAAAATATTGGTAAAAAAATCAAAATCGAAACCTTTACTTAATAATTTGCTTTTAGTAGTTTTTGATTTTCCATCGGTGTTCAGCTCGCTAAGAATGCGGTAATTCTTGCGCAATTTATTGTTGATGTTGCGCATGAAGTTGTTACTGTCCTTGTTCATTTTGTTGTTGTAGGCATTGCGACAGCCATCGCTGCAAAACTTCTTGTCTTCGCGACCTATAATTTTTTCGCCACATTCTAAACAGTTCTTTACCATAATTTTTTAAAATTGTCCCTTGTAAAACAAGGCTTGTTCAATATGTGCTAAATGATGATTACAATGCCAGGCATACACGCCAATAACTTCTTCTAAACATGAGGTTTTATGGGTTGCCGGATGGATAAATTGTCTTTTTAATTCTTTTTCGCTAAATGATTTTAATAGCAAAACCCATCGGGCATGTACTCCTTTGATTATTTGAAGGGAAGCCGTTAAGTCATCAGAAACGCCATCAATGAGTTCTGCCCATCGATCCTCTTCATACGGTTTAATGATTGGTTTTTCTTCAGTTAATGCCAATTTAAAACGGACAAAACTATTGATATGACTATCGGCACAATGGTGTACTACTTGTTTTATTTTCCAGCCGTTGGGTCTATAAATCCAATTTAATTCGTTTACCGAAAGGTTTTTGGTCAGTTCATTTATTTTGGAAGGAAAATTTTCAATAGTTTCAATCCATGTATCTAAGTAATCTGGGGTTATAGAATTAGGTTTTTGAAATTCTCCTATTGGAAATCGTAAGCTTTCTATATCATGCAATTGATGCTCCATATTTAATTTTTTAGTTTTTTAATTCGATATAAATCATGACGACGGTCTTTTAAGATTTTTACACTTCCGTGTTCATGTAATTCTTTTAAAAGATCTAAATCGACATCTACAATTAGCGTCATTTCGGTATTTGGTGTTGTTTCGGCTTTGATTCCATTGCTTGGGAAAGCAAAATCGGCGGGTGTAAATACAGCGGTTTGTGCATATTGAATGTCCATGTTGTTTACTTTTGGCAAGTTGCCTACACAGCCTGCAATGGCCACATAACATTCGTTTTCTATGGCTCTGGCCTGGGCACAATGTTTTACCCGAGTGTAGCCGTTTTGAGTATCGGTCAGGAAAGGAACAAAGAGAATGTTCATGCCTTCATCGGCCATTAATCGGGAAAGTTCGGGGAATTCCACATCATAACAAATCATAATTCCTATTTTTCCGCAATCGGTGTCAAAAGTCTGAATGGTATTTCCGCCTGTTATTCCCCAGTGAAAAACCTCGTTTGGGGTAATGTGGATTTTGGTGTAGGTTTCATAAGTACCGTCTCTTTTGCATAAAAAACCACTATTATAGAGGACTCCGTCAACTAAATTAGGCATGCTTCCGCTAATAATATTGATATTATATGAAATGGCTAATTCCTGAAAACGTTTCCTTATAGGTTCGGCGTATTTAGCCAGTTCCCGAATGGCATCGGCTTCAGACAAATGATTGTAATCGGCCATTAAAGGCGCAATAAACAATTCGGGGAAAACAGCAAAATCGCTGCCATAACCCGAAACAGCATCAATAAAAAATTCAGATTGTTCAAACAACGCTTCCAGATTTTTCAAAGGACGCATCTGCCATTGAATCAACCCCAATCGGATGACTGTTTTTTCGGTATTAATAATTGTAGGACTTTCAATGTAATAGATGTTATTCCATTCTAATAAAACAGCAAATTCTTTAGATTTTCTATCGCCTTCCAGATAGTTTTTCATCACCCGCATTACGTGAAAATCATTACTTAATTGAAAAGACAGTACGGGATCATGAATCTCTTTTCTTTTTACTTTGTCAATATAAGTTTTGGGATTGATTTCATGTGCATAGTTGGCGTAATTCGGAATTCTGCCTGCAAATACAATGGATTTTAGATTTAGTTGTTCGCAAATTTCTTTTCGGGCATCGTACAAACGGCGTCCTAAACGTAATCCACGGTATTTTGGTACTACAAAAACATCAATACCATACAAAATCTCACCTTTAGCAGTATGGGTAGAAAAGGTATAGTTGCCTGTAATTTTAGCATAATCGTGGTTTTGATCCACTAAATCTTCGTGTACAATTAGGGATAATGCGGCACCAACTACAATGTCATCAACTAAAATAACCAGCTGACCTTCGGGAAATATTTTGAGTAATTTTTTAATATCGGCTTCTCTCCAATAATCGTCAACCATTTCCGGATAAGATTCAATCATCGAATTTTTCAATTCTTTGTAGTCTTGAATTTTCAGATTTCGTAGTTCGACTTTGTTGATTTCTGCTTGCATAAAAGAATTGATTTGCTGAAAGATACGAAAAAAAGTATCCGTTTACAAACGTTTACAAATATTTATAACCGAAAGTAAATAGATACTAACCGAATAAATGTTTGCCCTGGTTGCAACTTTGTATCGTCGAAAAGCAATAAAAGCAATGACAATTTTTAAATCAAATTTATTCATTAACAATTAAATTTTATACGCCATGAATGCATTAAGAAACAAAGTACAGTTGATAGGTCATTTAGGAAATGAACCTGAAATCAAAAATTTTGACGGAGGTAAAAAGTTAGCCAATTTTACATTGGCAACTAACGAAATTTACAAAAACGATAAAGGAGAAAAAGTTGAGGAGACCCAATGGCATCGATTAATTGCCTGGGGAAAAACTGCCGAAATTATCGAAAAATACGTTACTAAAGGACGAGAAATTGCCATAGAAGGCAAATTGACTCATCGTACTTATGAAGATAAAAACGGCGAAAAACGTTATGTGACCGAAGTGGTGGTTTCTGATTTACTCTTATTAGGAAAACCATAAGCTGAGATTTGACTAGTTGTTTTTTATGTAAAAAAACAAAAGCCGAGAGTTAAAAAAAATTCCGCAAAGTTGAATGGCTTTGCGGAATTGTATTTTATAGAATAATGTATTTTAAACAGCTTTTTATTGGTTCGGATTTTTATTTAAAACCAGGGTTTTCGTCCTAATTGGTATGTTCTGTAAAATTCATCCTCTGATTTGGTCAAATAGATAATTCCTTCTATAAGTCCTAAAAGACCGGTTAATGCTCCAAAACTGATTAGACTTAGAAAAAGCCAGATGACTCCTTCTTTAGTGTAACCCAACAGAAATTTATGAATTCCCAAAGGCCCCAGAATAATAGCTAATAAACCTGCAGCCAGCCTTTTATTATCTTCTTCAAAAGGTTGTGGTTGATTCCAGTGTTCGTGTTTTGAATTTTCCATAATCATAGTATTTTGCTGATTATCAATCATTAAATTTATGAAATTTTATCTAAATACTAAAATAACACAAGCTGATTTACTTTAATTAAAGTATAAATTCTTGATTTTATCCACAATTACTTGTGCTAATCGCTCGTGACTTTCAAATGTCCAGCCAGCCACATGAGGCGACAATAACACATTATCGGCTTCTAATAAATACTGAAAAGCTTCGGGTGTAGTTTTGTCCTGAAATAAGGTCTCAAAAGACAATTTTTCATATTCTAAAACATCCAGTCCGGCACCTAAAACTTTTCCGGATTGCAAAGCAGCAACCAAATCAGCCGTTACAATGTTTTTCCCCCGAGAGGTGTTAAAAATCCAAAACGGCTTGGCAAAAGCATTTATAAAAGACGCATTAACCATTTTGTCGGTATCGGGAGTCCATGGAATATGTAAACTTAATACATCTGCTTTTTGTTGTAAATCGGCTAAAGAAACCTGCTTTGCATTGGCATCGGCCACATTTTCCTGAATATCATAACAAAGCACTTCGACATCAAAACCTCTGAGTTTTTTAGCAAACCATTTTCCCATATTTCCATAACCAATAATTCCCACGGTTTTTCCGTCTAATTCATGACCGCGATTGCTTTCTCTGTTCCAGTATCCGGAACGTATTTCTCTGTCGGCACGATTTAAATTATTAAAAAGCGACAAAATCATTCCTAAGGTGTGTTCGGCTACTGCATTTCGATTCCCTTCGGGAGCGGCAATTAAACGAATATTTTTAGCAAGAGCATAATCGCAATCGATACTTTCTAATCCGGCTCCTACACGCGCTATAAACTGCAAATTAGTTGCTTTGTCTAAAAAAGTTTTATCAATTTTAAATCGGCTACGAATGACAATTCCATGATAATCCTGAATTTTATTTTCGATTTCTTCTTTTGACGAAGTAAAGTCTTCGTGATTGATAAAACCCAATTGCTGTAATTGGCTCATCATTATTGGGTTATTACTATCTATGTGCAGAATTTTAATATCCATAAGTATTTTTATGTTGAGCTTTCAAAAATACTAAAAAAATAGGGGATTCATTTGTGTCTAAAAATGAGTATCCCGTAGCAACAAAAAACCATTTCTAAATTAAAACTAATTCAGAAATGGCTTGCTGTTGGATGACCCAAACTTAAAGTAGTGTTTTTTACATACGCTCTTTTTTTACTGATACAATTTTTCGTTAATATCTCGCCATCGTTTCGTCTCCGAATAAAAAACGGGAAATCTTGTCGTAAATCATGTTGAATAACTTTTTCATAATAAGGTATATTTAATGTTAGTTTTAACTTAAACCATTGATTAAGAAAAGTCAAGTAGCGATAGACTGGGTTTGCTTCTATAAAATTACATTTATTTTTACTTTTAGAAAAGCAACTAATTAAATATTCGATATAAAGCATTTTTATTAGATAAAATGCTTGATTTTTAGTCATTTGAATTATTTTATTTACAAAAATAGTGTTGAAAATCAATTGTTTAAGATTTTTAATCAAAATTTACAAAAACAAACAGCAAATCAACATTATTGCTATCTTTGTTAAAAATGTATATTTTACATTTAAAATGACAACTACCCAATTTTTATTAAAAATGAACAAGAATCTGAACTTTTTACGGCTGACTTTTCTGTTGGCTTTTATAGTCATTGGAATGACGGCGCATTCGCAAAAACTGAAAAAAAACCAATTTGAAAATCCTTTGGCTTTGCAACGGGCAGATCCGTTTGTAACCAAAACAGCCGATGGGACTTATTATTTTATTGCAACTGCTCCGGAGTACGACCGCATTGAAATACGCAGTTCTAAAACCATTAACGGAATTAAAGAGGCGAAGCCAGTTGTGGTATGGCGTAAACATGATAAAGGGGTTATGGGAAATCATATTTGGGCTCCTGAGTTGCATCGAATTGATGGCAAGTGGTATATTTATTTTGCTGCAGGTTCAGCAGAAGACAAATGGAAAATTCGCATTTATGCTTTATCAAATCCATCAGAAGACCCTACAAAAGGAGAGTGGAAAGAGGAAGGACAGATTGTGACTAAAAAAGATGTGTTTGCTTTAGATGCAACTACTTTTGAGCATAACGGACAACGTTACCTTATTTGGGTAGATAGAGGTCCGGGAAATGTAGTAAACACCAGTTTGTATATTGCAAAAATGACCAGCCCAACTACAGTAGATGAAAAACAGGTGGTAATTAGTCAGCCCGATTACGATTGGGAAATGCACACTTACAAAGTAAATGAAGGACCAGCTGTATTGATTAGAAATGGAAAAGTGTTTTTAACATTCTCTGCTAGTGCAACTGATGCGACTTATTGTTTGGGTTTGCTTTGGGCAAAAGAAGGAGCCGATTTACTCGATCCAGCTTCCTGGAACAAACTTGATAAACCAGTTTTCTTTACCAACGAAAAATTCAAACGCTATGGTCCGGGACACAACAGCTTTACAGTTGCCGAGGATGGAAAAACCGATATCATGATTTACCACGCTCGTGATTATGAAAAAATCAAAGGAGACGCCTTATCAGACCCAAACCGCCACACCCACGCCAGAGTTTTAAAATGGACTAAAGACGGCATGCCTGATTTTGGTCAGGAAATCGATGATAACGATATGGCTTTGAAAACGAAGAAATAATATTTGCCTTTTAGTTAATTACACGAAAAAAGGGCTTCTCAAAATTATCGAGAAGCCCTTTTTGTATTATCTGCAGGAATGAATTACACTCCTTTAATTTTCTTTACTGCCGCCTTAATTCCGCGGATTAATGAAGAACTGAATCCGTGTGATTCCATTTCGCTTAATCCTGTAATGGTGCAACCTTGTGGAGTGGTAACTCTGTCGATTAATTGTTCCGGGTGGATTTGTTCTTCCATCACCATTTCGGCGGCTCCTTTTACAGTTTGTGCCGAAATAGCCAATGCCGTTTTCCAGTCAAATCCGATTTCGATACCTGCCTGCATGGAAGCTCTGATGTAACGCAAAGCAAAAGCAGTTCCGCTGGCAGCTAAAACTGTTGCCGCATCCATTAATTTTTCGTCAATAACCGGTGCTGTTCCTAATTCTTTGAAGATGGTTACTAGTTTTTGACCTTGTTCTGCATGTTTTTCGTTAAAAGAAATACAGGTTGCCGAAGCTCCGTATTGTGCAGCAATGTTGGGCATAATTCGAATAGCCTGATGACCTTCGCCAATTTTATTTTGCAAGGCTTCAATAGATAATCCGCTTACTCCCGATGCAATTATTTTATTCGAAATAACAGGAAGAATTTCTGCTAAAACGGTGTCCACCTGATACGGTTTAATCGTTAAAATAATAACATCAGCCTCCTGAATATTGTGTTTGTTATCTGAAGAAACGCTTACGCCTAATTTTTCTAAATAGAGAATACTGGCTATGTTTCTTCTGGTTACTGTAACCTGGTGTTCACTGGCATTTTTTGCCATTCCTAATGCAATAGCTGCTCCTAAGTTACCTCCTCCAATGATATGTACTTTCATGTTGTTTGTATTTTTTTATCTTCTAAAATATTAAAAACCTAAAATCATTTTGGCAATCGAAAAATAAATCAGGATTCCGCAAATATCATTGCTAGTGGTGATAAACGGCCCTGTTGCCAAAGCAGGGTCAATCCCAAATTTATCCAATAATAAAGGGATAAAAGTCCCTATCAATGAAGCTATTACAATCACCGAAATCAAGGCTGTGGTTACTATAAGTCCCACAATAACTTCTACATTAAGTAAAAAATGACTTCCTATGAATAATATACTGGCCAGAATAATACCGTTGAGTAAACTCAACGAAATTTCTTTTATTAATCGGTTAAACAAAGAGCCGCTCAGAGTGTCATTAGCCAAACCCTGTACAATAATTGCCGAGGATTGAACTCCTACATTTCCTGCCATCGCCGCAATAAGTGGTGTAAAAAAGAAAAGATTGCCATGTTCTAACATCGCTCCTTCAAACAATCCCAAGACTCTTACTGTTATAAAACCACCGAGTAATGCTAAAACTAACCAAGGCAAACGTGCTTTGGTTAACTCCATGATACTGTCATCGGCTTCAACGTCCTGAGAGATACCTGCCGCTAACTGGTAATCCTGGTCGGCTTCGTCCTTAATTACATCTACGATATCATCAATGGTGATTCGTCCTACCAAACGTCCCAATTCGTCCACTACCGGAATGGCCTCTAAATCGTATTTCTGCATGATACGGGCTACTTCAACGTCTTCGGCATCTACGTTGACATAATTCAGCTTTCGGATATAGACATCGCTAATAGCTGTCTTGGTCGAAGTAGTTAATAAATCTTTCAGAGAAAGGCGTCCTTTTAATCGACCTTCGTCATCTACTACATAGATGGAATGCACACGGGAGATGTTTTCGGCCTGAATGCGCATTTCTTTTACACAGGTTAGTACATTCCAATTTTCATTGACCTTTACTAATTCTTTGTGCATGATTCCACCCGCAGTGTCTTCTTTATAACGAAGCAAATCGACAATGTCTTTGGCGTGTTCAACGTCTTGTAATTCCGATATTACTTCGGCTTTAATCTCTTGCGAAAGTTCGGCAATAATATCGGCAGCGTCGTTGGTTTCAAGTTCATCTAGCTCCTCTGCGATTTCTTTTGGCGAAAGCCTACTCAATATATTTTCACGCAAATCATCTTCCAGTTCCAGAAGAATTTCTGCCGTTTTATCACTGTCTAATACCTTAAAGATATAAGTTGCATCGTCAAAATCAAGCTCATCCAGAATTTCGGCAATATCAGCATGGTGAATATCATTCAACAAAGTTTCCAGTTTTAGGTCACTTTTGTTTTGAATGAGTTCCTTTACTTGTTGAATTAATTCCTTGCTGATTTTAAACTCCATCGGCTTCTATTTTTTGGGTAAGTGCTATAAATTCTGCTACGCTAAGTTGTTCCGGACGAAGATCTAATACTTTATCCTCTCTGAGATTATCGGACAAATTTAGAGTTTTTAAACTATTTCGCAAGATTTTCCTGCGTTGCTGAAATGCTGTTTTTACTACAGTAAACAACAATTTTTCGCCACAAGGCAGGCTGTAATCTTCTTTTCTACGCATACGCATCACTCCTGATTTTACCTTGGGAGGCGGATTAAAAACATTTTCGTCAACAGTAAATAAATATTCGGTATCGTAAAAAGCCTGAGCCAGTACCGATAAAATACCGTAAGCTTTACTCCCTTTTTTCTCGCAAATTCGTTCCGCTACTTCTTTTTGGAACATCCCTGAAAATTCAGGAATTTGATCTCTGAATTCCAATACCCTAAAAACAATTTGAGTCGAAATATTATATGGAAAATTCCCGATAATGGCAAATTGCTTATTCTCGAAAACTTCATTGATATTGTATTTCAGGAAATCCTGAGAAATAATTCTACCATGCAATTTTGGATAATTCGCTTCCAAATAAGTCACCGATTCGGTATCAATTTCAATTACGTAAGTATTGATGGGTTTATCCAACATATATTTGGTCAAAACCCCCATTCCCGGTCCTATTTCCAACACATCATCATATCCTTCTAAGCTTAGTGTATCAGCAATATCTTTGGCAATACTCTCGTCTTTTAAAAAATGTTGTCCGAGGTGTTTTTTGGCTTTTACTTTATCCATATTGTTGTTGCGAGTCACGAAGCAATCTCGCCTGTTTTAAGTTTATTTTGCCACGAAGGCACAAAGGCGCTAAGTGTTTTTTTTATATCCAAGGTGTTTTATTTTTGACAGTAACTGTTTCTATAGTATGAATACTCCAAACCAACAATCCTGGTTTTCCTATTTTTAATAATCTTTCATCTGAAATATTATTTTTTACCGCCCAGAGAATCCATTTTTTTACTAAAAAAGCCCAAGAAATCCATCCAAGAATAAATGCAATTAATAAATTTCTTTGTAAAGAGAAATCAGCAAATTCTAACAACCCAAAAAAAGTAAGCCCCATAATTATAATTACAGGTAAATTCACAGTAAGTTGCCCTTTTACTAGAATATCAAAATCGGAAAGTGGTTTATTACTCATTAGATGTTATTTTGTATGTTTTAACTGCAGACTGCAACTGCATTCTGAACACTAAATTAATGTTCCGAAATTACTTGTAACTCAGTTCTAAAAGTCAGCATTTTTTCACCAAAAAGCTTTTGTCCTTCTGCCTGAAGCACTGCATCATCTTCCTGATAGAATTTCTCTAAAGTCGCTAAACTATCTGTGGTAAATTGAGCCGAATAAGTCACTCCTCCCATTTCTTCTTCTACTAAAACACGAACTAATTTAGCATTAGTAAATTTGCCTGTGGCTAGCATTTCAGGAATGTGTTTGTGCTGCATCCAGATCATCCATTGGTCATGAACGCTTTCGTGTATATTAATTGTAATGTTATAAATTATCATTTTAAAAGTATTAAGATTGGAGAGTTAAGTATTTAGACAATAAAAGTCAATCAATATCAAAATCTCTAGTGCAATCTGTTTTCGGTTATATTCTCTATTCTGAAATCTAAAATCTGCTATCTAAAATTTACAGATTTTTATCTCCTCTTAACTCCCTGAATTTCTTTCTGGCTTCGACAAAATAAATACTATCCTGATGATTGAAAATCAACTTTTCGTATAATGGTTTTGCCTTTTCGGGTTCGTTTAACTTCTTGCTATAAATTTCTGCCGAAAAAAACAGCGCTTCATCAATGTAAATTCCATCACTATGATGGTCAATTATCGATTGGTATTGGCTTAAAGCCAAATTATATTCGGCTGTTTTTTCATAAACTTTCCCCAGTCGCAACTGCGTTACTGCTTCGATTTCTTGTCCTTTAAAAGTTTTTAAAACCAACTGGAACTGCGCAATCGCTTCCTGATTCCTATTTTGATACAACAAATAATCGCCTTTGGCAAAAGCCTTCAAAGCCGTCTGTGTCGAATCGGCTACTGTGTTATCATTTATAAGTAAAAAATATTCTAGGGCATCATTAGCAATCAACTGCGTATTTGCCGATTTCAATTCCTTAAACTGTTTTAATGCCCAAGGAAAATCACCTTTAAAATAACTCGTTTTGGCCGCTTTCAAACTCGCTTCATGAGCCACCACATCGTTTTTCAAATCCATTTCAATTTGCGAATAATACAACAACGCCTGATTGAATTTTTCTTCAAAAAGCAAAATATCCGCTAATTCCATTTTGGCCTGAGCCACTTCGTAATCATTGAGCTGCAACTCCAAAGCTTTCTTTACAATCGCTCT
This sequence comes from Flavobacterium commune, assembly GCF_001857965.1. Taxonomy (NCBI): domain Bacteria; kingdom Pseudomonadati; phylum Bacteroidota; class Flavobacteriia; order Flavobacteriales; family Flavobacteriaceae; genus Flavobacterium; species Flavobacterium commune. Next base: position 1,414,005 of record NZ_CP017774.1, on the reverse strand, counting down.
TCCCTGCTCCGGTTTTTTCAAATTGAAAGCCACAAAATGCGCCTGAATCAGCTGCAAAGATAAGGTAAAAGGACTTATTTCAAATTGTTTCAGCAAAGCCTCAATTTCCGTATTGATGATTGCGTAATCTTTTTCGGTTGCTTTAGCGATCTTTAATTCCAATAAATACGAATGTGCCTGAACCAACAACCCTAAATCCTTAGTATTTTCAATTACAAAATCCAGTATTTCTTTGGCTACTTCCTGATTTTCTTCTTCAATGGCCAGATTTGCCAAATTCAAAATAGTAGAAAGCGATTCGGGATTGCGTTTGTAGATGGCTTTTTCCTGAATAAAGGCTTTTGAAAACTCTTTTTGTTGGATATAAAACCAACTCAAATAACGACTCCAGAACAAATCCTGACTTTTTTGAACCTTTAAAACCAAAGCTTTTCGCAAAGCATTGCTAAAACTCACATCGGCTTCATCAGTCATAAAACGCGACAATTGATTCTGAATCACAATTGAAGTTTGAGGATTTGCATAGGCTTCGTCCAGAAAGGTGTTAATCATCATTTCGAAATTACCTAATTGTCCGTATAGCAATCCTTGTTGGTAATTGAAATTAAAATTAGGCTGGATTTCAGTAGCGGTTTTATAAGCTTTTAATGCGTATTCTAATTGTACTTTTCGTTCAAAAGAATTAGCAATTCCGTACACTTCATTGGGATTTTTACGGATGCGCTCTATTGCCTCATCATAATAACTTTTGGCTTTAGCATCATTCTTTTGCAGTTGGTAGTTATATCCTAATTCAACTAAAAGACTGCCTTGATTGTATTTTGCGAGACGGTTTTGGATGGCTTTTTCGGCAACATCATATTGTTGCAATTGCTGGTAACAATCTACTGTTCGAAGAAAGTATTGCATGTTTTGAGGGATGTTTTCCAATAATTCCTCATAACTGATTTTGGCTTTTTCAAAATCGCCTTTGTCGTAGTAATACTGTGCTAATTGTTCGTTCTGACCAATCGCAAACAGCGAGAATAACAAAGTGATATAAAGAAAGAGCTTTTTCATAACCGGATAAGGTTTGAAATTAAATTTGAAAAATTTCCTTTTTTCTTTAAACCATTAAGAAATTAAGAACATTAAACTTAATGGTTCTTAATTTCTTAATGGTTGTAGATAATTCTTTCTGTTTTTAAACAGAACTAATTGATAATATCAAATCCGCAATACGGACGTAAAACTTCCGGAATTACAATTCCTTCCGGAGTTTGGTAATTTTCAAGAATTCCCGCAAGTACTCTAGGCAAAGCCAATGAACTTCCGTTTAGAGTGTGTGCCAATTGGTTTTTTCCTTCTTTGTCCTTGAAACGCAATTTCAAACGATTTGCCTGGAAAGTCTCAAAATTAGACACGGAAGAAATTTCTAACCAACGGTCTTGGGCTGTAGAAAACACCTCAAAATCATAGGTCAAAGCCGAAGTGAAACCCATATCGCCACCACAAAGACGCAAAATTCGGTATGGTAATTTCAATTCGTCCAGGATTTCTTTTACATGTTCTACCATTCCGTCTAAAGCCTCATAAGACTTTTCAGGATGTTCGATACGTACAATTTCCACTTTGTCAAATTGGTGCAAACGATTCAATCCACGTACGTGAGCACCATAAGAACCCGCCTCACGACGGAAACATGGCGTGTAAGCTGTAGTTAAAATTGGCAACTCATTTTCGTTTAAGATTACATCTCTAAACAAATTGGTTACCGGAACCTCAGCCGTTGGGATTAAATATAAATTATCGGTTGCATCATGATACATTTGCCCTTCTTTGTCCGGCAATTGCCCTGTTCCATAACCTGAAGCTTCGTTTACCAAATGTGGTACCTGAACTTCATTGTAACCTGCAGCCGTATTCTTGTCCAGGAAATAATTGATTAAGGCACGTTGCAAACGAGCTCCTTTTCCTTTATAAACCGGGAAACCTGCTCCTGTGATTTTATTTCCTAATTCGAAATCGATGATGTCGTATTTTTTTACTAATTCCCAGTGTGGCTGTGCTCCTTCGTGTAAAACAGGCACTTCACCAGCTTCAAAAACGTTTAAATTTTCTTCCGGTGTTTTTCCTTCCGGAACAATATCAGCAGGAAGATTAGGTAATGTATATAGTTTTTCTGTTAACTCAGCAGCAATAGCATCGGCAGTTTCAGCTAATTGTTTGCTTTTTTCTTTATTGCTAACCGTTTTTTCTTTTAAGATGGCTGCTTTAGATTTCTCACCCGCTTTCATCAATTCGCCTATGTCTTTGGACAATTTATTAGATTCAGCTAAAATGTTGTCTAACTCTACTTGCGCAGCACGACGACGCTCATCAAGTTGTACCACTTCTTCCACAACACTTTTGGCATCCAAATTTCTTTTTGCCAAAGCCTTGATCACTTTTTCCTGATTCTCTCTAATAAATGCAATTTGTAACATAGTTTGATTTTTATAACTATTAAATTTCTAATAACGGTAGCAAATTTAAGGAAATGTTTGAGACTTATAAGGCAAACTTTTAAGGAAATGTTTTGTGAAAAGTTATTTTGCAAAGTCCCGCAAAGTGAACATTAAGATTCGCTAAGTTTTATTTCAAAATCCTTTGCGAGCCTTAGTGTGTTTTCCTTTAGAATCTCTGTGAAATTCTATAAATTATCGGGGATGCTGAACATGAAATCACTTCCTTTTCCCGGCTGACTATTGACCCAAATTTGACCGCCATGTTTTTCGACAAAATCCTTACATAGCATCAATCCTAATCCGGTTCCTGTTTCGTCATTGGTTCCTGATGTGGTGTTTCGATTATTTATTGCAAACAGCTGTGCTATTTTATCGGGAGCAATTCCAATGCCGTTGTCTCTGACAGAAAATACAAGCTGACCATTTTCTTTTTTCATCGAAAGTACCACATCGCCGTTGGTATTGGTAAATTTGATAGCATTTGAAATCAGATTTCTAAAAATAGTTTCCAGCATATTCCTGTCGGCTACCAGATGTTGTTTTTCTTCAAATTCAGAACGTATTGAGATGTTTTTGCTTTTGGCAATATTGGACAGCAAACTGATAGTTTTGTCGGTTACGGAATGTATTTCGAGTTCTTTGGGACTGAATTCGATGCTGCCGGTTTGTGATTGTGCCCAGGTTAACAGATTGTCTAATAATGAAAAAGCGCTTTTTGACGATTGATTGATGAGTTGGATAAATTCATTTGTTTCTTTATTGTCTAATTGATTGTCATTTTCCAATAACAATTCTGACAGTCCAATAATTCCGTTAAACGGCCCTCTTAAATCATGTGCAATGATGGAAAAAAATTTGTCTTTGTCGTCTAATAATTTCTTGATTTGTATTTCTTTTTCTTCCTGTAACAAAAGCAAATAACCTACTCCGCTAATCATCATCATTAGAAATATAATCAGGAATATGATTTTTTGTGTGGGATCGACTGAGTACAGCGTTGTTGAGGTTTTAAAAAGCGGGTAAATCGTTCTGAAAACCAATACTACTAACAATATGACGTAATTAAAACCCAGTATTTTTTTAAATAAACTGCTTCGTGCTGCTGTTAAAAATCGTAAAGAGGGCACAATTAATAGTGTGAAAATAACGAAGGATGCCAATGAAACACGGATATTAGCAGGGGCTTCAAACCAAACGGTACTGTAAAAAAGTAAAAGGGTAATGGCAAATAATATAGACTGTATTCGATAGACTTTTTTAGAACTGTCTTTCACCATCATCAACATGGCAACGGATTCAAGATAGTAACTGGTAAAAATCAAAGTATTGGTAATAACAATGTTGATTGGGTTAATGTTAACGGTGTCTGTTCGAAGAAAAAAAGCCAGCCATGCAAAAGCCTGAAAAATTTTAGAACAACCAAATACTAATAAATGTGTTTTGTTATCCTTGCTGAAAAGTGCAAATCGAAAAGTGAAAACTAAAGTGGCTAAAGCAAAATTTCCCCAAAATAATAATCCCATTGTATTGCGAATATCCAATACAAATAATTTCGAAAATTGATTGAGGATCTCCATAAACTATCTACGCCTTCTATTTTTTTAGATTAAGCAAAGTGCTTGTAGTTCAGGCAAAAATAGACTTATTTTGATATGATTTTTAAAAAATGTTACAATTTAAGCATCACTAAGTCAATTTAGTTATTCTCTTTTTATCTCGCGGCCTACAAATTCTTCTAAAGCAGCAAACATTTCGTCAACCGAAAGCACTTCGGTATCGGGATGGGATTTTAAAAAAGCAGCGTTCAGTTCCACCAGATTTTCTTTTCCCGAAATTTCTGGGCTAAAAAATGTGTCGTTGTTTAAAGCGTCTTTAATTGGGTTTATGCCTTCGAGTTTCCCTTTTAAAAATTTAGCCAATTTAACACTGCTCATCAAACGGACTTTTTTAGCCTGTGCCTGAAATAATTCCAAATGTTTTTCGGCACCAATTAACTGCAAACCTTCTTCAATCAGTTCGTTCAGTTCTTTATTCCAGCCCGAATTATACACAAATTGCGCAAAATTTCCCTGACTGTATTGGGTGTAATAATAATCTAAATAATAGCTCATTAAAGCATCTTCGTGAATCAAATCATCATCAATTTTTTCCTCACGCATCAGGTTAATTACCGAAATATTCGAGTTGATGATGTCTTGAGGATTTTCGCTATTGGCTGCGTTTTCTGAAATAATGATTCTTCCGAATTCCATAGATTTTGGGTTTAATTTGCCGTGTTGTTTTTTAAAACTGTAAAGTTAGATTCTTTTTGCAATTTATATAATTCTGATGTTCGGAATAGTTCAATTATTTATTCAAATTTATAGTTTCAGTCTGTGTTCATCTGTAAAATCTGTTTCATCTGTGTTCCAATTATTTTTAGTGACTTTTAATATTAATTTACTTTGTAACTTTGCGGTTCAATCAAAATAACGATGAAATACAAACTATCATACTTTCTTTGTTTACTTATCTTATTTACTGCTTGTAATAAAGAAGCGAATCAACAAAGGATTGCCGAAAATGCTAAAGATGCCAAAAAGAAAGAACTCGTTTTTAATAACATAAAAAAAGGCTGGGATTTTTATGACGAGCCTATTAATGAGGCTACTGAGGAAAGTATAAATACCTGGCTTGATTTGCGTGCATTTATGCAGGAATTAGGTCAGAAACCTAAGAAAACAATTAGTGCTTATCAGCAAAAAGCAGCTGCTATTTCTAAGAAAGCAATGGCTTTGAATAATAGTATTCCGGAGTTGTTTAATAAACCTCAGATAAAAAGTCGGGTTTCGGTCTTGATTACCAAGGTACGTTTGCTAGATATGTTCATTCATTTGGATAATATTCCCGATAAAAAAGTGGTGCAATTAGTGGGTGAAATCAACAAAGAATTAGCCACTTTGCAACGCCAAATGGATATTTTGACTGAGAAAAGTAAGATTCCGGTGGAAGAAGGTGAAGACGAAATGAGAAGAATGTTATTGGATTCGGCACGTGCAATACCTAATGGTCCAATGATGCCCAATCAATCCGTTATTCCGCAAGGTACAAGAACAATAATTAATCCAAACGACGCCAGAGTTGAGTAAATCTGCCTTATATACCCTCTACGAAACTTCGCCTAAAACGCAACAAATTGTTGCTTCGTTGCAGGAAAAAAATACAGCAAAACTACATCTTAGCGGTTTGCTGGGTTCGGCAGTTTCTTTTGTGATTCGTTCGGCGTTTAAAAAAGCCGAATTGCCTTTTTTAGTTATTTTAAATAACAAAGAAGAAGCGGCTTACTATTTGAATGATTTGGAACAAATGATAGGTGAGCAGGATGTGTTGTTTTATCCGGCTTCGTTTCGTCGTCCGTACCAAATTGAAGAAACCGATAATGCCAATGTCTTGCTTCGTGCCGAAGTATTAAACCGCATTAATTCCCGTAAAAAACCGGCTGTAATTGTCAGTTATCCCGAAGCGCTTTTCGAAAAAGTGGTAACGCGTCGCGATTTGGATAAAAACACTTTGAAAGTACATGTTGGGGATAAAATTTCGATTGATTTTATCAATGAAGTTTTATTCGAATACGAATTCAAAAGAGTCGATTTTATTACCGAACCGGGCGAATTTTCGGTTCGTGGAGGAATTGTAGATGTATTTTCTTTTTCGAATGATAATCCGTACCGAATTGAGTTTTTTGGTGATGAGGTCGAAAGTATCCGAACTTTTGATGTGGCTACACAGCTGTCGATTGAACAGAAAAAGAAAATCACCATTATTCCCAATGTGGAGAACAAGGTTTTTCAGGAAAACCGTGAGAGTTTCCTGGATTATATTTCGGAGCAAACGGTGATTTTTATTCAGAATACCGAGGATTTATTATCGCAATTAGACAAACAATTTGCCCGTGCTGAAGAAGCTTTCGAGAAATTGTCTAAGGATATTAAACACGCCACTCCGGAGCAATTATTCCTGAATCAGCAGGCGTTTGTAAAACGCGCTTTGGATTTTTCTATTGTAGAATTGGCTTCAAAAGCCATTTTCAGAACTACTAAAAAATTTGAATTCCATATTCAGCCACAACCCTCGTTCAACAAACAGTTTGATTTATTATTGAATAATCTGAGTGAGAATCATTTTAACGGTTATAAAAATTATTTGTTCTGTTCGAATGAAGCGCAGGCAAAGCGTTTTCATGATATTTTTGAAACTTTGGATGAAGCCAATTCGGAGAATATCCGCAAGCAATACAATACCATAGTTTTGCCTTTATATCAGGGGTTTATTGACGAAGAAAACCAAGTTTCCTGCTACACCGACCACCAGATTTTTGAGCGTTATCATAAATTCAGCATCAAAAATGGTTATTCGAAAAAACAAAATATCACGCTGAAAGAATTGACCACGCTTTCGGTGGGCGATTATGTAACGCACATTGACCACGGAATTGGGAAATTTGGCGGATTGCAAAAAATCCAGGTTGAAGGAAAAACGCAGGAAACCATTAAGCTCGTTTATGCCGATAATGATATTGTGTATGTGAGTATCCATTCGCTGCACAAAATTTCGAAATACAATGGAAAAGACGGGACGCCTCCAAAAATATATAAATTAGGTTCGAATGCCTGGAAGGTTTTAAAACAAAAAACCAAGGCCAGAGTCAAACATATTGCCTTCAATTTGATTCAATTGTATGCCAAAAGACGATTGGAAAAAGGCTTTCAGTATGCACCGGACAGTTATTTGCAAAACGAATTGGAAAGTTCGTTTATCTACGAAGATACGCCGGACCAGACCAAATCGACTCAGGAAGTAAAGGCCGATATGGAAAGCGACCGCCCGATGGATCGATTGGTTTGTGGGGATGTAGGTTTTGGAAAAACCGAAGTTGCCATTCGTGCTGCTTTCAAGGCTGTGGATAATAGCAAACAGGTAGCGGTTTTGGTACCAACGACCATCTTAGCTTACCAACATTTTCGTACTTTTTCGGAACGATTAAAAGACATGCCGGTAACTATAGGTTATTTGAATCGTTTTAGAACTGCCAAGCAAAAGACGGAAACTTTAAAAGATTTAGCTGAAGGAAAACTCGATATCGTAATTGGGACACACCAATTGGTCAACAAAAATGTAGTTTTTAAAGATTTAGGATTGTTGATTGTAGATGAGGAGCAAAAGTTTGGTGTGAACGTAAAAGACAAACTAAAAACCATTGCGGCGAATGTGGATACCTTGACTTTGACGGCAACGCCAATTCCAAGAACCTTACAGTTTTCGTTAATGGCAGCGCGAGATTTATCGGTAATTACAACGCCCCCGCCTAACCGTTATCCTATTGAAACCAATGTGGTTGGTTTTAACGAAGAAGTGATTCGCGATGCGATTTCGTATGAAATTCAGCGTAACGGACAGGTATATTTTATCAATAACCGAATTGAAAATATAAAAGAAGTGGCTGGAATGATTCAGCGTTTGGTACCTAATGCCAAAGTTGGAATCGGTCACGGACAAATGGACGGTAAGAAACTCGAAGAACTGATGTTGGCTTTCATGAACGGGGAATTTGATGTTTTGGTGGCTACAACTATTATCGAAAGTGGATTGGACGTACCTAATGCGAACACGATTTTCATTAATAACGCTAATAATTTTGGACTGTCTGATTTACACCAGATGCGTGGGCGTGTGGGACGAAGTAATAAAAAAGCGTTTTGCTATTTTATCTGCCCTCCTTATTCGTCAATGACAGAAGAAGCCCGAAAACGTATTCAGGCTTTGGAGCAATTTAGCGAGCTGGGCAGTGGATTTAATATTGCGATGAAAGATTTGGAGATTCGTGGTGCCGGGGATTTATTGGGTGGTGAACAATCTGGTTTCATCAATGAAATTGGTTTTGATACCTATCAAAAAATTATGAATGAGGCTATCGAAGAATTGAAGGAAAACGAATTTAAAGACTTGTATCCGGCAGAAAATGATATTGAAACCAAAGAATATGTAAAAGACCTGCAAATTGATACCGATTTTGAATTGTTGTTTTCGGATGAATACATCAATAATATTTCGGAACGTTTGAATTTGTATAACGAATTGAGTGCGATTAAAAACGAAGAGGAATTAGTGGTTTTCCAAAATAAACTGATTGACCGTTTTGGACCTTTGCCTCCGCGAGCCAATGCATTAATGAATAGTATCCGTATCAAATGGGTGGCAACGAGAGTTGGAATTGAAAAATTGGTGATGAAACAAGGAAAAATGATTGGTTATTTTGTGTCTGATCAGCAGTCTGATTTTTACCAGTCCAACCGTTTTCATAAGGTGTTGCAGTTTGTTCAAAAACATCCTTCGCTTTGTAAAATGAAAGAAAAACAAACCGCTAACGGTTTGCGCTTATTATTAACTTTTGACAACGTAAAATCAACCCGAAGAGCCTTGGAATTGATGGAGATGTTGGGTGGAAAAGAAGCTTAAAAGAAGTGCTTTTTGGTCTTAATTACAAAGATTTTTGTGATATTTTAATAATTATAGTGTAGAATATCGAATACTTTGTAAACAGGTTAAAAAATTAATTTATTTTTATTAATTTAATTTTTTAACCTGATATAGTCAGCATTTAAATTTATGATATTAAAAAAATCGTCCCCAAAAATACTTTTTTTAATAGTTTCCTCTAGTATTGTTTTTTTGCTGCTATATGCTGTGCTGTTTTATTATATCAACCAAACAGAAAAAGAAGCCTATCGTAATTCGGTTGAATTGTTTGAGAGCAAAGTCAGTCAGTTGTTAATTTTGGAATCAAAACCTATTTTAACAGCCATAAACAATGATACCAATTGGGATGAGTTTGTAGATTTTACAGTAACTAAAGATAGTGTTTGGTATCATGAAACCATTAGTAATGAGCTGGCTATTTACGGAGCTGATTATCTAGGGGCTTATGATAAACACAAGCAATTTATCATTCGCACTCCAACTCAAACCATTAAAACCCTGGATTTTATTCCTAAAGAAGCCATGCTTTATTTGGATAAAGTGGGTATTGGTAAATTTTACCTTCAAATTCCGGAAGGTATTGTAGAGGTAACCGGGGCCACGATTCACGCTTCGGATGACCCACTTAAAACCAAAACTAAAACTTCGGGTTATTTCTTTGCTGCGCGATTGATTAATGCTAAATTCATTAAGAATTTAGAGAATATTACCTCTTCAGCTATCAAAATTATCGATGCCGAAGAAGCTGTTGCTGAACAAAGACATGTGGTAAGTTCGGTTTTTCCGCTGAAAGATTCTAAGGGGAAATTAATAGGCAGACTTCTTTTTGAAAGAAAATTTGAAGTTTATTTTGAAAACACAATCAATATTCTGTATGCCATCATTGTTGTTTTTATTCTCTATTTGATAATAAGTTTGTTTTATACTCAAAAATTAGTTTACAGACCGCTTTATTTGGTTCGGAAAGCTCTTGAAAAAAGCAGTAAAAGTGCCATTAACGAACTTAAAAAAACAAGTGGTGAGTTTAGTTATATTGGAAATTTATTTGAAGAAAACAACAGTCAAAAATTGGATTTGATAAAGGCAAAAATTAAAGCTGAAGAAGGTGATTTGCTAAAAGCTTCCTTTCTGGCTAATTTGTCGCATGAGATAAGAACACCTATGAATGCCATTAATGGTTTTACAGAGCTTATTCTGAATACCGAACTCAGCAAGGAGGAAACTGTTGAGTACCTTAATGTGATACAAAATAACGGTAAAAATCTGGTGTCTATTATTGATGATTTGATAGAAATGTCTAAGATCGATTCCAATCAAATTGCGCCTAATTTTAGCGAAATCAATTTAGAATCCTGTATTGTTGAGCTTTATAAAACAATTAAGGTAACTATTCCTAAGAACAAGAATATAAAATTCAAATTGATAAAAAGTTCCGTTGCCGCCGCTTATAATATTGTTACGGACGAAATTAAACTGAAACAGATTATTATTAATTTACTTACTAATGCTATCAAATATACAGATGAAGGTTTGGTGACTTTTAGTTATGAAATTGATGAAAATGAAAATCGAATCCATTTTACCATTCAGGATACCGGCTCCGGAATTGATGAAGATTATCATAAACACGTTTTTGATCGTTTCAAGCGGGTGGAAAATGATAAGTCAATACAAGTGGGCGGTTTAGGACTGGGGCTTTCTATTTCAAAGGCCTACATAGAAATTCTGGGAGGAACCATTAGCTTAGAATCTGAAGTGGGTGTGGGATCTACTTTTTATTTTTCAATTCCGTTGCAATATGCTAAAGTAGCGCATATAGTGGTCAAGCCAATTAGGGAGAAAGAAGTTGTAAAATCAGAAAATAAAGTGATTCTGATTGCAGAAGATGATAATATCAATTTCTTGTTGTTTCAAAAAATGATGCAAAAAATGTCCTACACCATTATCAGAGCTCATGATGGTCAGGAGGCCGTTGATATTTGTATCAATAATTCAGATATTGATTTAGTGCTGATGGATATTAAAATGCCGGTTATGAATGGTTTTGAAGCCATTGAACAAATAAGACCCATTCGTCCGGAACTGCCTATTATAGCGCAAACAGCTTATTCTTCTTCGGAAGATAAGGTTAAAATTAAGAAAGCCGGATTTGATGATTATATAACAAAACCACTGAACCGGGAACGTTTGTTTGAACTTATAAATACGTATTAGTTAAATAAATTGTATGAAAACAAATTGCATGAAAACAAATTGCAGAATTGGGTTAGTTTTAATGCTAGGATTATTTTCTTTAATAGGATTTTCGCAAGAAACACAACAACAAAACGATACGATTGTTAAGGATAAAAAACTTTTTTTAAATATTGATATTATCAATCGCTATCTCTGGCGCGGACAGTGTTGGGGAGGGAATTATACGGCCATTCAGCCTACTGTTGAATATGAAGTTGTTCCAAAGTTAAGTTTAGGATTTTGGGGAACTACTAATTTTAAAAACGAATATTTTTATCCCGATGGCGAGTCTTTATACAAAGGATATCAGGAAATTGATTTTTATATTAGCTATCAAATTAATGATTTTTTGCAGTTCCAAATTTGGGATTATTATTGGCCTTCGGTAAGCCGGGTAGAAGGAGTAAGCAATAAACTTTTTGATTACGGCCCTACGAGTTCCCAAACAGTAGATGCCATGCTGTGTTTTGATTTTTCTGAGGGTTTTCAATATCCTTTTAATGCCACCATAAGTACCTTAATTGGTGGAAATGATTATCGTTATGATAGCAATGACAATCCTAAACGAAATTACACCACTTATTTAGAACTGGGATATACTTTTAATTTATTCGAAAATTCATCTTGTAAAACACTTCAAAATATTGCATTGGTACCGGTAGCAGGTGTTGTACTGAATAACAAGGCAGAGTATTATAATTTTGCCGATTATGATAGGCCTTCCTGGGTAAATCTGGGAGCAAAAGCCACTAAGGAATTTGATTTAGGCAAAGGAATTACAATGCCATTGTCATTAAATTATGTTCATAATGCCGCAACAGCAAATACCGATTTTTTTGGTAAGGATTTTTTAGTGGCCGGAATTAGTTTTGCGTATTAATAGAAAATTGACATAAAAAAAGCAGGCAATTGAATCAAAATGCCTGCTTTTTGTCTATTTATATCGAAATTAATTCTTCAAATCTTTGATTACTTTGAAAGCAACATCTACTTGTTCTTCGCTAACCAGGATCGTGAATTCATTTGAAGTAGAAATTACTTCGTTGATGATGATTCCTTCCCAAGCCAAACGTTGGAAAATGAAATAATATATCCCTGGAATTACAATGTTTTCTTTTGGTAATTTAACCGTAATAGAAGCCAGATTATCTAGTTTCTGAATCAATTTTTCGTTTGAAAAGTGTTTGTCAACCAGTTTGTTGACCGTGTTGCTTACTACGATGTTGATTTCGTTTACTCCTCTTGACGAAGTGTAAAAAACATCCGGAAAACCGTTGATGTCCGAAATTAATTCTGCCTGTTTGTTTAAAACAGTTTCTGAAACAGCAAAAGTATAATCGGTCAAGGCTGAGCGAACAGTAATTTCACCTATGTTTTTGATTACTTTGTTGATTTTGTGGTTTAATCGAAAGTCCAATTCTTCTGTTAGTCTTTTTAAAGACATTACAACAGCACCCTGTTTTACTTCTTTTCCAAATTCGCTCTCTAATTCCGACATGATGTTTCTGGAAAGAGAGGTTAAATTGATGATCCCAAGTGACAAAGCATTTAATAAAAATGGTTTTGTTTTGATGTAATTTTCGACAATTGAAGAAACAGTTTTCATAATTATATAGGTGTTTATACTTAGTTTTTAATCTGATTTACTTAGATAAATCGTTAAAAATTTAGGCAAAGATAATTAAAAAAACAATTTGTTACAAAAATAACATAAAAAATTATCGTTAAAAGTGATAAAAAGCATCTGTAAGGTGTTCAATTACAAAAGATTTATCGCTTTTTTGGATGGCAATGATGTCAAAACGAACATTAATATCGAGGTTTTTTTCAACTACGTAGTTGTCTATGGCTTTCGTAAGTAGTTTTATTTTTTTTGATTTTACAAAGTCCTGAGGCAGACCAAATTCAATCGAAGAACGGGTTTTTACTTCGATAATAGCGAGTGTGTCTTCTTTTTGGGCAATGATGTCCACTTCGGCTTTTTGAAAAGTCCAATTGGTTTCTAAAATGGTGTAGCCGTCTTTTTGTAAAAAATCAACAGCCAATTCTTCTCCCAGTTTTCCTAATTCGTTGTGTTCGGCCATTGTTGTCTTGGTTTAACATATAAGTCATATAAGTTTTTTGCTCTTATCTGTTCTGTTAGAAGCTAGTTAAAACACAGCTCATATAAGTTAAGTTGAAGTTGAATGCTAACTTATATGACTTATATGTTGAAAGATAATTAATCTTCAAATTTCAATGTGCTTTTTTCCGGAGTAACTTCCATAGAAACTGTACTTCCTAAAATTAAAGCTCTGTTGTCCTGAATGTGTCCTGCCGGGAAATTATAAATAACAGGAATATGGTATTTTTTAGTCACATCTTCAATAATTTGGACAGCATTTTTTCCCCAGGGAATTTCGTTGTCTTTCATTTTTGTCATTGAACCTACCACAATTCCTCTGATGCTTTCCAGACAGCCATTGCGTTTTAAGTTCATCATCATACGATCAATATGATACAGGTATTCGTCTAAATCTTCAATGAATAAAATTTTATCGTTACAATCAATCGCTGATGGAGAACCAAACAAACTGTACAAAATAGACAGATTTCCTCCAACCAATTCCCCTTTGGCAGAGCCAATACGATTCATTGGGTCAGAAGGAATTTCGTAACTCAAAGCTTCGTTAAACAAAGCTTGTCTCAGGGTTTCAATAGCCTCTTTGGTTGCTCTTGGGGCAGTAACAGGCATAATACCGTGAATGGTTTTATAACCTAAAGTATTCAAATGATTGTGCAAAACGGTAATGTCGCTAAAGCCCACAATCCATTTTGGGTTTTGTTTGAATTTGGTAAAATCCAATGTATCAATGATTCTAACCGTTCCATAACCGCCTTTTACACACCAAATGGCTTTGATGTTGGGGTTGTCCAGTTGTGCTTGAAAATCGGCAGTTCTTTCTTCGTCGGTTCCAGCCAGTTGATTGTTATCTAATCCAATGCTTTTACCAAGAACGACTTCAAGTCCCCAGCTACGCATTAAATCAATAGCGGGTTGCAGGTGGTTATCAGTATATTTTCTGGCGGTGGCTACAATGGCAATAGTGTCTCCTTTTTGTAAAGCGGCTGGTGTAATCATTTGTTTTTGGGCTTGACTGTTGAAAGATTGAAAAATAATAATCAGGAATACGCTAATGGTTCGGTTTAAAACTAAAAATCGAGGAGTAGGCATAGTGGTGTTTTTCCTGAATAAATAAAAATTGAGAATGCTTTTGCGAAGCATCAAAACAAAGATAACTAAATTCAAAAATAATTGGTTCCTAATTGTATAAAATGGATTAAATTTACTACAGTCCTTAAAATAGAGTTGGTTATGCGAATACTGAGATTGTTTTTTGTGCTTGCTTTTCTGTTTTTGTTTCGAACAGGCTTTTCACAGCAAAAAAGCTATCGGATTCATACACTGGCTTTTTATAATTTCGAAAATCTTTTTGATACTATAAATGATCCAAGTACAAATGATGATGAGTGGACTCCAAAAGGAGAACAACGCTGGACTTCTAAAAAATACCATCAAAAATTAGAAAATCTCGCCAGGGTGGTACTCGAAATAGGTAAACCGGAAAACGCCAATTCTCCCACATTTATTGCTGGTTCCGAAATAGAAAATCGGGGTGTGCTGGAAGATTTAGTGCAACAACCTAAAATGGCAATGCAGGATTATGGAATCATTCATTTTGATTCACCCGATAAAAGAGGAATTGATGTGGCTTTGTTGTTCCAAAAGAAATATTTCAAGCCTACTTCTTATGCCAATATTCCGCTTTATATTTATAAAAAAGAACTTCAAAATCAGGAATTAGTTTCCGCTTCAGGAGAAGATGATGATGAACTGGTTCAGAACAGTTATGATAACCGGGTTTTTACACGTGATCAACTTTTAATTACCGGTTTTTTAGAAGGCGAAGAGATTCATATCATTGTCAATCACTGGCCATCACGTGCAGGAGGGGAGAAAAAATCAAGTCCGTTTCGGGAAGCGGCTGGAATCTTGAACCGTAAAATAATCGATTCGTTACAAAGAATAAATCCCGATGCTAAGGTGATTACACTGGGCGATTTGAATGATGGTCCCTTTAATAACAGTATCAAGAAAGCGCTTGGAGCCAAAGCAAAAAAGCAGGAAGTTCCTGAATTCGGAATCTATAATCCATTCGAAGAAATGGCTAAAAAAGGCCTGGGAACTATTGCTTTTAGAGATTCTTGGGATATTTTCGATCAAATTTTGCTTACTCAATCATTAATAAAAAGTGATTTTTCGACTTATCAATATTGGAAAGCAGGCATTTTCAACAAAAGCTATTTAATTCAAAATTCCGGGCAATACAAAGGTTATCCCAAACGACATTCGGCTACCGAAGTGGGTTTTAGTGATCACTTTCCCGTTTATATTTATCTGATTAAAGAGGCTAAATGACGTTTTTCAGCTTGTTACACAAAGATTCGCAAAGAAAACGCTAAGTTTCGCAAAGATTTTTTAAAATGAATGCAGATGAAGTTGTTTTTAAGAATTTATTTCAATTTGTTTCTTTGTGTGTCTCTGCGGTTTTCTTTGCGAATCTTCGTGAAACCAAAATTGAAACCAAAATTCTTTTTTTCGTACCTTAGCTTTTCTTAAAAAAACAACTCAAAATGGCAATTTCAAGACCTTTTAACCTGGCCAAATGGATTGATGAAAATCGTCAATTGTTAAAACCACCTGTTGGCAACAAGAATTTGTATGTGGATTCAGGGGATTATATTGTGATGATTGTTGCGGGTCCAAATGCCCGAAAAGATTTTCATTACAATGAAACCGAAGAGTTGTTTTATCAGTTGGAAGGTTTTATTGAAGTTCATATTCAGGAAGACAATGAGCGTAAAGTGATACAGCTAAACGCTGGCGATATGTATCTGCATGCTGCGAAAGTTCCTCATTCTCCCGTTCGTTCCGAAGGTTCCATCGGTTTGGTTATCGAACGAAAAAGAGCCAAACAAGGTTTTACAGATGGTTTATTATGGTATTGCGACAACTGCAATCACAAATTGCACGAAGTCTATTTTGAACTCAACGATATCGAAAAAGATTTCTTGCCCCATTTTGAGAATTTTTACAATTCAGAAAAATTACGAATTTGCGAAAAATGTGGAACTGTTATGGAAGCAGATTCAAGATTCACAGCTAAAAAATAATTTTTTTCAGGAGCCATCCCGATAGCTATCGGGACCCGTTATCCGCTATATCTTTTATCTCGTTTTAAGAACGAGACAAAAGGATGCTGATCCTACTGGGGCTAAAGGAAATTAATAAATAAGAATTTTAATTAAAATTTCTTTAAAAAATTATTTTGAAATAATTTTCATAGAAAAATCTAACATCAAATGGTAAAGTGTAAATTCTTTTTTTGATTTTGTAATATGGGTTGAGATGTAGGAATAATCGAAATTATCAACGAATTTATGTGGATTCAATAATTTGAAAAATTTACAGTTTTCATTAATATCGATTTCTTTAACAACAAAGCCAATCATTGCATTTGCTTCTTGATAAGTGTGATATTTTTCTTCAACAAATCTATTTATACCATCATTTATATATTTATCATTTAGAGTATTTTTATTCTCTGGATTTATTACACCGTCTAATCTTTTACATTCAATAAAATAATAGGGTTTAAAATCGCCCTTCATTGTTTTTATCATATTAAGCACTCTAATATCAACTCTACCTGTTTCTGTTTGAATTTCTTTGTCGAATTTGAATTCAACTATATCTAATTCTTGCTTTAACTTATGATTATCAAGATACAAATCTGAAATAAATAAATCTCTTATGTCATTTTCATTGTTGTTAACTGTAATATTTGAAGTTATTATTCTTAAATAACATTTATAAATTGAATTTAGAATGAATTTTAAGTCCTTTTCTTGATATTCATATTTAAACTTAAATTTAGAAGCATCAACTTTACTCATTACCTATTTTTTTTGGGTTATGTAATGCGTCTATAAATTCTGCTAAATCTAAATATGATAATGCAGGATGCCAAGATTTGTATTGATTTGGTTTTGCAATGTAAAAGAAATCTTCTTCAAACCCTTTCACATCTTTTTGCATAAACAAATTATTACTTAAATTCTCAAAACTTAAATTTGAAATATTTTTCAATAATTCTTTATCTCCCTCTTTTTTCCAAAGGATCTTCTTTTTTTCTTTTGAAGCTTGAGGAATAACTTTAAATTTCATCAATATTGTGTGATTAGAATATAATATCTCTACTTCAAAATATTTATTATCGGAATTAAATCTATTCCCAAAATGATTTATAAATACTTGTGCATAATCTTCAAGTACACTTTCTTTATATGCTATTTTCTTTGAAACATTTTTCTTTTTAACATCGGTACCTTTGAGTAATGGGATGGTTACGGTATTATTATAATTAACTAAATCCTTTTCAGTTATAGATAAATCATATAAATTATAAATTGCATTATTGATTTTATTTTTTAAAACTGCAATTTCATTTTTTATTTCCTGCTTTCTGAAGGTTTCAAATGTTATTTCATTCTCTTCAATAATCAGTTTAGAAATCTGATTAATTTTAGTTTTAAATTCAATATTGTTAGACTCAATCAAAGGAACTGAAAATTTATCATCTTTATCATGTGATTGTTCTCTTTCAATTCCAATCGAAGAGTTTGTTAAAACTAAAAAATAACTAAAAAGTTCAGAGTTAAATAATGCTAAAAGTATATTTATTATGGAAAATCCTTTTTCATCCAATGGTTTAATACCGGTTATAGCATCTGTATATATTACATCATCATAAGATATAGCGGATTTAGCCATAAATGAATTGCTTATCCCTTTGCCAACTAATAAAACGGGATTCTTAAACAATTCCAGTTTTCTCTGTCTATGGACAAATTCATAGTCTGAAAGAAAATTATTTGAATAACTTATGTCAAATGGCTTTAATCCTTTGTTTTTTGAATCTATTGAATATTTAATTTTTTGATGTTCTACTATTGGATTTTTATCTCCTCCACCTATGCTTATTCCTTTACCAAAAATAAAATGAGAAGGATCTGAAATATAATCATAAATGGATTTGTTTGTTTTTAATCTTTTTATAAAGTGGTAATCTAAAATATTACCATAGACCAGGACTTTCCAAATCCAATCTTCGTCTATAAAATAGCTTTGTAGCAACTCTTTGTAATCATATTTTTCAATAACCATTAATTTAAAGGTTTCAAAGAATAGATTTGGTTTTAAAGAAATATGAGTTATGATATTTTTTCTGTTTTCTTCAATATTATCAGATTTACTAAAAAATAGAATAGTTGCAGGCGCGACAGCTTTGTCATTAGATTTATCAAATACTTGATGTCTTACAGAAGACAATTCAAACACTTGACTGATTTTAAATCTACTTAAAAAGTATTTTCTAAAAACTCCTTTTTTTTCTTTCTTTCGGCTTATCTTATATAGTATTTTACTAGTAATTATGAAAGCACATTGTTCAAAATTAAAATCAGAAACTCTAACAAGGAATGCTTCCGCAATTTCTCTATTTTCGATTTCTAAATTACTTTGTTCTTCAATTTTTCTACTCTCAATGTATTTTTCAAATAATTGTTTTTCTTTATTGTGTTTAGTTGCCCAAGGTGGGTTTCCTAGGATAAACTGAAAATGGTTGTTCTTTAAAGTAATGTTATAGTCTCCATTTTTATTAAAAAAATCATCTGCAAAAAAATTAGAATTTATTAAAATAGGGAATTTAAAACCAACAATACTTCTAGGTGTTAAGTAATCTAATAAAGTAATGTAAAGAGAAAAAATAGCTACATTTATTGCGTTTTCATCTTTATCAATACCAAAAATATTGTCTTGAAGTAATTTTTTTAAAGTGTTTTTATATTTTTCATAAGATTCGTCAGTATGAAAATCAGGATTTATTCTTTGATATTGAGTAATAATCTGTCTCAGTGTTTCCACAAGAAAAATTCCTGAACCACACGAAGGATCTAAAACTTTACAATTATATTCACTAGGATTATCTTGAAAATATTTTGTTACTGTTTGTTGTTGGATATAATCTACTAAAAAAAGAGGTGTGTAATATGCTCCTTGTGTAGCTTGGTTTTCTACTCCAATGAATTTTTCATAGACATTACTGATAAATTCTATTGGAATAATTGAAAAATCATAAATATCAAATAGAGATACTTGAGTAATTCCATTTTTTAAATTATCGCCTTTAAGTAGACTAATAATTAACTCTAAATGATTGTCATTTACAAAATCATTTTCATGAATTAGTATATTGTTGATTTCATATTTTAATGGAAATAAATTTCCATTAAAATCATTTCTAACTTGTTTGAAAAAATTATATGCTTTTTCGCTTTCTGATAGAAGATTGTAAAAATCCTCTTTTTGCAAAATTTTATAGCTTTTAAGCTCAACTTTTCGATCAATTAAGTATCTGATAAAAATAACTCGACCTATTAATGAATTGGCTATTTTAGGATGTAAATTACCTTTGTCTTTTGATGTAAGTAAATTTCTTGCATCTTCGATGTTTTTTAATAAAAAATAATCTACTCTGTTTTTGTTTTCAAATTTTGACTTGTATTTCTCCCAAGTTTCACCAGTAATTATTTTGAAATATTCAAAATCTAAAATATCATTTGATTCAGCTAAAGTTTCTAACTCTTTATTTCCTTCAAGTAATTTAAATCCATTTTTTACAATCCATTGATTATTTTGTTTAATAATAATGGCAGGAGATTGGTTGAAGTTCCAAATTTGTTTTTGTAGTATTTCTAAATTTTCTGGATTCTCGAAAAATAAAATTAAGGGTTCATTATTGATACAAAAACAGGCGTCTGGCTTTATCTTAATCAAAGATTCTTTAACTCTATTTGCGAAATTTTTTATTTTATCCTCTTCAATATCAGAAAAATAAATTAACCCGTCTTTTTCAAGTAAGTCTAATTTTTCTAATATTAATTTTAAGCTCATAATTGTATTTTTCTAAACAACAAACTTAAACAATATAATACTTTTTTTAAAAAAAATAAAAAGAATTTAAGGATATATTTTAACCAAAAGTATAATGTTTGTTTTATAACTATCTTTGATTACATATACCAAAATAGAGTAAATAGAAAAGCCCTCATATATGACAACAATAGCAACACAATTCGGAATACAATCCGCTTTAATCCAATTAGGAATCCATGATGTAAACGAAGGAACATCAACAGGAACGAACTCTTTTTCAACAGGAGCAATCCTGGAAAGTTATTCGCCAGTGGATGGTCAATTGATTGCAAAAGTAAAAACCACTTCGGCAGCCGATTACGAAAAAGTAATGCAAGCGGCTACCGAAGCTTTCCAGTCTTTTAGATTAATTCCGGCTCCACAACGTGGAGAAATCGTGCGTCAGTTTGGGGAGAAATTACGTCAGAATAAAGAAGCTTTAGGCAAATTGGTTTCTTACGAAATGGGGAAATCCTTGCAGGAAGGCTATGGCGAGGTTCAGGAAATGATTGATATTTGCGATTTTGCCGTTGGACTTTCCCGACAATTGCACGGTTTGACCATGCACTCTGAAAGACCCAATCATCGAATGTATGAACAATACCATTCTTTAGGCGTGGTTGGAATTATTTCGGCATTTAATTTTCCGGTTGCAGTTTGGTCCTGGAATGCTGCATTGGCTTTAGTTTGTGGTGATGTTTGTGTTTGGAAACCTTCTGAGAAAACGCCACTTTGCGGTATCGCCTGTCAAAATATTTTGGCGCAGGTTTTACAAGAAAATAAATTATCGGAAGGAATTTCGTGCTTAATCAATGGCGATTATAAATTGGGTGAGTTATTGACTAAGGATTCCCGAGTTCCTTTGATTTCTGCTACCGGTTCTACCCGAATGGGGAAAATTGTGGCGCAAACCGTTGCTGCCCGTTTAGGGAAATCCTTGTTGGAATTAGGTGGAAACAATGCCATTATTGTTACTCCGGATGCCGATATTAAAATGACCATTATTGGAGCTGTTTTTGGCGCAGTAGGAACAGCCGGGCAGCGTTGTACTTCGACCCGTCGTTTGATTATTCACGAAAGTGTTTATGATAAGGTCTCAACTGCTTTGGTTGCTGCTTACCAACAATTGCGTATAGGGAATCCTTTGGACGAAAAAAATCATGTTGGGCCGTTAATTGATACAGATGCTGTCGAAAAATACAATAAGGCCTTAGAAAAAGCAGTTTCCGAAGGAGCCAAAATTCTGGTAAATGGTGCAGTGCTTTCAGGTGATGGTTACGAAAGTGGATGTTATGTACAGCCTGCTATTGTTGAAGCTGAAAATTCATTTGAAATTGTGCAATGCGAAACTTTTGCTCCTATTTTGTATTTGCTAAAATATTCAGGAACTGTAGAAAATGCTATCGCTATTCAAAACAGCGTGACACAGGGATTGTCATCTGCTATTATGACGACCAATTTGCGTGAAGCTGAATTATTTCTGTCGGCTTCGGGTTCTGATTGCGGAATTGCTAATGTGAATATTGGAACTTCAGGTGCTGAAATTGGTGGTGCTTTTGGTGGTGAAAAAGAAACCGGAGGCGGCCGGGAATCAGGTTCAGATTCCTGGAAAGTTTATATGCGAAGACAAACGAATACGATTAATTACGGTAGTACGTTGCCTTTGGCACAAGGAATAAAATTTGATTTGTAAAATTAAATCACAGTTTTTAGAGCTGTTTTTATTGATTTTTTTGAATAATTTTCAATAGGAGCATTAGGCGATACAATTTTCACAAGTTGAATTGCGTATTCGCGAGTGGCTTTGTCTTCGAATATTTTGCTTGTGCCTAAAATTTGTCCGTTTGATGATTTGAGGTTGAAATAGCATTCATTGTCAGTAGTTCTTTTTCTGTAGAATTTGGAATCATCCTGAGCATTTCGCTTTATGGATTCGATTACTTTTAAGCACATGGCTTTGTTTTTATAAGCTGATTTTTCCAAAATTACATCTTCATTGTCATTTAGAAATTCATATTTGAATTCGCCATTAGTATTTTTGCTAATTACAAATTTTCCCATTTTGAGTTAATTAAATTGATTAATCATTAAAAGTAATTTTGAAGGTAGTTCCTTCATTTACTTTGCTTTCCACACTAATTTGTCCATTCATGGATTCGATTTGGTTTTTTGTGATATACAAACCGATACCATTTGCATTTTCGTGCTTGTGAAAAGTTTTGTACATGCCAAACAATGAATTTCCGTGTTTTTCTATATCAATACCCAAACCATTGTCTTTGATGGTTAAAACCTTCTTCTGATTTTCTATGAAAAACTCAAACTTGAGTACAGGGAATCGGTCGGGATGAGCATATTTGACAGCATTGGTGCTGAAGTTTAATAAAATACTTTCAAGATAAGCAGCGTTAAAATTGACAGTACTTCCTTTTGGAATTTTGTTTATGATGGTAACGTTATTTTCAAGTCCGTAGTTATTAATTATAGCGTTATTTTTCTCCAGGAAGCTATTCAAATCCAAAGGTTCTTTAATAACGTTTAAGTTGTTTTGTATGTTCACAATTTGAGATAAACGATGGATAGTCTCATTCAAATTGTTTGAAACAGTTCGTAAATGGTTGAGGTATTCTTTGCTTGTTTGTGGGTTTTCTTCACTGTCAATAATATCCAGAAGCATTTTGAAGTTTCCGGCATGTGTGTTTAAATTATGGGCAGTGATATGAGAGAAATTCAATAAACGACTATTGTGTTCGCTGTATCGTTTTATGGTTTGTATTAAGTCTGTTTCTTTTTGGTTTTTTGTGGTTACAGTATCGGTTGTTAAACTGTTGAAAGTAGGATTTAATTCGTTGTTTTTAATAGCGGTAGCACTAAAAAAAGTGGTGTAAAAAACAGTTGTACCTTTGGTGTTTCTTTTTGTTTTAATATAAACTTTAAATAAGTGCAATCCTCCTTTGGGCAGTTGACATCTAAATTCTATTTCTGATTTTTGTTCCTTTTCTTTGAGTTGTAGAAACAAACGAAGTACTTTAATTTTATCCTCTTTGTGAATTCTGTTGTAAACTATAGGCAATATTGTGCCTGAGATAAGATTATTGGGCAATTCGAATAGTTTATATACTGATTTGTCTATTGCTAATTTATGAAAATGATTGTCAGCCGATATTTTGAATATGAACATTTCTTCTGATAAATCTTTAAATAATTTTTCCTGAAAATCATTTGGATTTTTAGAATCATAGCTATTGTGAAAATGTGATCTCATACTATTGTTAGTTTTAGTAAAATCAGGAAATAATTCGGTTTTAAAATAAAATCTCTCAGGCATAGGTTTTGCAAAAGCTGTTTTTAATAACGGTTGTCTAAAAGAAAAGACAGTAACCAACGGATTTTTAGAATGTAATTTGCTTTTTTAGGCTGCATTTTTAACAGATTGTTTTGTGAACCTTAGAATTTGTATGTAATTCCAATTTTCCCACCACTGGTTGCATTTCCGCCACCTAATTCTAAATTAATACCTAAGTTATCATTGAAAAAGTAGCGTCCTCCAATTTGTGCTCCAAGTCCAATATCTGAAGCATCATTTGCCTTGTAAGCCTCATTTTCATAATTCCAGATGTAATAATTAAGCCCCAATCCTGCATAAAAATCCCATTTGCTTGAAATTTCCAGTACACGGTTAAAATGATAATTACCATTAATACCAATACCTGTTACTGAAGATTTATATTTAGAATTTCCAAAATGTTCGCTTTTTGAGCGATAGGATAATTCTCCTCCTAAAGTAATATCTTCATGGATGCCATAATCGAGACCAACATAAACAGGTGTTCCCCATCCTGAGGTTCCTAAACCTGCATTTAATTGGATGTGTCCTTTTGTTAATCTTCCTTGCGCTAAGGTGCTAAGAGTAATGAAGCTGAATGTTAATAATAGGATGCTTTTTTTCATGATTTTAATACGTTTAATTTTGTTTCATAATCCAAACTTCGACTTTTTTACAAATCAATTAATTGCGTATAATCGCATACAATTAGTTGGTTGTTTTTTGAGTACATTGAGTTTGATAGTACAAATATAAACGCAGTAAAATCAACGCTTTGTAGTGGATTTAGTAATGATAAGTAGAATTATTTCTACAAGGAGTTAAAAAAAAAACAGCTATCAAATTATTGATAACTATTTTGGGTTTTTGAAACGAAGACTAAAATTTTGATGAAGAAAAAAAGGTTTTATTATTTTTCATCATCATTATACAAACGAAAAAGTTCGATAAGAGCTGCCAGATTATCGATTTCTAATTTTTCAAAAATTCGGTTTTTAAATGTACTGACAGTTGTTTTTTTGATGTTTAAAAGATCGGATATTTCCAGGTTTCCAAGGCCTTTAATCAGCATTCTGGCTACTTCTAATTCCCGATTGGATAATTGTTCAATAGGATTGATGGGTGATTTAGTGATATAAGAATCTAAAATTCGGTCTTTTACGTTTTGAGTTAAGTATTTTCCGGATAAAATCATGCTTGTTAAAGCTTGTTTCATTTCATCTTCGGAACTGCCTTTGTTCAGATAACCTGAAGCACCAGAGTTTAAATAACGCAAAGCATAAATATCTTCATTGTAGGCAGTGAAAATTAAAATTTTAATTTCGGGTTGAATGGTTTTAATATCCTTGATAATATTGATGCTGTTTCCTTCGGGGAAATTAATGTCTAAAATCAAAAGATCAATTTTAGTTTCGTTTAAAATTTTGAAAGTATCTTTAAAGTTTCCTGACTTGTAAATTTTAGGACTTAAAAACAATTCGTTAATAAGCATCGAAATTCCTTGTCTTACAATACTGTGATCATCAGTAATTAAAAAGCTGTAATTGTTTGATAATTTCATAATGTTTTTAATTTAAACCTTGCTCAATATTAAATTGAATTTTACAGTTGTTCCTTTACCTTTTTGGCTTTGAACGCTGATTTCTCCATCAAACAATTCAACTATTTCTTTGCATAAATTTAATCCCAGACCCACACCTAAATCATTTACTTTTCCGGAAACCGTTCCCTGATAGTAGGATTCAAAAATATTTTCTAAATCATTTGGGTTAATACCCATTCCATCATCGGTTACTTCAACCTGAAGATTCATTTCATAATCGGAGCTGTTTTGGTTATTAATATTAACAATTATGTTGCCATTTTCGGTAAACTTGTTTGCGTTACCAATTATGTTGTAGAATAATTGATGAATTTTAGTCACATCAGTATATACTTCACAATCCGAATCGAGATTAGAAAGAATTTTTATTTTATTTCCTTTGACTTCTGCCAGAGCTGTCATGGATGAAATGATTTGGTATATTTCGGTTTTGAAAAAAAGATTTTTGTTTTTTAGCTCTAATTTCTTGTCTTCTTCTTTAGAATATTCTAAAATTTGATTGGATAACAGCAGCAATGAGTTCGTTGTAAATTCTATAGATTTAAAAGTATCTTTAAGTTCTTTTTCTTTGATTAAAGAACGCACTTTTCGGCTGTACATTGATATGATATTGAGTGGCGATCGTATCTCGTGACTAATCATACCGATGATTCGGTTTTTGAAAATCAAACTCTGACGAATTTGATTTTGAGCAGCTATTAATCTTTTTTCATATTCAAAAGTAAGATGGGTAAAACTTAGCAGAATAAGAGATACTATGAACATGATTACAATCAGGAACAGCAAGGAATAATTTCGGATAATTTTATTCGATTGGTATTGATTAATGATATTGTTTTCACTGCCCGTTTGAAGCAGGTCGGCCGAGTTTTTATAGTCCGAAATTACGGTTTGACTTATTTTTAATAATTCATTATTGAGTGTAATTAATTGGGCATCTTTGCTTTCTAATTCCAAAAATGTTTTCTTTAAATTAAGAAATTCATTTTGGTAATAGTTGTTGGTTTTATTAAAAACTGTTTTTAACTGATCTTCGATACTTCCGGTAATTACCTTGTCTTTGTATTTCATTGTCACAACTGTATTGAGTTGTTCTTTTTGAACATTAAGTCTTCCTGCAAAAGCGTCTCCCAGTCTGGCCAGTAAACCTTTTCTGGAAATACTATCGACTTTGATGTAAGAATCGGTTTTAACGCTGTCCAGTATTTTTTTAGATTCGAATTTTGTCAATTTAAAAAGATTCGAATTCTCATCATGATTTTTATTTGTTTGGTTGTTGATAATAGAATCAATAGTCGCTTTTAAGGCTACAATCTGAGTTTGTGTTTGGTCTTTTTTTGAAATTATTTTTTTATAAACACCTTTTTCATTGCCCAGAATTTGTAAACTGTCTAATAAACGATTGACGTTGTTTAATGAAGAAGAATATTTTTGAAAGTTATTTTCATCTTTATCATTAAGATAATTGCCAAAATGTTCCTGCGATTTAATTAAAGAATTGTTTACAAGGTACGTGTAGTTAATTATCTTTTTTGAAGAAGCAATATCTTCAATAGTATTGGATAATTTGGTTTCATTTTTTGTTTCGTTATACCAGATGATGATTGCTGTAATTTGCAATAAAATAACACAAGCCAATAAGGTATAATGAATGATTTTTCTATGTTCAAATTTTAATTTTTTCAAATAGAAAGTACGTGATGCAGAAGGTGTTTTGATCAAAGCTTATTTAATATTAAAAAGAATTATTAAGAAATAGCGGTTGTTTTTTAACGGCAATTTTTAAAAAATAGAACTTATTAATTGTTTCTCATTTGGTAGTTATTTAGTAGTAATTAAGCATTTGTCAGACAAAAAAGTTTAACTAAACAAGAGATCCATATTAAATAATTAAAAGGAAAGTTTTAAAAGTAGATTTGGGCAAATCTTTAAATTTATAAAAAAGATTTTTTCTTTTTATACGGTACAAAATTAGGTTTATTCTTTACAAACGATGTAAAACATTATAAAAACCAGTGTAGAATTAATTCTACACGAGTTTTTTTAAGAGATTAGTGTTGGTATTTTGACCGGAAAAAAATTAGTGTGTTGCAATAAGGAGTTTATAAATTGAAAGAAGCTCCAATATTAAATACAAACTGATTATTTAATCGTTCAAATCCGCTGGCTTCTGGTTTGTATTTAGCAATAGGAACGCCTATTTCGCTAACAATCCCAAAACCATCCGTAAAGAAATAACGGATACCCAAATGCGCTCCAAAATTTCGAATTCCTAAATCCAGTCCAGGGTAGATATCAACTTTTTCGTCTATGTTAAACACATTGCCCAGATTAGCATTAAAACGGGCTTTGATGTCAATTCGATCCCCAAAATCAGGTTTTTCTCCCAGATTGTTTTTGCTTACAGACAATAGGTAAGAAGTTACTACTCCAACAGAAATATTCTCTCCCAGTCCATAATCGTTTGAAAGACGAATTCCCGAACCTCCGTTTTGAATATTGGCGGCAATGTCAAATTTAATATCTCCTTTTCCTTTATAGGCTTGCGCATTAATTAGGCAGCTAAAAGCTAATAAGACTAAGCTAAATGTCTTTTTCATAAGAATGTTTTTTTTATGCAAATGTACTTAATTTCTTCCTTTTTCCTCAAAATATAATTGATGTAATGGTTCACTTTGCCAGAATTCTTTGGTGTCAATGTCCATAATGGTTAGTGGGCCTTTGAAAGCGGCTCCTGTATCGATATTCCAAATACAGGCTTTGTTTACGGGAATTGTTTTTCCAATTCGGGAAACAGGTGTGTGACCAATGTAAATTTCGTTATATATGCTAAGTCTTTTAGGGTATAATAAATTAGTAGTACTCATGTTTTCGTCTAAGGCCAAAGCCGTTTCCCATAAGGTTCTGTCCCAATAAAATAATCTCGGGAAGTATTCATAATTAACTCCGTTCATATTGGTAAATCCTGCATGAATAAATAGTCTTTGTTGGTCGTCGAGGTAATAATCTTTTAGCGATTGTAAAAATTCAATATGGATTTGTTTGATTTCTTTGCTTACTTTCTCATAGGCTATTACTGTCGCTTCGCCACCATGATCGTACCATAAAAGATTATCAGTACTGTCTTTTAACCAGTGCAATAACAGTTCATCATGATTTCCTCTAATGAAAACACAGTCGTTTTTTGTATTTAAATCAATTAAATAATTGAGTACTTGTGGCGATTGACTCCAGCCATCAACATAATCCCCCAGAAAGATGAGTTTGTCTTTTTCGGTAACTTTAGCTCTTTCCATAATTTGATGCAAGGCACGTAAACCTCCATGAATGTCTCCTATTACTAATGTTCTCATTTTTTTGAAATCTGCATTTATTCCGTAATTTAATAAAAAATGTTTTAAGAAAGAGAAAGCAAAGGATTTTTTAATGTATCAGTTTGTAAAAAAATGTGGAATGGATAAAAAAACAGGATAAGATATTATTTATATTTTTTTAAAAAAACTATTTGTTTTTGTAGAATTTCATATACTTTTTTGTAGTTTTATACTGTATTTTAGTATTTGCATAGAAATATTTTTAAGTCTAGAATATGTTAAGGATTTTGCCTGGTACAGTTTTGCCGTGGGTTAAAAAATAAAATATTTCAGGGAAGATTTATATAAATTAAGTTTAAGTGGTATTTACAAATGAAAAAAGAACTCTCTGATTACAAACATGCTCTAGATGAATCAGCTATTGTTGCCATTACTGATCAAAAAGGTATAATAATACATGCAAATGATAATTTTTGCAAAATTTCTAAGTTCAATAGAGAAGAATTAATAGGTAAGGATCATAGGATTATTAATTCTGGTTTTCATTCTAAAGATTTTATTAAAAATATATGGACTACTATAGCCAAAGGGAAGATTTGGAAAGGAGAATTAAAAAATAAGGCTAAAGATGGAACTACTTATTGGGTAGATACTACTATTGTCCCTTTTTTAAATGATAAAGGCAAGCCATATCAATATATTGCAATTCGTTCGGATATTACGGATAGAAAAAAAGCAGAAGAAAATCTGATTAGATATTCTTCTGCTTTAGAAATAATGAACAAACAGTTGGTTGATTTTTGTAACATTGTTTCACATAATTTAAGAGCACCATTAACTAATATCGCAATGTTAGTAGATTTCATCGAGCAGAGCAAAAATGAAGAGGAGCGAAAGGAAATTCAAGTAAAAATAAAACCGGTAATTAATCATTTATTGGAAGTTTTTAATGAATTAGTAGAATCTATTCAAGTGCAGCAGGATGCCGGAATTAAAATTGATGAGATTATTGTTGAAGAAATTTTAGAAAAGAATTTGAACTTATTTGTAACTCAAATTAAAAAATATGAGGTTACTGTTAAAACAGAATTAGTAGGTGTTTCTAAAATATATTTTCCGCAAAAGTATATTGATAGTGTGTTAACTAATTTGATTAGCAATGCTTTAAAATATAGGTCCCCGGATAGAAAATTAGTTCTTGAAATTAAAGCGAAACAAGAAGAAGACAATTTTTTATTAACGGTTAGCGATAA
Organism: Flavobacterium commune; assembly: GCF_001857965.1. Taxonomy (NCBI): domain Bacteria; kingdom Pseudomonadati; phylum Bacteroidota; class Flavobacteriia; order Flavobacteriales; family Flavobacteriaceae; genus Flavobacterium; species Flavobacterium commune. Next base: position 1,384,197 of record NZ_CP017774.1, on the reverse strand, counting down.
TGGTCTGGGTATTGATTTGGAAATGCATAATCATCATATTTTTAAGATTCGTAAAACCTTTCACAAGCATAAGGATGCAAAGGGCTTTGGTCTTTATTTGATTAAAACACAGGTAGAGGCAATGGGAGGCAGAATTTGGGTTGAAAGTAAAGTAGATGTAGGAACAACTTTTTTTATAGAATTTAAAAATTTAAAAATATGAAGACAATCAAGAATATGACATTAATAGATGATGATGACATTTTTGTTTTTTTAACCAAAAAAGCTATTGAAAGTACAAGTTTGGTAGAGTTAATCAGGGTTTTTGGTAATGGTCTGGATGCAATAAATTTTCTTAAAGAGCATCGTGAGGATTTAAATGCGTTGCCCGAAATCATATTGCTGGATCTTAGTATGCCTATTATGGACGGTTGGCAGTTTCTAGATCAGTTTACAACACTTGCGCCTAAAATTGATAAAAAAATAACGATATATATATGTTCCTCGTCAATTTCGCCGAGTGATGTGGAATTGGCTAAAAAAAATAATTTAGTCTCAGATTATATAATAAAACCAATAACAAAAGAGAAATTGATAGATCTGTTAAAAAATATTATTGAGGAGATTTAGATTTTATTATTGTACATCATATTTCATTTTTCGCAATACTCTCATGGCTTCTTTAAAGGATAAATAAACCGAAGGAAAGGGTTTTAGGTAGGGTTTGGCATCTATTAATTTTCTTTTGGCATCTTCAAAACCATTGAGATAGCAAATCATAAAAGTAGAAGGCAGGTTTTCGAGATCTTTTTGTTCCCGGCTACTGAGCTGCATTTCTTTTTTAAGCTTATTGATTAATGCCTGGTTGTTATTATAAATATGGAAAAGCATTTTTTTGTTGAACACAGGAGGTTGAAATAGCATTTTACTTTCTATTTTGTAATAGCCATTTTCGAAAAAATAAATCGTTTGCTGTTCCAGCGGATAATAACTGGTTTTGTCGTTTAATCCCAGCGGAACATATTCGGTAATGGTAAAAGTATCTTCGTCAAACGAAATAGTTACAACATCCTGAGCCGAATAAAACAATTTGATGTGTTCGTTAATGAGTTCAATATCTACGCGGGATAAGAAGGTTTTGTCCCGAACCGTTTTAGGAATTCCAGCCCAGCAAATAATAAACAACTCTTTGAATACTTTGTATTTTGGAGCCATGTCTTTGTGCCGGAAATTCATGAAATCAAAAACACCGTCAAGGGTATATTGGATATTGTTGCGCGAATTGTTTTCGAGATCAATTACCGTTTCGGTATTCAGGTAGTTTTTTTCAATTTTATCTTCGGTAGGTGTGGTGTTGCTTCCGCGTCGGATAAAAACACTATGGGCAGGAATGGTGTAAATCCCTTTTTTAAATGACGAAATTTTATTTTTAGGTTTAATTGTTACCAGTCCAATTACCTTATCTTTAGATAGATTGGGAAAAGGAACGTTTTCGTACTGAATTTTAGGCGGATTTTCTAAGTACGCATTGATTAAATTTTGAATATGGCTGTCGTCAAAAAAATCAACCCCTATAATTTGATTGTCCTGATCTTCGACCCCAACAACTATATAGGAATTGTTAGCAGGATTAGAATTAGACAAAGCGCAAATATGCTTTAAGAATTTTGCCTTGCCTTCTTTGGTATGCAAATTCAACTGGCGTTTTTTGTCATAAAAACTGTTTTCGTCGTTATGGGCCAATAAATTCTTTATTAATAATCGCTTGTTAATCATGGTTTATAGAACTAATTGACTGAGGAGACAATAATATTTCGTAAATTTAATCGTTAATAGATGAAGTTAAATTTTAATAACCGAAAGATATGAAAAAGATTAAATTTTATGTGTTAAGTTTTAGTTTAATAGCATTTGTGTGTTTGTCGTTAATTGGATGTAATGATAATGACGATAGTTCTCAGACAGCAAGAGTTATGGTACGTATGACGGATGCTCCCGGAGATTATGACGAAGTGAATATTGATGTTCAGGATATTATGATGAAGACTTCAATCGAGTCCGGAGATGAGGGCTGGGTAAGTATCGTGAGTGACGAATTTACTCCGGGAGTGTATAATCTATTGGATTTAACAGGTGGAGTAAGTCTTTTATTGGCTGATAATATAGTTCCTGCGGGATTTGTGGGACAAATTAGATTGGTTTTAGGAGAGGATAATACGCTTGTCAAAGGTGATGAGGTAATTGAATTGAATACGCCAAGTGCTCAACAGTCAGGGTTGAAGTTAATGGTAAATCAAACTTTGTTAGCAGGAGCTACCTATGAATTTCTTTTGGACTTTGATGTGGCTAAATCGATTGTAGAAGCAGGAAATTCAGGAATATACAATTTAAAACCGGTAATACGTGTTTCGACCACAGCAGTTTCAGGTGTAATAAAAGGAATGATTGATCCTGTGCTTGAAGGTTATCAGGTAGAAGTTTCGGTGCCTCTAGGCGATACAACCATTGCTGCTTTTGCTGATGAATCAGGCGCGTTTCAGTTAAATGGTGTGCCGGCAGGTACTTATACACTGACTTTAACTCCGGATGTGGCTTCCGGAAAAACACCTATTGTTGTCGAAAATGTGGTGGTTGTGAATGGAGAAGTTACTAATGTAGGTTCGGTTGCATTCGAATAAAAAGTTATAGAATTTTATAAAAAAAAACAGCTCCAATCCGGAGCTGTTTTTTTATGGAATTAATCTCGTTGAATAATAGTTGCCGAACCCTGAGCTGTACACATGACGACTAAATCAGATATGTTAACATGATAAGGTCTTGAAATTACAAAATGAATGATATCAGCAATATCTTCCGCTTTTAGAGGTGTGAAACCTTTATAAACATTGGCGGCTTTTTCGGTATCCCCTTTAAAACGAACTTCACTAAATTCGGTTTCTACCAGTCCCGGATGGATGGCTCCAACCCGAATTCCATAAGGATTCAAATCCATTTTCATGCTTTTATTGATAGCATCAACAGCGTGTTTGGTGGCACAATAGACATTTCCGTTAGGATAAACTTGTTTGGCTGCGGTAGAACCTATATTGATAATGTGTCCTGATTTTTGAGCAATCATTTTTGGGATTATTGCTTTCGACACATACAAAAGTCCTTTGAGATTAATATCAATCATGGCTTCCCAGTCGTCAATATTTCCCTCCTGAATAGGATCCAGACCATGAGCATTTCCTGCATTGTTGATTAAAACATCAATTTTGGAGAATGATTCAGGTAATGAGTGGATACTTTCAAATACGGCATTTTTATCACTAATATCAAATGAAAGAGAGTGGGTATTGGTAAATTGACTCAACTCTTTTTCAAGTTCTGTCAATCGATCCTGACGTCTTCCGCAAAGGATAATATTGTAATTATTTTGGGCTAAAAGTTGGGCGGTTGCTTTGCCAATTCCGCTGCTGGAACCAGTAATTAATGCTGTTTTATTCATGATTTTTTAATGGATTGGATTTCTTAAAAACCTCAGAGTGACCGGATACTTGGTGAGAGCTCAATTTAAAAGCATTTTTCTTTTTTAGATTAATTAAAAAGAGTGATAAGGTGAAAAACACTGTGATTTATAAGTTATTTAATTTGTGGCGATTAGCTTTTTGTTTTGAGTGTTTTTTGATGGAATAAAATCAATCTGTTAGACTTTTAAAAGTATAATTCTTAAAGTTCTTAAAATTATGGAAATTGTATCATAATTCGTCCTTAAAATTGCAGTATTGGCAGAAGTTTTAACCATTTTTTAACATCTTACCTTTAAAAAAAAATTCAATTTGCACTCTCAAAACTAAGGCATTAAATTCAAGGGATTAAAAATAATTTTATGGAAGAGAATACAGCGACTTTAGACATTAGAGCAATCAATGAAAAGATAGAAAGAGAGAGTGCTTTTATAGACCTTCTTACTATGGAAATGAACAAGGTGATTGTGGGTCAAAAGCACATGGTTGAACGATTATTGATTGGATTATTAGGACAAGGACATATTTTGCTGGAAGGTGTTCCGGGATTAGCTAAAACTTTAGCGATTAATACGCTTTCTAAAGCGGTTCATGGTTCTTTTAGTCGTATCCAGTTTACGCCGGATTTATTACCTGCCGATGTTGTAGGAACAATGATTTACAACATTAAGCAAAATGAATTCTCGATAAAAAAAGGACCTATTTTTGCTAATTTCGTTCTGGCCGATGAGATTAACCGTGCTCCGGCTAAGGTACAATCGGCATTATTAGAGGCCATGCAGGAAAAGCAGGTTACTATTGGCGATACTACTTTTAAATTAGAAAAACCTTTTCTGGTTTTAGCTACACAAAACCCTATCGAACAGGAAGGAACCTATCAATTGCCAGAAGCACAAGTCGATCGTTTTATGTTGAAAACAGTAATCGATTATCCTAAAATGGATGAAGAGCGATTGGTAATTCGTCAAAATTTAAGTGGAAGTTACGACAAGGTTAATCAAGTCGTTTCTATTGAGCAAATTTTACGTGCGCAGGAAGCAGTGCGAGAAGTGTATATGGATGAAAAAATCGAGAAATACATACTTGATATTATTTTTGCAACCCGTTACCCTGAGAAATATAAATTAGCTGATTTAAAACCATTAATCAGTTTTGGTTCTTCGCCACGTGGAAGTATCAATTTAGCTAATGCGGCTAAATGTTATGCTTTTATCAAACGCAGAGGCTATGTAATTCCTGAGGATGTTCGCGCAGTTGTTCATGATGTATTGCGTCATAGAATTGGTGTTACTTATGAGGCCGAAGCTGAAAATATCAGTTCAGTTGACATTATCAACAAAATCATTAACGAAGTAGAGGTGCCTTAAAAAGATTTTAGATTTTAGATTACTGATTTTAGATTTCAGATCTGAAATCAGCAATCGTTAATCAACAATCAACAATCGAATGGATACAAAAGAGCTTTTAAAAAAAGTACGAAAAATAGAAATCAAAACCAGAAGATTGAGTGATCACATCTTCTCAGGGGAATATCATACTTCTTTCAAAGGGCGTGGAATGACTTTTAGCGAGGTGCGTCAATACCAATATGGAGATGATATTCGAAATATTGATTGGAATGTTACCGCCCGTTACAATGAAGCCCACGTAAAAGTTTTTGAAGAAGAACGAGAATTAACCATGATGCTAATGGTGGATATTTCGGGTTCGGAGAGTTTTGGTTCTAAAAATCAATTTAAAAAAGACATCGTAACAGAAATTGCTGCAACGATGGCTTTTTCGGCTACACAAAACAATGATAAAATCGGCTTGATTTTATTTTCGGACCAAATCGAATTGTATATTCCGCCTAAGAAGGGAAGGTCGCACGTTTTGCGTATCATTCGTGAGTTAATCGAATTTGAACCAAAAAGTCATAAAACCGATATTGCCCAGGCATTAAAATTCTTGTCGAGTACTCAAAAAAAGAAAGCCATTGTTTTTATGATTTCCGATTTTATGTCGGATGATTATGAGCAAACTTTGAAAATTGCCGCTAAAAAACACGACCTAACAGGAATTCGCGTCTACGATATTCGTGAACAAAAAATGCCAAATTTAGGAATGGTTCCCATGCTGGATGCCGAAACGGGAGAAATGCAATTGATCGACACCGGTTCTAAGGTAGTTCGAATGAATTATGAAAAATATTATCATGACCAGCTGAATTATTTCAAAGAAACCTTCAGTAAATCAGGTTCTGGCGTAGTAAATACAAGGGTTGACGAAAGTTACGTAACCAAATTATTGGGTTATTTTAAATCGAGATAATAATTAACGATTGAAGATTAACGATTTTTGATTTCAGATTTGGTTGGAATAGAGAATTAGTATTCAAATTTTTTGAACTAAAATAGTATTAGAAATGAATAAACAAGAACTGGAGGATAGATTGATAGATTTTGCTGCAATTATAATAATTGTTGCTGGTAATTTTGAAAAAAATTATGCGGGAAATCATTTAGCAGGTCAAATTATTCGTTCGGGAACATCTCCTGCTTTAAATTATGGAGAAGCTCAAAGTGCAGAAAGCAGTAAGGATTTTATTCATAAAATGGGAATTTGTTTGAAAGAATTAAGAGAAAGTTTTGTTTGTTTAAAAATTATTGAAAAAGCGAATTTAACAACAGATTTGAAGAATTTATCGGTTGCAAAAATAGAAGCCAATGAGTTAATTTCTATTTTCGTCGCAAGTATTAAAACAGCTAAATCAAATATTAAATAAAATGATGGAACGGTTTCGTGAGAAATCTGAAATCAAAAATCGTTAATCTTCAATCAAAAATCATTTTTTTTCAAGCGAAAAATTATATAATGAAAAAATTAATATTCTTCTTATTACTACTGATCTCTACGGGCATTTTTGCACAAAAAAGAGTAGAAACCAGTATCGATACTACAAAAAATAAAATAGGTGCCGAGTTTAAATTAACACTAAAAACATCGGTGGACACCTTGTCTAAGGTGATTTTTCCAAATTTAAAGAACTTCGGAGCACTTGAGGTAATTCAGTCTTATCCTGTTGATACAGTAAAAAATAACGACCGTTATGAGTTAATTAAAAGATACGGCTTGACTCAATTTGATTCGGGACGTTATGTAATTCCCAGTGTCAAAGTACTTATCAATAACAAAGCCTATCAAACTCAGTCGATTGCTGTTGAGGTAGCCAATGTTCAGGTGGATACTTTAAAACAAAAAATGTATGACATTAAGGATATTCAACCGGCTAATGAATCTATTGGCAACTGGTGGAAATATCTTTTAGGATTTTTGCTCATTCATATAATTGCGGCGGCTGTATATTTCTTTTTAAGACACAAACAAAAGAAAAAAATAGAAGAAGAAGTTTATAAAACACCTATTGAAAAAGCCACAAGTTTGTTGAATAACCTGGAAAAGAAAGAACTTTGGCAAAAGGGTGAAATAAAAGAATATTACAGTGAATTGACCGATATTGCCCGAAATTATATCGAAGAAGCAATCGAAATTCCGGCGATGGAAAGTACAACATCGGAGTTGATAGCAGGTTTAAGAGCGGCTTCGGTGAGAAAGAAAATGACGCTTACACCCGAAACTATTGTAAATCTGGAAAGAGTTTTAAAACAGGCCGATTTGGTGAAATTTGCCAAATCTAAACCTTTGGAATTTGAAATTACCGAAGACAGAAATAAAATCCAAAAAGCAATTTTAACCTTAGACAGTTCAATTCCTGTAGAAGTTCCTGTAGAAGAAGATGTGTTGTTGAACGAGGCGCAAAGACAAAAACAAATTGCAATTCAACTAAAGAAAAAAAGAAGACAAAATATTATTACAGCCGTTGCAACAGTTGTTTTTCTGTTAATGGCAACTACTATTTTCCTGATGGTGACCAAAGGTTTTGATTATGTAAAAGACAATATTATTGGACATCCTTCAAAAGAGTTGCTGGAAGGCGAATGGGTAAAGAGTGAATATGGTAATCCGGCAATAAAAATTGAAACACCTAAGGTTTTAGTGCGTACCGATTTAGCTAAAACATTACCTAAAGAAGGCTTAGCATTAGTCAAAGAAATGCAGTCCTTTGTTTATGGTAGTTTGATAGATCAGTTTTATTTAATGGTTGCAACCTTTAAATATAAACAAGAAGGTCAGGTTGATTTGAAAAAATCAATGGAACTTTATTTGCAAACTTTGGAATCACAAGGCGCACAAAATATGATTGTGAAACAAGAGGATTATGAAACCAAAGAAGGTGTTTCAGGTTTAAAAGCTTATGGAACTTTTTCGAGAATCAATCCAATGACGAATGATAAAGAAAGAGTTTATTATGAAGTATTATTGTTTAGCCATGAAGGAGGATTGCAGCAAATTTTGATTTTACATCAGGAAGGCGATAAATATGCAAATGAAATTTCAGAACGAGTGTTAAGCTCTGTCGAATTAAAACAAGAAAGTAGATAATGGCAAAAATAACTTTTTTAAATCCGGAGTTTTTTTGGTTGTTTCTTTTGATTCCGCTAGCCATTATTTGGTTGGTTTTAAAAAGAAACCAGCAATCGGCAACTTTAAAAGTGAGCTCGATTAAAGGTTTTAAAACAGCACCCTCTTTATTGGCAAAATTAAAACCGTATTTGAATGTCCTTCGGTTATTAGCGTTAAGCTCCTTAATTGTTGCAATGGCAAGACCCCGAACGGTTGATATAAGCAACAAAACCAAAACCACTAAAGGAATTGATATTGTGATGGCGGTGGACGTTTCGGGAAGTATGCTTGCTAAGGATTTGAAGCCTAACCGTATGGAAGCTTTAAAAAGAGTGGCTATTGATTTTGTGGAACAAAGACCTAATGATCGAATAGGATTAGTAGTTTATGCCTCTGAAGCTTATACTAAAACTCCTGTAACCAGTGATAAACTTATTGTTGAAGAAGCCATTGCAAGTATCAAATACGACAATGTTCTGAAAGACGGAACCGGAATTGGGATGGGATTAGCAACAGCCGTAAACCGATTGAAAGACAGTCAGGCTAAGAGTAAGGTAATTATTTTACTGACTGATGGGGTAAACAATGCCGGTTTTATCGAACCTGAAACTGCAGCTGATATTGCGAAACAATACGGAATTAAAGTATATACTATCGGGATTGGGACAAATGGAATGGCAGAGTTTCCTTATGCAATAGGACCGAACGGACAGTTTTTGTTCCAAATGATGAAAGTAGAAATCGATGAGCGATTGATGCGAAGTATTGCCCAAAAAACTGATGGAAGGTATTTTAGAGCCACAAGTAACAGTAAATTAGAAGAGATTTACGCTGAGATTAATAAACTGGAAACTACTGAAATAGAAGAGTTGAAATTTTATGATTATGACGAAAAATACAGAGCCTTTGTATGGCTGGCAGGATTATTAGTTTTGGTCGAAATAGGATTAAGAAATACAGTTTACAGAAGCTTTATATAAAAAGATTTATGAATGAAGATTAACGATTTTTGATTTCTGATTTGTTGCTTTCTGCAATCAAAAATCGTTAATCAAAAATCAAAAATTATTATGGAATTAGACGAAAAAAAATATTTGTACTTACTTTTTATATTGCCTCTTGTGGTGTTGCTTTTCTTTTTTAATATGTATTGGAAAAGAAAAAAACAACAGGAATTTGGTGATTTAGAAATGGTGAAAAAATTAAGTCCGGAGCGTTCTGTTTTTAAGCCTGTTTTAAAATTAGTGGTGCTTTTATTGGCATTGTTAGGACTGATTATCGGATTGGTAAATCCTAAAATTGGGACTAAATTAGAAACAGTAAAACGAGAAGGAATTGATATTGTTTTTGCAATGGACGTTTCTAAAAGTATGCTAGCCGAAGATGTAGCACCCAATAGATTGGAAAAAAGCAAACAGCTGGTTTCACAAATTATCAACCAGTTAGGGAGTGACCGAATAGGGATTGTAGCTTATGCCGGAAGTGCTTTCCCGGTTTTGCCTATAACGACTGATTATAGTGTGGCCAAGATGTTTTTGCAAAGCATGAATACCGATATTGTTTCTTCAAGAGGAACCTCATTGGATGAAGCTATTAAATTGTCGGCAACTTATTTTGAGGAAAAAAGCAAAACTTCTAAGTTGTTGATTTTAATTTCAGATGGAGAAGACCATTCCGAAGGAGCACAGGAAGCCGCTGAAGAGGCTAATAAACAAGGAATGCGTATTGTTACTATAGGAATAGGAACGCCAAAAGGAGCAACGATTCCGTTAAAAAGAAATGGTGTTGTTGAAAGTTATCAAAGAGATCAAAATGATGAAGTGGTCATTACCAAATTAAATCAAGCCGATTTAGAAGCTATCGCAAAAGCGACTAAAGGTGGTTATGTAAGCGGTAATAATACCAAAGAAGTTGTGGAGTACATCAAAAAAACATTAGATAATATCCAGAAAACCGAATTTGAATCGACTCAGATGGCCGATTTCCAATCGCAGTTTCAATGGTTTTTAGGATTTGCCTTTGTGCTTTTATTTTTGGATTTATTCCTTTTAGAGAAAAAAACCAACTGGGTGAAGAAGTTAAACTTATTTAACGAAGAAAAATAGCCCACCGACTCCAAAAGGGGGAGGGAACAGAACTTAAAAGTTATAGTAACAAAATTAAACATGATTAAGAAATATTTCATATTGGTTTTCTTGTTTCTCCTTTGGGGGATTGGAGGCTTGTTTGCTCAGGAAAAAGACAAAACTTTGCCTAAAGCGAATGATGAATACAATGAAAGTAAATATGCCGATGCTGAGGCTGATTATCGAATATCGAATTCTAAATTCCCTAATCGTTCTGTAGCTCCGTATAATTTAGGAAATGCTATTTATAAGCAAAATCAAGCTTCTGAAGCCAAGTACGCTTATGCAAAAGCTTTAAAAAATGCGAGATCCCGAATTCAAAAATACAAAGCCTTGCATAATTTAGGAAACGTATTTATGAAAGAGAAAAATTATACTGAAGCGGTAGAAGCCTATAAAAATGCTTTGAGAAACAATCCTAAGGACGAGGAAACCAGATACAATTTTGCATTAGCTAAAAAAATGCTAAAAGAAAATCCCCCAAAAAACGATAAGAACGACAAAGACAAGAATAAAAACAAAGATAAAAATAAGGACAAGCAAGACCAGGATAAAAAAGACCAAGACAAGAAAGATCAGGATAAAAAGGATCAGGACAAGAAAAATCAGGATAAGAAAGACGGAAAAGACAAACAAGATCCAAATCAGCCGCCAAAACCACAGCCGGGAGGAATTTCTCCAGACCGTTTAAAAAATCTTTTGGATGCGGTAAACAATGAAGAAAAGAAAATTCAGGACAAGGTTAACGCTAAAAAAGTAAAAGGAAAATCGATTCAAACAGAGAAAGATTGGTAAAATAATTGAAGAATTTTCCAATTAGATAATCTACAGAAAACGATAGATAATTAAGATTTTAAAAATAATATAATATACTCCGTTTTAACTGGGAGAGGAACAAAAATGAAAAGATATTTAGTATTCCTATTGTTAAGTTTTCAGGGACTTTGGGCTCAGGTACAGTTTGAGGCCAAAGTAAGCAAGAACACGCTTGGTCTGAACGAAAGATTACAGGTTGATTTTTTCATGAATATTGATGGAGACAATTTTAACGAACCTTCTTTTGAAGGCTTTCGGGTTGTAGCAGGGCCTATGCAGCAAGTGAGCCAGTCATGGATAAACGGCAAGAGTTCTTTTGAAAAAATCTATACTTATTATTTGATTCCCAATCAAAAAGGAAGTTTAGTTATCAAACAGGCTACTATTGAATACAACGGAAAAGTATATAAAACTAATCCGGTAAGGGTGAATGTTACTAATGCTATTGAACAGCCCAGAGATCCTAATGACATTAGTGTTTCGGCAGATCATAATTTGTATTTAGTAGCCGATGTTTCTAAATCAAATCCATACATCAACGAGCCTATCACCTTGGTTTATAAATTGTATTTTAATAATATCGGAATCACAAATTCGGAAGAAGTAAATAAACCAAAATACAACGATTTTTGGAGTCAAAATATTGATGTTAAGCAGTTTGTTGTTGAAGAAGGAATGTTTAAGGGACAGAATTTCCGTTATATTGTACTTAAAAAAGTAGTTTTATATCCGCAAAAATCCGGAAAATTAACCATAGAACCGCTTTCGTTGGATATTGATGTGCAATTGCCTACCAATCGCAGAAATATGTTTGGACAAATGCTTATCAAAGAAGACCGTAAGAGGGTTTCTACCGGAGCTAAAACTATTTCGGTAAAAGCATTGCCCGAAGCCGGGAAACCTGCTGATTTTTCGGGAGCTGTAGGTAGTTTTGATTTTAGAGTTACGCCTACAAAAACCAGTCTTAAAAATGGTGAAAGCTTAGATTTAGTAGTAAGTGTAGCGGGTAAAGGGAATTTAAAATTATTTAATTTACCAAAACCTGAAGTGCCTAATGCTTTAGAGATGTATGATGCAGTGCATACTGAGCAGGTGAATACACCACTTTCGGGAATGACAGGAAAAATATCCGATAGTTATACCATTATTCCGCAATACAAAGGCGATTATCCTATAAAACCTTTGCAGTTCTCCTATTTTGATTTGAAAACAGGAAGATACAAAACCATTAGTTCGCAAGAAATTGTGGTAAGTGTTCTTGATGGGCCAACTCCTACTGATGCGGTTGTGGCTCAGTCCGGAAGTCAAAAAAATGCGGTGGTTGCTAATGAGCAATTCAAGTACATTAAGTTAGAAACTAAGTTAGAACCAATGGCAATGAAAGATTTCTTTGGATCTAAATTGTTTTACAGTTTGTTGCTGATTCCTTTTGGATTAATACCTGTAATTGTATTGGCTAAAAAGAAAAAAGAAGCTATTGATGGTGATGTCGTAGGAAACCGAATCAAGAGAAACAATCGTTTGGCGAAGAAGTATTTATCAGAAGCTAAGAAACAAATTAATAATAAGGAGCCGTTTTATGTGGCATTGGAAAAAGCCATGCACAATTTCCTGAAAGCTAAATTGCATATTGAAACCTCAGAGATGAGTAAAGATAATATCAAGGAAATTTTATTGTCTAAAAAGGCCAATCCGGAGGCTGTAAATGATTTTATCACGCTAACTGAAAATTGCGAGTTTGCCCGATATGCACCATCATCAAGTGCAAGTATTCAGAAAGATTATGAAAAAGCAGTAAGCATAATTTCGGATTTAGAAAAACAGCTTTCTTAAAAGATTAACCACCAAAGGACACTAAGAAGGCACAAAGAGCACAAAAAATGAAAAACATAGTTTATATAGTATTGTTAGTAAGCCAGATTTTCTTTGCTCAAAATAACTTTGACAAAGGAAATAGCTTGTACAAAAATGGTAAGTACGAACAAGCCATTGATGCTTATACATCCGAATTGACAGCTAAAAAACATTCGGCTGAGTTGTATTTTAATTTAGGAAATTGCTATTATAAGTTGAATAAAGTAGCACCGGCTATTTACAATTATGAGAAAGCTTTAGTGCTGAAACCTAATGATAGCGAGATTGCTAATAACCTGAAATTTGCTCAAAAACGTACTGTAGATGAGATAAAAGAAGTGCCTAAAGTAGGTTTTGCAAAATTGTTGCGTGATTTTACAGCTTTATATCATTACAATAGCTGGGCTTGGATTTCGGTTGCTTTTTCAGTTTTGTTTTTAGTTTCGTTTTTAGGATACTATTTTTCGGCTTTGACATTACACAAAAGATTGTTTTTTGCCGGAATGTTTGTGATGTTTTTGCTTTTATTGTTAAGTGTTGCCTCGGCTATTTTTGAGAAAAGCCACTTTAAAAACGAAAGACCGGCTATTGTTTTTGCCGAAATGACCGATGTAAAAAGTGAACCACAAAACAAGGGAGCCAGCGTTGTTATTTTGCATGAAGGAACCAAAGTTTTTGTAAAAGAAACAGTAGATAATTGGAAAAAAATTCAGTTAACTGACGGAAGTGAAGGCTGGATTGACAGTAATGCAATCAAAGAAGTAAAATAAACTGGTGTTTTGTAAGCAGTAAATTTTTCGGCTTAAAGTTCTAAAATTCTAATTTCAGCTCCGTTTAAATCGGCAGTGATGTGGATTTGGCAGGACAGACGAATGGCTGCTTCGTGAAATCCTAATTTGGATAAGGTTACGGGTTCGTTACGGTCTTTTAATGCTGAATTGCCACTAATTCCTTTTGTTGTTACCACACAGGTGGCACATCGACCCACACCGCCGCATTCGCCAAAACTTTCCAATTGTAGTTCTTCCTTTAGCAAATACATTAGGCTGGGATAACTGCCATGACGCGTTGCAATCGGGATTTGAATTCCGTTTTCAATAACAGTGAAGTTGATGGTTTTTTCCATGTGAATTATTTTTTAACCGCAAAGTTTGCAAAGTTTTGCGCAAAGGTCGCAAGTATATTAAAAACAACCGCAGATTCGCAGATTTTTTTGATATAATCTGTGAATCTGCGGTTAAAATTTTTATATTCTTTGTGTAAAGCTTTGCGAACTTAGTGGTAAATTCAGATGCTAAATTTTCTTAATTTCTTTAATGGTTAAATAAAAAAACCGCAAATTCACATTAAAATCTGTGGATCTGCGGTTGAAATCTTTGCGAACTTAACGAAAAAACTTTTTTTTCTTAGCGGTTAATTAGCAAAATTCGTTGTAAGCATCTTGCAAGTTCTCAGCAATCATTTCAGCTGGACGACCTTCAATGTGGTGACGCTCTAACATGTGAACCAATTCTCCGTTTTTGAACAAAGCCATAGATGGCGATGATGGAGGAAAAGGAAACATATGTTGTCTTGCAGCATCTACTGCTTCTTTGTCAACTCCTGCAAAAACAGTGATTAAATGGTCTGGTTTTTTAGCACCTTCTAAACTCATTTTAGCTCCCGGACGTGCATTTCTTGCAGCACAACCACAAACAGAGTTTACAACAACTAATGTTGTTCCTTCTGATTTGATAGCGTTATCAACTTCTTGTGCACTATGTAAATCTTGAAATCCTGCAGCTGTTAGTTCCGCTTGCATTGGAATTACCATTTCTTGTGGATACATATCTTTTGTGTTTAAATTTGTAATTTTTGAATAGGCAAAGTTACAAAGAATCTCCCGAATTCCTTGGTTTGGATTATAAAGTTTTGTTATAGTTTGATAAGCATTTGTGAGGATTATAAATAACGCCCCGACCTGAATAAGGCTTTGATGAAAATTATTTTAGGGCATTTTAGAATTACCTGAATATCTTCGGAAAAAGTGGTTTCTTCATCCAGAAATTTGAAAATTAAAGCCGGATTTCCGTTTTTAAACAACGACGAAAATATACGGGAACCCAATTCATTTTCGCGGTGTAAAATATCTAATAAAAGCAAGTCGTAGAACCAGAATTTATTTTGTCGGTGGAATTTTCTAAGATCGTTTTCTTGTTGAAGAAAACGGACTAATTGCGATGATTTTTTATCCGCATTTTTAAAAGTATAACCCGTACTGGCCTTAGTCCATCCGCCGGCAGTGCCAATATTCAGGACTTTTTTGGTGTTTTTTTTCCAAAAAGGATAACAAGTCATCGGGATGCTGCCTTGTTCTTTTTCGGTAATTTCGAAGTTTTGAATGCCTAGTCTCTGAATGTAATTTTCGATTTCGGTTTCGTATTCTTCTTGTTTTAAAAGTTCGGCTGAGAAAAGTGTATATTCTATTAGCGCTTCATTTTTAGAAACAGGTAACACATACATGAATCTTGTATTTCCTTTTTGTTCAACCGAAAAATCCATAAAAGTAGCCTGCTCCGGATTGAAAACGGCTTCGGTTGATTTTATAGTCCATCCAATAAAATGCTGTTGTAATACTGGAAATTTCGTTTGCGTTGTTGCGGCAGCTTTATTATAAACGGAATTAAAAACCTGATCACAAGTAAACGAATTGTTTTCGGTAGCGACATAAACATGATTTTCGAGTTCGTTGATGTCGGTTACTTTTTCATTTAGAAAAGTGATGTTTTTTTGTTTCGAAAGCAATTCAAAAACAAAATTGTAAAAATCCAATCCTTGAATTTTGCAGTATTGATAGGGGTGTAATTCTAAATTTCGATAAAAATCTTCATTGGCAAACAAAGCATAATTCCATTTTTTTGAAACGATGGAATTCCAAATTGAATTTTCTTTTTCCCAAAAACACCAGGTTCTGTCATTTGTTTTTTTCGAATTTTCATCCAATAATAAAATGCTTTTATCATTATACTTTCCGGATTGTACCATTTTATAGACCGTCATTAAAGCGGCTAAACCAGAACCAGTAAAAATATAATGGAAGTGTTTCATAGGATGAGAAGCGAATTCTTCTCAAAAGTAACCAATTATTTTATTTTTTCGAGAATGACAAGTAAGTCCTTAGCATTTAGCAGCGAATGTCTTTGGAAAACAATTGAAAAATCAGCTTCTAAGATGGTGAGGGTAGGGTAAATTACTTCAGAATCGATAGTTGCCAAGGCTGTTGCGAGTTCATGAATTCCTGTGTTTCGGCCTTGTGGTTTGAATTTAAATCTATGATTGTTGAAAAAAATGTCTTCTTTGCTTTCTGCATCTAATGAAATGAAGTAAAAATCAGTATTTAATACCTTAATGATTTCAGGGTTTTTGAAGGTCGAATTTTCCATCATTTTGCAGATTTTGCACCAGGAAGTATGGGTAAAAATGACAAAGGGCTTTGGGTTTTTTACGGCTAATTGTTCGGCTTCTTCAAACGTATGGATTTTCAATTGGGCAAAACCGGATGGAATTGCCCAAAAGAAAAATACTATGTAAAACCATTTTTTCATTATTTCAAAGTATAGCGCAATCCGAAAAAGCTTCGAATGTCTTGGTTCGGCCCATAAACATAACCGGGATCGAAAGTTAGAGCATACGGATTGTATTTAGGGTCATTGGGATCATTATTTTGAATGACATTTCCGTTGGTGTCATAATCAACATTTTTATCAAAAGGATCGTGGGTACGGGCAATGATAAACGGATTTCCTTTGTTAGGAGTCCAGTTCAACAGGTTTTTTATACCAGCATAAATTTCGATATTTTTAAACTTATTGAAGGTAAACTGAATGTTCTGAATGCTCCATGTAGGCGAATAGTCTTTTCTGGGATCTAAATTGCCTAAAGTAGGAAGTCGCATTGGGCCGTAGAGATTTCCGGTATAGTCAACATCAAGGAATAATTTATTGATTCGGTACGAAATAGCCCAGGTTCCGGTGAATTTTTCCGTCAACATTTGGCGGGTTTTGATTCCGTTTTCGGTTTTGGCAACATCCATAAATGTTGCGCCTAAAATGACTTTG
Source organism: Flavobacterium commune (assembly GCF_001857965.1). Lineage (NCBI taxonomy): Bacteria > Pseudomonadati > Bacteroidota > Flavobacteriia > Flavobacteriales > Flavobacteriaceae > Flavobacterium > Flavobacterium commune. Next base: position 1,367,313 of record NZ_CP017774.1, on the reverse strand, counting down.
AGACCGTTTTGAAAAACCATGTCGATATTGGTACTGATTCCTTTCGTAACAGCGTATCCGTCTAAGTTTTTGTAAATAATCTGATTCGGATTGGTATCATAATCCGGTATAATCGAATTGGTGAAATGGGTGTACCAAGCCGAAGTTTCCAGCCCGATAAAATTACCATTATTGGTAAATATTTTTTTTAAATAATTCAAATTAGCGTTATAAGATCGCTCCGGTTTCAATTCTTCCAGTACAATCACATCACGGGAACCGGTCAATGCGGCGTGTTCTTCGGTAAAGAGATTGACAATCCTGAAACCGGTTCCTGTGTTGAATCGCAGAATATTATTGTCGTTAAATTTCCATTTGTAAGCCAATCTTGGTGTAAAAATATTGCCGTGATTTTTGTTGTAATCGTATCGTGCGCCCAGAAGAAGTTTATGATTTTCATGCAATGTTACTTCGTCCTGAACAAACAAACTCGGAATCCAATTGATGTCTTCTTTAACCGTTGCAGGGGTGTTGTCGTTATAATATTGGTAACGTATGGCTGTACCAAAAAGCAAATCATGTTGGTCAATTTTTTTGTCTAAAGTCAGCTGTCCAAAACCAATGCGCTGTTTTGCCAGATAAGGCATGTTTCCGTAAACCGAATTTTGGTCGTGGTCGGTGTATGAAAATGAGAATAATATTTTTTCTTTTACAGGCAATTCGTAAGCTCCTAATAATTCCCAACGTTTGGTGTAAATACTTTCACCATAAATGTCACTTCCGCCACGGTATTTTTTCTCCCATTGCAATTCGCCCCCCCATCGGTCTTCATAGAAAAAACGGCCTGCCATAGAGAATATTTTGTTGCTTTTTCGATTGAAATTCCATTTTTGGAAAACCGAAATTCGATCCTGTAAAGTCACATCGGTGAAGTTGTCGTTGTTATTATCAATTGGGTTGCTGTAATTGAAATAATTGATTCCAGTTAGTACGGATGCTGTTTTGCTGACACTTGTTTTGAAACCTAAATCGATATTGATTTCACCCCAATCGGTAGCAAAGGCATCAGCCGAAAAAAGAGGAGCGTTCTTTGGATTTTTAGTGATAATATTGATTAAACCACCTACAGCTTCACTTCCATATAAAGAAGAAGCCGGTCCTTTCACAATTTCTATTCGTTCCAATAATGAATTCGGAATTCCTGATAATCCATAAACAGTCGAAAGTCCGCTCACAATAGGCATTCCGTCAATTAAAACCAGGGTATAAGGTCCTTCCAATCCGTTGATGTGAATATCTCCCGTGTTGCAAACATTACAATTTAACTGTGGACGCACACCGTTGACATTTTGCAAGGCTTCAAAAATGTTGGCTGTTGGGTTTTTTTTAAAAAAAGCAGGTTTGTAAACCTCTACAGGAACCGGACTTTCCATACGGTTCACCGTTTTTAATGTTCCGGTAACCACCACTTCATCCAGTGCATTGTTTTCTTTTAAATAGAAATCAACTACAATTTCAGTAGTATCAGTTATCGTAATTTTTTGGCTTTCTGTTTTTAAACCGGAATAAGATGCTGCAATTTCGTATTCGCCAGGATTAATGTTTTTTAAGCTATAAAAGCCCTCAGCATTGCTTGTAGTAGAAAGTTTATATTTTTTTAAAACAATGTTAGCCTGCTGTAACGGCTTTCCGTCAGACATAATCCTGCCCTTGATGTTGGTCTGAGCCAAAACAAGAATAGGTAAAAGAAAGACAAATGATAAAATTAGATTTTTCACAATTATGATTTAGTTTGTAATAAACAAATATTTAGACAAAACTAAAAATAATATTTGATTAACGAAATAATTTTTTGAAATAATTCAGAAAACCAGTTGTTTAAGTGTGGAATGGGTTCTTTGTTGTACTAAAAAAGGCATACATTGCTGCATGCCTTTGATTATTTTTCGTTTAAGAGATTAATGTCCGGCACTATTTTCATGACCAAAAATGGTAATGCGGTAAGGTGTAGCAGATGTTTTTATTTTCGTAACAGCCAAAGTAGAAAGGTTTGCTTGAAGCAATTCTCCAGTTGTTGGTGAGGTGATGTAAGCAAATCGTTCTGTTAATTCCAACTGTGGTTTTTGAGTGGAGTTTTCAACAGTTGCAGCAATGATAGTAGCTGTTTTTTCGGCTTGTAAATTATTCAAGTCAAATAATCTAAATTCACCTGAATGCAATAAGATTCCTAGTTTCTTATGATTGTAGCTTACTTTACATTGCATGATTTTTGTATTTTCAAAAATGGGAGTAACACTTTTGTTGACTACATCAATTAAATAAGCGCCTTTGGCAGCGGTGTAACCTATAAACTTTCCGGCATAAGCTGTTTCTATAATACTACCAAACCAAGCTGTGCCAAAATCAGCAGGATGTGCAATGTATTTCTGGTTGCCGTTGCTTTCTACAACCAGAATTCCGCTTGCTGAACCAAAAACCGCATAAGTTCCATCAGTTGCATTTCCGTGAATTCCTTTGGTTACTAATTTTGCATCAAACAATGTTTTTCCTGTATTATCAATAATTTTTACTTTTTCAGGAAGTGTTCCTGCAACAGAATTGTCTTTTTCAGTAATCGCGTAAGTTCCGTTTTTAAAACTGGCCATAGCACCGTGATGCGCCATAAGTCCTGCATTAATGGTGGTGAATTTTGCACCAACAGTATGAATTTCGGATTCTTTACCAATAGATAAAGTACCATCGCCATCATTAAAAGTTAGTAATTCTCCTAATTTACTTTTGAAGTGTGTAGGCGAAAGCGATTGTCCAGTTAAAGCTCCAAATTTAGGCGTTCCTTTGGTATCCACATGGTCGCCGTGGAATTCAAATCCGCTGTCGAAAGTTTCCACTGCGTTGTCTGCTCTGTGGATAATTCCAGCAAATCTTCCAGATTCAGTAGTATAAAGTGCCGATTTTGGAAATTTAGCATTAAAAAATGTTGCTGTTCCATCTATTGGATTAACAAATGAAAGCTCTGTGGTTTTTTCGTCAGAAACTAAGATTCTTAAGTATTTATACTCTTGAGCAGTTTCTTCTGAATGCTCATCGTGATTGTCATCGTCATTGCTACAAGACACGGCAAAAGCAGATAAGGCGAATAAAAAAAGCAGTTTGTTGAATTTGTTTTTCATTGGGATATTTAAATTAGTGATTTATGATTTTTTATTGAACTGAAATTGAGAAAGAAACTTCGGCATCGGTTGAGCCAGCTGCATTTGTGATGTCTCCAGCCGAAACGTTCGCTCCTGATTTATTTGGCGTGTGTCTTAAAGTGATAGTTAGTTTTCCAGAAGCGGCTCCAGTAGTTGCAAAAACAGATTGTAAACCAATTGGCTTTCCGTTTTTATCAAAATTACTGCTTGCTGTTCCGTATGTAAAAGGATTTAATGTGCCTGTTGTTTGATAAAAAAGTTGATGATCTACGCCTTCTTCAAGGATTTCAGGAGTAATATCTTCGGCAGGATTTGCTAACTCATTTTTAAAAGTTACCGTTCCATTGTAAGTTTTGTTCTTTTCGAAATCACTGGAGACAGTAATTACTGGTGGATTTGCGCCTTCGCCATCTAAATCTTTGTATTGTAAGGTTACAGCCGTTCCGCCGCCTACAGGAGTATAAATTGCCGTAACAGTAGTAATTAATTCTTCTTCATTCACTGGCGGAGCTGGATTGTCATCGTCATTGCTACAAGAAGAAAAAGTGAGTGCAGCCACAAGCGCAAGGGCGTAAAATTTGAATTGTTTTGATTTCTGAATTGTTTTCATTTTGTTTGAATTTAAATTAAGGGATATAAAAGTTTAATAATTGAATTTGAGTTGGATTTGAAAGCTTCGTCCGATTTCATCAGCAAAAAAGCGTTGACGGTTTAAATAATCCCGATAGGAAACATTGAAAATATTTTGAATAGAAAATGCTACGGTTGTGTTTGTATTCTTGAAAGTGTTGAATTTCATCTCCGAATAAAAATGCAACAAATGATAGGCTGGTGGAGGCGTGCTGATGTCTACTAAAACTGATTCAAATTCGTTGTCTTTGATAATATTTGTATAAAAATTATTGTCAGGATATTGGTTTTGTTGCAATACAATTTCACTCTTTAATTCCAGAATAAGCTGGTTCCATTCTTTTTTAGAAAAACGAATTTTGTTATTCAAATTCAATGGTGGCATATCAATTAAAGGCTCATTTTTGCTACGATCTTTTCCGTTTACATACGCTAATGAAAATGAATGTTGCCAATAATTGTTAATATCCCAATGCGTTTGAACATCGATTCCTAGAAGGTGTGCATTAGTTTGCTGGTATTCCCAAACAGGGAAAGCACCCCGAATGGTAGTTTCAAAACCAACGGGTTTCAAAAAGATGTAATCCTGAATGTGATTGATGTAAGGATTGATTTCGAAAGAAAATTGATTGAATTTCTTCTGGATAGTTACTGATAATTTAGTCGATTGTTCTTTGTCCAAATTCAAATCGCCCAACTCAATCACACCAGTGGAATGATGCAATCCATCACTAAAAAACTCGGAAGGATTTGGGTTTCTAGATGCAAAACTTAGATTAGTAAAAATATCCCAATTGTTTTCCAGTTTTTTATGAAAACCAGCACTAGCTGAAATATTATGTAAAGTAAAATTGGGTTTGGTAAGCCATTGCGTTCCGTAATCGCCAACTATAAATTTTGAAAATTCCTCATTGAAGCCTCGTTCATCCCATCTTGATTTTTGGTAATATTTGGTCGCATCAATTTTTGAAAAATCATATCGCAATCCACCATCGACAGAAAAACTGTCTGAAAAATTGTAGCTCGCAATTCCGTAAGCGCCAAAATCAATTTTGTCATAATTAGGAATCAACGGGCGAATTCCTGTTGCCGGATTCGCATAATTGTTTTGCGTTGCCGCACTCAGTCCCGATTTGAAATTCCAGTCGTGCCCTGATTTTTTGAAATCAATGTTTAGCGAATTAGTTTTTAAATCCAAATCTAAAGCGGCAGTATTTTTATAATCGCCTCTTCGCACATCATATTCTAATCTTTTATTGAATTGGAAAGCATATTGAAATGATACAAAAGCCGATTCATTGAAGTAATAATTGAAATTGAATTTGGCAATTTGATGTTCGACATCTTGTTTGGGATTTTTAATGTTATACGTAAAATCATTTATAACTGACGGCAATTTATTGTTAATCGATTGGTACAAATCGTTCACATTTCCAGTATGCGAAGCACTCAAAATTCCAATTACCGATTTGTAATAGCTGTAAAAAGCAGTAGCATTGTATTTTTTTGCAGCATATTTAATATCTCCCGAAAAATTAGCTTCCCGATTTCCTGTATTCGATAAAACATATGCTGCGGTTTGCTTGTCGCCCATGTATTTGAGAGTCCCCAAAGCATTCCAACTCCAACCTAAATCATTTCCTTTATGAATACTGGAACTGATCGAACCTCCTTTGCCATTGGAATCCAGATTTAGAATAGTTTTACCAAAAAGAGTGTCTTTTTTCACGCTTAGAGGTTCAATGATTACTAAACCGCCAATGGCATCACCACCGTATTGCAAGCCCGAAGCGCCTTTTATAACCGTGATTTTGCTGGCAGCATTCACATCAAAATTGGGTGCGTGTTCCGTTCCCCATTGTTGGTCTTCCAGTTTTACATTGTTGTTAATTACTGGAACTCTGCTTCCGTACAATCCATTTATAATCGGTTTCACAACAGTATTTCCCGTTTTTAGACTCGAAATCCCAGCTACTTCTTTCAATACATCGCCTAATGTTTGATTGCTGTATTTTTCAATCGTTTCTAATTTGATTTGCTGTTCAGCGACCGATTTAGTACTACTATTGTTCTTTTGCTGAATGACTACTTCATGCAGTTTGGTGATGTTCAGCTTCAGTTTAAAACCGATTTTCAAACTGCTTTTTAAGTCAATAACGGTATCTATGGATTGGTATCCAAGATGTGAAATAAAAATTTTTGTAGCGCCATTAGGCAAATTATTAACACTATAATTCCCTGAAGCATCGCTACTACTAATTTTTTGACCAATATGAATATGGATGCCAGAGAAGCTAATAGGCTCCTGGCATGTTATTTTTCCACTTATTGTGTTTTGCGAATAAATGCTATTGCCAAACAGTATAAGCCAGAAAAAAACGTGAATTTTCTTCGACATTATTTTATTTTAAAATACATAAAAGCGTATCATTTCAAATATGAAATGATTTGTTCTTTAGCTATTTTAAAATATGGGAGGTCCCCGAAGCGAGAAAAGACTGCCTTTGAAAAAAGAAGGAGATTGTTGGTGAAATAATGAAATAGAAGCCTTTACTAAGTTATTTTTATAGAAAGGAAATACATAAAAATCAGTGGTAGTAAATGAGCTAAAACTAAAATCACAACTGAAACATTTTTCAGAAACGCTGTGATTGTTATTGATATCCGTTTTGTTTTTAGAATGCTGATGCGAATATTTTGCTACAATTTGTTCAGAATGATGACCATAAGCATGTACCGACTGGAACAGTATTGAAAACAATACTGCCATAGACAGAAGCACATTGATTATGATAAATTTTTTTTTCATTCCCGAAACCGGATATTTTTGCTAAACTTTAAAAAAGACAATCCATGTATTATTGTCTTTTCTTGTATCTTTGCTTAATGCAATTATGTTGCAAATATAAAGATCTTATTTTTAAATGCAACAATGTTGCGTTTTATTTTTAGAAAATGAAAAACACCCGAAATACCATAGCTAAATCGGCTATTTTAGAATTGATAAAAAATTCAGAAGTAGCTTTATCGCACGCTGAAATTCAAAAACTGAATCAGGAATTGTGCGACAGAGTAACTATTTACAGAATTCTGGACCGTTTGGTATCGGAAGATGTGATTCATAAAATTGCCACTCCCGACGGAACAATAAAATACGCTGCCTGTCATCATAACCATGACAATCATCAACACACGCATAATCACGTGCATTTTAGTTGCGAAAAATGCCATTCGGTAACTTGTTTGGATTCGGTTGAGCCCACTTTTAAACTTCCTGAAAATTATTTGGTTAAGGAAGTTAATTTTACGCTCTCGGGTTTGTGTCCGGATTGTATCTAATTTTCTTAAATAAAATCTTCTTCAATAAGCTCTCGGTTGATTATTGCAGCTGCAAAGGAACCAGTATAAACCGCCATAGCCACTGATCTGGCTGGATTGTGATTATCTCCGCTTGCATAGATTCCTGGAACAGTGGTTCTCTGAAAAGCATCTGTTTTTAGCAAACCTTGTTCGTTCAATTCGCAACCTATACTTTCTGGTAAAGGACAATGCTGTTCAAAAGCGGGTCTATGATAAATGGCTTTTACAGCAGTTTTTTCTCCATTTTTGAAAACGATGTGTTGGATATTTCCATTTTCATGTTCGAAAGATTGAATTTCGTTTTCAATAATTTCAACCTTATGTTTGTTTAAAATTTTGGTTTGTTCTGCTGTTAAAGCTGATTTTCCATTGGTACACAATTTTAAATTTTTGGTCCAGTTGCTAATCATTTTTACATATTCAAAACCCATATCATCATTTGCAATAACAGCTGTTTTTTCATTCTTCACTTCATAGCCATGACAATACGGGCAATGCAGAATAGAAATTCCCCAACAACTAGCAAAACCATCAATTTCAGGAAGTATATCTTTAACTCCAGTTGCAAACAATACTTTTCTAGAAGTAAAAACCTTGGCTGATTCTGTGGTGATTTCAAATCCATTATTGGTTTTCTCAATTCCTATCACCAGTCCATTATAAAATTGAATTGTTTTATACTGTTGCACTTGTTTTTTGGCTTTCGCCGAAATGGCAGCTGGTGTTTCACCATCTTGTGTGATGAAATTATGCGAATGTGGCGTTTGCCTGTTGCAAGCTAAACCACTATCTATAACCAAAACCTGTCGCAAGGAACGGCCTAAACTCATAGCTGCTGAAAGACCGCTGTAACTACCGCCTATAATAATCACTTCAAAATGGGTTTGTTCTATCATAGTATTTTTTTCTTAATGCAATTATGTTGCAAATATATGATGTTTGTTTTTAAATGCAACATTGTTGCATTTTGTTTTTGCAATTAAAAAAATCTATGTTGCTTGTGTTCAGTAGCCATTTGATTTCGTCCTAAATTTAGACTTGGCTAAAAAAAAGATTTGATTAATGTGATTTTTATATATATTTGCCTTAATTAGTTAAAGTACAATGGGAAAATCACTAGAAGAAGTTCATCAATCCGTTTCAACACAGAATAAAAAATCCGTTTTTAGAAAGATACTTGCTTTTTTTGGCCCTGCTTATTTGGTAAGTGTGGGTTATATGGATCCAGGAAACTGGGCAACTGATATTGCCGGCGGAAGTCAGTTTGGTTATTCTTTACTTTGGGTTTTATTGATGAGTAATTTAATGGCGTTGCTGTTGCAAAGTTTAAGCGCAAGACTCGGAATTGTAACCCAACGTGATTTGGCACAGGCTTCGAGAGAAACCTACTCCAAACCTGTTAATTATATTCTTTACTTTTTAGCCGAAATTGCTATTGCGGCCTGTGATCTGGCCGAAGTATTAGGAATGGCAATCGGGATTAATTTATTGTTTGATATTCCTTTAATCGAAGGTGTTTTAATCACAGTTTTAGATACATTTTTACTGCTTTTTTTAATCAATAAAGGCATCCGAAAGATGGAAGCTTTTATTATTGTATTGGTCGCTATTATTGGTTTTTCTTTTGTTTTCGAAATGATTTTTGCCGAACCTGAACTGGACAAAGTAGTGTATGGTTTGGTTCCTTCGATACCTAGTGAAGCGGCTTTGTATATTGCTATCGGGATTATTGGAGCAACGGTTATGCCTCACAATTTGTATCTGCATTCCTCATTGGTACAAACCAGAAATTTTGAAAGAAGTTCGGCAGGAATTAAGCAGGCATTGAAATACAATTTCATCGATTCGACTATTGCTTTGAATTTGGCTTTCCTGGTTAATGCGGCAATTTTAATTTTGGCGGCAGCCACATTTTACAGAAATGGGATGTATGAAGTTGCCGAAATTCAGGATGCACATCGATTTTTAGAAACACTTTTAGGAACCAAATGGGCACCTATTTTATTTGCGGTTGCCTTAATTGCAGCGGGACAAAGTTCGACAATAACAGGAACTTTAGCCGGGCAAATTGTAATGGAGGGTTATTTGAATTTACGCATTCAACCTTGGGTTCGACGCATATTAACCCGATTAATTGCCATTGTTCCTGCTGTTATTGTGATTTTAATTTATGGCGAAAGTGTCACCGGAAAGTTACTAATCTTAAGTCAGGTGATTTTGAGTTTACAACTGGGTTTTGCTATTATTCCGTTGATTCATTTTGTGAGTGATAAATCAAAAATGAAAGGATTTCACGTTTCTAAAACCACTCAAATTGCTGCCTGGATTATCGCTTCGATCATTGTTTCGTTGAATGCCAAATTAGTTTACAATGAGATTACAGGATGGCTTGAAGTTTCAGAAAACCCAATTGTACTTTGGCTTACAGTTGTTCCGTTGGCGTTTTTTTTCTTAGGATTACTACTTTTTATTGTCTTTAAACCGTTTATTACTAAGGCAAAACAGGATATTCAAAATCATTCGCCACACCATTTGAAACTGCATTTTTCAAAATCAGAAAGTTATACTAAAAAGAATATTGCGGTTTCAGTCGATTTTTCTTCTGCTGATGAAATTGCACTCAACAGTGCTTTTGAATTGGGCGGAATGGATGCCCAATATACGCTAATTCACGTGGTAGAAACGGTTGGAGCCATGGTTTATGGTGAAAATATTGACGATCATGAAACTTTAATCGACGAGAAGTTATTGTTGGAGTACAAAGTAATGCTTTCGCAAAAAGGATTCAACGTAACAACCGAATTAGGATTTGGCAAGCCCAATAAAGTGATTCCTGATATAGTTAATAAAGCAGGATTTGATATTTTAGTTATGGGAACTCATGGACATACGGGCTTTAAAGATTTAGTTTTTGGTACGACCGTCGATAAGTTGCGTCATAAAATTTCGATACCTTTGTTGATTGTAAAAAATTAAAAAGAGTATTAAGATTTTTGATGATGGTTTTTAAAAATCTGCAATCTAAAATCTGCAATCTAAAATCTGCAATCTAAAATCTGCAATCAAATGACTTTTTCAGAAGAAAATTACCTTAAAGCTATTTATCATCTTACCGTAGTTTCCAGCTCGGGAGTAAGCACGAATGCTATTGCCGAAGTGATGGAAACCAAAGCATCTTCTGTGACGGATATGTTGAAGAAGCTGGCCGAAAAAGATTTGGTTAATTATAAAAAATACCAAGGTGTTAGCTTAACCGATAAAGGAAAATTAGAAGCCAAAATGATTGTTAGGAAACACCGTTTATGGGAAGTTTTTTTGGTAGAAAAATTAGCTTTTTCCTGGGATGAGGTGCATGATATTGCCGAGCAGTTAGAGCACATAAAATCAGAAAAACTGATTAATAAACTAGACGATTTTTTAGGAAATCCTACCGAAGATCCGCACGGAGATCCTATTCCAAATGCTCAGGGATTGCTTCCTAAAATTGATAAACAATTGCTTTCGGATTTAGCGGCTGGGCAAACAGGAATTTGTGTGGGTGTAAAAGATACTTCTTCGGAGTTTTTAAAGTACCTGGATAAACAAGGAATTGCCTTAGGTTCTACAATTGAAATTTTAGGCAAAGAGAATTTTGATCTTTCGCTTCGAATTAAAGTCAATGAAAATCTTTTGAATGTTTCCAATAAAATAGCAACTAATCTTTTTGTGAAGTTGAGCTAGTATTTAAAAAAAATGAACCATTAAGCGAATAAAGAAAGTAGAATTTTAATTTCCTTCATTCGCTATGGTTTAAAAAAGTTTACAATATTTTCAGTTAAATCATTTTTAGTGACAACCACAATCATCGCCTCCGCAATTTTTATCCTTTTTTTTCTTCTTTAAAAAGAACTTTTGAAAAAGATAAGCAACTGCAATTCCTAAGATTAAAAAGGCAATGATTTCCTGAAACATATTGTTTATTTTAGAATTTGGTAAGCTACTAAGGCTGTCAGGTAGGCAAAACTGCTCATGAAAACTAATTGTCCCAGAGGCCATTTCCAACTGTTGGTTTCCTTTTTAGTGATGGCAAGTGTACTGGCACATTGCAAAGCAAAAGCATAGAATAATAACAGAGAAATTCCTGAGGCAAAATTGAATATTTTAGTTCCTGTTTCGGGATGAATTTCAGTGGCCATTTTGTTTTTTATGGTTGTTTCATTGTCAGTTCCGCCTACACTATAAATAGTTGCCAGAGTACCTACAAATACTTCTCTGGCGGCAAAAGAACTAATAATAGCAATACCTATTTTCCAATCGTATCCTAGCGGAGAAATGACAGGTTCAATGGTTTTACCCATAATTCCTATGTATGAATTCTCCAGTTTTTGTGAGGCAACTGCGTTTTCAAAATCGACTTCGTTCAAAGGATTTTTGGCTGTTCTTTCTTTTACAATTGTTTCGGCTTCGTTAAAATCTTTTCCGGGGCCGTAAGAGGCTAGAAACCACAAAATAATTGAAATGGCCAGGATTATTTTCCCAGCTCCTGAGATAAAGGCCTTGGTTTTTTCAATTACATTGATGGCTACATTTTTAAACAAAGGCAATTTATAATTAGGCATTTCGACAACAAAAAAAGTTTTACCACTTATTTTCATTACTTTATTGAGGACATAAGCAGAAAATATTGCCATTCCAAAACCTAAAAGATACAATAACATTAATGCCAGTCCCTGAAGGTTTAAAAATCCCAGTACACGATGATTAGGAATTACCAATGCAATAATGATGGCGTAAACAGGCAGCCTTGCTGAGCAAGTGGTAAAGGGCGTTACTAAAATTGTTATTAAACGTTCTTTCCAGCTTTCGATATTTCGGGTGGCCATAATAGCCGGAATGGCACAGGCAGTTCCTGAAATTAACGGCACTACACTTTTTCCTGATAGTCCAAAACGGCGCATAATTTTGTCCATAATAAAAACCACACGACTCATATAGCCACTTTCTTCAAGTATGGAAATGAACAGGAACAAAAAGGCAATTTGCGGAATAAAAATAAGGATTCCTCCAATTCCCGGAATGATTCCCTGCGAAATTAAGTCGGTCAAAATACCCGAAGGAAGTTCCTCGGCAGCCATAGTGCTCAAAGTGGCAAAAGTACTGTCGATAAAATCCATTGGAATCGATGACCAGTCAAAAATAGATTGGAATATCACAAATAGGATAGCAAAGAAAATAATATATCCCCAAAATTTATGGGTTAAAACACGGTCTAGTTTAGAGCGGAAATCTTTTGCAATACTACTGTCTATAGTTAAACTTTGTTTTAAAACATCATTTATAAATTGATAACGTTTGATAGTTTCCTGTTGTTGCAAACGCTTTAATTCGCTGTGTGATTTAGTAAATGAGCCCTGGATTTCTTTTCGTTCCAGATTTAAGAAGTTGACATCCTGAGTAATTACTAACCAAAGTTTGTACAACAATAAGTCAGGAAAGGCTTTTTGTAAATTATTAAAATACTCTTTGTCAATGACTGAAGCATTTAAACAAGGTTCAGTCGAAATTGATTTGTAGGTTACAATAAGATCTTTAAGTTCCTCAATTCCCTGAGATTTTCTCGAACTGATTAAAGCAATTTTGGTTTTTAATTGTTCCTCCAGAAACGGAATATCAAGCGAAATACCTTTGTCGGCCATTCTATCGGCCATGTTGATGACTAAGATAGTTGGAATTTCAAGGTCTTTAATTTGAGTAAAAAGCAGTAAGTTTCTTTTTAGATTTTCAACATCAGTAACCACTAATGCTACATCGGGATATAACTTATCGTTTTTATTTAAAAGCAATTCTATAACCACATTTTCATCAATAGAACTGGCGTTTAAACTATACGTTCCCGGCAAGTCCAGAATATTGGCTTTGATGTTATGAGGCAATTTGCAGAAACCCATTTTTTTCTCTACCGTAATCCCCGGATAATTCCCTACTTGCTGGTTTAAACCTGTGAGTTGATTAAAAACAGAAGTCTTACCTACATTAGGATTTCCAATTAAAGCTACGTTAATATTTTGATGAATCATTAAAGCGCATTTTTGATGAGTTCTACTTCAATTTCTTTGGCAGTTTCCAGACGAATAGCCAGATGAGAACCATTTATGTCTAAGTACAATGGATCTCCAAAAGGAGCTATTTGAAGTAATTCGACCGTATTTCCCGGCAAGCAACCCATTTCAAGTAACTTTAATGGAATAATGTCGATATCAAAATCTTTGATAATTGCTTTTTCGTTTTTTCGTAAAGAATGTATAGTGGTACGCAAAGTCTTATTTAGATTGAATTAAGATTGTAAAAATACGTATTATATTGTAAAATCGAATACTAATTGCAGCGTTTTATGTTTCAAATAGCGTTAATTAAAATATAAAGAACGGTTTTAATTGGCTTCTTTTTCGGAGCTTAAAAATTGAATATCTTCAATTAATTTCTGAATATCTTCTTTCTTAGTGCCGTCATAAAATCCGCGAACCCTTCTTTTAGTATCTACTAATACAAAATTTTCGGTATGAACCATATCGTATAATTCGCTTGGTTTTCCCATTTTTACGGCTAAATAAGATTTTCGAGCCATTTTATAAATTTCTTTTTTGTCTCCTGTAACCAGGTTCCATTTTCGGTCGTCAACACCATGATCTAAAGCATACGTTTTCAGTACAGCCACGCTATCGACTTCAGGGAAAACCGTATGCGATAACAACATGACCTTTGGATTATTGCTAATTGCTTTTTGAACTTCGGCTAGATTAGTGGTCATTTTTGGGCAAATAGTTCCGCAGGTCGTGAAAAAGAAATCAGCCACATAAATTTTTCCTTCATAATCCTTTTGGGTAATAGTTTTTCCGTTTTGATTTGTAAACGAAAAATCGGCAATTGTGTGGTATTTGCTCACATATTGTACCGTGCTGTCCACCAGTTCCGGATTGACATCGGCAGGATTGTATATGGGAAGTGTTTTTTGAGGTTTTAGCGCATTGTAAAAAAGACTAAGTGTAATTGCCGAAAAAACAAGAAAGATACCAATGAAAGTGCGGTATTTATATAAAACAGATTTCATGAATTTTTTTTGCAAAAATACAAAAACTGTATTGGAAATCAGGAAGCTCTTTATTTAATTAAAATGTTTGTTTTTTTACGGCTTCTCCTTAAAGATTGATTTACGAGATACAAACCAAAAAGAGTGACAATTCCGCCCAATGCAATTGAAATACTCAGAGTTTCGTCAAAAATAATTGAACCTAAAAGAACTGCGACAACAGGATTCATATACGCATAAAGACTGCTTACTTCGGGTGGCAGATTTTGTAACGAATAGATAAAAATAGTAAAAGTAATTAATGAACCTACAATTACTAAGTAAGCAATAGCATACCAGGTATTAATTGGGATTTCGCTCAGGTTGACTGAAATTCCGGTAGCTCCGTTGTAGGCAAATAAAAGCAGACCCGAAATAAACATTTGCAGTCCAAGACTAAAATATGGATTGAAAGAAGCTGCTTTTTTTCGGGTATATAAGGTGCCAAAAGCCCAGGTAATTGTAGCAATAACCGATAATATAATTCCCAATCTGAAATCAGGAATGAGAAAATCACCCAGATGTTCATAGAATATGACACAAATGCCTACAAAACTAATGAGAGTGCCTGTTACGGCTAATTTAGCAATTCGTTCTCCTCTAAAAAAAGAAATTAGCACCACCCAAATAGGGAAAATGGCAGCTATAATTGCCCCCAGTCCGCTACTGATATATTTTACACCGGCAGTACTCAAGCCATTACTCAGTGTGAAATTCAATACGGCAAGAATAACAATGGTTTTCCATTGTTTGCCTTTGGGCCAGGGTGCTTTAGTCACTAAGAAAAAAAGGATATAGAGTAATCCGGCAATAAATTGTCTAATGGCAGCCATTTGAATTCCCGGAATATAGCGTACACCTTCTTTAGAAGCAATCCAGGTGGTTCCCCAGAAAAAACCAACCCAAATCAGTGCTAAAATGGGTAATCCAATAGCATTGATTTTAGTCGAAAAGCGTTTTTTTATTTTATGAATCACTTTTATAAAGGATTTTTAGTAAAAGTATAGTTTAATTTTTCAATCAAATAATCACTCAAAATGGTTTTTCCTATCGAAGGATTTTCATGATTGAATGTGGGTGGAATCAGGTTTTCTTCCAGTGCTTTTTGAGTGTAATAAGCTTCTCTGCTAGGATGAAAAGGTGTTACGGCATTTAGCGTTGTGTTCCATGTTGCCGTAGTCAGGATTTTTATAATAATACCGATGCAATCTTCCAGGTCAATCAGGTTAATTGGTGCTTCGGGATTAGGAACATTTTCTTTTCCGGCCAGGAATCGGGCAGGGTTTCGGTCTTCACCAATTAAGCCCCCAAAACGCAAAACAGTAGTTTTGAAATGCGTTTTGGCTAATAATAATTTTTCAATTTCCAGTAATTGTTTGCCACTTTCGGTAACAGGAATGGTAGGGCTATTTTCGTCAACCACATCGTTTGCCTCCCCGTAAACCGCAGTCGAACTGATAAACAGTACATTTTTTATGGATGAATTTTCTATAAAAGGTAGCAGGTTTTCAATTTTTTTGACAAAAGAATTATTTTGAGCATCAGAGTAATCCTTGTTCTTGCCTCTTAATTTAGGCGGAATCGCAATAATCAGGGTTTTGCTTCCGGCTAAAAAATCAGCAAATACATCCGGAACAGTATTAGCATCTAAAGCCAATAGAAAGCTTTGAATTCCGTTTTCTTCCAATGTTGCCAGTTTTTCTGCTGATGTGGTCGAACCTTTGATAGAAAAACCTTCTTTTAATAAGGCTTTCGCCAAAGGAAGCCCCAGCCATCCGCAACCTAATATACTTATTTGTGTCATTTTGCCTCAATTATCTCAGAATGCAAATCTCCACATAATTATTTGACTTTTGGGGTAACAGTCTGCTCTTTTTTTACGGTACAGCATTGTTTAAAATAAAACTGTTTCATTTTCACAAAAACAGTATTGTGAAAATGAAACAGTTTTGCTGAAGATTATTGAAATAGTGTTTGTGTTTTTTAATTTCTTGTCAGTGTAATTTTCATATCCTCACTGTCTAATATCACTTTGTCATCAGTAATGGTGCTTTCAAAAGGGTAAGGTGTGCCGTTTTCATCCTTGATTACAAGATTTTTGCCTTTTTTGGTTAGGGCATAGGTGCCATCATTAATTTCAGTTTCTATGTATCCGTTAACATGTCCGTCCTTAGTAAAAGTCAAAGTTCCATTGCTTAGAATGTCACTTTTTACAGAATCAACATGAGGTGTTTTGGCTTCTACCTCGGTAATTTTCCATGTGTTTACCAGATTATTTCGCTTTTGATTGCAGGAAATAATTAATGTTGTTAATAATACAGTACCAAAGATAAGTAGTTGAGACTTTTTCATGATTTTTGAGTATTAGGTTATATTGTACAAGTTACAAAAAATAGAAATTCAAAACATTAATTTGTAAATAATTGATTTCGTATAACTTAGTCGAAACTCAATAATTGAGTTCTTTTGTCAAATTGCACCGCTATTAGCTATTTTAAAAATAAAATATGATTATCCGTTTCTTACACCAATAATTAGGCAAATGCACGAGTTTTATTTTTGCCACGAATTACACTAATTAGTACAAATATTACTGATTTTAAAATAAATTTCACCAATTTCTTATCTGCCTTTGGCAGATTCGTGGAATATTATGACATCCCAATTTGTGTTATTCCGTGGAATTCGTTGCTGTTTTTTTGTCTTTAGTCAGCTTATCTGACAGTCATAAAACAAAAAAATGACCGAAATTGAATTTCAAAATCGGTCATTTTTGTTATTTATTCAAAAGTTGTATTTGCTTTTGAATGTATTTGATAAAAGAGGTTTAGCTAATTTCAGAAACTCTCATAGTATTTACCATTCCTTTTTCGGAAATAGGCATAGAAGCTAAGTTGATGATGTAATCACCGGCTCCAACATGTCCTTTTTCTTTAGCAATTTTGTTGATGTCAGTAACTGTAGTGTCAGTACTTTCTTCTTTGTCGTAGAAATAAGTTCTAACTCCCCATAACAAACTCAATTGCGTAAGGATTCTTTTGTTAGAAGTGAACACTAAAATTTCAGCTGTTTTAGGTCTCCATGCAGATAATTGGAAAGCAGTATAACCACTATTAGTCATAGTAGAAATTGCTTTTGCCTGAATAGTGTTAGACATTTCAGCTGCCTGACGGCAAATTGTTTTAGTAATAAAACGATTGGTTTTAATTTGTGGTGTGTTTTGTGGTACCTGAATTAATTCAGAATTTTCAACAGCCTCACAAATTTGAGTCATTTTTTGAATTACCTGTACCGGGTAATTTCCGGCAGCAGTTTCTCCTGAAAGCATTACCGCATCAGCACCATCCATAACAGAGTTAGCTACGTCATTTACTTCGGCTCTGGTTGGAGTTAAGCTAGTGATCATTGTTTCCATCATTTGTGTAGCTACAATTACCGGGATACGGGCAGTTTTAGCTCTGCGAATCAAGTCTTTTTGTACTAATGGTACTTCGTGAGCAGGAAGTTCAACTCCAAGGTCTCCACGAGCAACCATTAAAGCATCGCAATAAGCTACAATTTTATCCATGTTTTCTAATGCTTCAGGCATTTCGATTTTAGCAACAATTGGAATTTTGTTTTCAGCGTGCTCTGCAATTAAGTCCTGAAGGTCTTTTAAGTCCTGAGGTGTTTTTACGAAAGAAAGTGCAATCCAATCTACTTTTTGCCCAATAGCAAAAATAGCGTCAGCAATATCTTTTTCAGTCAAAGCCGGAAGAGAGATTTTAGTATTAGGAAGGTTAACCCCTTTTTTAGATTTTAATTCACCACCCTGAACTACTCTTGCAACCACTTCTGATTTTTTATCAGTAGATACAATTTCGAAAATTAATTTTCCGTCATCTAACAAGATTCTTTCGCCAGGATTTACATCGTTAGGAAAGTTCTGGTATTTCATGAAAACTCTTTCAGCAGTTCCAATGATGTCTTCGGCTGTAGTAAATGTGATTAAATCACCATCGTTAACAACAACACCGTCATTCATTACCCCAACACGTAGTTTAGGTCCTTGTAAGTCTGCTAATATGGCTGTAGTGTAACCGAATTCTTCGTTAAGCTCACGGATGATTTTTATTCTGTTTTCTACATCAGTATAATCAGCATGAGAGAAGTTAATTCTGAATACATTTACACCAGCTTCAACCATGTCCTTTATGATTTCTCTTGTGCTGCAAGCAGGCCCAAGGGTAGCCACAATTTTAGTTTTCTTGTTTGTTGTAATCATTTGCATTAAAAAATTAGATTGTTTTTAGATTTTATTTGTTCTGTATCAACAGTATAAACTGTCGTTATGTTGTCTATAGTGTTTAATATTGTTTTTATTTGATTGATATCAATGCTGTCATCGGTATTGTCTATTTTTAAAAAATAATCCGCTTTTTTAAATTCAGGCAATAGATATACTTTTGTCGAAATGCTCTCGGTCGAACTCGAAAATAAGTTCTGGATTTGATTATTTTGTTCCTGAACAACCTCGTTTTTGTTCTGAACTAAATTCCAGGCTACTGTATTTTCTTCGTCATAATAATAAAATCTCGAAAATTTTGTTTCTCCTTCTTTGATATTTATTTGAACTTCATCAGCACTCTTTGCTAGATTTATAGGAAGTTTTTGATTGATAAAATATGCCAATCGGTAATCTTCTAAAGAAGTATGAATTGCAATAAGATTGTAATCAATCTCGTCAAATTCGTCAAGACTTAATTTATGAACAGCCATCTTCATTAAAAATAAAGATGTAAATATACTATTTCTATCGAAGTTTAAGTGTTGAAAATATAATGATTTCGTTAAATTTAAAACGAAAACGTTATAGCTTTGAGGAAATTACTGTTATTTTTTGTTCATTTTTTCCTGAAATGCAAAATAGGCGCGTTGAGATGCTTTTTCTTCGGCTTTCTTTTTAGAAGTTGCTCTTGCTTTTGCAATTACTTTTTCGTCAATGCTTAATTTTACTCCAAAAAGGCGTTGTCCATCGATGGCATTGTCCTCAAAAATGTCATAGTGAAAATGTCTTTTTTCTTTTTGACACCATTCGATAATTAAACTCTTATAGCTTATTACTTTTCCTTCGAGTCTGGAAATATCAACATAGGGAATAATTACTCTTTGTTGGATAAATTTTTCGCAAAAAGGATAGCCTTTGTCAAGATAAATAGCTCCGATGAGCGATTCGAAAATGTTTCCGTGTATGTTTTCGCCAAAATGTTGTACCGGAACTTTGCTTTCGACAAAACGAATTAAGTCGAGGTCTTTTCCTAACTCATTTAGGTGTTCCCGACTCACAATTTTAGAGCGCATTTTAGTAAGGTAGCCCTCGTCTCCATAAGGTGCTTCGTTAAATAAATGTGCTGCGATAACGGAGCTTAGCATAGCGTCTCCCAAAAATTCTAAACGCTCATAACTTATAGGATTACCGGTGGAATCCAGTTTTCCGGAGGAGCGGTGGGTAAAGGCTTTGTGGTAATGATTCAGTTCATTTGGTGGGAAGCCAAGAATTTTTTGGATAGCATCAAAAAAAATCCCGTCTTCTTGAGAACGGGATTTCTTGAATATTTTTTTGAATATACTCATAGTATCAAATTAGAATCCTAATTTTTTTACTAATACACAAGCATTATGCCCCCCAAAACCAAAAGTATTACTCATAACAACATTCATTTCTCTTTTTTGAGCCGTGTTGAAAGTGAAGTTTAACTTAGAGTCAATTTTTTCATCATCTGTAAAATGATTAATTGTAGGAGGAACTATTCCGTGTTTTATAGAAAGAATAGCAGAAATTGTTTCAATTGCTCCGGCAGCTCCTAATAAGTGACCTGTCATGGATTTTGTTGAATTCAAATTCATGGTATAAGCATGTTCTCCAAAAACTTGTTCGATTGCTTTGCTTTCGGCCATGTCTCCAAGAGGAGTAGAAGTTCCGTGCATGTTTACTCCGTCAACATCAGTTGGTTTTAAACCAGCGTCTCTCAAACAGTTTAGCATTACATTTCTTGCACCTAATCCTTCAGGATGTGGAGCTGTAATATGATGCGCATCTGCCGACATACCACCACCACCTATTTCGCAATAGATTTTAGCGCCACGTGCTACAGCGTGTTCGTATTCTTCAAGGATGATTGCTCCTGCTCCTTCTCCTAGTACAAATCCGTCGCGGTCTTTGTCCATTGGTCTTGAAGCTGTTTTAGGATCGTCATTTCTGGTAGATAAGGCGTGCATAGCATTAAATCCTCCCATACCTGCAATGGTTACAGCGGCTTCTGAACCTCCGGTTACCATTACATCGGCATGACCTAATCTAATGTAGTTGAATGCATCAATAATAGCGTTTGTAGAAGAAGCACAAGCAGAAACAGTTCCGAAGTTAGGTCCTCTAAAACCGTATTTGATTGAAATGTGTCCACAAGCAATATCACCAATCATTTTTGGGATAAAAAATGGATTGAATCGAGGTGATCCGTCACCAGCAGCAAAATTTAAGACTTCGATTTGGAAAGTTTCTAAACCTCCAATTCCTGAACCCCAGATTACTCCTGCGCGATCTTTGTCTATTTTTTCTAAATCAAAATTAGCATCGTTCATTGCTTCTTCAGAAGAGACCATGGCATATTGAGCATAACGATCCATTTTTCTGGCTTCTTTTCGATCTATAAATTCTTCAACATTGAAGTTTTTAAGTTCGCAAGCAAATTGAGTTCTAAATTTTGAAGCATCAAAATAAGTTATTGGTGCAGCCCCACTAACTCCGTTAATTAGACCATTCCAATACTCTTCTATATTGTTTCCAATAGGAGTAAGGGCACCTAAACCTGTTACAACAACTCGTCTTAATACCATATATTCTGTTTTTGTTATCTTTAAACAAGCAAAACCCACGCTTTCTTTTGTGTTTTAGCACCTAAGAGCCATGGGTGTTACATTATGTGTAATTGATTGAAATTCAATCGGACTTTTAATTTTAAAAAAATAATAACACCCGATTATTGAAATTATAACCGGGTGCGAGTGTATTATTTTTTAGCTTCTTCGATGTAAGAAATAGCTTGACCAACAGTAGCAATGTTTTCAGCTTGATCGTCTGGAATTTGAATGTCAAATTCTTTTTCGAACTCCATAATAAGCTCAACAGTGTCTAATGAGTCAGCTCCTAAATCATTAGTGAAGCTTGCTTCTGTTACAACTTCGTTTTCGTCAACGCCTAATTTGTCTACGATAATCGCTTTTACTCTTGATGCAATGTCTGACATAATCTTTAATTTTAGAATTTAATTTGTGGCAAAAATAAAAAACTTTATTTTAAAACAATCATTTAGTTGATAAATGTAACGTCTAAAGTAAAAAATAATTTTGAACAAAGACTTCTTAATGCTATTTAATTTCGTTTTTTATTCTTTTTTTTGTGTGACTTAAATGAGATGAATTATGAAAAAAATTGTTGTTTTTGCTTCGGGATCTGGTACAAATGCTGAGAATATCATCCAGCATTTTAAAGGTGGATCTGTAGGTGCTGTAGTAAGTGTTTTTACAAATAACGCAAAAGCAAAGGTGATTGACAGAGCTAAAAATCATGCGGTTCCTGTTGAAGTTTTTACAAAATCGGAGCTGTATGAGGATAATTTGGTGCAAAAAATAAATGCAATACAGCCGGATTTGATTGTTCTGGCCGGATTTTTATTAAAATTTCCCGATGCTCTTATTACTGCCTATCCTGATAAAATAATAAATATACATCCTGCTTTGTTGCCAAAATATGGTGGAAAAGGGATGTATGGTATGCATGTGCATAGAGCTGTTGTGGAGAATAAAGAAAAAGAATCGGGGATAACCATTCATTATGTAAATGAGAATTATGATGAAGGAGCTATTATTTTTCAAAAACAAGTAACGGTTTTAGGAACAGATACTCCAGAAGTAGTTGCTGAAAAAATCCACGAATTAGAGCAAAGATATTTTCCGGGAGTGGTTGAAGATGTGTTAACGGCTAAATTATAAATTTGGATTATCAAGTACATATATATACAGACGGGGCGGCAAAAGGAAATCCAGGGCCTGGTGGTTATGGTGTGGTTATGGAGTTGGTGGGGACACCACATAAAAAAGAATTTTATGAAGGTTTCCGTCATACTACTAATAATAGAATGGAATTATTGGCGGTAATTGTAGGTCTTGAGAAACTAAAAAATCCTAATATGAAGGTTCTGGTGGTTTCTGATTCTAAATATGTGGTGGATTCTGTTGTGAAAAAATGGGTTTTAGGTTGGGAAAAAAAAGGGTTTGCAGCCAGAAAAAATGCCGATTTGTGGCAGCGTTTTTTGAAAGTCTATCGAAAACACCAGGTTGATTTCAGATGGATAAAAGGACATAATAATCATCCTCAAAACGAGCGTTGTGATGAATTGGCAGTGTTTGCATCGAATCAAAAATCCTTGTCTGTAGATGCTTTTTATGAGAATGAAGAGGGTAAAATTTTATGATAATTTTGCAGCTTTTAACTTTTGCAACTATGGAACTTATGAACTATCTTTGCATCTTTAATTCGAAATTCATAAAATGAATAAATTATTGATTGTTGGAACAGTTGCTTTCGACGCAATTGAAACCCCTTTCGGAAAGACAGATAAAATTTTAGGTGGAGCGGGAACTTATATTGGGCTTTCAGCAGCTTTTTTTAACTTACAATCAGCTATTGTCTCTGTAGTAGGAGACGATTTTCCTCAAGAATATATTGATTTAT
Source organism: Flavobacterium commune (assembly GCF_001857965.1). Lineage (NCBI taxonomy): Bacteria > Pseudomonadati > Bacteroidota > Flavobacteriia > Flavobacteriales > Flavobacteriaceae > Flavobacterium > Flavobacterium commune. Next base: position 1,344,275 of record NZ_CP017774.1, on the reverse strand, counting down.
TGACTGAAAGAAATATCGATATTTCTGGCCTTGAAGTGGTAAAAGGAGGGAAAACTTTCTTTTGGAGCGGTCGTTATCATAACGATTTGAATTCGAGAGATACATTGGATACTCAATTAAATGTTTTGGCGGATTTTCAGCCAAAAGTCCCTGAAAATTATAAAAATGCCGATGTAGTGATGTTAGGAAACTTGCATCCGCTAGTGCAAAGTAGTGTTTTAGATCAGTTAGAATCGAAGCCTAAATTAGTGGTTTTAGATACCATGAATTTTTGGATGGATTGTGCTTTGCCTGAATTATTAGATGTAATTAAGCGTGTAGACGTAATTACAATTAATGATGAAGAAGCAAGACAGCTTTCGGGAGAATACTCATTAGTGAAAGCTGCTGCCAAAATTCAGGCAATGGGACCTGAATTTGTGGTGATTAAAAAAGGAGAACATGGAGCTTTGTTGTTCCATGGAAACCAGGTTTTCTTTGCGCCGGCATTACCTTTAGAAGAGGTTTTTGATCCAACAGGAGCAGGAGATACTTTTGCAGGAGGTTTTGCAGGATTTATTGCTCAGAGTGAGAATGTCTCTTTTGAGAACATGAAAAACGCAATTATATATGGTTCTAATTTAGCTTCTTTTTGTGTGGAGAAGTTTGGAACTGAACGAATGGTGAGTTTGGATAAACAAGAGGTTGTGTCTCGATTAAAACAATTTAAGTCATTGACACAATTTGATATAGAATTATAATGCTTTGAAGCCTCGGAAACGAGGCTTTTTTTGTTCAATATCTAAATACTAAGTGGATTTCTTAATTTAGATTAATGTATATAAAGGCAGAAAAAATAGAATTTTGTAATTCTAAAACAACAGAGTAAACTTTATAAATAAAGTTTGATAAAACAGAATAATACAACAACACAAATACAACTACAATGAGCGATGCTTTAAAACATGAATGTGGAATAGCTTTAGTTAGACTACTGAAACCGCTTGAATTTTACAAAGAGAAGTACGGTTCTGCTTTTTACGGGATACAAAAAATGTATCTAATGATGGAGAAACAGCACAATCGTGGGCAGGATGGTGCCGGTTTTGCAAGTATAAAACTAGATGTTGAACCTGGTGAACGATATATTAGTCGAGTACGTTCTAATCAGGCGCAACCTATTCAGGATGTTTTTGCTCAAATTAATGAGCGAATTAATGAGGAGATGACTTCGCATCCTGAGTATGCGGATGATGTGGCGGCACAAAAAGCAAACATTCCTTATATAGGAGAATTGTTTTTAGGACACGTTCGTTATGGTACTTTTGGAAAAAACAGTATCGAGAGTGTGCATCCTTTCTTGCGTCAAAATAACTGGATGCATAGAAATTTGATTTTGGCAGGAAACTTTAATATGACTAATGTTAAAGAGCTTTTTCAAAATCTTATTGATTTAGGTCAGCATCCAAAAGAAATGGCAGATACGGTTACGGTAATGGAAAAAATAGGACATTTCCTTGATAATGCTGTGACTGATTTGTATCAGGAATGTAAAAATGAAGGTTATAATAAGCGTGAGGCTTCGCCTGTAATTGCTGAAAGATTAGATATTGCCAGAATTTTAACCAGAGCATCTAAGAATTTAGATGGAGGTTATGCAATGGCAGGGCTTTTAGGACACGGAGACGCTTTTGTTTTTAGAGATCCGGCAGGAATTCGTCCGGCTTATTATTATCAGGATGATGAAGTTGTAGTTGTAGCTTCGGAAAGACCGGTTATTCAAACGGTTTTCAATGTGCCATTTGATAAAGTAAATGAAATTGATCCGGGAAGTGCTTTGATTATCAAGAAAAGCGGATTGGTTTCTATGAAAGAAATTTTAACTCCAACAGTTAAAAAGGCTTGTTCTTTCGAGCGAATTTATTTCTCAAGAGGAAGTGATGCCGAAATTTATCAGGAAAGAAAGAATTTAGGAAAATTAATTTTGCCTGCAGTTCTTGATTCTATTGATCAGGATACTGATAATACGGTGTTCTCTTATATTCCTAATACTGCTGAAACTTCTTTTTACGGATTAGTTGAAGCAGCTCAGGATTTCTTAAATCAAAGAAAGAATAATTATATTTTAGCTAATAGAAATACTTTAACTGCCGAAACTTTACAGGAGTTGTTAGCGGTAAAAATTAGAACTGAAAAAGTAGCTATTAAAGATGCTAAGTTAAGAACCTTTATTACTGCTGATGATAGTCGTGATGATTTAGTAGCTCACGTTTACGATGTGACTTACGGAGTGATTAAGCCAACGGATAATTTGGTTATTATTGATGATAGTATCGTGAGAGGTACGACTCTTAAAAAGAGTATCATTAAGATGATGGATCGTTTGAATCCAAAACGAATAGTGATTGTTTCTTCGGCACCACAAATTCGTTATCCGGATTGTTACGGAATTGATATGGCTAAATTAGAAGGTTTGGTTGCTTTTAGAGCGGCTCTTGAACTTTTGAAAGAAAGAAATCTATATCATATTGTTGACGAGGTATATGCTAAATGTAAGGCGCAGGAGAATTATAAAGATACCGATGTAGTGAATTATGTTACCGCTATTTATGATTCATTCACAGATCAGGAGATTTCAGATAAAATTGCCGAGATGTTGAGTTCGTCTTCAATTAAAGCTGAGGTTAAAATTATATTCCAAACGGTAGAGAATTTACACATTGCCTGTCCTAAGAATTTAGGAGATTGGTACTTTACGGGAGATTATCCTACAGCTGGTGGAAACAGGGTTGTAAACCGTGCTTTTATGAATTTTTACGAAGGTAAGGATGCAAGAGCTTACTAATTGATAAATTGAGTTATTTGTCGGTTTTTTAGGTTGTTTGTCCTGAATGTTTGTGTACAATATATTATCGCCATAAATTTGATATACCATAATATTAGTAGGTTAAGTTTATGGTAGATTTGGGGCAAAAAAGGTGGAAGCAATTCCACCTTTTTTATTGGAATAAAGTCAGAATAGAAAATAGAATAAAGAGGAAAGACGAACAAATTATATAATTTGTTCGTCTTTTTTATTAGAATAAAGTTTTAAAAAAACAAAATTAACTTAGGATAAGAACAAAAAAATAGACGAACAAACTCAAGGTTCGTTCGTCTATTTCCTATAATCTTTATTCTGTTTTCTTCAGACTATTTTTCTAAAGCAAATCTTTTAGCTACTTCAGTCCAGTTAATTACATTGAAGAAAGCTTCGATATAATCAGGTCTTCTGTTTTGGTAGTTTAAGTAGTAAGCGTGCTCCCAAACGTCCATTCCTAAGATTGGAGTTCCACCGCATCCAACACCTGGCATTAATGGGTTGTCTTGGTTTGGAGTTCCGCAAACATCTAATTTTCCACCTTTTTGAACACATAACCAAGCCCATCCTGAACCAAATTGTGTTGCTCCAGCTTTGGCAAATTTAGCTTTGAATTCTTCGAATGATCCAAAAGCAGCTTCGATAGCGGCTAATAAATCTCCAGTTGGTTGTCCGCCACCGTTAGGAGACATTACAGTCCAAAAAAGATTGTGGTTGTAAAAACCTCCACCATTGTTACGTACAGCAGCATTTGCCATATCAAGGTTAATCAGGATGTTTTCAATTGTTTTACCTTCCATATCGGTACCGGCAATGGCAGCGTTAAGGTTAGTAGTATAAGCATTATGATGCTTTGTATGGTGAATTTCCATTGTACGTGCATCAATATGTGGTTCTAGTGCGTCATACGCATAAGGTAATTGCGGTAATTCAAAAGCCATGATATTTTATTTAAGGATTTATAAAAAATTTATCCAAAATTAAACATTTAAGTTTGGAATTGGAAATACTTGTTCGTTAAATAAATTGGATAATGTGGTTTTTTGTTATTTTTTAACGACTTAAGATTGTGCCATTGCCATACAAATAATGCTGATTTTAGCTCCGGGAATTTTCAATAAGGCACGACCGCAGGCTTCGAGTGTGGCACCTGTTGTGATTACATCGTCAATAATGACAAAATGTTTATTGTGGTCTTTTTCACTGAAATGAACATCGAAAACAGTTTCAATTCCCTCGGTTCTGCCTAATAGATTTTTCTTGGATTGGGTTTTTGAATATACTTTTCGAAATAAAATGGTCTCGTTATAATTGAGTTCCAGTTTTTCGGCAAGTGATTTTCCAAAAGTAGTTACCTGATTGTAGCCTCTTTCTCTAAACTTTTTTGGATGTAACGGAACCGGAATTATTTCATCGGCTTTTAGAGACGAAATAGTTTCTTTTAAATCTTCGGTGTACCATTCGCCCAGAAGTGTTCCTATTTCTTCGTGACCTTTGTATTTTAAATTGTGAATTAGTTTTTGCACAATTCCCTTTTTATGAAAATAAAGAAATGCTGAAGCGTATTCGACCGAAATTCGACCATAAAATTTTTTAAAAGCTTCGTTTTCTGTTAATAAATGATGATTGGTAAGCGGAATATGGTGCCGGCAAATGCTGCAAATTACTTTTTCGTTGGCGAGTAAAATAGCATCACAGGCTGAGCAGCTTTTTGGGAAGAATAGATTTAGGATGCTTTTAAACATATAAAGCGATTTTTATTCTAAAAATATAAAAATCAATGCTTCAAACTTTAATTTTTTCTTTTTTTTAAAATCACTTTTTATATTTTTGCACCACTATGGCAAAACAAGAAGATATTTTTAAGAATGTAGTTTCGCATGCAAAGGAGTACGGATTTATTTTTCCGTCAAGCGAAGTTTACGATGGTTTAAGTGCAGTTTATGATTATGCACAAAACGGAGTTGAGTTAAAAAAGAACATCCGCGAGTATTGGTGGAAAGCAATGGTTCAAATGAACGATAATATTGTAGGACTTGATGCTGCAATATTAATGCACCCAACTACATGGAAAGCTTCAGGACACGTAGATGCTTTTAACGATCCATTGATTGATAATAAAGATTCGAAAAAACGATATAGAGCCGATGTTTTAATTGAAGATTATGCCGAAAAGCTAAATCAAAAAGCAATTAAAGAAATCGAAAAAGCAAGAGTTCGTTTTGGAGATGCTTTCAACGAGGCTGAATTTGTTTCGACAAATACCAGAGTGGTTGAATATAAGGCTAAAGAAAGAGAAATTCTGGAAAGAATGGCTCGTTCTCTTGGAAATGAAGATTTGGCTGATGTAAAAGCTTTAATCGAGGAGTTGGAAATTGCTTGCCCGGAATCAGGTTCCAGAAACTGGACTGAAGTAAAGCAGTTCAATTTGATGTTTGGTACTAAATTAGGTGCTTCTGCTGATTCGGCGATGGATTTGTATTTGCGTCCGGAAACAGCTCAGGGAATTTTTGTGAATTTTCTGAATGTTCAAAAATCAGGAAGAATGAAAGTTCCTTTTGGAATTGCTCAGACAGGTAAAGCATTTAGAAATGAAATCGTTGCCAGACAATTCATTTTCCGTATGCGTGAATTTGAACAAATGGAAATGCAATTTTTTGTACGTCCGGGAGAAGAAATGAAGCATTATGAATTCTGGAAAGAAGCTCGTTTAAAATGGCATTTGTCCTTAGGTTTAGGAAGAGAGAATTACCGTTTCCATGATCATGAAAAATTGGCTCACTATGCCAATGCGGCAGCTGATATCGAATTTAATTTCCCATTTGGATTCAAAGAATTGGAAGGAATTCACTCGCGTACTGATTTTGATTTAAAAGCACACGAACAATATTCAGGAAGAAAATTACAATATTTTGATCCTGAACTGAATGAAAATTACGTTCCTTATGTGGTGGAAACTTCTGTGGGATTAGACAGAATGTTTCTTGCAGTTTTTGCTACTTCTTTAAAGGAAGAAACTTTGGAAGATGGTTCGACAAGAACAGTGTTGAAATTGCCTGCAGTTTTGGCTCCAACTAAAGCTGCTGTATTACCATTAGTTAAAAAAGACGGATTGCCGGAAATTGCACATCAAATTATTGCCGATTTGAAATGGGATTTCAACGTGGCTTATGATGAGAAAGATGCAGTTGGTCGTCGTTACAGAAGACAAGATGCGTTAGGTACTCCATTTTGTATTACAGTAGATCATCAAACTGTAGAAGATCAAACGGTGACTATTCGTCATAGAGATACAATGAAACAAGATCGTGTTAAAATAGCCGATTTAAAATCGATTATTGAAAATGAAGTTTCGATGAGAAACTGGTTGATGAAAATGTAATCGTTTTTCATGTTTAATGGCAAAAGGCTCTCCAAAACGGAGAGCCTTTTTTTGTTTCCTATAGTGTTGTGTAAGAAATGATTGTAATAAATTGTTGCTAAAATAAAGTTCAAAATGTCCTTCGTCGGATTTATTTACTCTTTGTCAATTAGTATTAACACTTCATCGATTTCTATTGTGAACTAATTACAAGAATAAGTTAAATGCTTATTTTTAGGATGTTAAAATGCTGATTATTTTAATGATAAAGCAGCTTTTTTCTAGTTTCCCCAAACTACTATTTTACTTGATTTGACCAAAGAGATTTTGGCGACTATTAATGTTGTGCTATCTAATTTAATTTAGGAAGTGCCTCAAATGAATTATTCGTACGTTATTATTGATGACAATCAAGAAAATGTTTTGGAGACCAAAGCTGTAGCTGATGGTTTTTCAGAACTTTCCTTTGTGGGTTCAGCAAATAATTACGAAGAAGGTTTGAACTTAATATTAGAGTCCAATCCGCAACTGGTTTTTCTTGAAATTGACCCTGCAAATAAGAAAAGCAATTTGTCTTTAGCACTTATTAATGAGTTGTATCGTTATCTAAATGTTATTCCTAAAATTGTAATTACTACCTCTAAGAAGGATTTGGCTTTTGAAGCAATCCAATATCAGGTTACTGATTACTTGTTGAAACCTTTGGCTCGAATTGATTTTGTTAAGCTGGTTTTGAAATTAAATAAGACTGTTGTCGTAAAAGAAATTCCCGCTGTGGAAGTTGTAAAAGAAGAAGAGGATGAAAAACCAGCTTATATTGTACAGCATGATGCGGCTCCGTTAACTCAGCCACTTATTTTATGTATTAAATCTTATGGCGATTACAGGTATATCGATGCAAGGGATATTTGTTACTTACAAGCTGATAATAACTCGACGGATATTCATTTAAATACAGGAGAAACGGTTACTGCATTCAAGACTCTAAAGCATTTTGAAAGTGTTTTGTCTTTTCCTTTTGTACGCATTCATAACAGTTATATTGTAAACAGTCAGTCTATTTCAAGAATTCACACTGGAAATGCAGTGTGTTACATTAAGAATTCAGCAGCAAAAATACCTTTCTCTAAATCCTATAAGACTAATATTGATCTTATTATTTCCGAAATCTCAAACGGGAATTATTTAGAGATTTAAAAAATAGTCATCTACCAAGATTTGAGGTTCATCCACTCATAAACAAAGTCATTCTACCATAAACGCCTGAAAACACGATAGAAATACGGGTAAGCTATATAATTTTACTACAAGAAAAAGCACAAAAGCGATTTCAATAAACAAGTAAAAAAGTATTAAAACATAAAAACCCAAATCATGAAAAAATCTATCGTAACAATCGGACTTTTCTCTTTAGTGATGATCTTAACATCTTTTACAACCTCAACAAATAATGAAGGCGGAACAAGAAAAATCAAAACAGACAACTATACGTCAAGTGATGAAGGTGGTACAAGAAAAATTAAAACAGATAATTTTACTTCAAATGATGAAGGTGGAACGAGAAAAATTAAAACAGATAATTATACTTCAGGTGATGAAGGTGGAACAAGAAAAATTAAAACAGATAATTAATTAGAAGTACATCTATTTTTTAAATATAGAATTTTTATAAAAAAGCTACCTAAATGGTAGCTTTTTTTATACAGCTAATTTAAAATTAGTATTTTTGGTAAAATTCAACATTACTATTGAAAACAGATACTATTAAATTAATTTTTTGTATGTTATTATTCGTCTTTTTTGGATGTACCCAAAAAAAGACAGATAAGCAATCAATTCAAACATCCAATGATAGTCTTCCAGTTTATTTTACTTTAGCGAATGATTTTAATCTTTCACGACAAAAAAGATTAGAGTATATTCAAAAAGCTAATGAAATTGTTGTTAATCAGGCTAATGATTCTCTCCATAGAGTAAATCTTTTTAAAATAGCTAACAGATATTATAATATTGGTGACTGGAAGGAGTACAGTAAAGCGGTCAATTTAGTGTTAACTAATTCTGAGAATGCTGGTGATACTATTAGTATGGCGAAAGCTTATGGTTATTTAGGAGATTATTATCTTCGAAAATCGGTTTCTGATTCTGCTTTTTTGTATTATTATAAGGCAGAAAAAATTTATGCTACATTAAATGATAATTATCAACTTGCGAGAACAATTATCAATAAGGCGGAATTGTTGTTTAGAGTGGGTGATTTTATTGGAAGTGAAAAAGAAGTGTTTAAGGGACTTCGCATAATTAAGGAAGATGAAAATGAGGCGGCTAACGAAATTAATTATGATGCCCATAATATGTTAGGTATGGTCTATAATAGTATGGGGGAGTATCAAGATGCAATTTCATATCATAAAAAGGCATTGGAAATTCTTGATAGAATGCAAATAATAGGAATAAGCCAAACTAAGGCAATTTCTTATTTGAATTTAGGTTTAGTGTATGTAAAATTAAAGAACTATAAAGTTGCAAGTGATTATTTCTTAAAAGGAATCGAGCAACAAAAAATGGATAATCAAGATCCTAGTGTTTACGCATTACTTTTGGATAATTTAGGTTATTCTAAGTTTAAATTAGGTGAAAATGATAGTTTGCCAGATTTGCTTTACCAATCTTTAAAAATTAGAGATAGTTTAAAACTCAATTCAGAAATTCCAGTAAATAAAATCCATCTTTCGGAGTATTATCATTCTAAGAATGATGGGGCTAAATCTTTACAGTTTGCAAGAGAAGCACTTGTTTTAGCAAGAAAAATGAATATGCCACGAGAGACTTTGCTCTCTTTGAAACAGATTACAACTATCGATCCTCAAAATGCTTCGAGTTACTCTAAAGAGTACATACGTATTAATGAAGAGTTGCAACAATATGAACGTAAAATTGGAGAGAAATTTTCCCGCATACAATATGAAACAGATACCATTAAAGGAGAGTATTCGGATTTAGAAACTAAAAATCGAAATCTGGTTTATTTCTTTAGTGGTTTGACTATTTTGGGACTCTTTTTGTATATCATCAAAGCACAAAAAACTAAAAACAGAGAGTTGTTGTACAAACAACAGCAACAAAAAGCCAATGAGGATATTTATAACTTAATGATTTCACAACAGAATACTATTGAAGCCAATAGGGTAAAAGAGAAAAAACGTGTGGCTCAGGAGCTCCACGATGGGGTTTTGGGTAGGATGTTTGGTGTGCGAATGAATCTGGAAGGCTTGAATCGGTTTAATGATGATTTAGCCGTTGATCAGCGAAATGCTTATTTGGCTGAATTAAAAAATATTGAGCAGGATATTCGTGAAATTTCACATGATTTGAATAGGGAAAAATCAGAATTAATTAATAACTTCGTTGCAATTGTAGATAATCTTTTTGAGGAACAACGAAAAACTTTCTCCTGTAAATTGTTTTCCAGTATTGATTCGAATATAAAATGGGATTTGGCTGTCAACTCAGTAAAGATTAATTTATATCGAATTATCCAGGAATCTTTGCAAAACATTAATAAGTATGCAAGTGCAACAACAGTTAGGGTAGAGTTGAAAAAACAGGGAAACAATATCGAATTAACTATCGTTGATGATGGGGTAGGTTTTAATGTTAATTTGAAGAAAAAAGGGATTGGCTTGCAAAATATGATTTCGCGAGCTAAAGAATGTAATGGTGAATTTAATGTGAAATCTAAAAAAGGGGAAGGAACAACAATTACGGTTGTAATTCCGTTAGAAACAACAACTAATACCTAATAATAAATGACAATTGAAACTGCTGAAGCAAAGCTCAAAAAGAACATCTTAATTGTTGATGATCACCCTTTTATTATTCAGGGCTATAAAAACGCCATTACCCGTTATGAGCCTAACCGATATGAGTTTTCTATTTTAGAAGCCAAGGATTGTGAATCTGCTTATCACGTTATCACAAATCCTGAAGTTAGTTTTGATATTGCTTTTCTGGACATTAGTATGCCTTCTTATGAAGCAATGAATCTTTATTCGGGAGAAGATTTGGCTAAGTTAATTTTGGAATACATGCCTAATTGTAAGATTATTATGCTTACTATGTTTACGGAATTTTTGAAGTTAAAAACTTTGATTAACAATGTAAATCCAAGAGGTTTGGTGATAAAAAATGATTTAACTTTTGATGAATTGTTGCTTGCTTTTGATATGGTAATAAAAGATCAAATTTATTATAGTAAATCTATCTTGGCAATGCTGGAGTCTCATGATAACTCAATTGAGATTGATTTATTTGATAAGCAAATTTTGTTTCATTTGTCAAAAGGAACTCAAATTCAGGACATGCCTCAGTTTATTCCGATATCATTAAATGCAATTGAATCCAGGAAACTAAATCTTAAAGAGCTGCTTAATGTAGTAGGAGCAGAGGATGTAGAACTTGTAAAAGCTGCTAAAAATAAAGGTTTGATTTTTTAATTTTCGAAATTAAGATTTACAAGTAACCTCAAATTCGTTGATAATCCGTGAATTTGCTTTTTTTTGTTTAAATAGACAACAAAACACTCACTGCATTACCACCAAAACCTACAGCGTTTACCAATACTTTTTTTATCGGTTTGCTTTGTGTTTGCCCATTCACAAAAGGTACTCCAATAAATTGATTGTGTTGCAACATCAAAACGGCTAATTCAACGCTCAAGATTCCCGAAGCACCAAAAGTGTGGCCTATTTTCCACTTATTGGTAGTTAACAGCGGAAGGTTTTCTCCAAATATTTTTTGAATAGCCTTATACTCGGTCAAATCACCCGCTTTTGTTCCTGGCGCATGCATTACAATTACATCAACATCTTCTAAATTGATATTCTGCAAAGCCATTTTCATCGATTTCTGAAAACAATTCGCTTCTGCCGAAATAGAAATATTGTGCTCCAAAATTTCGGTAGCATAGCCAATGCCTTCGATAAAAGCTAAAGCATTCTCTTTCTTCCCTATTTCGAGACAACAAACTGCTGCTCCTTCACCCAGAATCATCGAATTGAGTTTTTTATCGAAATTCAGCGCCTGATTAGGGTATTCTTCCTCACTATGCGAATATATTTTCAAAGCACGCATCTGAGCAATGGTAAAATCAGTTAAAGGTGCCTCACTTCCGCCAATAAGAAATTTATCAACCATTCCGGCACGCAACCAGGCCACACCATTTAAAAGGGCATGCAAAGCCGTAGAACAAGTAATAGAATGCGAAATTTCAGGCCCTGTATTTTGCAAATCGTGCCCAACCCAAGAAGAAATATTCCCCAAAGTAGTTGTTGGCGAAGCTAATGTTTGCGCCTTACCTGTTTCCAAATATTCCTTAAAATGTTTTTCGAATAAATCTGTTGCGCCACGCGAAGAACCGATATTGATTCCAAAAACCGAATTGGTATCCCAGCCTGCATTTGCAACCGCTTGACGCGAAGCAGCCATGGCGTACAAAACCGATTTGTCTAACGACTTGTATTTAATATCCGATTGTTGCAATTCAGCCACAATTTGCTGTAAATTTTCATCTAACGAAGCCACCCAGCTTTCCTGATTGTCTAAATGCTTTTTAGAAAAAAAATGCTTTTCAGAAAGATAATTTTTCCAAATGGTTTTCTGGTCATTACCTAAAGGAGAAATGGATGCTAGAGCTGTAATCGAAATTATTGTTGACAAGGCTAATTTATTTTACCGCAAAGGTCGCAAAGTTTTTTGTAAAAATGATAACTATTTAAACACGAAGAAGACAAAGAAAGCACAAGGTTCACAAAGCTTTTATTTAATCAGTAGTTGAAAATAGAATACGGTTTAAACGGACAGGAAATAGTTTTTTAACAGTGCTCTTAGCGCCTCCCTTGTGTTCTTCGTGGTTAAACTTTAAACTATTTCCAATGCATTTTCGACCACTTCATAGACTTTTTGTAATTGTTCATCCGTAATGATATAAGGCGGTAAAATGTAAACAATATTCCCTACCGGACGCAGAATGATTCCGTTTTCGATAAAGAAATTATATAATTTAGTACGCATCGTTCCGTAATAACTTTCTTCGTTTTCTTTCTTTATTTCCAATGCAAAAATAGTCCCCAAAACACGGGTCGTAATAACTTTTGGATGATTCTTAATACGTTCTTGAAAAGCCAAATGATTGGCATTTACCCGAACTAAATTAGCCTGCATTTCGGGAGTTTGCAACAATTCAAAACTGGCTAATGCTGCAGCGCAACCCGTAGGATTTGCGGTAAATGTATGTCCGTGAAATAAGGCTTTATTAATATCATCATCATAAAAAGCTTCAAATATTTCCTGGGTAAAAGTGGTAATCGCCATCGGAATTGTTCCACCTGTCAACGCTTTAGACAAACACATCATATCTGGTTTTTGCTCGGCATAATCCATAGCAAAGATTTTTCCTGTTTTGCCAAAACCCGTCATGACTTCATCCGCAATAGTAAGCACATTATTTGCTGCACAAATTTGGATTAACTCATCCAAAGCATTCGGTTCATACATTACCATACCAGCTGCTCCTTGTACCAAAGGTTCAAAGATAAATCCGGCACAATTATACTCCTGAATCACTTTTTTCAAAGCATCAAAACTTTGCTGTTCCTGTCCTTTGACCGGAACCGGAATACGCACCACATCAATAAACATTCCTTGAAAAGCCTGGGTATAAAACGAAATTCCACTTGCTGCCATAGCTGCAAAAGTATCGCCGTGAAAAGCATTTTCGAAAGCAATTATAGTTGTTCGTTTCTCACCCTTATTGAAAAAATACTGTAAAGCTACTTTGATTGCCACTTCAACTGAAGTCGAACCATTATCAGAAAAGAATATTTTTTGTTGGTTTTTAGGAAGAATTTCAATCAACTTTTCTGCCACCTTTACAGCTGGTTCATGTGTAAAACCTCCAAAGAGAACATGCTCTAAAGTCGTTAATTGTTTATAAATCGCATCGGCTATGAATTTATTACTATGCCCGAAAGGATTCACCCACCACGAAGCAATAGCATCGATGTATTCTTTATTATTTTCGTCCCAAAGCAAAGCACCTTCGCCTTTTGTAATTGCAATAGGGGTTTGAGCCGTTTTATGTTGGGTATATGGATGCCAAAGATATTGGCTGTCTTTCTCTATTAAATTCATTTAATTTTTGATTTCAAATTTGAAATTGATTTTGTCATTGCTATTGAAGTTTCAACAACTCGTTTCGAAATAAATCGGCATATTCACGAATTACATTTTGGTCAAAATAGGGTTCTTCGTCAATTCGTCCAATACATTTTAAAGCTGTTTTTTCCAAAATGATGGATTCTGTAGATTGATTCTCTTTACCATTAAACAAAATTCCCGCAATGGCAATATTTCTACTTTTCAAAGCTTCAATAGTTAATAAAGTGTGATTGATACTTCCTAAATAATGACGAGAAACTACAATAACTTTATAATCTGGTTTTATCAGATCAATCACGCAATCTTGATTATTCAGTGGAACAAAAAGTCCTCCAGCACCTTCAACCACTAAATGATTCTCTGTAACTGGTTCTTCAATTTTTCCTAAATCAATAACAATGTTATCCAATTGAGCAGCCAAATGCGGACTCGCTGGCGTATTTAAAGCATAGCTGTTTGAATGAATTACCGTTTTACCATTTGAGATAAAAGACTTTATTTTATGACTGTCTGAGGTGTTTAAATCTCCTGCCTGAATAGGCTTCCAATAATCTGCCTCTAAGGCTTCGGTTATAATGGCTGATGCAATAGTTTTACCTACATCGGTACCAATTCCTGTTATAAATAATTTCATAGATTTTTTTGTTTCGCAAAGATTCACAAAGATAAAGGAAGATTCACAAGACTTCTTTTTCAAAGTTTTAAAATAAATTAGCCCACGGATTTAACTGATGAAACGGATTATCGCTGATTGCTTAAATTCTTCTTTCTATCATTCGTATAAATAATACGTTTAAATTCTGGTTCTTCTCCAAAATTTAACAAAAGACCAACTTCAATTGCTGTCGCTTTTAAATAATTCATTAGTTGAGCAACATGCGCATTCATAAGTAATTCACATGCTTTTAATTCAACAATAACTTTATCTTCAATTAATAAATCTGCGTAATACTCTCCAATCAATTGCCCTTTTAAATATACTTTTATAGGTTTTTGAGCATCAACTTTATATCCTTTTTTCTGTAATTCAAAATACATTGCGTTTTGGTATACTTTTTCTAAAAAACCATACCCTAGGTGATTGTATATATCGAAATACACTTTTAAAATATCATCTGTTATATTTTTATGTAATAACTCACTCATATAAAATCAGTATTAATCCGTTTCATCAGTTAAATCTGTGGGCCAAAAACAAAAGTACTCAACAATTGTAGAACATTCGAAATTTCATCTTTCGAATTAAAAGCATGTAGACAAAAGCGTAGTCTTTCCTGTCCTTCGGGAACCGTAGGCGAAAGTATGGCTTTAACATCAAAACCTTTTTCCTGAAGTTGTTTTGCAATAGATTTAACCTTTTCATTTCCCGGAATAATAACCGACTGAATCGCCGATTTACTTCGAACAAAAATGGGTTTTAACCCCAATAAATTCTTTTGCTGATTGAAATGAATGATATTCTCACGCAGCAACTTAATATCCTTGTTTTCTTTTTCTAAAAACTGATAAGCAACCAGAATTGTCGCAACGGAATGTGGCGAAAGCCCCGTAGTATAGATAAAACTTCGGGCAAAGTTTACCAAATATTGTTTCAATTCCTGACTTCCCAAAATAGCTGCTCCATGACAACCCAAGCCTTTTCCAAAAGTCATGATTCGCGCAAAAACTTTGTCTTGCACATCAAATTCCTGAACCAAACCTTGACCTTTATCACCAAACACACCCAAAGCATGCGCTTCGTCAAGAACTAAATAACAATTGTGTTTTTCAGACAAATGAACTAATTCTTTCAAGTTTGGCGTATCTCCATCCATTGAAAAAACGCTTTCGGTAACAATGTAGATAGTCGTATTTTGATTTCGAAGAATTAATCGCTCTAAATCTTCAAAATCATTATGATTGAACTTATAAGATTTCGAATAAGACAACTGGATTCCGTCACGAATGGAGGCATGACATAGTTCATCATACAAAATCAAATCTCCTTTTTGAGGAACAGAACTAAAGAATCCCACATTGGTATCATAACCAGAATTAAAAATTAGTGCAGTTTCAGCTTGATGAAATGTGCTAATAAAATTTTCTGTTATACTATATAAATTATGATTTCCAGAAAGCAATCGGGAACCGGTTGCTCCATTTTGAACAAAAGCATTATCTAATAAATATTGATGCGTTTGATTAAAAATCAACTCTGATTTTGAAAAACCAAGATAATCATTGGATGCAAAATCAATTAAATTAGCTTCAGAAGGCAACTGGCGTAGTGCATTATTTTGAATTCTGGATTCTATTTTTGCTTTAAGGATATTAGGTAGATTTCTCATAAATCAAAAGTAAAAAAAAACGCCAAGCAAAGCTTGACGTTCTTGTATAAATCTAAATTGTCTTAGTCAGCTAAAACAATTATTTTGTTGTCTTTCATTTCAATAGTTCCTGAAGAAATAGCTAAAGTGTAGTTTTGATCATTTACTTTCGAAAACAACTTTGCTGATTCTTTGCTAAACTTAAATTCTGGTGCTGTAATTTTTACAGTTCCTTTTTGAAGCAAGGAAACAATTGGAGCGTGATTATTTAAAATTTGAAAGCTTCCACCAACACCCGGTAAGGTTACTGATGTTATTTCTCCTTTGAATAAAGATGCCTCTGGTGATACTATTTCTAAAATCATATTTTTTTAAGTTAGAAGATGGAAGACGGAAGACGGGAAGACTAGAAAAAAACTTCTAGCTTCTAACTTCTAGCTTCCAGCTTATTATGCTTCAGCTAACATTTTCTCTCCAGCTTCGATAGCTTCTTCGATAGTCCCTTTAAGGTTAAAAGCTGATTCTGGCAAGTGATCTAATTCACCGTCAATAATCATATTAAATCCTTTGATAGTATCTTTAATATCAACTAATACACCTGGAATACCCGTAAATTGCTCAGCAACGTGGAACGGTTGAGACAAGAAACGTTGTACACGACGTGCTCTTGATACAGCTAATTTATCTTCTTCAGATAACTCTTCCATACCTAAGATAGCGATGATATCTTGTAATTGTTTGTATTTTTGAAGAATCTCTTTTACTCTTTGTGCACAGTCATAATGCTCATTTCCTAAGATATGTGGAGTCAAGATACGAGAAGTAGAATCCAATGGATCTACCGCAGGATAAATACCTAACTCAGCAATTTTACGAGACAATACTGTTGTAGCATCTAAGTGAGCAAACGTTGTTGCTGGCGCTGGGTCAGTTAAGTCATCCGCAGGAACGTAAACCGCTTGTACAGATGTAATAGATCCTTTGTTTGTAGAAGTAATACGCTCTTGCATAGCTCCCATCTCAGTTGCCAATGTTGGTTGGTAACCTACCGCAGATGGCATACGACCTAAAAGTGCCGATACCTCAGAACCTGCTTGTGTAAAACGGAAGATATTATCAACGAAGAACAATACGTCTTTTCCTTGATCAGATCCAGCTCCATCACGGAAATACTCAGCAATAGATAATCCAGAAAGTGCCACACGTGCACGAGCTCCTGGTGGCTCATTCATTTGTCCGAAAACGAAAGTAGCTTTAGACTCTCTCATTCCTGGCAAATCTACTTTAGATAAATCCCATCCTCCATTTTCCATAGAGTGCATGAATTCCTCACCGTATTTTATAATTCCTGACTCTAACATCTCACGAAGTAAGTCATTTCCTTCACGTGTTCTTTCTCCTACTCCTGCGAATACTGAAAGTCCACCGTGACCTTTTGCAATATTGTTAATCAACTCCTGAATCAATACAGTTTTACCAACACCGGCACCACCAAACAATCCAATTTTACCTCCTTTTGCATAAGGCTCAATCAAATCGATTACTTTAATACCTGTAAATAAAACCTCAGATGAAGTTGATAAATCTTCAAATTTTGGAGCCTGACGGTGAATTGACATTCCGTTCTCACCTGTTTTAGGCAATTCTGGTAAACCATCAATAGCATCTCCAACAACGTTGAATAAACGACCGTAAACATCTGCTCCAATCGGCATTTGAATAGGATTACCTGTTCCTATTACTTCATATCCTCTGCTCAAACCATCTGTTGAATCCATCGAAATGGTACGAACAGTATTTTCTCCAATGTGAGATTGTACCTCAAGGATTAATTTAGTACCATCTTTTTTTACGATTTCTAATGAATCATAAATTTTTGGAAGTTCAACATCCTTACCGTTGAAAACAACGTCAACTACTGGGCCAATGATTTGGGCAACTTTTCCTATTACTCTAGACATTACTTATGTATTTATTAAACAGCTATTTAGGTTTATGAAACTTACCTTATCAAAATTCAATGAATTAGGTGTTTTTTCAGAGCGCAAAGATAATTTTTTAAAATAAAAAATCAACAATTTTATTCAAAAAACATAAAAAAATAAAATGCAGTATAAAAACAGCCCTAAAACCGACTTTTATAAAGACACTTTTTTCTAAAAAACAAAAAATCACTTCTTGATAAAACCGAAGTGATTTTGTTAAACCATATAACTAAATTGTGATTTTTTAATGCGATTTTTTAAATCGATACAATTATGGATTGATTGTCCATGAAGCAAAATATTGCTGTCCTATTAATCCGGCACCCAAAACCTGAGTATACTCTTTTCCACCAATATTGGAAGCACCTATTTTTAAAGTTGATTTTAATGAAGGAATGTTGTAATTAATTTGTGCATCGACAACAGTAGCACTATCCACCATACCATCCACCATAGCAGACTGCCATAAATAACTATCGTTCCATCTTCCACTAATATTAAATCCGAAATTTTTAAACAGCTTCTCATTTCCGAACGAAGCCTTCACCCTATGTTTCGGTGTATTAAACCCTGCTTCAAAACTAGGGTCTTTAGCCTGATCAAAACTAAACTCAGCATAATTATAATTTACTCCAAGTTCAAAATCCTTATAAACTTTTTTTGAAAGACCCAGACCAAAACCAAATGATTTGATTTCAACATCAGTATTTGTGTACAATTGGTAAATTCTGACATTCCCATTTGCTAAAGCGTGCAAAGATTGAACTTCAGGATTTGTTGCATAAGTTGGAGCTCCTGAAGCAAAATCAAAAGTATTGGACGCTTTACCGTATAAAGGAGCAATAGCATTGGCACTTCCTATAAAATTGTTGTAAATATTATAATAGGTACTAATATCAATTATCACATCTTTAACCCGCGAGCGGTATCCTAATTCAAATGCTTTTACTTCTTCGGGCTTAACATAATTAACATCTGTTTTTCTTAACAAAGCTGCTGCTCCTGGCGTGTTTCCGGGATTAGCCGCTGCAAAAGCAGCAAAAGCCATTACTGATGAGGCTGTATAGGAATTATTATAAGCATTGTCTCCTGTCATAACGACTGATGTTCCGCCCGCATATAATTGCCCAACAGCCGGAGAACCATTAGCAACCGGTCTTGTTTCAGAATATCTCGATAAATTATCCGGAGCCGAACCTATTAATACCGCATTCCCCACATTAAACCCTATATACTGATCCTGAGTAGTTGGGTTTCTAAAACCTGTTTGAAATGAGGCTCTGAAATTATGATTCTTGGCTTCACCTCCTGAATACACTAAGGATAACCTTGGCGAATAATTTCCTTCAAAATTTTTAGATTTATCATATCGGATGGAACCTGTAAATTTCAATCTTTCATCCAAAAACTTTTTCATCAATTGGGTATAAGCACCATACTCATTGTAATTGATAATTCCATTAGCATCGGTATAAATTCTCCCAAATGAATTTAGCTCGTATTTTCGATACGAACCTCCAATTTGAATTTCAGCAAAAGAAATTAAATCTTTGAAATTGTAATTTGCATCAGCATGATAAATTTTAGAATTATCGACTAATTTAGAACCGGATAATACGTCAGGATTAGAAATAACCTCATTAAATGCATTATTGAATGCGGCAGTTCCAGGAATAAGTCTTCCTGTTTCGGCAGCAGCACGGGCAAAAGCATGAGATGCGCTAGCGTTTCCTGTGTATGTAGGTCCAAACAAACCGGCATAAGCCTGAGAGTAAGCACCTGCATATTGTCCGAACCAGTCGTTATCTGATTTCCACTTTCTGTTGATATTAATTCCTGTAAATTGCATGTCGTAAGATTGCCCACCATCTTCAGAAGTTGTGTAACCTCTCAGGAAAAAATTCTTGCCTTTGAATTCTATTTTATGCTGTTGCATGAAAAAGTTATTTAGATAATAACGATTAGCACCTTGATAAACCGCATTTCCAAATCCGAATTTACTCAACCAGATAATTTCGAAATTTTCTTCCCCAAACGGTCTAAAATGGAATGAAAGATCAATTTTAGTATTACTGGCTTTATTATTGGTTAAGTCAATTTCGTTATAACCCGTTCTTGATACATTTTCGTTAGGCAATAATGCTGCCAGATTTGACGGAAGCAAATTATTAGCTACCATTGTTTGCCCTACAGTATATATATTAGTAGAAACTTCATCTCCATATATGTTTATACCATCATAATTTTGATGATCTCTATCTCTCCCTGCGATTGTTTTGTCTCTATAATTTGTAGCAAACCAATCAGTACCTCGCATGTAAGTAAAATTTGCTTTGGCAGCAAAATGTTTATCAAAGGCATGAGCCATTCTGATTCCGTAATCAATATAATCATTTGAGCCTGCAGCTTTTTGACTGGTTTGTCCGTATTTGGCATAAGCTGTTATTCCTTGATAAGTAAAAGGGCTTTTGCTATTCATAAACATAATACCATTAAAAGCATTAGCACCATATAAAGCAGAAGAAGCCCCAGGTAATAACTCTACATTTTGAACATCGATTTCAGAAATACCCACCATATTTCCTAAAACAAAATTTAACAAAGGAGACGAATTATCCATTCCGTCCACTAATTGCAGGAAGCGAGAATTGGCTACAGTAGCAAACCCACGGGTATTAATAGATTTAAAAGTCAAACTACTGGTATTCATTTGAACTTCTTTCAAATTCTCTAAACCATCATAAAAAGTAGAAGAAGCTGTTTTTTTAATATCGGCAATACCCATTCTTTCGATTGTAACTGGCGATTCAAAAACTCTTTCAGGTGTTCTGGATGCCGAAACCACGATTTCATCTAGTAAATTGTGTTTTTCAATAAGAACAATGGTAATTTGTTGTTTTTTAGAATTAATGCTTATTCTTTTTGATTCAAAACCAATAAAACTCACTTCTATTTCATAAGGTAGTTCTTTAGAAGTATTGAGTATAAATTTTCCATCGCTATCGGTAATTGTGCCGGCCGAATCGCCAATTACTCTGATATTTGCTCCGATAATTGCCAGGTTATTTGTTTCAGTAACAACTCCCTGGATAGTGTTTTGAGCGTTTAGTACGCCACAAAGCAATAATGACAAAAGAAATAAATACGCTCTCATATAGATTGGTTTTATTGATTTACTAATTCAAAAGCCTTCCACTTTCTCATAACTGCATCACCAAAAAAACAAAGCGTTTTCGACTAACTAAATTTAGATAAAAAAATCAACATTTAACAAATTATGTGTCAGAAAATTCAATTTTTAATAATTAAGACTGATTATTAAGAAACTTGCATAAAAAAAGCAAGACGTATCGCCTTGCTTTTTAGATTTTTATTTCGAATTGTTTTTATTCTACAGTAACTGATTTTGCTAAATTTCGAGGCTGATCTACATTACAGTCTCTGTAAACAGCTATATAATAAGACAACAACTGCAGCGGAATAGTAGTAATCAAAGGCGATAGAGCATCTGAAGTTTCAGGAATTTCGATAACATAATCGGCTAATTCCCTAACCTGAGTATCACCTTTAGTCACAACCGCAATAATTTTACCGCTTCTGGACTTAATTTCCTGAATATTACTAACTATTTTGTCATAATGCCCTTGCTTAGGAGCAATTATTACAACCGGCATTTGTTCGTCAATCAACGCAATTGGTCCGTGTTTCATTTCGGCAGCAGGATAACCTTCTGCGTGAATATATGATATTTCTTTTAGCTTTAAAGCTCCTTCTAAAGCTACCGGAAAATTATAACCACGACCTAAATACAAGCAATTAGGTGCATCTTTAAACGCAGCAGCAATTTCTTTTGCGCTGTCAATAGTTCCCAAAGCTTCTTTTACTTTCTCAGGAATTAATTCCAACTCCAATAAATATCTATGGAAATCAGAATGTGACAAAGTGCCTTTTGCTTTAGCCAAACGCAAAGCCAACATGGTCAACACTGTAATTTGAGTTGTAAAAGCTTTAGTCGAAGCCACCCCAATTTCAGGACCAGCATGTGTATAAGCACCTGCATGAGACTCTCTTGAAATTGAAGAACCAACCACATTACAAACACCAAAAACAAATGCTCCTTGCTCTTTGGCTAATTTAATAGCTGCCATAGTATCGGCAGTTTCTCCTGATTGAGAAATAGCGATAACTACATCGGTGCTTTTTATAATTGGGTTTCTGTATCTGAATTCAGAAGCATACTCTACTTCTACAGAAATGCGTGCAAATTCTTCAATAATATACTCCGCAACTAAACCTGCATGCCATGAAGTACCACAGGCAACAATAATTATTCTTTCGGCATTTAAGAATTTTTCCAAATTATCTTCAATCCCAGACATTTGAACAATTCCTTTATCAGCATGTAATCTTCCTCTGTAAGTATCTTTGATAACGCTAGGCTGCTCAAAAATTTCTTTTAGCATAAAGTGGTCAAATCCTCCTTTTTCAATTTGCTCCAAATTCATTTGAAGCTCCTGAATATAAGGATCTACTAAGCTGTCATCTTTAATTTTTCTAATCTTAATTGATTTCTTCAAATTAATATTAGCCATTTCACCATCTTCTAAATACACTGCATTTGAAGTATATTCAATAAAAGGCGAAGCATCAGAAGCAATAAAATATTCACCTTCACCCACACCAATTGCTAAAGGACTTCCTAAACGGGCAGCAACAATTTCGTCAGGATTTTTAATATCAAAAACAGCAATTGCATAAGCTCCTACCACTTGATTAAGTGCTAACTGAACTGCTTTTCCTAATTTTAATTTTTCTTTTTTCTGAACTTCTTCAATCAAATTCACTAATACTTCAGTATCAGTATCGGAATGAAAAACATAACCACGCTTCATTAGTTCTTCTTTTAATGGCGCATAATTTTCAATAATTCCGTTGTGAACAATTGCTAATTCACCTGAGTTTGAAAGATGGGGATGCGAGTTTACATCATTCGGGACACCATGCGTAGCCCAACGGGTATGACCAATTCCGATAGTTCCGTTTGTATTAATCTCTTTTTGTGCTTTTTCTTCAAGAGCAACAACCTTTCCTTTTGTTTTACAAACCTTAATCGCACCATCGTAAACCATTACACCAGCACTATCGTAACCTCTGTACTCTAGTCTTTTTAAACCTTTAATAACGATAGGATAAGCCTCTCTATGACCTATATAACCAACTATTCCACACATAAATTTTTATATTAATCGGGTTTTGTGTAATAAATTTCTAATTTTAATCTTTTGTCGTAATCAGCATTTCCTGAAGGGATGTTGTTTCCAAATAGTACAACGCCTAAAGGATTCATTATCGATGCCTGAGGCACTTTAGAAAATGTTGTTTCCTGATCTGGTAAAATTACTGAAGTACGTAATTTATTCATTGTGATATTGTTGATGTCTTCCGTAATAACTACTCCTAGTTTAACATTTACCGAATCTTTGTTTTTTACTAAACTTCTAATTTGATTTGTTAATCGAATCTTATAGGTTTTATAATTTTTAGGATCATTAGCATTTAAAGTGTTCAATAAACCACTGTATATTAAACGTCCTGTTTTAACCGTTGTTCCTGTTGTTCCATCATAAAGGTAGTCCAAAACCGGGATGTTATTAGTTAAATCATATAAATAAATACGTTTTGGCAAGGCCGCATTTGCTCCCATAGTTGCAGCATCAATATGAAAAACCAGGTTAGCCTCGTTTATCAATAATTTTTTGGTAGCTGAAAGTTGTTTTAAATCGTCTAATTCATCCGGAACATGGTTCGAACCAATAGTAGGCTCTCCAGCAGCATTATATCCTCTTTCATCGGTTTTGTTAAAAAGATCCAATACAGCCATAGATCCTTGACCACCTTTTAGATACAATTTACTGTCTCCGGTAGTACTATTTGGATTGTTGGTAGCCGTATCATAAGCCGGAGTATTAGTGTTTGATAATAAACTAACTGTGTTTCCGGTTAAATTAAGCACTATGGATTTATCTATTCGATCTGTTTTTGAAACATCATTACCGTTTGCGTCTTTTGTAATTGTAACAAGGTCTTCTTTATATTTAACGGTAATAGTTCCTTCTTTAAAATTCATCAAGGCCATTTGACCTGGATTTGACCCGGATTTTTCTACTTTAAAATATAGACCTCTAAAGAAGTTTTTGAAAACATCATTAGTGGTTAGTTTCCCAGGATCAGTACCGTCAATTTTTTTAGCGGCATCAATAATTTTTGTTTTAAAATAATCTTTGTTTAAAGACAAACGCATTGCAGGAGCAAATCGTGTAACTACATCTTCTTCATTTTCCTTAGTAGTTTCTTTGCGTTCGGCAGGGTTAAAGAAAAAAGCATCATTTTGAGATACATCAGTATCATTATTCAAACGTACTGATGCTATCAGATTATTAAAATCGCCAGCCTGATCGGTGTAGAATTTTTGAGGTTCTAAAAAACCAGTCAAAGGATCTAAATCCCTCATAAAATAACCCGACTCATAAACGCTTAATTTTATTTTTGATTTTGCAGGGCCATAAATGGAGTCCAAAATATAAGTACTGTCTCCTGAACTAGTAATTGCTACATCAGGATCAACATGACTAAAATAAGGAATATTTAAAATTACACTTTCAATTTCAGGATTAGCACCAATAACAGGATTTACTGAAACCGGATTTGAAGGAGACAAAACAACCTGAGTAACAAAACTGGCTTCGGTTGTACCAAAAACAGGATCGTCGTAAATTCCTAATGGATTAATGGGTAGATTATTAGATTGTACCGCTTCGACTTTTTGGTTATAAGCCTGAACTTCATAACTGTCAAGTTCCAAACCAAAATGTTCATTGCCTATTAAATCTTCTCCAATAGAATTAAAATCTTTATCGCATGAAATAAAAAAAACGACTGTTATTGCTATTAGAATTATCTTAAAAAAAGAATTATTACGCATATTTGATAATAAAAAGTTGGGATTAAAGCATTTCTTTGTAAAAATTATTATACGCATCAGCGAAAGAATCTTTAGGGACGTAAGATAGAAAAGGTTTTCCTGAAGTTTCAATAAATTTTGTTAAACTTGAACTTACATTAGGCGAAGCAATAATTACTGCATCCGAATGCATTACAGTTGCTTTAATAATATTCTCATAATCAGGAGTCGAAAGCATAGCTACTTCCTCTTGTGGTACTCCGTCAAGTTTGACTTTGTTAATCATTTCGACATCTAAAGTACCGTCGAAAGACTGTCCGTAAACCGAAGTAACAATCTTCGTGTCAGAAAACAAGGCTTCGTTTTTATAAAAATGTTTCATATAAACAGGCAACATAGCTGCCATCCATCCATGGACATGAATAATATCAGGAACCCAATTCAGTTTTTTTACTGTTTCAACAACTCCTTTTGCAAAAAAGATAGCGCGTTCGTCATTATCAGGATAGAGTGCTCCATCTTCATCAGCAAAGGTTGCTTTTCTTTTAAAATATTCGTCATTATCAATAAAATATACCTGAATTCTTTCTTTAGGAATTGATGCTACCTTAATAATCAAAGGCATATCTAAGTCATTTACTACCAAATTCATTCCGGATAGTCGAATTACTTCATGCAATTGGTGACGTCTTTCGTTGATATTTCCATATCTTGGCATAAAAATTCTGATTTGTCCCCCCTGATCATTTACCATCTTAGGAACATCATAAGACATTAAAGAAACCTCATTTTCAGCCAAATAGGGCACCACTTCAGATGATACGTATAATATCCTCTTATCTTTCATATTGTAATTTACTTAGTTAAGTTGGTAATAAAAACCACGCAAAATTACAAAATTTTATGCAGTTATTAACTAATATATTATGTTTGCATTTAATTTTAATAAAATAACCATGCCTATTTTCTATGGAAAAGCCGCTTTAATCGATTTTTTAAATTCTGTTAAAACGTCTCATTCCACTATTGGTTTTGTCCCAACAATGGGCGCTTTGCACCAAGGACATCTTTCATTGATGCAGCAATCACTAGCAGAAAACAACACTACCGTAGTGAGTATTTTTGTCAATCCTACTCAGTTTAACAATCCCGAAGATTTAGAAAAATACCCCAGAACTCTGGAAGCAGATACTCAAAAAATTGCTGATTTAGACAAAAATATAATTGTTTACGCACCTTCTGTAGAAGATATTTACGAAGGAAAAACGGTTTCACAGGAATTTGATTTTGACGGATTAGAAAACCAAATGGAAGGCAAGTTCAGACCGGGTCATTTTAACGGAGTGGGAACAATTGTAAAAAGATTGTTCGAAATTGTAACTCCTAACAATGCTTATTTTGGAGAGAAAGATTTCCAGCAATTACAAATTGTCAAAAAAATGGTCAGCAAAAACCAATTGGCAGTAAACATAATTGGTTGCGAAATTTTCAGAGAAGCTAACGGACTTGCTATGAGTTCCCGAAATGAACGCTTATCAAAAATAGAAAGAGAACAAGCAGCAATGATATACCAAACATTACTTGAGGCCAAAGAAAAATTCAAAACGCAAAGTTGTGAAGAAGTAAAAAATTGGGTAAAAGAAGTGTTTCAATCCAATAGTATTTTTGACTTAGAATACTTTGAAATCGCGGACGAAGCGACACTTCTTCCTTGTGTTGAGCAATCAAAAAATAAAAATTATCGTGCATTTATAGCCGTTTTTGTTAATAATATTCGATTGATTGATACCATTTCGCTAAAATAATTTACTTTTGTGCCATGCAAATTCAAGTATTAAAATCAAAAATTCATCGGGTAAAAGTAACAGGAGCCGATTTAAATTACATAGGCAGTATTACCATCGATGAAACCTTATTAGAAGCATCTAATATTATTGAAGGAGAAAAAGTATCCATTGTTAACATCAACAACGGAGAACGTTTTGACACTTACGCCATAAAAGGAGAAAGAAATTCCGGCGAAATTACATTGAACGGCCCGGCAGCCAGAAAAGTACAGAGAGATGATATTATTATCATTATTTCGTATGCTACAGTTGATTTCGAAGAAGCAAAAACTTTCCAACCCTGGATTATTTTCCCAAATGAAAATGACAATTCATTGACCTAAAACAGTATTAAAAATTATCAAATAAATGAAGCGTTTCCTAAAAGAAGCGCTTTTTGTTTTTATAAGCTTTCTTTTACTTTGGTTAAAAAGTAGTATATTTAAAATCGAATTTTATAAACTCCCAAATCATGAAACAAGCACTACTTTTATTCTTTTTTTCGATTTCATTATTTGCTCAAAAAACTACCGAATTAATCAAATCCAACAAACTCGGAGAAACCAGAGAAATTACAATAAGTCTACCTGCTTCTTACGAAAACAGTTCAACCAAAAGATACCCGGTTTTATTGTTATTAGACGGAGATTATTTATTTGACCCTTTTCAGGGAGCTTTGAAATATGGAGAATATTGGGACGACTTACCCGAAATGATTATCATTGGAATCAATCAAAAAAACAGCCGTATGAACGACTGCGCTTTTGACCCCGCTGAAGGAACACCAACCAAAAGATCGGCGGCTTTTTACAACTTCATTGGCGAAGAACTCGTTCCTTTTATTGATAAAAAATACCGTACGGCTCCTTTCAGAATTATTGCCGGACATGACACTACAGCCGGATTTTTAAATTTCTTTCTTTACAAAGAAAACTCCTTTTTTAACGCTTATATTTCACTCAGTCCGGAACTCGCACCGGGAATGGAAAGCCAAATTGCAACCAACTTAAGCAATGCAAAAAAACCGATATTTTACTATCAATCTTCAGCCGATGGCGATATCAAACAATTACTTCAGCCTATAGAAGAATTGGATGCTCAGTTAAAATCAATTACAAATCCGTTAGTGAATTACCAATACAATAAATTCAGTAACGCTTCCCATTACTCCTTAGTTTTATTTTCGGTGCCAAATGCTTTGTACCAAATTTTTGATAGTTACAAACCTATTTCTTCAACGGAATTCACCGAAAAAATTGCAATTTTGCCATCCGGTTATGTGGATTACTTAATTAAAAAATACCAAAACACAGCCGAAAAATTAGGTTTGCAAATGCCTATACGAATCAATGATTTCAAAGCCATCGAAGCTGCTATCTTAAAAAATAAGGCTTATGATGAATTAGAAAAATTGGCCCAAATTGCCAGTAAAAATTATCCAAAAGCAATGCTTGCTGATTACGAACTGGGTTTGATGTATGAAAAAACCGGTGATGCTAAAAAGGCTGCCGCCAAATACCAGCGTGCTTCCCAACTGGAAGAAATTGGCGATTTGACTAAAGAAATGATGTACAATAAGTACGATGATATGAAAAGCTTAACTGTAAAAAAATAATGTCAAAAGTTAAAACCTCTTTTTTCTGCCAGAATTGCGGAACATCTTACGCCAAATGGCAAGGTCAATGCAACGCCTGTAAAGAATGGAATACCATTGCCGAAGAAATCATTCAAAAACAAGATAAAGTTGCCTGGAAAAGCGAACCTACACCAAGCAACAGAGCACCAAAACCTTTAAGAATTACCGAAATCGATTCGACTCAGGAAATCCGTATGGACACCACTGATACCGAATTGAATCGCGTTTTGGGTGGCGGTATCGTACCGGGTTCACTCACACTTCTGGGCGGCGAACCGGGAATAGGGAAAAGTACGCTTTTACTCCAAATATCCTTAAAACTACCATATAAAACCTTATATGTTTCAGGCGAAGAAAGTCAGAAACAAATAAAAATGCGCGCCGAAAGAATTACACCTTCAAGCGATAACTGCTACATTCTGACCGAAACCAAAACGCAAAATATCTTCAAACAAATCGAAGCCATTGAACCGGAAATCGTGATTATCGATTCGATTCAAACCCTGCATACTGATTATATTGAATCAACAGCGGGAAGCATTTCGCAAATCAGGGAGACTACTGCCGAACTAATTAAGTTTGCCAAAGAAACTAATATTCCTGTGATTTTAATTGGTCATATTACCAAAGACGGAAACATTGCCGGACCAAAAATACTGGAACACATGGTCGATACCGTACTGCAATTTGAAGGTGATCGAAATCATGTGTATCGAATCCTACGCTCGTTAAAAAACCGTTTTGGTTCTACTGCCGAAATTGGTATTTACGAAATGCTGGGTAGCGGACTAAGAGAAGTTTCCAATCCGTCGGAAATATTGATTTCGCACAAAGACGAAGAATTATCAGGAACCGCTATTGCCACCACATTAGAAGGCATGCGCCCACTGATGATTGAAATCCAATCCTTAGTCAGCACGGCAGTTTATGGAACTCCACAACGCAGCACCACCGGTTATAATGCCAAAAGACTGAATATGATTTTGGCCGTTTTAGAAAAAAGAGCCGGTTTCAGACTTGGCGCCAAAGACGTTTTCCTAAACGTTACCGGAGGCATTTCAGTGGATGATCCTGCGATTGATTTGGCTGTTGTAGCTGCTATTTTATCATCGAATGAAGATATTCCCGTGAACAAAGATTTTTGTTTTGCTGGCGAAGTCGGACTTTCGGGTGAAATTCGTCCAGTAAACCGTGTGGACCAACGCATTCAGGAAGCCGAAAAATTAGGATTTTCTACCATTTTTGTATCCAAATACAATAAAATAGCCTTGAAAAACACAGGAATCAAAATTGAATTAGTAGCTAAAATTGAAGATGTAGCGAGTATGCTTTTTGGGTAAAAAACTACAAAAAAGACCAATACTGTTTTTTCGGTATTGGTCTTTTTTATTTCTCAAAAAATAGTTTTTGAATACTGCATTATTTGGTATTATTGTTTTCTAATTCGCAAACTTTATCATAAATCAAATTACTCTCAAATCCACGTCTAAGCATAAAATCGCAAAATTTCTTTCTTTTCTTCAAAGCATTTTTTTCCATAATGGATTCCCAATTTCTATTTGCCAAAGTATCAAAAGTGCTATAATATTCTTCTTGACTAATTTCTTTTAAAGCAATATTAATTAAGGTTTGATTGATACCTCTGAATTTTAATTCATTGGTAATTCGGATCTTTCCCCAATGTTTGATTCGATGTTTTCCTCGGGCAAAACTACAGGCAAAACGTTCTTCGTTTAGAAAATTTTCGTTGATAAGATGGGCAATAATATGGTCTATTTCATCTGAATCCATTTTCATGTTTCGCAATTTTTGCTCCACTTCCTGATGACACCTTTCCTGATAAGCACAATAATGTTCTATTTTTTGAATGGCTTCTTTGATGGTAAATACGTCTTTCATTTTAGACTATTCCAAATTAAATTTAAAATTCTCAGCCATAAAGGTACTTAAATCTATTTATGATAGTGGTTTACAATGTAAATAGCTGACGTAATTTGTAAAAAATAGCTGATTAGCGATGAATAATGTAAGTTAACGATTTTGTTTTTGTGTCTGATTTTAAGTGTTTTAATTTAATTGTTGATTTGTTAAGTCTAATTTTATCATTTGGGTTTTATGAGGTTATTTTTATTTAAGAAAGTGATTTTTGGGGTACTGTTTTTATTTGTTTTTTCTACAAAAATAACTGGACAAACTACTACATCAGGAGTAGCCTACATTTGGTCAACAACTAACACATGGGCACCTAGCGGTGTTCCTGCCAGCAGCACAAATGTTACCGTTAATAATCCTCTTACTCTTGATCAAAATTTAACCATTAGTACAGGAAACTATACCTTTAATCAGGACGTAACCGATCAGCCTGGGGGATCAAATTATGACTTTTCAGCAGTTGATGCGTCGGGTAGCTTGACCATTGCTTCCGGGACTACCACAATAGGAGGTGTTACAAGTATAGGTGGAAATTCTATTTTTACATTAACGGTCAAATCAGGTACTACTTTAGTATTGGGAACTTTGGGCTCTACTTCTAACAATTTTTTAATTGGAAATAAATCGAGTATTACAATAGAGCAAGGTGCAACTTTAATTGTATATGGTAATATAGTAAATAGCAACAGTACTGGAAATTTTACAGTTAACGGTTTATTGCAAGTGTATGGAGATTATATAACTGATAATGGGAATATTGATATTTCAGGAACTACGGGTCAGTTTTATACCACTGGAGCTATGACTACTCAAGGCAATTCCTCTCAAATCTATGGATCTAGTAATAATTGTGCTTCTAATTGTTCAGGGACTTCACTTGGGTGTGGAACTTCAAATCCAGATACCGCTTACACTGCAACAATACTACCTCAGAGCCAGACTATTTGTTCGGGGGGAAGCATCTCTAATTTGACATTTTCTACAAATGCGCCTTCTCCTACTTATGAATGGCAATATAGTTTAACAGCAGGAGGAACTTATACTCCTATTTCAGGAGCAACTTCAAGTAGTTACACACCGTCTGCTTTAACGGTTACAACTTGGTACAGAGTAAAATATACATCGAGCGCCAGTGGTTGTGGAACTAAATATTCAGCTCCTATTCCAGTTTATGTTTCAGCTTCTACCTATACTCAATCTACTGCAGGACAGACTGTGTGTGGTGGGAGTTTTGGACCAATTTCTGTTTCTGCTTTTGGAACAGGTTTGACTTATCAGTGGTATAGCAATACTACCGCTTCTAATTCAGGGGGGAGTTTAATTTCTGGAGCTGTATCAAATGTTTATACTCCTTCAAGTGCTGTTAGTGGTACAACATACTATTATTGTGTGATAAATAGTTCCTGTGGGATTGCTTTTACGACTGCTGTTTCCGGAGCATTTACTGTAAGTCTGAATAGTGTTACGGCTGCCTCGTCATCTCCTAATCTTTGTGTAAATACACTAATGACAAATATTACTCATACAACAACTGGGGCAACAGGGATAGGAACAGCAACAGGATTACCTACCGGAGTAACGGCTTTATGGTCTTCTAATACAATTACAATAAGTGGAACACCCACTCAATCAGGAACTTTTAATTATAGTATTCCATTATCAGGTGGATGTGGCAATGTGAGTGCTACTGGTACAATAACGGTAAATGCTTTCCCGATTATCACAACTCAGCCTGTTAATCAATTAGATTGCGAAGGTGCTTCGGTAAAATTCAAAGTAATTGCTTCGGGTTCAGGATTGACTTATACTTGGCAGCGAAAGAGACCATTAGATGCTAGCTTTGTGACTATCGTAGACGTTGAAAATTATATTGAGAATTCCTCAACAAATGAAATTCGAATACTAAATGCAGGAAGTACACAGCATCCCAATGGAACACAATTTCAGGTAATTGTCTCTAATGGAAATTGTAGTGTGACTTCTAA
Source organism: Flavobacterium commune (assembly GCF_001857965.1). NCBI lineage: Bacteria > Pseudomonadati > Bacteroidota > Flavobacteriia > Flavobacteriales > Flavobacteriaceae > Flavobacterium > Flavobacterium commune. Next base: position 1,312,226 of record NZ_CP017774.1, on the reverse strand, counting down.
TGTAGCAACACTTACAGTAAATGAGATTACTAATGTTTCAACTGGCACCAATGTAATCCAGTGTTTTGGAACAAATTATTCTTATACAGTTACCACTTCCTATCCTGCCAATGTGGTTTCTTATCAGTGGAAAAAATCCGTGACTTCAGGAGTTTGGGATGATGTTATCAATGGTGGAGCTTATTCAGGAGCCACTTCTGCTACTTTATCTATTACTGGAGGAACTCCTGCAGAGTCGGCTGAATATCGAGTTTATATTACTTTTCAGTCCTCAGGAACCGATTGTAATGTAGCAAGTTACACCAGAACACGTAAAATTACTTTTTTACCACAATTAACAACTCCGGTAACTTCTATTACTCAGCCAACATGCTCAATAAATACAGGAACCATTACAGTAACCGTGCAAAGCGCAACCGATGAATATAGTTTTGATAATGGAGTAACTTATCAAACTAGCAATGTAAAATCAGGTTTAGCTGTAGGTTCTTATAATGTAATTATAAAAAATGTGGCGGGTTGTATATCATCAACTACTAATTGTCAAATAATAAGTGAAACATCTACTTGGAATGGTACAACTTGGTTAAATGGGAATCCTGATGGTAGTAGAGATGTTATTTTTGAAGATGATTTTAATTCGATAGCTGATATAGAAGCTTGTTCTTGCCAAATTACCAATGGTGCAAATGTAATTATCAATGGAACGCATACTTTAAAGGTTACTAATGCGGTTAATGTTGTTAGTGGTACACTTACTTTCGAAAATAATGCCAGTTTGGTTCAGCTTAATGATACTGCTGTAAATACCGGAAATATTAATTATAAGCGTTATACCACCCCTGTAAGAAGGTACGATTTTACCTATTGGTCTTCGCCGGTTGCAGGGCAAACCCTGAAAAATTTATCACCTAATACTTTATATGACAAGTATTATGGTTACAATCCTGATACGGGTTGGGTGATTTATTATAACGGAACTAAAATAATGGATCCGGGGAACGGATACCTTGTTCGTGCTCCGCAAAATTTCAGTATTACTGCTGCTACAATTGATTATGCACCAGTTTTTGTAGGTGTTCCCAATAATGGTGTATTTAATTTATCCTTGTTAGCAAATAAAACGTATCTTTTTGGAAATCCTTATCCATCGGCTATTGACGCAGATGCTTTTTTAGATGCTAATATGAATGTTTTAGAAGGAACCCTTTATTTTTGGACACATAATACGCCACCCTCTAATGTTGCTCCCGGGTCTCAAGCTTATAATTACAGTGCTAATGATTATGCAACTTACAACAGAACGGGTGGAGTTGGAACTCGTGTTTCTACCGCCAAAGCTGCCAATACAGGAGGAGTTGTACCAACAGGTAAAATTGCAGCAAGTCAAGGTTTTTTTGCTCCATCAAGTGCTACTGGTGGAACGTTGATTTTTAACAATGGTATGCGAATTTCCGGCGGAGTTTCGGGAACAAATAATTCACAGTTTTTTAAATTAAGTACTACTTCTAAAACAGCTACAACTAATGCTATTACAGATAAAAATCGTATTTGGCTGAATTTAACCAATAATGAAGGTGTTTTTAAACAAACACTTGTTGGATATATAGCAGGAGCTACCAATAATTACGATACCGGTTTTGATGGAATGAGTTATGACGGTAATCCATTTGTTGATTTTTATAGTGTAAACAATGCAGTAAATTTAGCTATTCAGGCACGTGCATTGCCTTTTGTACAACAAGACAGTGTGCCTTTGGGTTATAAATCTACAATTAAGGGTGATTTCCAAATTAATATCGATCATACTGATGGAATATTAACTTCACAGAATGTCTTTTTGGAAGATAAAGATTTAAAAGTAGTTCATAATCTTAAAAAAGGGGCTTACACTTTTAGTACTGAAAAAGGAGTATTTAATAATCGTTTTATAATGCGTTATATTGATGATAATGTGTCTAAAAAAGGAATTACAAAAGAAACAGTTTCGACTGGAGAAGTAGTTGTTTCGGTATTGAATAATGTGATAAATGTAAGTTCGCCTAAAAAATTGATTGCTAAAATCAGTATTTATGATGTTAGTGGAGCAATAATTTACCAAAAAGAGGAAGTCTTAGTTAATACTTTTTTAATCCAAAATTTGAATTTAGCACCTCAGGTGATGCTGGTTAATGTAGTTTTAGAAAACGGAGATACCATAGCAACAAAAATTGTATATTGATTTTTATCAAAAACAGTATTGTTATTCTTTATCCCGATTGCGCAAGTAGTCGGGATTTTTTTATACAAATTAGGATGTCAAACATTGTAAATAAACAAAGTTAATTATCTTCTGAATCCTTTGTTTACAAGGGTTTTGCAAGTGTAAAATGTGCACTTCAACGAGAAAACAAGTACATAAACGTTTTTAGTTTTTGGAACAAGAAATTACATTTAATCTTGCCCTGTAATTCATTTTTATGAATTGAAAATTAAAGTTTTAAAGGCTTGCCCGCCCCAAATAAATATTTTTCATGAAACTAATTTTACCTAAGAAATCTTTTTTTATATTTTTAATTGTTCTGCTTTTTTCGTTTGAAGGTTTTTCACAGACAACAGGGGATTATCGTTCTGCTGGAACTGGAAACTGGATAACTCTTGCGAGTTGGGAATATTATAATGGTTCTGCTTGGGTTACTCCAACAACCACTCAAGGTTATCCAGGTCAGATTTCAAGTCCTGCAAAACCAACTACTGGAGCTGTTTTAATTCAGGCGGGACATGCTATTACTATGGGAACTTCAAGTTTGTCAACTTCTTCTATAGGTTCATTAACAATTAATGGAACTTTAAACTTAAGTGCAGGAAGTTCAGGATCTACTTTTAGTATTAATACTCCATTATTGGTAGTTACACCGGGACTAACACCTTATGCGCAAATAAATTTTGATAATAAGGTTACATTAAATTTACCAGCTAATGTTTCGATGCAAGTGAGTACAGGTGGATTACCAACTCCTGGAGATGGAACATGTACAGCAAATATTCAAATTAGTATAGGAAGTACACCTTATGCTTATTGCACTGGTAATGGGCAAGCAACTCATTTTGATGACATTATGGCAAACGGAGGTTATAATATATTGGATGCAGTTACTGCGACTTCAGTTTGTAATTCTGGAACCTCAACAATATCTGCTTCTGTAAAACCAACCCCTACAGAATCAACCACATATAATTTATATTCTTCTTCAACTGGAGGGGTTTCATTATCTAGCGTAACTTCTTCTGTAAGTCCTTATTCAACAAGTTCACTTATAACGCCTTCAATATCTTCAACCACAACTTTTTATGTTGAAGCTGTTACTGGTACACGTATTACTGCTAGAAAGGCTGTAGCCGTTACAGTAACCAATACTGCTGCACCAACAGGAACTGCTACTCAGTCATTTTGTTCAGGAGCTACGGTTTCAAATTTGTCAGCTACTGGTTCTGGAATAAAGTGGTATTCTGCATCCACGGGTGGTTCTGCTTTAGCATCAACAACAGTTTTAACAAATGGAACGCATTATTATGCGTCTCAAACTTTAAATAGTTGTGAAAGTGCTACTCGATTAGATGTTACAGCTATTATTAGTTCAGTTTCAGTTACACCAACAAGTATAAATGGAACAACTACTATTTGTAATGGTAGTTCTACTACACTTACTTTAGGTGGAGGAACAGCGGGTACCGGAGCAGTAGCGAAATGGTATTCGGGTTCATGCGGAGGCACATTAGTAGGCTCAGGAAATAGTGTAACAGTATCGCCAACTGCAACTACAACATATTATGTTAGATACGAAGGAAGTTGTAATACTACATCATGTGCTTCGACAACTGTAACAGTTAATCCGGTTCTTAATGCAGGAGCTATTGCAACTACAGGCGAAACGATATGTAGTAACACAGTACCATCAACCACTATAGGCAGTACAACAGCAGTTAGTGGTGGAGATGGAAATTATACTTACCAATGGCAATATAGCCCTAGTAGTACTTTTGCAAATAATGTAACTACTGTAGTTAGCAATACAGCTACCTATACACCAACTCAGACATTAACTCAGACAACTTATTATCGTCGTCAGGTAAAAGACGTTACTTGTAATACTTATACAAGTTCTTCTAATGTTTGGACAGTAACTGTAAATCCGGTTTCAGTTGGGGGCACGGTTTCAGGTAGTACAGCAGTTTGTTCAGGAACTAATAGTACTACTTTAACATTATCAGGACATACTGGTAATGTTGTAAGATGGGAATCATCATTAGATAATTTTGCAACAGCAGGAACTACAATTGCTAATACAACTACAATATTAACAGCAACTAATTTAAATGCTACAATATCATATAGAGCTGTCGTACAAAGTGGCTCTTGTACAATAGTAAATTCTACAATAGCAACGATAACTGTGACCTCTGTTTCCACTCCAACAGCAGGAACGCCGACTAATCCTAGCTGTAAAGTACCAACAGGAAGTGTACAATTAAATGGTTTGCCGAATTCAGGAACTATTGTTCAAACTGGAGAGCGTGATGATAATATTGAGATTACTGGCGGAGGACTACAAACAATAACTGGACTTGTTCCAGGTACTTATTATTTTGCAGTTACTAATGGAGGTTGTACTTCAGCAACAGTTAGTGTTATTATTATTGCTCCAACTACAAATACCTGGTCAACTGCTTCTCTGCCTACTGGTTCTTGGTCTAATGGAACTCCAACGATTAATCAAAGATTAGTTTTTGCTTCGGACTATACCAATGTAAACGATGTTGATATTGAGGGTTGTTCTTGTCAGGTTACAGGATCAACAGCTGTAACCATAAAATCAGGACGTACTTTAAAAATTGAAAATGGAGTTGAAGTACAACCCAATGCAACATTAACTTTTGAAAACAATGCCAGCTTAGTTCAAATTAACGATAATGCAGTAAACTCTGGAAATATCCGTTACCATCGCCATACTGATTATGTAAAGCGTTATGATTTTACCTATTGGTCTTCGCCGGTTGTTGGACAAACCTTGAAAGCCTTGTCTCCAAACACACTTTATGACAAATACTATAGCTATAATCCAAATACAGGTTGGGTAATTTCATACAATGGAGCAGCTACAATGCTTAAAGGGAATGGTTATATTATTAGAGCACCTCAAACATTTAGTATTACTGTACCTGCAATTGATACTAATCCGGTATTTATTGGAGAGCCTAATAACGGTGTGGTTACTTTAGCTTCTTTAGCAGGTAATAAAGTACATCTTTTAGGAAATCCTTATCCTTCAGCAATTGATGCCGATAAGTTTATAGCCGCAAATTCAACTTCATTAGAAGGAACACTTTACTTCTGGACTCATAATACATCACCGAGTAAAGATATTGCAGGGAATGCAATTTATAATTATACTACAAATGATTATGTTACTTATAATAAAACAGGCGGCGTTAATCTTGCTTCCGGAAAAATTGCTGCAGGTCAGGGATTTTTTGCTCCGGCAACTGCTTCTGGAGGAACTGTAGTATTTAATAATGCCATGAGATATACAGAAGGACAGCCTAATTATGATAATTCACAGTTTTATAAATTTAGTACCACATCTAAAGCAACTTCGAAGACTACAACAGCAGAAAAAAGCCGTATTTGGTTAAATTTAACTAACAAAGAAGGTGCTTTTAAACAAACCTTAATTGGTTATATTACCGGAGCAACTAATGATTACGATCGTGGTTTTGACGGTATGAGTTATGATGGAAATCAATTTGTTGATTTTTACAGCGTTAATAATAATGTGAATTTAACTATCCAAGGACGTCCTTTGCCTTTTGTTAAACAAGATAGTGTAGCTTTAGGGTATAAATCGACAATTGTAGGTGAATTTCAAATTAGTATCGATCATACCGATGGATTATTATCTTCACAGAATATCTTCTTAGAGGATAAAGATTTAAAAATACTGCATAATCTTAAACAAGGAGCTTATACTTTTAATACTGAAAAAGGTGTTTTTAAAAATCGTTTTGTATTGCGTTATGTAGATAAAAATGCTGTTGAGCCAGTAGTTGAAACTCCGATTGTTGATGGAGCAGTAGCGGTTTCGGTACAAGAAAACCAAATTACGGTGAGCTCATCAGAAGATTTAATTTCAAAAATCACTGTTTATGATATTTCAGGAAAAATAATTTATCAAAAAGACAATGTTTCTGCCAACGATTTTGTTATACAAAATTTACTGTCTGGTCAACAAGTTCTTTTAGTAAGTTTGGTTCTTGAAAATGGTAAAACAACTTCAACAAAAATAATTTATTAAGGTAATTTTCTTAATTTCTTATATGACAATCCCGATTGCTAAAAACAGTCGGGATTTTTTTATTGTTTTCTAATGTTTTCAAGACTCTGCAGAGTTTAAAAGCTTGTGGATTAGTTTTCTTACGGATTTGAAAGTTTTATAAATGTAGTTCTTCACTTTGTTTAATTGTTAAAAAATGTATTTTGACAGTAAAATACTTCTTTTAAACGATTTTTTTTAATACTTTTATTTCGATTTTTAGACCCCCTAAAAAATTATTGTTTACTCGGTATTGTCATATCGGGCAGCTGTTTAATTTTTAAAATGGGGCTATGAATAATTATTACTTTTCTTTAGCAATATCAATAAGAATAATTAAAGTACTCTGCTTTTTGTTGGTAAGCTATTTTTCTATTTTTATGTCGGCTTATAGTCAAACTACAAAAACATTTACTACATCAGGTGAATTAGAAGTTCCTGCCGGTGTTACTAGTTTGTCTGTTCAATGTTGGGGAGCTGGCGGTGGCGGTGGCGGTTCTAATGAATTATTAACGCTTGTTAGTCTTGGATCGGCTGGCGGTGGTGGCGGTGGCGGGGCTTATAACCAAGGAAATGTTGTGGTTACTTCAATTCCAACAAATGTTAGAATTTCTTATACTGTTGGACAAGGTGGTTTGGGTGGAAGTTACGGCAGTACTACACTTGATGGTTTGGCTGGAGGGCAAACTATTTTTTCTTCTATTACAGCTAATGGAGGACAAGGTGGAGGTGGAGGAACTTTATTGGTTCGAGCAGGTGCTGGAGGGAATGGCGGCTTAGGAGGTTTTAAAAATGGGGGAAATGGTAGTTCGGCTTATTTAGTTGCAATTAATCTTAATCCATTTAATTTACAAATAGGGCTTAATAGAAGTGGTGGCGGTGGAGGAAGTGCAGGAACAGTTCTTAATGGTAATAATGCTTCTGGTTTAACAGGAGGAACGGCTGTAGCTGGCGGAGCTGCAGGAGGTAATGGTAGTGAAAAACAATTATTGTTAAGTTTGGTTGCTTCTCCAAATGTTGCAGGTTCTCCAGGTGGTTCTCCAGGCGGTGGTGGCGGTGGTGCAACAGGTGGTGGGTTAGTTGACGGATTATTGAATGGTGTTCTAGGAGGTAGTAGCTCTGATGTTAGCAATGGAGGAAACGGAGGAAACGGCCAAATCAAAGTTGATTATACCTGTCCTACTTATAGTATTTCAAATCTTACTGCTGATGCTGCTTGTGTTCAGACATCGACTATACAATTGACGGGAAATTTACCTATAGGAACTTATACAGTAACTTATAATAGAAGTGCTCCTTCGGCTATAGGGCTTACTGCTACTATGGTGGTTGAAGCGGCAGGGACGGGGATTATTGATGTTGTCGGTTTGCCTACTGCGGGTTCAAGTACAATTACAATAACTGAACTTAAATCGGTAGATTGTATAAGTGTTGTCAATGCGGCTATTACTTTTGACAGAGCTGAAAAACCAACAGTTGCTATTACTACACATCCCAGTTGTGCTGTGCCTAAAGGGACTGTTGTTTTGAATAATTTGGTAATTGGCGGAACAATTTATCAAACAGGTATTTCAAGTGCCAGTTATCCAATAATTGAAAATCCTCAAACAATAACCGGACTTGATTCTGGAAACTACAATTTTGTTGTTTCTAATGGGATTTGCAGTTCTCTAACGGTTTCTGATATAACTTCTGTAAGTATTAATAATCCACCGCCTGCAATAACCTGGAATGGCTGTTGGGATGGTGTTCCTACTCTGGAGAATAAAGTGATTTTTGCAGAAAGTTATAATGATGATTCAGAGAATTTAGATGAAAATACAGATATCGAAGCCTGTTCCTGTGAAGTGAATTCAGGAACTCATGTTACTTTTAAGACGGGACGCTATTTAAAATTAAGAAACGAATTAAAAGTTGATGCTAATGGCTCGCTAACTTTTGAAAATAATGCGAGTTTGGTTCAAATGAATGATGATAGTGAGAATGAAGGAAAGATTATTTATGGACGTCATACAAAACCGGTCAAAAGATATGATTTTACCTATTGGTCTTCGCCGGTTGAAGGACAAACTTTGAAAAATCTCTCTCCTAATACACTTTATGATAAATATTATAGCTTTAATCCCGGTTCAGGTTGGCAAATTCATTATAATGGCAATAAAGAAATGATGCCAGGAGAAGGTTATATTATTAGAGCACCGCAAAGCTTTAGCATAACTGACCCTGCGGTTGATGATAAGCCTAAATTTGACGGAAAACCCAATAACGGAGAAATAAAAAAAGAACTAAGCGGAGGTCTGGTTTATCTTTTAGGGAATCCATATCCTTCGGCTATGAGTGCCGACGCTTTTTTGGCTGTAAATGCTACTCAGTTAGAAGGGACTCTTTATTTCTGGACACATAATTCGCCACCAAGCATAAAAGTTGATGGAAACGCTATTTATAATTATACGGCTAATGATTATGCAACTTATAATCTTACTGGAGGTGTGGCAACTCATGCCACCATCCAAGATGATGATGAAAATGACCCTAATGATAATAATAATCTAAGTGTTCCATCAGGAAATATTGCTACTGCCCAAGGTTTTTTTGCTCAGGCAAGTACTGCAGGAGGTGAAATCATTTTTAATAATGCCATGCGTCTTTTGGATGGTGAGCTTATGGATGATGGACAAGAGTATGATGAAGTAAGGGATAATTCGCAGTTTTTTAAATTAGGAAGAACTTCAAAATCTACTAATTCGGTAGATAAAAATCGTTTGTGGTTGAATTTGTCTAATGCCCAAGGCGCTTTTAAACAAACATTAATTGGTTACATAACCGGAGCGACTAATGGTTACGAAGGACGTTTTGATGGCATGAGTTATGATGGAAATCAATATTTGGATTTTTATAGTATCAATCAAGGGACAAATTTATCGATTCAAGGTCGTGCTTTGCCTTTTCAAAAACAGGATAGTATTGTTTTAGGTTATAAAACAACTATTGAGGGTGATTTTCAAATTAGCATTGATCATGCCGATGGAGTATTGGCTTCGCAAAAGGTATTTTTGGAAGATAAATTATTGCAAATACTGCATGATTTGAAAGAACCTTATTCTTTTACTACCGAAAAAGGAATTTTTAAAGACCGATTTGTTTTGCGCTATCTGGATAAAAATGTTGCAATTGAAGATACAACAGCCGTTGAGGTTGAAGGGGTATTGATTTCAACAAATGATAAAGTAATCAAAATTAATTCTGCCACAGAGGTAATTGATGCTATTTATATTTATGATTTTTCAGGCGAATTAGTGTACTCAGATATGGCTGTTGATGCAGTAGGTACAACAATTAGTAATTTATCAGTTGCTCATCCGGCTTTAATTATTCAGGTAGTATTAGCGAATGGTAAAAAAGCCTCTAAAAAAATAATCTATTAAGATTCCGGTTTAAATAAAAAATCCATTAGATTTTTTGAGTCTAATGGATTTTTTTATGTTTTAAAAAGAATTTATTTTCCTTTAATAGATGCTTCTACGTTACGCTCAATTGTGTGTCCTGGACGCGACCATTTTGGTTTTTCGCCCAGAGGAGCAAATTGAGAATCGGCGGCTTCAACTGTTTTTGGTTGGGAAACCTTAGTAAATGGTTTTTGAGGATTCAAACCTAACATTTCAAACATTTTCATGTCTTCGTTAACATCAGGATTAGGAGTTGTTAGTAATTTGTCACCAGCAAAGATTGAATTGGCTCCTGCAAAAAAGCACATTGCCTGTCCTTCGCGACTCATATTCGTTCTTCCTGCTGATAAACGTACCTGAGTTTCCGGCATTACAATACGAGTAGTAGCTACCATACGAATCATTTCCCAAATTTCAACCGGTTTTTCTTCTTCCATCGGAGTTCCTTCAACAGCAACTAAGGCATTAATTGGCACCGATTCCGGTTGTGGGTTTAAGGTAGAAAGTGCAACGAGCATACCTGCACGGTCTTCGATACTTTCGCCCATTCCGATAATTCCTCCGCTACAAACAGTAACATTGGTTTTGCGAACATTTTCTATAGTTTCTAAACGATCTTCAAATCCTCTTGTCGAAATTACTTCTTTGTAATATTCTTCAGAAGTATCAAGGTTATGGTTGTAAGCATAAAGTCCGGCTTCGGCCAGACGTTGTGCTTGGTTTTCGGTAATCATACCCAGTGTGCAACAAACTTCCATATCCAGTTTATTAATGGTACGAACCATTTCTAAAACCTGATCAAATTCAGGGCCGTCTTTTACGTTTCTCCAGGCTGCTCCCATACATACACGGGATGAACCCGATTCTTTAGCGCGTAAAGCCTGTGCTTTTACCTGATTAACTGACATTAAATCGTTTCCTTCAACACCAGTGTGGTAACGAGCCGCCTGAGGGCAGTAGCCACAATCTTCCGGACAACCTCCTGTTTTTATAGATAATAAAGTAGATACCTGAACCACATTTGGGTCGTGGTGTTCTCTATGAATAGATGCTGCTTCAAATAGCAAATCCATCATAGGTTTATTATATATGGCGATAATTTCTTCTTTTGTCCAATCGTGTTTTGTAATACTCATTGTATTGTTTTTTTGATGGCTCAAAAGTAGTCAAATTGTTCAAAATGGCAATGCAATAGCTTTAAAAAGCAGCGTATTCGTTTTAAAAAGTTGGACACAGATTACACTAATTGTTGCTGATTCTTATCAAAATTGAAATTGAATGACACGAATTCCAATCTGTTTTAATGATTCGTGTAATTGCTTCGCCTATTTGTCTATTGGCTATAGCTTAGGTCGTGGCAGAAAATTTTAAATTTGAATATCTTGTTTGAAAAGGAATTAATCGGTTAAAAATCGATTGTTCCAATACAGCATTAATAAAAGAGTGACAATTATTGATGAAGCGATTCCTTCAAACAATAAGGATATAGAATAGGCATCAATTGAAGGGTTGCCCCCAAAGAGAAATGTTGCCGATAAAGATTGCACAAAGGCATCTCCGCCTTGTAAATAACTGTAAATAACAAGTCCGATGATGCTTAAAATAACCCCAACTACTGAGGTAGATATGGCAGAAACAGCATTTGAAACAAATTGATTCTTGCCTTCCTGAAGGTTCATTTGAATGGTTCTGTTGACTCCGTAAAACACAAAACAGATGTTTAATAAGCGCAAATAAAATAAGTCGGCCAGACCGAATGCTTCCATAAGCAAAAAGTAAATGCTGATAGTTATGAAAATAATAAACCCGTTGGTGATTTCTTTAGGTGGTGGTTTCATTTTGGTTGTATTAAAATTATAGCATTGATTATGTTTGTTTTATAAATTCAGCACGTTTTAATGCTGAATTTGGGTTACAATTTTAGTCTGACGGATATTTTTTCTTCCAATATAACATTAAAGAAAACGTTACAATCACCGCCGAAACGATTCCTTCAAAAAGTAGAGAAATGTTATAAGTCATTACAGAAGGGCTTCCTACAAACAATAATGATTCGGATAATGTTTGAATATAAGAATCTCCTCCTTTAGAATAGATATAGGCTACTAAGCCCATTATGCTTAAAAGCACACCTGTTAATGCAGTTAGTAATGCCGAAATAGCATTGTCAGCAAAGTCGGTTTTTCCTTCAACAAAATTAGATTTTAAGGTTTTATTGACACCGTAATAGATAAATACGATATTAAAAAGTCTTAAAAAAAATTGATTAGAAAGGTGTAAAACCTCCATTAATACAAAATAAAGAGCAATACCTATAAAAATAATAACTCCGTTGTATAATTCTTTTGGCAGTTTCATACGCTTGATTTTTTAAGGTTAAAAAATAATTGTTTGATATACAGGGTATTGTCTATCAAATTTACGTAAAAAACAGGAGTTTATTTAATAAAATTCAGGTTTTTTTATTTGGTTTGCAGTTCTTTGATATAAGAAAGTGTTTGGATTTTATCTTTCTCAATTTGTTCTTTCAGTAAGCTTATGGAATCAAATTTTTCTTCTCCCCGAATGCGTTTTAGAATCGAAACGCTAATTTTTTGGTCATACAAATTGTCTTCAAAGTCAAGGTAGTGGACTTCTACCGACAGATGTTTGCCGTCAACAGTAGGATTATGGCCTATATTCATCATGCCATATACTTTTTGCCCGTTGATTAGGCTGCTTACGATATAAACTCCTTTGGAGGGAATCAATTTGTAATCTTCGTCAATCTTTAAATTGGCTGTTGGAAAACCAATGGTTCTTCCCAGTTGTTTTCCTTTGCTGACTGTTCCGGTTAAAATATATTCATAGCCCAGGTATTTGTTAGCCAAAAGCATATTTCCTTCCTGAATGGCGTTTCTTATTTTAGTCGAACTTACCGAGATGTCGTTAATTTCCTGTGCCGATATTTGTTCTACTTCAAAGTTGTATTTTTTACCAAATTCAATCAAATTGTTGATGTCAGCGGTTCTGTTTCTTCCAAAACGGTGGTCGTAACCAATGATTATTTTGTGAATTTTAAATTGTTCAACCAATACTGTTTTTACAAAATCTTCGGCGGTTAATCTTGAAAAACTTTCGTCAAAAGGATGGATAACAAGGTTTTGTATTCCTAATTGTTCCAGTAAATTTACTTTTTCAGAAATAGTATTGAGTAATTTTATTTCTGAACGTTCCTGTAAAATCATTCTGGGATGCGGGAAAAAGGTTAAAACAGTGCTTTCGTATTTTTCGTCCAGAGTGTTTTGAATTACTTTTTCCAGTATTTTTTTATGTCCAATATGAACCCCGTCAAAGGTGCCTAAAGTAAGGATGGTTTTTTTTGGGGAACTGAAATCTTTTATAGAATGAAAAATCTTCAAAGCAATTATTTTATAGTAGTGCAAATTTATGTTATCTAATTTGAATTTTAAGGTATGGCTAATCTATTTTTTGAAGTATTTGGGTTGATTCTAACAAAATAGCAAATAATATGCAATAAAATCAATTGGTTTTAGGACTTTAATTAAAACCAATTTGTTGAATAATTTTTGATTAAAATGCTTTATTTTTGAGACTTAAATATTAGCTAGTCATGAAAATAAATAGTCTATTGGTGTTTCTTTTATTGTGGATTTCGGTTGTTCATGCTCAGGATAAGGAACCCTGGAAAAGAATCAATTCTTCAGCAACTACGGCTACAGCTAAATTGTTAGGAAAATTAGAACCTAAAGATGTTGTTTTATTTCAGCTTGACGAAGCAGTTTTAAAAGCGAAACTTAAGCAACTACAGGACAAAGCGCTTTCAAAAACTTCGATGCAAATTACTGTTCCGAATGCTCAAGGAGTTTTGGAACAATTTAGCATTCATGAAGATTCTAATTTCGAAGCCGAACTTCAGGCAAAATATCCCGATATTCGTTCGTATTCAGGAAAAGGTATTACTGATCCTACGGCGGTTTTAAATTTCAGTATGTCTCCATTAGGAATGCAAACCATGATTAGCAGAAAAGGGAATCAAGTAGAATTTATTGAAAAAGACACCGAAAATAATGATGTGTATGTGGTTTTTGATTCTAAAAGTAAATTGAAAGAGCAGCTGCCTTTTAGTTGTACTACTGAAGAAGAATTGGTATTGACCCAAAAAATAAGTAATCAAACGGCTAAATTAGTGTCGAGTGATAAGAAATTCAGAACTTTAAAATTGGCGTTATCCTGTACAGGTGAGTATGCTAAATTTCATAGTGGCAGTGCTAGTCCTACTGTAGCAATAGCCTTGGCGGCAATGAATAATACAATGACCAGAGTGAATGGTATTTTTACCAGAGATTTGGCGGTAAAATTACTTTTGGTAGCCAATAATAATCTCGTTATTTATACTGATGCTACTACTGATCCTTATTCGGCATCAGATGTAGGTGTGGGTGATGAAGATACTGAAGGGCTTTGGGGGCCGGAATTGCAGAATAATTTAACAACTGTTATTGGTAGCGCAAATTATGATATTGGTCATTTGTTTGGTGATAGTGGCGGCGGTGGAAATGCCGGTTGTATAGGCTGTGTTTGCGAAGCCGGAAAAGGAAGTGCCTATACTTCGCCTTCGAATAATATTCCCAGAGGCGATGCTTTTGATATTGATTTTGTAGCTCATGAAATGGGACATCAATTAGGAGCAAATCATACTTTTTCTCATAAAATAGAAGGAAGTGGAGTAAGTGTAGAACCTGGAAGTGGCTCTACTATAATGGGTTATGCAGGAATTACAACCGATTATGATGTAGAACAACGTTCGGATGATTATTTTTCTTTTGTGAGTATTAGTCAAATTCAGGGTAATTTAGCAACAAAGAGCTGTCCGATAGTTACAACCATTAGTGCTAGTGAACCTGTGGTTAATGCCGGTGCCGATTATACGATACCTAAAGGAACGGCCTTTGTATTAAAAGGAACGGGAGGCTCATCGAAGGCTTTAACTTATACCTGGGAACAAAATGATTCGGCTACATCAGCAGAGGGTGATGCAAGTGTTGCTTTGAGTACAAAGACTAATGGGCCTCTATTTCGATCTCTTCCTCCTGTAAGTACAACGGTTAGGTATATGCCAAGTTTTGAAAATGTTTTAGCCGGAAGATTAAGGAGCCGATGGGAGTCGGTTTCAGATGTAGCCCGAACACTTAATTTTGTGATTACAGCCAGAGATAATGCTGCCGAAGGATTGGCGCAAACTGTTTCAGATGAAATGATTGTGAATGTAAGTGGTACGGCAGGACCATTTGAGGTGACTTCTCAAAATATCGATAATTTAAGCTGGTTTCAGGATACCAATCAAACGATTAGTTGGAATGTTAATGGGACTAATTCATTAGCGGGTGCTTCCAGGGTAAATATCAAACTTTCTACGGATAATGGGGTTACTTTTTCTACCGTTTTGGCTTCTAATGTTGCTAATGATGGATCCGAAACGATTACTGTTCCTAATGTTTCTTCCCGATTTTGTAGAATTTTGATTGAACCAACAGATAATATTTTTTACGCAGTCAATAGTAAAGCATTTGCAATAGGCTATCTGGTGGAGTCTGATTGTCAGACTTATAATTTTGAAACATCATTTCCTTATGCTATTCCGGAGCAGGGTAATTTTGCTAATATTAATGTTACTGTTCCTTCTTCGGATATTTTTGTTTCTGATGTCAATGTCAATGTGGATATTTCGCATACCTATTTTTCCGATGTTCAAATGGAGTTAAGGAGTCCGCAGGCTACAGCTGTCAAATTGCTTTATAACGGTTGTGGAACTAATGATAGTAGTTTAAAAATTAATTTTGACGATGCCGGAGGTGATTTAGTTTGTGGGAATACCGTTTTGCAAAGTGTTGCTCCTTTGGGTGTTTTGGGTGTTTTTAATGGCGAAAGTTCTCAAGGAGTGTGGTCGTTGCGTATTCGTGATATTTTTACCAATGATACCGGTTTTTTGAATGCTGCTTCGGTTACAATTTGTATGCAGAACTATACCTTAGTACCTTATGAAGAAATAAACAAGGATTTAATAGTGAGTTCGATGGATAATGATGAAAATTTCAATGTAAAATACATTAGTACGACTTCTAATGATATTGAAATATTAGTCTATGATACTTCGGGCAGAAGGTTGTTTGATGAAAAATTCCAAAACAACGGTGGTTTTGATCAGGATATTAAATTGCAAAATAAACCACAATCAGGAGTTTATTTTGTGACCTTGTTAGATGGTAAAATTAAAAAGACGGCTAAAATTATAATAAAATAAGGCACTTGTTTAAAATTGAAAAAGGCTGGAGAGAAAATTTCCAGCCTTTTTTTATTTTCCGTTAAATGTTGTCATGGTATTTTCTAAGCCGGCTGTTCCAAAAGATTTAATGATTTCGGAAGCTATTTCTAAACGCTCCGGTAGTGCTTCTTTTTCCTGGTCGTTCCATTCGCCCAGTACATAATCTACTTGTCTTCCTTTTTTGAATTCGTCACTGATTCCAAAACGAAAACGAGTGTATTGATTGGTATTTAGAACTAAATTGATGTTTTTTAATCCGTTGTGACCGCCATCGCTGCCTTTAGGTTTGATGCGGATGGTTCCAAAAGACAGGTTTAAGTCGTCAGTAATGACAAATATATTTTCCAGTGGGATGTTTTCTTTTTCCATCCAATATTGTACGGCTTTGCCGCTTAAATTCATATAAGTATTGGGTTTTAAAAGAAAAAAGCTTCTTCCTTTGAATTTGTATTCGGCTAGTGAGCCTAATTTCACCGTTTGGAAGTCAAGGCTTTCTTTTTTGGCTAAATAATCCAATACTTTAAATCCAATATTGTGGCGTGTGTTTACGTATTCGGCACCTATATTTCCTAGTCCTACGATTAGAAATTTCTTCATATAATCTGTTTTGTCTGCTGTTTTTGTTGGTGAAAACAACTGGTTGATCCATTTTAACATGCTGCAAAAATAACTATAAATTTCAATTACAAGGTTCAAATGTCAATTTCAATAATTAACTTATTTTACATTGCAATTGATTTTGTGTTATTGACATTTGTTTCAAAAAAAAAGCACCAACCTTTCGATTGATGCTTTTTGTATAAGTGAAAAAAAATTATTTTTTCTTTCCTTTTGCAGGAGCTTTTGCTGCTTTTGCTGCTTCTTGAGCTGCTTTCATAGCCGCACGAGACATCTTCACTTGGCAAATAACTGTGTTATCTGGGTGCATGATTTTGAAGTCTGGAGTAGGTACTTTAGTAACATATAATTTGTTACCCATGTCAAGAGGAGTGATGTCAGCTTCAACGAAATCCGGTAGATTTTTTGGTAAAGCTTTAACTTTTAATTTACGGTTGTTGATACGTAAATCTCCACCTGCCATAACTCCTTTAGAGTTACCAATAATTTTTACAGGAACTTCAATAGTGATTTCTTTGTTGTCATACAATTGAAAAAAGTCAATGTGTAAGATTTTGTCAGAAACTGGGTGAACCTGGATGTCTTGTAAAATTGCATTGAATGATTTTCCTTCTAATTCGATCACAACTGTGTGAGCGTTTGGAGTGTAAACCAAGTTTTTGAATGCTTTTTCTTCTGCTGAAAAATGAACTGGTTGATCTCCTCCGTATAACACGCAAGGAACCGCTCCAGCATTACGTAAGGCTTTAGTAGCAACTTTGCCCACGCTTTCTCTTTCTGATCCTTTAATTGTAATCGATTTCATTTTAAATATTTATATAGTTATTAATTAAACTCTTTTTTTAAGTCCTTAGCTGTTAGTCCCAAGTCCTTATTTTGGACTCTGGTTCATAGTCTGATTCTTAGCTATTAGACTAAGGACTATGTGCTAAGTACTTTTTTAGTTACATGATAAACTTTCCACTAATGGAATTGTTGTTTTGCACCATTTGCATTACTTCGGCAAAAAGTGGTGCGCAGCTTACAACTTTAATTTTGTTTGATGCTTTCTTTAAAGGAATAGAATCGGTAACGATTAATTCGCTTAACTTTGAATTCTCTATTTTTTCGTAAGCTCCTCCAGACAAAATAGCGTGAGTGCAAATAGCTCTTACGCTTAATGCTCCTCTTTCCATCATTAAGTCGGCTGCTTTTGCTAATGTTCCTCCTGTGTCAATCATGTCGTCAACAAGGATAACATTGCGGCCTCTTACTTCGCCGATTAATTCCATAGTATCGATAATGTTGGCTGCTTTACGTTGTTTGTAGCAAATAACAACATCTGATTCTAAGAATTTTGAATAAGCATAAGCTCTTTTGGAACCTCCCATATCCGGAGAAGCAATTGTTAGGTTATCTAACTTAAGGCTTTCTACGTATGGTAAGAATATTGTTGAAGCAAAAAGGTGATCAACCGGTTTTTCAAAGAACCCTTGGATTTGATCTGCGTGTAAATCCATGGTCATGATTCTGGTTGCTCCGGCTGCTTCCAGCATTTTAGCAATTAGTTTTGCTCCAATTGGAACCCTTGGTTTGTCTTTTCTGTCTTGTCTTGCCCAGCCAAAGTAGGGCATAACAGCGGTAATGTGTCTGGCCGATGCACGTTTAGCAGCATCAATCATTAATAATAACTCCATTAAATTATCCGTGTTAGGGAAAGTAGAGCAAACAATAAATACGCGTAAACCTCTGATGGACTCTTCGTAAGAAGGTTGAAATTCACCGTCACTATAATGTGACATAGAAACTTTACCTAATGGAATGCCGTATGCTTCGGAAATTTTTTCAGCTAGATAGACACTTTGTGAACAAGCAAAAATTTTAGCTTCTGGTTCTTTTTGTGACATTTAATTTGTTGTTTTTATTCCGTTGCGCTCCATACAGCCTTGGCTTTGTCTTTTTTTAAAGCCAGATTATGTATAAATGCCTCGGGTGGAGTTAGTTAGTATATGCTGTTTTAACGAGCTGCAAATTTAGAAAATTAATTTGACTGTGAAAGTAAAATTTTAAGATTTTTTCTTAGAATGTTTAAGAATATTTTTTACATTTGCACCGTGTTAAAGAAAAGACATTTGGTCTAAGGATTAAATTTTCTTTATTGCGTTGAGATAATTGTTATTATCTCTGTCTGCTAAGCCCGGATGGCGGAATTGGTAGACGCGCTGGTCTCAAACACCTGTGGGAAACCGTGCCGGTTCGACTCCGGCTCCGGGTACAAAAGCCTCTTCGAAAGAAGAGGCTTTTTTTGTTTAAAACTGTATTTTGAAAAAGAATTAATCCTAACGCTTGTGGATTTCAAAATGTCAGTTTTTATATAGAAGCGTTTCGAAAAAAGTGTTTTTTTTAGTTTTTGCCTTTTTATAATTAATTCAAAAAAAGTTATGATAATTGCTTTAAATAGCTCTGATTAATGATTAATTTTTTAGATTAAAAGTTCTATTTGCTCTTGTACTTCTCGTGAGATATAAATAATATAAAATGTAATTAATTCGATATTCTGTATTTAAAAAGCGGTTTTTTTATTGTTTTTACTAATTTACCCCTTTTATTGTGCCAAATTAGCCCTCATGTCTTTTGTGGGGTTGTATAAATTTGTAATCTGGATTTTTGTCATTCCTTATTTTAGCTGACTGTTTTTATTTTGGTTAATATTAGGATGGTTTTTTTAATGTGTTTTTAGGCTATTTTGGAATGACAATTTTCTATTTTATTTAAGAATCAAAAATAGTTAGATGAAAAAGGTTTTTTTAGCAGTTGTTTTGCTTTTAGGTGTACAGATTAATTTTGCCCAAACTAACGAATGGGAGAATCCTCAAATACTGGACAGAGGAAAAGAGGCAGGGAGAAGTTCTTTTCTTTTGTATAGTAATGCGGAAGAATTAAAAGAAAATAATCCTCAAAAATCAGTATTGTATCAAAGTTTAAACGGACTTTGGAAGTTTGATATTGTAAAAAATCCAACACAAAGACCGCAGGATTTCTTCGCAACCGATTTGGATGTTTCAAAATGGAAAGAGATTGCTGTGCCTTCAAACTGGGAAATGAAAGGTTTTGATATTCCTATTTATACTAATATTACCTATCCTTTTCCTAAAAATCCGCCTTTTATAGGTGGCGATTACAATCCTGTGGCAAGTTACCGTCGTAATTTCACGGTTGCTGATTCCTGGAAAGGCAAAGAAATCATCCTTCATTTTGGTTCTATTACGGGTTATGCCCGAGTGTTTTTGAACGGAAAAGAAGTAGGAATGACAAAGGCTTCTAAAACTCCGGCCGAGTTTAATATTACTTCTTTTTTGAAAAAAGGAGACAATTTAATTGCAGTACAAGTATTTCGTTGGCATGATGGAAGTTATCTGGAAGATCAGGATTTTTGGAGATTAAGTGGTATTGAGCGTGATGTGTATTTACAGGCAATGCCAAAAACTACTGTTTGGGATTATTTTGTGAAAAGTGATTTAGACAATCAATATAAAAACGGAATTTTTAATCTGGATGTTACTTTAAAATCTTTCGAAAATAATAAGATAAAAAATCCTGCTGTTAAAGTAGAATTGTTTGACAATGATGGTAAAGTTGTTTTCTCGGAAACTAAAAAAATAGGTTCGAAAGAATTAAAAATTAGTTTTCAAAAAACAATAGAAAACGTAAAGCAATGGAATGCTGAAACGCCCAATTTGTACCGATATACAATCACTTTACTGGATAATAAAGGAAAGGTGTTAGAAATTATTTCTAAAAAAACAGGTTTTAGAAAAGTAGAAATCAAAAACGCTCAATTGTTGGTTAATGGCAAAGCGATTTTAGTAAAAGGAGTGAATATTCACGAGCATGATGATGTAAACGGACATGTGCCTAACAAGGATTTAATGATAAAAGACCTTCAGTTAATGAAGCAATACAATATCAATTCAATTCGTATGTGTCATTATCCACATGATACTCATTTTTATGATTTGTGTGATGAGTATGGATTTTATGTAGTTGATGAAGCTAATATAGAAACGCATGGGATGGGAGCCGAATGGCAAAATTGGTTTGATCAGAAAAAACATCCGGCTTATTTGCCGGAATGGGTGCCGGCACATTTAGACCGTGTCAAAAGAATGTTTGCTTTCGATAAAAATCATCCTTCGATTATTATCTGGTCTTTAGGAAATGAATGTGGAAATGGTCCTGTTTTTTATGATGCTTACGACTGGTTGAAACAGGTGGATTCTTCGCGACCAGTTCAGTTTGAACAAGCCGGCGAGAATAAAAATACTGATATTGTGTGTCCAATGTATCCAAGTATTAAAAGCATGAAAACTTATGCTGAAGCCGATAAAAAACGTCCGTATATTATGTGTGAATACTCACATGCTATGGGGAATAGTAGCGGGAATTTCCAGAAATATTGGGATATTATTCATGGTAGCAAACACATGCAAGGAGGTTTTATCTGGGACTGGGTTGATCAGGGAATGAAAACCAAAAATGAAAAGGGAGTAGAATTCTGGGCTTACGGGGGTGATTTAGGAGGAGCTAAATTACATAATGATGAAAATTTCTGTGCTAATGGATTAGTTTCGGCTAACAGAATTCCGCACCCGGGTTTGTTAGAAGTTAAAAAAGTGTATCAGGACATTCAATTTCAATTGAAAAATGAAAAGGATTTAGTGGTTAAAAATTATTTCAATTTCACCAATCTTTCTGATTATAATTTTAAATGGGAATTGATTAAAGATGGGCAGAAAGTAAAAGAAGCTACATTCAATTTGGATGTAAATCCTGAAGAAACTAAAGAATTTCATTTGGATTTAGGAGCTTTGGATTCTAATTCAGAGTACTATGTAAATGTGTTTGCTTTTTCAAAATACGATGCTCCTTTGGTTGCAAAAGGGCATGAAGTTGCCAGAGCACAATTTGCAATCGGTAAAGGAAATTATTTTCAAAATACTGTTGCAGTTTCTAAAAGTCCGGCTAAATTGAAGTATTCTGAAAAAAATAAAGTGCTTTCTTTTGAAACAGAAAACGTTAGCGGAGCATTTGATTTGCAAAAAGGAGAAATTGTGAAATATGCCTTGAAAAGTGATGCGAATACTATGATTTCTAATTTTCCAACACCTTATTTCTGGCGAGCTCCAACGGATAATGATTTTGGAAGTGGTATGCAAAATAAACTGGTTGTTTGGAGGGAAGCTCATAAAAATCCAACGGTGGTAAGTATTGATTTGGATAAAAAATCTACCGAAGGATTGTTGATTAAAGTGGTTTACAAATTGGCTCAGGTTGAAGTGCCTTATACGGTGAATTATCTGATTCAAAATGATGGAAAAATAAAGCTTACAGCGTCAATTGATATGACAGGGAAAGATTTGCCTGAGTTGCCTCGTTTTGGAATGCGTTTAAAATTAAACGGAGTTTATGATAATTTGAATTTTTACGGAAGAGGCCCTTGGGAAAATTATTCTGATAGAAATACGGCTTCGTTTATGGGAACTTATTCGGATAAGGTGATTAATCAATATACCAGAAATTATATTCGTCCACAGGAATCAGGATATAAAACCGATGTTCGCTGGTTGATATTGAAAAATGATAAGGGGCAAGGATTGAAAATTGAAGGAATTCAGCCTATTGGTTTTAGTGCATTGAATATCCCAACAGAAGATTTAGATCCCGGAAAGCGTAAATCGCAGCGTCATCCTTCTGATTTAGATTTGAATTCTAAGGAAGCAGTTTACCTGCATTTGGATTATAAGCAAAGAGGTGTGGGTGGCGATGATAGCTGGGGAAGTTTGCCGCATGATGAGTATCGATTATTGGATAAAAAATATACTTATTCGTATATAATTTCATTAGTTAATTAATTTAGTGGTTTTTTTTGTGTTTATTTAGAGAACCTATGATATTTATTCATAGGTTTTTCTACTTTTAGGGTTTAAACCACCGCTCTTTTTTTAACGCTGATGTAAAGGATGTTTGAGCGAACCCTAAATTTGAATAAAAAAATATTCCTAACCAACTAACCAAAGTGTATTTTGATAAATAGAGTGCTACTGTTTTTAATGCTTTTAATCTCTTTTACGATTAATTCGCAGCGTGTACCTAAGTTCCTTGTTTCAGGTTATAGCCAGGAAAAGTATGACATTGGATACATTGGTATTGAAAATGGATTGGCTAATAATGCGGTAACTTCCGTTTATAAGGACAAGAGAGGTTTCATGTGGTTTGGAACGTATGATGGGATTAGTAGGTTTGACGGTTATGGTTTTTCCAATTACAGAAATGAACCGAATGATGCCAATTCGTTAATTAATAACAGAGTTGTTAGTATCTGTGGAACACAAAATGAGATTTGGGTTGGTACAAAAACAGGTTTGAGTGTTTATAGTTATTTCACTAACCGGTTCAGTGCGAGGTATTGTGTGAATCCTAAAACGGGTAAAAATGAGTTAATAAGTATTGCAATCAATGCAATTAAAGATTATAAAAGCAAAATATATATTGCCAGCGCAGGTAGAGGTTTGCTTTGTTATTCGGATAAGGATAAGAAAATTATCCAGATTCCACTTTATATAAACGGTAAATTACAATGGGATTATCATCTTCAAGGAATTGATTTTGATAAATCAGGGAGATTATGGGGGTTTATTCAGGGTGCAGGACTTGTAACGATGGAGTTAAACGCAAAAAAAATTACTGTAGTTTATCCGGATGTTTTGAGTGGAGGTTGTGTTTTTTATGATGGATTTTCAAATGTTTGGGTAGCAATTGATGGAGGTTTGTTAAAATACAATACGTTTGATAAAACGCATCGAATTTATACCAATCAGGAAATTAGATATCCTATAGCTGATTTAATGTATAAACCCGATTCGAAAGAACTTTGGATTGCTACTAATGGTAATGGTATTGTAAAATACAATTTTACTTCGGATTCTTTTTCGTTATTAAGTGCAAGTTTGAAGAATGAAAAGTTAAATAGTAATGCTATTTCGTCTTTGTATTTTGATAGTGAAAATCGGGTTTGGATTGGTACTTTAAGAGGAGGTGTCAACAGGTTTGAAAATAAAAAAAGTCCTTTTTCGACCGTTTCTAAAAATGAAAAAACAAGCAATACTTTGCCAAGTGATTTTATCTTGTCGTTGTGTGAACAGGATAGCAATCATCTATGGATAGGAACTGATGGTGGCGGAGCCAGTTTGTGGGACAGAAAGAATAATGTTTTTACTAATTATTCTTATAATCCAAGTGACTCTAATTCGTTGGCAAATAATTTTGTTTCGACAATTGTAAAAGATGCCAAAGGAATCTGGTTTGGCTCTTATGGAGGAGGAGTTTGTCTATTTAATTCTCAGACCCAAAGTTTTAAAAGATATCAGCTTTTTAATCTGAAATATAATATTATCCAAAAAAACATCTGGGTACTTTTTCATAGTAAAGACGGAGTTTTGTGGGCAGGTTCTCCGGATGAAGAGGGATTGTACCGTTATAATGCAACTATTGATCAATTTGATTTTGTAGATGCAAAAATTAGCGGAATCATTTCGATGACACAGGATTTTCAGGAAAATCTTTGGTTAGGAAATTTTACAAAATTAATTAAACTCAATCCAAAGACATTGAAGCGTCAGGAAATTGAGATTAAATATCCTGTGCGATCCATTGTTTCCATTTCTAATACCAAAATGCTTGTAGGTACTGAGGGAGGCGGTTTAATGATTTTTAATCCCCAAACTTTGGAGAGAAAATTTTTAACCCAGGCTGATGGAATTCCAAATAATTCGGTTCTAAATATAATTCGGGATAAACGGGGAGTCTATTGGTGTAGTACTTATAATGGTATTTTTGTATACAACGCTGCTAACGGAAAAATAACCAGTTACCATGATGCTGACGGACTTCAAAGCAATCAGTTTAATTACAATGCGGCACTCAAGCTTTCTACGGGGGAAATCGTTTTCGGAGGAATTAAGGGATTTAATATTATTGATACCAAAATAAATGCACAAATTCATGCTTTCCCCAAACTGGTAATTACTTCGATAAAAGTAAATAACAAGGCTATAGAGGAATCGGGCGTAACCACTTTTGGAATTGATGAGCTAAAACTTCCGTATGATGAGTCGATGCTGAATATAGAATTCGCAGCATTAGAGTACAGTTTGCCTGAGAAAATATCTTATGCTTATTTTCTGGAAGGTTGGGATTCGCAATGGCATTATGTCGATAATATAAGAAGTGCCAACTATTCAAGATTAACAGAGGGCGATTATACTTTAAAAATTAAATCTACAAATGCAGAGGGAATTTGGAATTCTAAAATCATTTCGTTGCCCATCACTGTATTGCCACCTTGGTACAGAAGTTCTTTTGCTTATTTCCTTTATTTGTTAGCTATTGCTTTTGTGATTTATGTAGTTGATAAATACCAAAGAAAGCAGGCTCAATTAAAGTATGAGGTGCAGCTTTCACAGAATTTAGCCAAACAGGAGAAGGAATTGAACGAAAAAAAGCTAACTTTTTTTACCAATATTTCTCATGAATTTCGGTCTCCTTTGACAATGATTATCAATCCACTGAAAGATATTATTTATGGCGATAAGCAGCAAATAGATTCCGGAGCTATAGAAATGGTGTATAGCAATTCCCGAAGATTATTGAGTTTAGTAGATCAGTTGTTGCTTTTTAGAAAAACCGAAACCGAGACCGGAAAACTCAAAATTGCTAAAATTGATATTGTTGAATTGGCTAAAGAGGTTTTTAGCTGTTTTGTACATCATGCCAAAACTAAAAAAATAGACTATAGCTTTAGTATTTCTGAAGAATCAGTATTTGTTTATGCCGATCGGGAAAAGATAGAAATGGCTTTGTTTAATTTGATTTCGAATGCCTTAAAATTTACCGAAAAAGAAAATGGTGCGGTTGCGGTTCAGCTGCGTTGTGTGGCTAATGAGGTTGTTATAAACGTAGTTGATAACGGTGAAGGAGTTCCGGATGCTGATAAAGACAAAATATTCAATCTGTTTTATCAATCGAATAAAAACATTAAAAACAATCGAAAAGGATTTGGTATCGGACTTTATTTGGTAAAACAATTTGTTAATCAGCACCACGGAAGGGTGAGTTGTGCAGATAATGAAAATGGCGGAGCTACTTTTGAAATTAGATTGCTTTTAGGAAAAGAACATTTTGGCGATATTGAAATACGGGAAGATTTAAGTGACAGAACTTTGTTTTTAGAAGAATTTCTACAGGACAAAACATTAGAGGAAGATGTTTTAGAAGATAATCAAGAATCTGAAATTACAGAAGACTTAATAAAAGATGCCAAAAGCATTTTAGTTGTGGACGATAATCCTCAAATAAGAAATTATCTGAAGAAAATATTAGCACCTAAATACAGTGTTACTGCTGCCGAAAGTGCCGAAAAAGCATTGGAAATAATTAGAAAAGTGCAGCCGGATTTAATTATTTCGGATGTGGTAATGGGCGATATGAATGGTGTGGCTTTTTGTAAACATGTCAAATCTGATGAGGAGTTAAAACACATCCCGATAATATTGCTTACCGGAGGAACTTCGGAAGAGGTGAAACTGAAAGGTGCCGAAGTAGGTGCTGACGATTATATTACAAAACCATTTGATAATGATTATTTGTTGGCGCGAATTAACGGGATACTTAGCCGACGTGATAGTGAACAGAATTATTTGCTTAATTCTGTTACTAAAAATGTTGTAAGTTCAAAAATATCCGATGAGGATAAGAAGTTGATTGATAGAATTGTTGAGGTGATTGATGCTAATTTAGATCAAGAAAATTTCAATGTGCAGGATTTGGCTCTTGAGTTAGGGATGAGTCATTCATTGGTTTATAAGAAAATCAAAAAAATTACTGGTAAGTCGGTTTCAGAATTCACAAGAAGTGTGCGTTTAAGAAAAGTGGCTACTTTGTTAATTACAACCGATTTGCAGATAAGTCAGGCAGCTTCATTGGCGGGTTTTGGTGATATTAAATATTTTAGAAAACAATTCCAGCAGTTTTATGATATGAATCCTTCGGAATTCAAAAAGAAGTATCAAAATGTAAAAGATAATAAGTATATATTGAATGAGAGTTTCTGGAAATCAACTTGATCTTTTTCTTGCAAATTTATACATTGACTGATTGAAAATAATAAAATAATAATCTAATCTATAACCAATGAATTTTAAAAAAACACTTTTGGTGCTGATGACCGCTTTAGCAGTTGTTAGTTGTAAAAGTACCGCAGTAAAACAAGGAGTAACTATAAAGCAATCTAAAAAAGAAGTAATTGCTATTATTGATAAAGTAAACAGTCATTGGCAGGATTCCCACCCGGAATTAGGTAACGCTTTCTGGAATGTTGCTGCTTATCATACCGGAAATATGGAAGCTTATAAAGTAACTAAAAACAAAAAATATCTGGATTATTCTATGGCTTGGGCTGAGAAAAACCAATGGATGGGAGCTAAATCTACAAATAAATCCGAATGGAAATACAATTATGGAGAAACCGATAAGCATGTTTTGTTTGGCGATTGGCAAATTTGTTTTCAAACTTATATTGATTTGTATAATTATACAGGAAAAAAAGATGCTCATAAAATTGCCCGAGCCCGTGAGGTGATGGAATATCAAATGAGTACCGCAGCTAATGATTACTGGTGGTGGGTTGATGGATTGTATATGGTAATGCCGGTTATGACCAAGTTGTATAAGTTAACGGGGAATGAATTGTATCTTGAAAAGTTGCATGAGTATTTAACTTATGCTAATAGTATTATGTATGACGATGAGGCAAAATTATATTTCCGCGATGCAAAATATGTTTACCCAAAACATAAAAGTGCCAATGGAAAGAAAGACTTTTGGGCCAGAGGAGACGGATGGATTTTTGCAGGCTACGCCAAAATTATTCAGGATTTACCAAAGAATGCCAAACACAGACAAGAATACATCAATCGCTTTAAAGATATGGCTAAGTCATTGGCAGCAGCCCAACAAAAAGAAGGTTATTGGACCAGAAGTATCTTAGATACAGAACATGCACCGGGACCGGAAACTAGCGGAACGGCATTTTTTACTTATGGTTATTTATGGGGAATTAATAACGGAATTTTAGATAAAGCAACCTATTTGCCTGTAGTGGAGAAATCATGGAATTATTTAACTCATTTTGCTCTTCAAGCAGACGGTACAGTTGGCTATGTTCAGCCGATAGGCGAAAAAGCCATCCCGGGTCAAGTTGTCGATAAAAACTCCACTGCTGATTTTGGTGTAGGTGCTTTTTTATTAGCAGCTTCAGAGATGTCCCGTTTTGTGAAATGATTTGATTTTAAATAGTCTAAAAAAGCGGTCTCGTTTCAAATGAAATGAGGCCGCTTTTCTTTAACTTTTATTTGGGATTAGAATGACTCATAGGTGATTTTTTTCTATTTAGGCGACTTCTTAATTAATTGATTATTGCGTAAAATTATTCTTGTTTTTTTATTGTAGATGTAAAAAAAAGCTGTTTTTAATTGTAAAATACTAATTTACCCCTTTTTTAATGTGGTATTTACCCCCTCTGTAAGCATTCTGTTCCATTAGATTTGTAATGTGAATTATATGTTAATATTAGATGAATTATTCTTTAATAGATTTCTAAGAACGATAATGATTTACACACTAACAAACTATTAATTAACCAAAAAATTACAAG